>JBMNLC010000003.1:0-69570 GCA_050952525.1 Clostridia bacterium | reverse complement strand
AGCGAAGATCCGGCTATTGATATACCAGTTATGATGCACGGTTCCCACATGATTGCCGGGATGCATCATATCGCCTGGCCTGTTTTTGGCAAGCTCTGCCGGCTGTGCGGAGCTGACTTGATGCTTACGCCAACCATCTATTCCTCCATTCCCATGGTATCCCATGAAGAAGGGTCTTCGGACTGCCCAAGTCAAGCTGGCTCCCCTGGGCCATATAAAGCCAACTGCACCCATGCCTTGCGCAGGAACATATCCGGGATTGGCTCCCATATTGGTTGGAGAATATGGACCGGATATTGTCATCCCCTCCGGTGGAGGGATGCTGGGTCATCCCGATGGTTACACAGCCGGTGCCAAGGCTTGGCGCCAGGCCATCCAGGGCGCAATGGAAACTACAATGGACGATGAGTTTATCGCATTTGCCAAAAAACCTGAAAATGTTGAGTTGAAACATGCCTTGGAAAAATGGGGGATGCCCAAGCGGCCCGCACCCCAATGGCTGCGTGCCAGTGAAGCCTTACGGCCTCATATGATGAAGCTGGACTGATGTTTAAAGGTGATATACCCTCCTACACAATGAGTATCTGATGATAGAAGGAAGGCTTCTATCATCAGATAGCCCTTTATGAATATTTTATGGGCTTGGAAAGCCTGGAGTGAAGGATGGTTGAAAGATGCTGAGAGAAATTCGGATGCCCAACCTGGGCACCACCAATGATGAGGTGAAAATTATCCGGTGGTTCAAACGGGAAGGGGAAGAGGTGAAACGGGGAGAACCCCTTCTCGAGGTGGAGACGGATAAGGCAGCCATGGAAGTGGAGTCCTTCTGCTGCGGATATCTGAAGAAAATTGTTGCCCACCCGGATGATGAGTAGCATCAGGAGAAATAATTGCCTACATCGGAGATCATGAAGACATCTACAACATATCTGACAAAGCAAAGCCAGAATCCAGTAGTTCAATAGCTAAAAGGAGAGAAGTCACTCCTCCCACCACCTCAGGAAAAGGATATGAGGGTTTCACCTATGGTACGGAAACTGCTGAAAGTATGGGTATCGACCTGGCGGGTATTCGAGGCACAGGGCCAAATGGACTGATTCTACGGGAGGATATTTTGAAAGCCCATGAGGCTGCCCAAGAAACAGGAAAAACTATGCCTCTTGAGGAGAAAGAAATGGTCCCTGTTCAATCGGATGGTATCATCCCCTTTACGCGGGTTGGGAAGGTTGTCGCCGGCAACATGACCAAGAGCAAGACAACCATCCCCCATGTGTATTTCCGTATCGATGTGGATGCTGCTGCCATGATGCCTTACGGTCTGCTTCCAGTAAAAAGATTTCTTATAATGCAATGCTGTTGCATAGTGTGGCTGATACCTTGAAGGATTTTCCCTACCTGATTTGCCGGTACAGTGAGGAAGGTCGTATCCTGGCAAAGCAGATCAATATCGGCTTTGCCGCTTCGAAGGGGGATGACCTTTATGTACCCGTTGTAAAGAATATTGGCAAGGGTGGATTGGATATAAGAGGAGTTGAAGCAGAGATACAGCGTTTGACGGATGCCGTCCGGAATGGAACATTAAAACAGGAGGATCTTTCGGGAGGGGTATTTACTGTAACCAATCTAGGCGCATACGGGCTTTCCTCCTTTACGGCTGTAATCAATCCTCCGGAGGTGGCAATTCTTGCTGTTGGCGCCATTCAGGACAGGGTAGTGGCTGTTCATGGAGGGATTCATATTCGTCCTATGATGACCTTGACATTGTCAGTCGATCACAGGGTAGTGAATGGTGTCTATGCAGCCAGCTTTATGAAGGCTTTGAAAGAGAAACTAGAAACATTGAAAGGATAATTATTATGTCAGAACTTTTTCATGCAATCGGGAAAGAAAAGGCCCTTACCATGTATGAAAAAATGGTAGGCATACGGAAATTCGAAGAGCGGATCCGATATCTTTTCCTTGAGGGTATCATGCCGGGAACCATCCATCAATATGATGGCCAGGAAGCTTGTGCTGTAGGTGTTTGCTCCGCTCTGCAAGAGGGGGATGTAATTGCGATCCACCCACCGGCCCCATGGCCATGCCATTGCGAAGGGGCTGACCTTTCGTGAACTAATGGCTGAATTGTTTGGTAAAACGACGGGATGCTGCAAGGGAAAGGGAGGTTCTATGCATGTTGGGGATCTCGATAAGGGAATGATTCCTGCCATCGCCATCGTTGGAGCCAATATACCCATTATTACCGGAGTTGCCTTAGCCTTTCGGTTAAAGAGGCAGAGGAGTGTAGCAGTATCTTTCTTTGGAGATGGGGCCAGCAACGAAGGGGCATTTCATGAAGGCATTAATATGGCAGCAGTCTATAACCTTCCGGCTGTGTTTGTATGTGAAAATAATTTATACGGTGCTTCGACACCAATATCGATGGTCTGCAAATTAAAGAACATTTCAGATCGGGCTGCTGCATACGGCATTGAAGGGGTGGCTGTGGATGGAAATGATGTTTTGGCAGTGTATAGGGCAGCAAAACGGGTGATTGAGAAAGCTCGGAACGGGGGCGGTCCTGCTTTACTGGAGTTAAAAACCTATCGACGATGCGGTCATTCCCGCCGGGATGCGAATTTGTACCGGGACAAAAAAGAAGAGGCTTATTGGATGGAGAGAGACCCAATTCCCATATATAAGAGGAAACTGTTGGAAGCAGGTCTGTGTACAGAGGATGTTTTGAATAAGATCGACAGGATGGTGGAAGAGGCTATTGAAGATTCCATAGCATACGCCCAGGCATCGCCGTATCCCAAGGCAGAGGATGCCCTGGAGGATGTGTTCGTCTGATGGAATGATGATGTATAGTCAGATAGTGAAAGTGTAGGAATGTACAGCGTAAGGAGTGAAAATATGTCTCAACATGACGAGAATCGGATTCTGACAATTGCCGAAGCGCTGCGGGAAGGAATCATCGAAGAGATGGAGCGGGACGCGTCCGTGATTTGTATGGGAGAAGATATAGGGATCACAGGTGGGTGGGGTGGAGCCTTTACAGTTACGCTGGGTCTGGAGAAGCTCTTCCCTGAACGAATGATCAACACTCCAATTTCGGAAATTGCCCTTTTCGGCGCTGCCCTGGGGAGTGCAATGATGGGGATGCGCCCTATTGCAGATGTTCAGTACGGGGATTTCCTGTTCTGTGCCATGGACCAGATTGTTAACCAGATTTCCATGATGCGTTATATGTCGGGCGGAAAGGTGAAGGTGCCCCTTGTCATGCGTGCTCCCGTAGGAGCGTCCCAATCGGGGGGGCCCAGCATGCCCATTCTATGGAATCTTGGTTTATCAATGTTCCTGGCATCAAGGTGGTATGCCCTTCCAATGCATACGATGCAAAAGGATTGCTGAAGGCAGCTGTAGCGAGATGATAATCCGGTTATGATTTTCGAGCATAAGCTTTTATATGGATCAAAAGGAGCTCGGGCTGAAAAGGGGGACTGTGGATGCATCCTGTTATGTTCCCAAGGAAGACTATACTATCCCTTTAGGTAAAGCCGCCATTATCCAGGAAGGCAAGGATGTTACGATCCTGTCAACCCTGCGTGATGCTTCACCGGTCATTCGCTGTGGCCCAAGAGTTAGAGCAGGAAGGCATTTCCTGTGAAGTAATTGATTTGCGAAGCCTGGTCCCGCTGGATACAGAATGCATCTTTGCTTCTATTCAAAAGACCGGAAGGGTTGTTATTGTTGAGGAATGTACAAAGCGGGGAGGATGGGGGGCAAGAAGTGGCTGCTGTGATTGCGGAATCCATACCTGAATATCTGATAGCCCCCATCAAGCGAATAGCTGCTCTGGATACACCGGTACCATTTTCGCCTATTATGGAAAACTACTGTATCCCCTCCTTTGAGAGGATTAAAGAGGGGGTGTTGGAGACGATTGGGTATTGAAAGGGATGAGGAGAATGGAAGAGGACAGGATAAAACAGGACATTGTTGAAGTAGGAAAAAGATTGCATTATAAGGGCTTTGTAGCTGCAAATGATGGAAATATCAGTGTTCGGGTTGGTGAGGACGAAATCTGGATTACGCCTACGGGTATATCCAAGGGGTATATGGCTGTGGAGGACTTAATAAAGGTGAATATGGATGGCAAGGTTCTAAATGGCACTGGGAAGCCTTCGTCCGAGATGAAAATGCACCTTGCTGTTTTTCGTACAAGGCCGGATGTGAGGGCTATTGTACATGCTCATCCGCCTAAAGCAACAGCTTTTGCCGTAGCGAATCTGCCTCTTGATCGAATCGCCCTCCCGGAGGTGATTTTCTCACTTGGCAATATCTCTTTATGCTGAATATGGTACACCCACCACCGATGAGCTCCCTGCATCCATAGAAAAGCATATCAGAAGTGCAGACGCACTTCTGCTTGCGAATCATGGAGCCTTAACAGTTGGGATAGACTCCTTGGATGCATATTTCAAAATGGAAACGTTGGAGCACTATGCATCCATCGCGATTTATGCCCGTGTGTTGGGTGGTGAAAAATTTCTGGATGAAAAACAGGTAGAGCAGCTCTATAGGATACGAAGGGAGGTATATGGGAAGAGGGATCTGCCGGGGAAAAGGTAGTTGATTCTATGGAACATCTATAGCAAAAGACGAGTTTATTGGGTTGGTCATAACCAGATGATTCGATAGCGTAAGGGGTGATTGTTATTTATATGCATATTGATGGAACTTATCAAAAGATGGTGGATGAAATTAAGGAGTACATCACCGAGAACTTCCAAAAGCAGATAACCCTTAACGACCTTTCAGGCAAGTATTATCTGAGCAGTAGCTATCTCAGCAAGATTTTCAAAGAAGTTACAGGAGTAAATTTTACAAAATACCTTTATACATATCGGATTAATCGAGCCAAAGAATTGCTGCAGCATAGCGGTGATAGGCCGATCCGGGAAATCTGCTCCTTTGTAGGCTTTAACGATGTGTGCTATTTCTACAGAGTTTTTCGAAAAGTGGAAGGAACAACTCCTACAGACTACAAGTTAAGAATAAAGCGCGGAAGACAGGTTGGCTGATGACAATGTAAATATTCGGGAAATCAAAACAACACATCCAAAGCATGATCCAAAGGGTTTCTTTCCAAGGATCCCCCAGGTTCTGATTTTTTCTATTCCCTTCCCGGAATTCATCCCAATCCTTGTGCTTGATACAGTAGTGTAGTCCAATCAGTTCTCTGAGTTCCCAATGAAGCTTGACACGTTGTATGAGATGGGGACAGGAATAACCCATTTTGCTTATATATTGATTGTATACATCCTTGAAGAAGTCTACTCCTAGATAAAGCTGTACAGCCAGGTCCCTGGCGGGATCGCCAAGGGAAATCTCGCCGAAATCGATAATACCGGTAATTCGGTTTCGATCGCCATTCACGAGAATGTTTTCATACCACAAATCGCCATGGCATAATCTGGGTTCATAGAGATGAAAGATATTATAGTTTAATAGTGTTTCCCACCAGTCTTCGATATCGGTATATTCATCGGCGGTAAGGGTTTCCCTCAATCGAGGTAAAAGCTCTGAACGTATTTGGATAAGCTCATTCTCTGTGTAATTACACACGGGTATGTCGATTTTATTGAATTTATACAGGGGAATCTGATGCAAGGAAACTAAAAAAGAAGCTACCCCTTGAGATAAGAGATTGATCTGCTCTTGGGTGAGCGGGGGCGTTAAAGGAAAACCTGGCACCATTTCATAGCCTATGATGCCGTGTACCGGCGCCTCAAAATCCGAAACGATCCACTGGGGATTGGGGATCTGGAATGGTATATAGGGTTGGATGAGAGGTAAAAGCTTGTATTCAATTTGAAATTTCCTGGCTGTTTCCTGGTTTTTCGCGAAGCGGAATACAAGACGGTCATTGACCAGGTACACATCGCTGCTAAAGCCACTGCCCATGGATTTGATGCTGCGGATGGTGAGGTCGGGAAAAAAGGAACTCAAAAGAGGAACAGGCTCGATGATGGGGTGCATGTTTCCCTCTCCTCTCTATAAAAAAATCGATATGTATAGGAAAGGATTTACAATTAATACATATCATACATATCATCATTATAGCATGGAATAGATAGCATATTTATAGCGATATACAGCGAATAAGTACTAAAAATAAACCCGTAATATGTAGAATAAGGGCGAAAAAAGTATAAAAGTATAAATATTTATAATATTCTGAAGATTTGTTGATTTTGTGTTTTGCTTGTACTATGATCAAGTCCAAAATAGTGTGTAAATTCCTCAGTTATTATCGCCCTGAACACTGCCATTTAGATTATCCAGCTCGCCGGTCACCAGTCAAGGGTAAAGGCTACGCCTCCGCTTCGCGGACCCTTGACTGGATGCCTGACTTCGCTGGAGATAGTTGTTAGGCAGTGTTCAAGGATTAACATATTGCATACGCAATATCCCTTCGAATACTGCTCTGCTTTTGTTCTTTTTGCCATTGTAGATATTCATTCATATCCAAATACTTTTTTCCGCTTGACCACTTGTCATCAAGCTCCATAAGCAAGGCTCCGATGAGTCGAACTGCCGATTCCCGGTTCGGAAAAATACGAATGATTCGTTCACGGCGTCTTATCTCTTCGTTTACTCGCTCAACAGCATTTGTCGTGCGGAGACGCCGCCGATATTTTACCGGCAATTCAAGTACTGCCGTAGCGTCATCAAAGCCCATTTCAAGCACCTGCATGGCCTTTGGTGCCTTTTTCTCAAATGTCTCCAGGGTTTGATTCAACAATAATCGGGCAGTGTCTATATCCGGTGCATCCAAAATGGCCTGCAAATGTGGATAAAGTTCCTCCCTGATATATTTAGGCGTAACATCCATGATGTTGCGTATAAAGTGAGTTTGGCAGCGCTGCCAGACAACACCCTGGAAGTGAGTGCGAACGGCCTTTACCAGACCCCTGTGGTCATCTGACACGAACAGATCTACGCCTCGCAGATTACGCTTTTTGAGCCAGGAGAAGAACTCGCCCCAACTGGCTTCGGATTCACTGTCGCCCAGCATGAGACCTATAACCTCTCGGTAACCTTCCGTGTTTATGCCGATGGATATCATTGCGCTCCGGGAACGGACGCGGCCATCTTCACGAACTTTAAGTACCAAAGCATCCACTAATACAAAGGGATAATCCATCTCACCCAAGTCCCGGTTATTCCATGCTTTTACAATCGGATCCAGTTTCTTGCATAAATCTGAAACCGTGGACTTGGAAAACTCAGTGCCGCATAGTTCTTCTGTGATACGGCTGATCTTGCGTGTGGACACCCCATTGATCACCATTTCCATCAGTGTCAGCATCAAGGCCTGTTCGCTTCGCTGGTACCGGGCAAACATTTCAGTAGAAAACTGACCATTACGAAAACGAGGTACATTTAAGGTTATGGTCCCTACACGAGTGGTTAGCGGATGAGGGCGCGTACCGTTGCGATATCCTTGTCTTTCATCGGTACGTTCATATGGTTCAGCTTTAAGCTGTTCAGTGGCTTGAGCCTGCAAGATCTGGTTCAGTACCGATTCCAATAGAGCTGCTACGCCGGAATCTTTGTTATTTCCTAAAAAAAGTTGATGCAAAAGTTCCTGATTTACGGTAATCTTATATTGAGCCATTCAAATTCCTCCTTTTAGAATTTTGTTTCTCCAACTTATATTTTAACTGAGGAATTTGTTAATGGCTCCCTTATTTTAGGAAACCTATTTTACACCATTATACGGACTCAACTTTCCAATGGAACAAACCTGTATTGGATGTGATCGGGGAACGGATTGCCTTGACAGCTACTGTATCCCTGCTAACCATCATCTTTGTTTGGCTTGTTGCCATACCAATCGGCATCTATTCGGCAACCCACCAATATTCCTTGTTTGATTACTTTTTTACCTTCCTGGGCTTTATTGGTTTAGCAACCCCGGGATTTGTACTCGCCCTGGTAGTCATTTGGTTTAGTTTTTCCAAGCTTGGTATCAGCGTAACCGGCCTCTTTTCGTCGGAGTATGCAACAGCTCCATGGAGCCTTGCAAAGGTCCTTGATATGCTGAAGCGTATTTGGGTGCCCATTATCATTCTGGGTGTTTCGGGCACAGCCAGTATCATCCGAGTGATGCGGGGGACGCTGCTGGATGAATTAAAGAAACAATATGTGGTGACGGCCAAGGCCAAAGGGTTGAAAAACTCTGTTCTATTGTTCAAGTATCCGGTACGGGTAGCCATCAACCCATTGATCAGTACAATTGGCTGGATGCTGCCTTCCATTATCTCGGGAGAAACCATCGTTTCCATTGTCATGAATCTCCCCACCAGCGGACCCATTTTCCTACGGTCGATTATGCTCCAGGATATGTATCTGGCTGGAGGGTTCATGTTGATACTGAGTACTTTAACCATTATAGGGACATTGATTTCAGATATCCTGCTGGCTTGGGTTGATCCCCGCATTCCGCTATCAGGGGGTGGAATCATGAAATTGATCATCAATCGGAAGCAAAACCCACAGAAAATCCAGAAAAAGGTACGCAAGAAAGAGTTTGAGAGTGAACGCTTTTATTATGCATCGCAATGGCAGCTGATCTGGCGCAAGTTTACCATGCACAAGCTAGCCATGATAGCGGTTGTGGGTTTGTCCATCCTGTATTTCATAGCTATATTCGCAGAGTTTGTGGCTCCCTATGATGGGAATAAGCGTTTTGAGGAGTATTTAAGCGCTCCCATCTCCTTTATTCGAATCTACGATGCAAAAGAAGGATTCAGATCCCCCTTCATTTACGGATTTAAGCAGGAAAGGGATCCGGAGACACTACGCATGATCACCATCTTGGATAAAGATCAGAAATATCCGGTCCGCTTTTTTGCCAAAGGAGATCCTTATAAGCTTTGGGGCTTTATTAAAAGCGATATCCATCTGTTCACGGTAGAGGGAGATATACCCATTTTCCTGTTCGGTTCCGATACCATGGGTAGGGATATCTTCTCACGGATTGTCTATGGCGCTCGGATATCCCTGTCAGTTGGTTTGGTAGGTGTTTTTATCTCCTTTATCCTTGGAATCCTTATTGGCAGCATTTCCGGATACTTCGGAGGTGTGGTGGATAACATCATTCAACGGGTGATTGAGTTTTTGATTTCAATTCCAACCCTTCCCTTGTGGATGGCCTTATCGGGCGCCCTTCCAAGGGATTGGTCTCCCGTACGGATTTACTTCGCCATTACGGTTCTGCTTTCCATTGTAGGTTGGTGCAGCCTGGCACGGGTGGTACGGGGTAAGTTCCTTGCTTTGCGGGAGGAGGCCTTCGTCATGGCAGCCCGTGCAGCAGGAGCCACCGAATGGCGTATTATTACAAAACATCTGTTGCCTTCCTTTGCCAGCTATCTCATCGTTTCCATTACCTTATCCATACCAAGCATGATTCTGGGAGAGACCTCATTGAGTTTCCTGGGTCTGGGACTTCAACCGCCAGCCATAAGCTGGGGTGTACTGCTTCAGGATGCTCAAAACGTGGTGGCTGTTGCCCATCATCCGTGGCAATTGATTCCAGTCCTTTTTTGTAATCGTTACAGTGCTGTTGTTTAATTTCCTCGGAGACGGTTTGCGTGATGCTGCCGATCCTTATTCAGGGTGAGGTGAGATAGATGACTGATCAAAACAATGTGTTGGTTGAAGTGAAGAATCTGAAGACCTATTTCCATTTGTATGAGGGAACGGTCAGAGCGGTAGATGGTATCAGCTTTGATATCAAGAAGGAACAAACCCTGGGAGTCATTGGAGAGAGTGGCTCCGGGAAATCCGTCACGGCCCAATCCATCCTCCAGATTGTACCATCTCCTCCCGGAAAGATTGAGGAAGGGGAGATCCTACTCCATTTGCCTGACCGACAGGGCGTGATCGATTTGGCCAAGTTGGATCCTGATGGGGAAGAGCTCCGCAGCATCCGAGGAAAGGAGATCAGCATGATCTTCCAGGAACCTATGCGCTCCTTTGGGCCCCTCAATACGATCGGACAGCAGATCGTTGAAGCAATCCAAATCCATAACAAGCATATCAGTAAAAAAGAGGGACGGGAAATGGCCATCGAACTGCTGAGAAAGGTAGGGATACCAAAGCCGGAGAAGAGGGTGGATGGCTATCCTCATCAATTCAGTGGCGGTATGCTGCAGCGCGCCATGATTGCCATGGCTTTGTCCTGCTCCCCCAGGCTGTTGATTGCGGATGAGCCCACCACAGCTGTGGATGTCACCATTCAAGCCCAGTTGATGGAGCTGTTGAGCCAGCTGCAGGAGGAAACGGGTATGTCCATTATGTTGATAACCCACAATCTGGCGGTGGTTTCTGAAATTGCCGATGAGATTATCGTGATGTATTTAGGCCGGATCGTGGAGCAGGCCAGTGTAGAGGAGATTTTCTATAATCCCCTTCATCCCTATACAAGGGCATTATGGAAGTCCATACCCAAAGTCGAAGGAGAACTTGAAAAGCTACAGCCCATTGAGGGAACAATACCCAGTCCCTATGAGATGCCCGAGGGTTGCTATTTCTATAACCGCTGTGAAGAATATGATCCCCGGGTCTGTGATCCGAAAAACTGTCCGCCCACAGTGGAAGTGTCACCTGGGCATCGAGTCAGCTGTTGGAAATATGTGAAATAGGGAATTTGTGAGGTGAATAACATGACTCAGCAACAGAATGTACTGCTTGAGGTACAGGGCCTTAAACAGCATTTTCCGATACAGGTGGGATTTCTACGCCGAACCATTGGGTATATCAAGGCAGTGGATGGGGTAAATTTAACGATCAAAGCCGGTGAAACCCTGGGATTGGTGGGCGAGAGCGGGTGCGGCAAAACGACCTTGGGAAGATCCATTTTGCGGTTGTATGAGCCTACCGATGGTAAGGTATATTTTTATAATGGTGACGAAAAGGTCTCCATCACTGAACTGGATCGGAAATCATTAAGGAAGTTTCGACGGCACATGCAGATCATCTTCCAGGATCCCTATGCATCCCTGGACTCCAGAATGACCATTCTGGACATCATCGGAGAACCATTGTTGGTGAATGGCATCGCCAAGGGAAAAGAGCTGGAAGAAATGGTGGAACATATTTTGGTGCAAGTAGGGCTCCAAAAGGAGCATATGCGCCGCTATCCTCACAGCTTCAGTGGAGGGCAAAGGCAACGCATCGCCATTGCTCGGGCGATTGTCCTGAATCCGGACTTGGTGGTGGCGGATGAGCCTGTTTCTGCGTTGGATGTATCCATTCAAGCCCAGATTTTAAACCTGTTAAAGGAAATGCAGGAAAAGATGAACCTTACCTTCCTCTTTATTTCCCATGATCTGGGGGTAGTACGCTATGTAAGTGATCGTATCGCCATGATGTATGTAGGGAAACTGGTGGAATTGGCCCCCAAGGAGAAGCTTCTCCAGAAACCCATGCATCCCTATACGGAGAGCTTGTTGTCAGCCGTGCCCCGGGTAGATTTGGCCTACCGGAAGAAGAGGATTATTCTGCCTGGGGAGGCCCCGGATCCCAGCAATCTCCCATCCGGATGTATCTTCCATCCCCGATGCAGGTATGCAAAGGAGATCTGCAAGGAGGAGGAACCTCATCTGCGGCAGCTAGGTGAACATCAGGTCAGTTGTCATTTCGCTGAGGATTTGGATCTGAAGGGCATTACGCTTTGATATTTCACTGTATGCATTCCTTTGGACGGTATAGCGCTCCAACCGAAAAAGGATGGAGCGTTATATATATGCTGCGGAGTATTTCAATGGAAAAGGAGAAAAGAATCTATGGGAAAAATGACAATGAAGGAACGTATACTGGCTGTTCTCCGTGGAGAAGAGATTGATCAGGTACCCTTTATCCAGTATGATGGCATTGCAGCTCCCAACGAGGTAATATGGTCGGTCCTTGGGCGAAATAACATGGGACTGCTTCGCTGGTCAAAGGTCCATCGGTTTGTTCACCCAAATTGCCACGTACGGGTGGAGACTATCCATCGCGAAGGTTTGCGGGGAGAGCGGACCATTCTGTATACACCGGCCGGTGAACTGACAGAGGAAAGGTTGTTCGAGCCAACCTATGGTACGGCCTCCGTAAAGAAGCATTATGTGGAAAAACCGGGGGATTACCCGGCTCTGATTGCCTATCTGAAGGACACCGTCGTTCTAGAGGATCTGGAGACCTATTTAAGGGATCAATGGGAGTTGGGAGATGACGGAATTCCAATGGTAGCCGTAGACAGGACTCCTTATCAGCAGCTTTGGGTACAATGGGTATCCCTTTTGGATTTATGCCTGCATATGGTGGATTGTCCGGATTTGGTGGAGGAATGCGTGTCCATCCTGATCGATATCCAAAGGAGAATATTCCGGGTGGTATGGGAAGCCCATAAAAAGGTACATCTTCCCTTTGTCAATTTCCCCGATAATATAACCGCTCCGGTCATCGGGGAAAGGAATTTTCGGAAATACTGTGTACCTTTATATAATGAACTGGCCGATATGCTGGCGGATGACAAGGTACCTGTTGTTGTCCATATGGATGGTGACCTGAAACCCCTTTGGAAAGCGATCGGAGAATGTCGGATAATGGGATTGGATTCCTTTTCGCCACCGCCGGATAATGATACCAGCGCTGCTGAGGCAGCAGCCATGTGGCCGGAAAAACGATTGATGTTGAACTTTCCTTCATCTGTTCATCTTGCTGAACCGGAGACTATTTACAACAAGGCCGGGCAGATCTTGGAGGAAGCAGGACACACGGGGCGATTGTGGATCCAGATCTCAGAGAATGTACCTCCCGGCGTCTGGAAGAGGAGCTTTCCGCAAATTGTCCGTGCCATTCAAGATTTTGGGAAACCTCAAATGGGATAGAAAAGAAGGAGGCAGTTCATGAAAAAGGAATCCAGAAAACCTTTTCCCCTGGCCTTTAAGCCTGATTTGGATGAAGCCAACAGGCGATGGCAGGCTTACTATGAGGGAGATATCATTGACAGACCGGTTGTATGTGTAACGGCACCCAAAAAGGGGTATGAGAAGGTTCGGAGAGATCCTGTTACATATCAGGACCGAGTATTTGGCGATATGGATGAAATTATCGATAGGATGTTGGAATCCGCAGAAGCTACCTTTTATGGCGGAGAAGCAGTTCCTGCTGCATATCTTAGCTTTGGACCTGATGAGATCGCTGCGTTTTGTGGAGCGGAACTGTGTTGGAGTGAAGACTCGCCGGAAACCAATTGGTCCAAGCCCTTCGTGGAGCAGTGGGAAGAAGTCTTTCCATTACAATTGCAGGAAGACAATCCCCTTTGGCAACGGATGCTGACCTTCTACCGTCGAGCATCAGAGAAGATGGCAGGGAAAATGCTTTTGAGCTCCCTAGACCTCCATACCAACATGGATCTGCTTGCAGCCATCCGAGGGCCTCAGCGTTTGTGCATGGATTTGATAGACCGGCCTGAAATGATTGACAGGGCAATGATGGATGCCCGTGCCCTCTTTGCGGAGATATGGGAAGCCATCAGCAAGGCTGGAAGGATGGAGGAGTATGGCTACTGTCACGGAATGTACTCCATGGAAGGTGCAGCCGTCCTGCAATGTGATTTCAGCTGTATGATTAGTCCTGAAATGTTTCGAAGGTGGGTACTGCCGGCTTTGGAGGAGGAAGCAGAGATTGTAAAACACGCCATATACCATTGGGACGGCCCAGGCGCCCTTGTCCATACCAAGGATTTACTGGCCAGTAAGGGACTGCATACCCTTTCCTATGTACCGGGAGCAGGTCGCGGAAGTCATGTCGACTATATCGATCTGTTCAAGCAGGTTCAGGAAGGGGGGAAGGCGGTGCAGGTATTGGGGACTCCCGATGAAATCAAGGCCATCCATAGGGAGTTGAAACCCAATCTAGTGATGTACGGCACATCAACAGCCAGTCAGTCGGAAGCAGAAGCGCTTCTGGAATGGTTTGTGAAAAACACTTGATTGTGATTTTAGCCAAAAGAAAGAAATAATCCTTCGTTGGCAGGGTTATTTCTTTCTTTTTTGGTCTCATTCCTTTTTCTTGTATTTGCCATTCCCCCTATGGCATAATAGAGTCAGAACACAGGATCATATACGCTTGGGTATAGAAATGGAGTGGATGACATGGATAAGGAAAAAGTGATTGCCAAAATCACAGAAGTTGGATTGGTGGCAGTGGTGCGGGCTGTGTCCAGCGAACAGGCGCTTCGTATCACAGAAGCCTGTATAAAAGGGGGAGTGGCTGCCGTTGAGATCACTTTTACCGTTCCGGGAGCAGATCAGGTTATCCGAGATCTGGCCAGGGAATACCATAGGGGTGAGATTCTTTTGGGAGCAGGGACGGTTATGGATCCGGAAACGGCGAGAATTGCCATATTAGCCGGAGCTCAGTATGTCGTGAGCCCCTATTTCAATGAAGACGTGATCAGAATGTGCAATCGGTATCGAATCCTTTCCATGCCAGGGGCAACCTCCATCAAGGAAGTCATAGCCGGAATGGAAGCAGGAGCGGATATCATCAAGATATTCCCTGGGGAGCTTTTTGGACCGAAAATCATTAAGGCTATCCTGGGACCTATTCCCTATGCCAAGCTCATGCCTACCGGAGGTGTGGATGTGGACAATGTAGGGGAGTGGATACGGTCCGGGGCCGTTGCTGTGGGAGCAGGCAGTTCCCTTACTAAAGGGGCAAAAACCGGAGACTATGAAGCCATTACACAAACGGCCATCCGGTTTTTGGACAGGATACGGGAAGCCAGGGGGATCGAACGGATATAGGGACAGGAATGGAAGCAGGCGAAAGGGGATGTGTTATGACGAAAAGGGTAATCTGTTTTGGGGAAATCATGCTTCGTTTATCGCCTCCCGGCAACCTTCGACTGATACAGGCCAATAGCCTGGATGTTGTTTATGGCGGAAGCGAAGCCAATGTGGCGGTTGCTCTGGCTCAATTGGGTTTTGATGCTGCTTTTATTACCAGACTGCCTCAGAATGACCTGGGGGATGGAGCCATCAACGAACTTCGGCGGTATGGGGTAGATACCCGGCATGTTGTGCGGGGAGGAGACAGGATTGGCATTTATTTCTTGGAAAAAGGTGCATCCGTCAGACCATCCCGTGTGATCTATGATCGGGCTGGATCTTCGATGGCACAAGCCAAGCCGGGGGATTGGGATTGGCGAAAAATTTTCCACGGTGCGGATTGGTTCCATTTCTCCGGTATTACTCCTGCCCTTGGCGAATCGGTGGCCCAACTGACGGAAGAGGGATGCAGGATAGCCAAGGAAATGGGAATAACCATCAGTTGTGATCTGAATTACCGGTCAAAGCTATGGACCTTGGAGGAAGCCAGCCGGGTCATGGGGAAGCTCATTCAATATACGGATATTCTCATTGCCAATGAGGAGCATGGTCAACAGATTTTCGGTATTCAGCCCATCGCAGAGGGACAGGGAATGGAAAATTGCAGGCATGTGGCTCGGGAGTTGGCCAATCGTTTTCATTTAAAAGCCGTTGCCATCACTTTAAGGGAAGGGGCTTCTGCTTCTGATACAGAATGGTCAGCCATGCTATTTGATGGCAAGGAGTTCTACGATTCGCCGCAGTATCGTATTCATATCATTGACAGGGTGGGTGGAGGAGACGCTTTTGCAGCCGGACTGATCTACGCCTTGTGTATAGGAAAAGACAGCCGTTATGCGTTGGACTTCGCAGCAGCAGCGTGTGCCTGGAAACATACCATTGAGGGAGATGCCAACCATGCGTCTTTTGAAGAACTGGATGGTCTGATGAAGGGCGGCCTTTCCGGCCGTGTACAGCGATAGATAAGCTGTAAGAATGAATCAGAAAGGAGTAGAGGGGAATGAAAGGGGATTTCAAGGAAAATTGGCAGGAAACCCGTGAGCGTTTCACGGCTTGGTGGAAACGCAAAGAGATGGACCGTCCCTTGATGGTGGTGACGACTCCAAGATCCCAGCTTTCCACATGCAATGATGCCCACGAACATGAAAAGAACGCTATCTCGATGGAGGAGCAATGGCTGAATGCAGAGGGGGTCCTCCGGAAGAAGGAAACGGAGTTTGAGAGGACGGCTTACCTGGGAGAAGCGTTTCCTTATCTTTGGGCAGACCTGGGCCCCGGAAGCCTTGGTACATTTTTGGGAGCCAAGCCTGTATTTGAGCCCGATACTGTCTGGTATGAACCCTGCTTTGATCAGGTGAGGGACGCTGTTATCCAGTTTCACAAGGATTCACCCTGGTGGCGGTGGACGATGGAAACAACCCGGATGGCTGTAGAGAGGGCCGGAGGACGCTACTTAGTCACCTTTCCGGATCTCATAGAAAACTTAGATACCCTGGCAGCACTCCTGGGGACGGAAGAGACCCTTGTCTACCTGATTGACGCTCCGGATGAAATCCACAGGCTTCAGAAGGCACTGCTTCCCGTATGGTTTGAAGCCTATAACGCCCTGTATGATCTGATTCAGGATGAAGAAGGCTGGAGCGCTTTTGCCGCCTTTAACATCTGGGGACCCGGGAAAACAGCCAAGCTTCAATGCGATTTCTCAGCCATGATTTCACCGGCCATGTTTGACGAATTCGTCCTGCCCTACCTGCAGCAGCAATGTGATGCCCTGGACTGTACCATCTATCATTTGGACGGGAGCCATGCCATCCGGCATTTGGATTCCCTCCTATCCATTGATTCGCTGGATTGTATTCAATGGACACCAGGGGCGGGGGCTCCCGATGGCGGTGATCCCTGCTGGGATGTCATTTATCGCAAGACCTTGGATGCCGGTAAATGCATTCATGCCCATATGCCAGTCCATCAAGTGAAAGATTTCGTTAAGCGGTTCGGAAAAACGGGTGTGTTCATTCAGACCTATGCTCCTTCAGAGGAGGAAGGACAGCGGCTTATCGATGAATCCTTCACTTGGTAGCCGTCCTTAAAGGTAAATAAAAAAACGGACAGAATGTCCGTTTTTTTATTTACCTGAATTCTCATGCATCCTTTGCAATCCGCGAAAAAAGACATCGATCTATTTCCACGCACTGATTCGTTTTAGCACTGCATCGGCGGTTTCCTTGCTGTCGATGCCCCGAATATAGGAAAACCATACCCCTTCGGGGCGCAAGGTTTCGAAAACCAAGGGCAATTCATCAAGAGTAATATCCGAAAGCTGCAGGCTCTTGCCGGCGTTTTGGATTTTCTGGTACACTTCCACCCAACGGGCATACTCTTCATTCCCCGCTCCACAGACCCATTGAACGGCATCCAGCTCCTTGATTTCGAGGATGGAATCCAGATGACGCAAGGCATTGGGACCATCCAGATGGTAAATGGAGCGCTCATAGAATCGGCACTCCTCCACCAGACCGGGGAGGAAGACTTCGTCAAACATCTTCTTGCTGATCATGCAGGAAAAGTCATTGGAAGGAATGTAATAGCGTCCGTCGTGGATCAGGGGAGTCCAGGAGGTGATGGGCATTCCTGCCTCTCGAAGCATTTCGTAGAAGAAATCATATACCTGATAGTATTCTTTATAGGAGCTCTTAAGCTTTTCTTTCACATAGTCCAAGTTTTCAATCATATCGATGGCTAATACCTGGGGATCCCGTAGAGCCGCCAAGTGGTCCCCGCCGGGGTGAAAGTCGGTCAAGCCCACGATAAAATTCCCCTTGCCGAATTCCAACAGCCTTTCGGTAAATCGGATCAAAGTCTTAAACAGAGGATGGTTGGGATCAAACACCGCCTTGTCTCCATCCTTTTCCCAATCGAAGACGCAGGGTTCAGTCCAGGTCGTATCCCGACCGAATTTATAGCCACAGCCGCACCAGGCACTGAAAATCTCAGGGCCCAGGTTAGGCCATGCAATGGGGAGGCTGTCTGCATAGTACTCATAATTGGATAGGGAAATGGCCATTGCTTCAGCTCGAAAGTCTACATCCAGCCACCGTTCTTCTTCGCTGGCATAGGATTTGGTTGGAACAGGCTTTGGATTTTCCTTAGGCAAGACAATGCTGACGGGGGGGCGATCGATGATTTCACCATGCCAGAAAGCGTCATAGCGTTTTTTGGACATTTCATAATCCGGCTTAAGGGAAAACGTCATATGGACTACTCCTTTCCTCTTGTATTACCCGTTTATCGTCTATAAAAATCATTGTACTATTCTCCTGCAGCCATGAGAATTGATAATTGTCCCTAAAATATGGAGAATCCTATGATAAAGATCTGTGCATGGACCTAATAGTGGATGGATTTGGCGTATTCCGTGGGACTTTTTCCATAGATTTTCTTAAAGGCCCTGCTGAAATAGAGGGGATCCTTGAATCCAACCAGGGAAGCGATCTCCTTGATGGAACAAGTAGAATTCTTAATGAGGGTTTCCGCTCTTTTCATACGCACTTGGGCGATATATTTTCCTGGACTTGTATTCAGATACTTTTTCGTTAGTTCAAACAGATAGGATTCACTGATGGAGAGATGGCTACAAAGACTTTGAATGGATATATTCCTCGTGTAGTTGTGCTGGACAAAGCTTTCTAACTTTTCAATGATGCGGAAATCACTATTTTGCTTCATACGGGTGACGGTATGGGGATTTTCTGTTTCCAGTCGATGAATCAAGCGGGCTATGGAAAGAATGATCAAGGTAAAGTAGCTGTTGACCAGATTGATATAGCCCTCCCGTTTCATGGTAAATTCCTTCAAAAGGCCGGTATAGTACTCCAGGAGACTTTGGTGAACGCCGATATTGACCTTTCGTCTATGGTCTGGAAAAAGCCTGTTGATGAATTCTTGTTGGTTCAGGGTAGGTTGTATATCAAAGTGAACCCAGTAATTATCATAGGGTTCTCTTCTGGAGGATTGGATAAAGTGCTCTTCATAGGGACGGATGAGGACGACATCTCCTTCTCTGCATTCATAAAGGGTTTCTTCCAGATGTACATATCCCTTTCCCCCTATAAAATAGATCAATTCAAAATCACCGATGACTCGAAGGGGGCAGCCGCAGTCCGGGTCATTGTACTGATGACCGGCCATATTGGGAAAAAAACGCAGTCGGTTGTAAAAGTGATTTCGATCTTCCTCGTGTATACGGCTGCTGCTGGGCAGATCATTGCGTTCCAAATGATTCATTGTATTCCCCCCTGTATAGGCAAAATTATAACAAACACAGAAGAGAATGGAAAGAGATGTGTTGCAGTTCTTATTTTGATGTATTATAATATTTACTAGTTGTAAATATTTACGTATGAAATATTATGATGCATAAATGAACGGAGGTGACGCAATGAGGGATCAGCGTTTAGAATGCCATACGTTACTGATGAAGGTGGCCTGGAAAGTAATCCGCAAAACCCGCAAGAAACTAAATGAGATGGGTTTTGGATGGCACCAGTTTCTAACCATGAAGAGCATATATCCAGGAGAAGCTGTAACCTTATCGGAAATCAGCAGCCGCATATCCAAAGAGAACAGTAATGTAACCACTCTGATTAATTTTTTGGAAGAAAAGGGTATTGTCAGGCGGGTGGATGACAGAAAGGACAGGAGGGTTGTGCGGGTCGAACTGACAGAGAATGGCGAGAAGATAAGGGAGAGGGCGATCGCTGAGCATGAAGATTATATAGAACGACTGTATAGAGACCTTTCCCAAGCCAATATAGAGGATTTCATTGAAGTAATGACGATGATGGATGAAAAAATTCAAGCATAAAGGAGGATCCTCATTGAAGAACTCAATGCTGCTGTCATTTATGCGGGAACATAAATGGAAATACATTTTGGGTGTTGCCCTGCTGCTCTGTGTAAACCTGCTCCAGCTAGCCACACCCAAGATTACCGGTGAAGTTGTTGATAAGTTACAGGAAAAGGCTGTTGACAGCCGGGGCTTGCTCCTCTACGGGGGCATCATTTTGAGCGTTGCGATCATGATCTTTATCCTGAACTTCCTATCCAGGCTGCAGATCATAGGTTCTTCCAACCTCTTTGATTATAATCTGCGCAATAAGATATTCAAGCATCTGGAAAGCCTGTCGATGTCCTTTTTTCATAGGAACGGTGTAGGGGATCTGATGGCCCTTTCGGTGAATGATGTCAGTGCAGTCAGGATGGCACTGGGGCGGGGGGTTATGTTGATCGCTGATACCACCTTTCTCCTCATATCCAGTATCCTGATTATGATTCAAACCATAAGCCTGGAACTGACCCTCATTGCCTCCATTCCCTTTCCGATATTGGTGTATTTTATGTTGAAATTCGGTACGCTGATCAACAGAAGGTTCCGGAGGGTACAGGAATCCTTTGCGGACCTTACCCGTAAAGCCCAGGAGAATATATCCGGTATACGCGTCATTAAGGCTTTCGCCCAGGAAGATGCCGAGATCATGAATTTTAAAAAGCTAAATGAAGAGAATTATCGAATTAATATGGAATTGGTGAAGGTATGGGGCTTATTCTTTCCATTGATTGGCTTTATTTCTGCCCTGTCTTACTTGGCTGTTCTGGTATATGGAGGAATCTTAGTCGTACAGAACAAAATCAGCCTGGGAGATTTTGTAGCCTTCAACAGCTATATAGGTATTATCATTCGTCCTATCAGGCATATTGGAATGCTTATAAACGTCATTCAGCGAGGGAAGGCTTCTATGGAACGTATCCAAGAACTGCTTCAGGAAAAACCCGAGATATATGATGAAAAGGAGTACGATGGAAATCCCATCTTTCCAGGGGGGAAGATGAAGGGAAGGATCGAGATCAGAGATCTTACCTTTTCCTATCGTCAAGGGGAAAAGCCGGTTCTGAAGAATATAAACTTGACCCTTGAACCAGGGAAAACTCTGGCGGTGGTAGGAAAGGTAGGCAGTGGGAAATCTACGCTGGTGAACCTGCTGCTACGATTATACAACCCTGAAAGGCGGGGACAGATTCTGATCGATGGTGTGGATATTATGGATATTCCTCTGGAAGTTCTGCGAAAACATATCGGCTATGTTCCCCAGGATAATTTTCTGTTTTCCGATTCCATAAGGAATAATATACGTTTCTCCCCGGAGGAATTTAGTATGGATGAGGTGGAGGAAGCTGCCAAGGCCAGCCAGGTGTATGACAACATTATGGAATTCCCTCAGAAGTTTGATACCATTTTGGGAGAGCGGGGAGTTAACCTGTCCGGAGGACAGAAGCAGAGGATTTCCATAGCCAGGGCGTTAATCAAGGACCCTGCGATTTTAATTCTGGATGATTGCCTGTCTGCTGTGGATACCCAGACAGAGGAGCGCATCTTAGAAGCGCTGAGGGAGATTATGAAGCATCGCACATCCATCATGATTGCTCACCGAATTTCCACCATAAAGCATGCGGATGAAATCATCGTGCTGGACAAGGGAGAAATTATTGAGCGGGGAACCCACCAGGAGCTTTTAGACAAGAGAGGCTATTACCACAGGATGTATGAAAGACAGCTGCTGGAAGACAAGGTGGTCAATGCGTAATGAGAACAAGACGAAAGGGGAATCGATATGCCAAGAGTCAACCGTATTGGCGAAACAGGATCGGATCGCCGCAGCAGGGATGAAGAGACAGGGGGAAAGGGCATAGACAAAAACAGCCTTCGAAGGTTATTCGCCTATGGACTTCCCTATTGGTACTTTTTTGTCATCGCCTTGGTTTTAGTGCTGATTGTCTCCGTATCGGAACTGGCCAGACCCTATCTTGTGAAGATAGCCATTGATGACTATATTCAAAAGGCAGTCCATGGGGATATGGCTCGAAGGGTGGCTGAGCAGGGTATTCAAAGGCTGGGATTGATCTTTCTCCTCTTGATCGTAATAGAATTTGTATTTAGCTATCTCCATACCTATCTTCTTCAATACACAGGGAAAAGAATCATCATGAATTTGCGGGAAAAGATTTTCAACCATATCCAACGTCTACCTGTCACATACTTTGATAAAAACCCGGTAGGGCGGATTGTCACCCGCATCACCAATGATACCGATGCTTTGAATGAAATGTATACGGATGTTGTGGTAGGTTTCATTCAGAATGTGTTTGTGATGGGCGGCATCATTGTCGTCATGTTCAGCTTGAATGTTCGCTTGACCCTTTTGTGTTTCGCCGTCCTTCCCCTCATGGTGGTGGTGACAGTCTTTTTCCGCAAGTTTGCTAGGGCTGTTTTCAGAGAAATACGAACAAAGCTGGCTACCATCAATGCTTTCATGTCGGAGCACATATCCGGGATGAAAATCATCCAGGTCTTCAATATGCAAGAAAAGAAATACGATGAATTTGATGAGATCAACCAGGATTACTATAAGGCAACCTATAAGCAGGTCATCCTCTTTGGAATCTTCAGGCCTTTTATGGATATTGTTCGTTCATTGGGGTTGGCCCTGCTTCTATGGTACGGAGGTCGTAATATTCTGCAGGGGTTGTTGGAATTTGGTACCTTATACGCCTTCACCAACTATATCAATCAGTTTTTTCATCCCATTATGGAGTTAACGGACAAATATAATACGATGCAAGGGGCCATCGTTGCTTCAGAGAGGATATTTAACCTTCTGGAAGAACCTCAAGAGCCGGAGCCCGTGGAAAAACCGGTGGTCTTGGACAGGGTCCGGGGGGAGATCGAGTTCAGAAATGTGTGGTTCGCTTATGTAGGGGAGGAATGGGTTCTGAAGGATGTCTCCTTCAAGATTCTCCCTGGCCAGTCCGTTGCCTTTGTAGGGGCTACCGGTGCCGGGAAGACCAGCATCATCAACCTCATCTGTGGTTTCTATGAGATACAGAAGGGGGAAATCCTGATTGATGGCCAGAACATCAAAGATATTCCAAAGCAGGTGCTCCGACGGAATATCGGATTGGTTCTGCAGGATGTGTTCCTTTTTTCAGGGGATATTGAGACCAATATCAAGCTATTCCGTTCCGATATATCCCAGGAAAAGGTGAAGGAAGTTGCTGAGTATGTGAATGCCCATACCTTTATTGAGAAGCTGTCTGAAGGCTACCGGCATCCGGTGACCGAAAAGGGAAGCACCCTTTCGACCGGGCAACGTCAGCTTCTCTCCTTTGCCAGGGCACTTATTTCGGATCCAGCCATCCTGGTGATGGATGAAGCAACCTCCAATATCGATACGGAAACGGAGATCCTTATTCAGGAGGCTTTGCAGAAATTGATGAAGGGAAGAACCACCATTGCCATCGCCCATCGCTTATCCACCATTCAAAAGGCTGACAAGATCATCGTGATCCATAAAGGCGAAATCAGAGAGATGGGAACCCATCAGGAGCTGTTGGAACGGGAAGGACTTTACTACAATTTGTATCGCCTCCAGTATAAAGAGGAGTTGGAAGAATCCCAGGAAATCGCCTGATTTACAAGCAAAGGTTTTTTCAGGAAATAAGGTAAAAAATATAATAGATAAAGGAAGTGACAGTTTAAGTGGGCATGCAAATGGCGAATGTTTCCGGCGAGGTGAAGCGCAAGCCTCAAATGGCCTTGGACTTCGTGGAAGCAGGTAATGATGAGGGGAATCGTTATGGAAAATATGAAAAGGTGAGCAAGACTCTGCCACCGGGAGTGAGTTCGAAGCTCCTTTACAAGGATGTTATACGGATTGCATGGCCGTCGGCGGTGGAGATGACACTGACACAACTGGCGTCCATGGTGGATATGATGATGGTGGGACAGCTGGGGGCATGGGCTATCACGGCGGTCGGTCTCACCACCCAGCCTAAATTCCTGATGATGACCATGTTTATGGCCATGAATGTGGGAGCCACGGCATTGGTAGCAAGGTATAAGGGAGCAGGTGATTATCGCAAGGCGAATTTGATCCTTCGTCAGGCCCTCCTGTTAACCTTCATCTTCTCTGCTATAGCGTCTGTTATCGGCTATATTTTTGCCGAACCACTGATTCGCTTTATGGGTGCAGCCGATGCACAGACATTGGCAGGGGGAACCGTATATTTTCAGATTCAGATGGTTGGATTTGTAGCCATGGCATTGACAAGCACCATCACGGCAGCCCTGCGGGGAGTCGGTGATTCCAGAACCGCCATGATCTATAACCTGACTGCCAATGGGGTGAATGTGGTTTTTAACTATCTGTTGATATACGGTCACTTCGGGTTTCCCAGAATGGAAGTGGCTGGGGCGTCATTGGCTACCATCATTGGCCAATTTGGAGCATTTGTATTTGCTTTTGTTGTGATTCTGCGGGGGAATGAAGTTCTGAAGCTGCGTCTGCAGGACGGTTTCAAGCCCCATTGGGGATCTTTGAAAAGCATATTTACCATTGGAGTTCCTTCTATGGTGGAACAGCTGTTCATGCGGGCCGGTGTCATTACCTATGCAAAAACCGTTGCTTCATTGGGAACGGTGGCTTTTGCCATCCATCAAATTTGTCTGAATATCCAGGCCCTTTCCTTTATGAATGGCAACGCGTTTGCTGTTTCCGCTACATCCCTCGTGGGGCAAAGCCTGGGGAAGAAACGGCCGGATATGGCCCAAGCTTACAGCAGCCATACAAGGCGTGTAGGGATGGTGATTTCGATTTTGCTGGGCTTGATCTTCTTTTTTTTCGGAAAACCCATTACTGCCCTATACAGCAGCGACCCTGAAATCATCAGCCAAGGCGCAAAAATCCTGATGTTTGTGGCTTTCATCCAGCCCTTTCAATCTTCCCAATTCATCCTGGCGGGTGCCTTAAGAGGAGCCGGAGATACCAAGTCCACGGCCATCATTATGTTTATAACCACCTTGCTGGTACGTCCCGGATTGGCCATGCTCATGATTCATGGATTTGGATGGGGACTGGTTGGCGCGTGGATTGCGATGATTTCCGATCAATTGCTCCGGTCCCTGCTGATTTTGCTGCGATATAACTCCGGCAAATGGAAGAGTATAAAGGTATAATGATATGCATAAAAAACGCAAGGCTGAATATTTCAGCCTTGCGCTTTTTATGGACGATTCATCTATTGATCCATCATGTGAAGTATTTGAATTGGGGCAGATAATCCTTGTTGGCTTCAAACATCTCATCCACCATAGCTTTGATCTCTGCCAGGCTTAAAACAGCGGAAGTAAGGGGATCAAAGGCGATGGCATGGAAAACCTTTCTAGGATCGCCGGTAAGGGCTCCTTCGACAGCCAGCTCTTCACAGCGGGCGCTGATATTGTTCAACAAAGCCAGTTGATCGGGCAGGGGACCGACATGAATGGGATCCAGACCTCTCTTGGAGGCGATAATGGGTACTTCCACACAGCATCCTTCGGGCAGGTTGTCAATTAATCCAAAGTTCCTTACATTCCCATTGAACTCAAACATGGTGCCATCACCGATGGTGGCATTGAAGATGCTGGCTGCATATTCATGGCCCCGTTCCAGATTGATAGGCTCTTTCTTCGACTTCTCATATTCATCCCTCCAGGTGTCTTCCCTGGCCAGGTATTCCTTTAAGATATAGGCATATTCACCTGGATTCCAGCCCGTGCCATGGGTGCAGTATTTTTCAATCAGATCCGGCCGTTTCCGGAACCAGGCATTGTATTCAGAGTTGTGTCCGCTGGATTCCGTTACGTAATAATCCAGATGGAGGAACATCTCATTGCGAACCTGCTCCTCATTATAAATCTCAGGCTTCTTTACCGCTTCGCGGATCAAGGGGTATGCGTCTTTTCCATTCCATTTGAATTCAAGATACCAAGCCTGGTGGTTGATACCGGCACAGAGGTAGGTGATCTCGTTCATCGGAGCACCAATCCAATTGGCTAACATGGCTGCAGTACCCTGTACACTGTGGCAGAGACCTGTCACTTTTACATGGCTTTCTCCCTGCATAGCCCGACAAAGCATCGCCATTGGGTTGGTATAGTTTAAGAAAATAGCTTCAGGGCAATAACGCTCGATGTCCTTACAGATATCCAACATGACGGGGATGGTACGAAGAGCTCTGAATATTCCTGCAGGTCCACGGGTATCCCCTACATTGATATCCACACCATACTTTTTAGGAATTTCAATATCATGGCGCCATACTTGTACACCACCGGCCAGGATGGTACAGACTACACCGTCTGCTCCCTTCAAGGCCTCGACTCTGTCTTTGGTTGCTATGACCTTGGCTGGATAGTTTCCTGCAGCAACGATGCGGTCGACGGCGTCTTTGGCAAAGGCCAACCGTTCATCATCGATATCCATCAGGGCGAGGGTGCAATCAGCCAGGGCAGGGAAAGTGAGGATGTCCCTGACAAGGTTACGGGTAAAACCGTAGCTACCGGCACCGATAAAGGCAATCTTTTTAGGCATAGCGAATCCCTCCTTATATTATCCATCGTATTTATATTGTACAACCCTTTTCTGTGAATCTCTTTCAAAAATGTTGCTTATTGTCTTTCTAATTTAAGATATTGTGACTTTTTGTGAAGCTGCAAGATGAGGCGGTGAAAGAAAGGGGGAAAAGCCGGGAAATATGATGGAATCCCGGCTTTCCACGAAATGTTGGAATGGTATTATAGGAACACTTCTTTCCCGGCCTTGGCTGAATCGTAAATCCCGTTTAGAATTTTTTGAATGAGCAGGCCATCTTCGGCTGTAGCGATGGGTTCCTTCCCTTCCTTCACACAGTCGAGGAAGTGGCGGATTTCGTTGGCGAAGGAATCCTCATTATCTACGACGGGAGCGGCATTCATCAGGTAATGGGCTTCCTCACCGTAGATCTCAAAGGGATTCAAGCTGGCACCGGCCTTGTCACCGAAAATATAGCTGTATACACCTGTATCTTTTCCATTGATAGCCCAGCTGACTTCGAAGTTCATGGATTTTCCGTCTTCGAATCGGATAATGCCGTTAGCCGAATCCTCTGTTTCAAATTTCAGGTCATCAGTATCGAAAGCTACCCAGCGGCCTACCCCTTTGGTTTTGTAATCGCCGATTTTATTGTAAGTGGTTGCGCTGACGCTGACGGGTTTGGGTTTGCCCATGAAATACCAGGTCAGATCAATTACGTGTACACCGATGTCGATGACCGGTCCCCCTCCGGCCTTGGACAGGTCGGTAAACCATCCCAGAGGCGTTCCCCTTCTTCGAAGCCATCCAGCCTTGGCATAATAGATGTCACCAAATTTCCCTTCATTTGCCAGGGCTTTAATCACCTTGCTGTCAGCACGAAAACGGTTTACAAAGCCCATCATAAAGGTGATTTTGTTCTCCCGAGCTGCTTTCACCATGGCTTCTGCTTCTTGGACGTTCATCGCCATGGGTTTTTCGCAGAGGACATGCTTGCCGGCATTGGCTGCTGCAATGGCGGCTGCAGCATGGGCATTGTTCCATGTGCAGATGCTGATGGCGTCAATCTCGTCAATCGCTACCAATTCATTGAAATCTTTGGTGGCATATTTCAGACCGTATTTCTGAGCGACTTCCTTAGCCCTATCTTCCTTCAGGTCGCATACAGCCACCAGCTCTGCATCCTTTTGCTTAAGGTAGGCAGGAATATGGGCATTCTGGCAGATGTTTCCCGCCCCAATCAGACCAATTCGAATTTTTCCGTTTTTCATTCTGTTCTCCCCCTTTATAAAATGGTTTTTAGATATTGCAAGCTTTCTTGGATACTTTGAAGCTGAGGTATCTCGAATTCCTCCTGCTCCATTGTATACCATTGGGCTTTTACAGCTTTACCGGCGGCGACGATTTCCTTAAAGTCCATGATACCCTTTCCAATTTCCGTATTGACCTTTTCTTCCAAGCTCTTCATATCCTTGATGTGAAGAACCTTGCATCTCTCCCCATATTTACGGATAAAGTCAACAGACCGCAAGCCACAATATTCAACCCAGAAGGTATCCAGCTCAATGAAGACCTGGTCAGGCTCGGTATTGGCCACCAGCAGGTCTAAACCATACTCACCGTCAAATTGCTCAAATTCGAAATCGTGGTTGTGATAACCAAACAGGATGCCATTCTCCTTACACTTTTCACCTATCCGGTTAAAGAGATCTCCCAGCCTTTTATAAGCATCCACACTATCCCGCATATGAACAGGGAGCCCCGGACAGATAATATAGGGGTCTTTGATCTCCAGGCTGTAGTCGATGACTTGATCCAAGTTGTCCTGAAGCTGTTCAATGCCGATATGGCTGCCGGCTGCTTGGAGTCCTAAATCGTTCAGAGCTTTATATAGCTCCTTGGCCGGGGTATTGAAATAGCCTGCGAACTCTACCCCATCATAACCGATCTTTGCAACCTTTTCCAAGGTCCCAAGAAAATCCTGTTGTGTCAACTCTTTGATGGAATACAGCTGCAATCCGATTTTTTCCATCGCCCTCATCCTTTCCATTCATTAATCATTTGAATCATGTCTTTTTTGGCTGCGGAAAATTGAAATAGTATGTAACGTACTTATGACGTACAACCTTAGTATATAATGAATGCAGAGAAAAAAACAATCATTCCTACACAGAATTATCAAGAAATGTTCAGCTTTTCATCTGAAGAGATATGGGAGCTATACTAGGGAGAAATTTTGACCGGAAAAGCTAAGGGGATAGGATTAGGATGTTCTTTTTATTCGTGGGGAAATATGATATATTAGGACACACAAGGACTGATGATTCCATTCAATGAGGAGGTAGAGAGGATATGATGGTCAATAAAAGCTGTGTGGAATTTGTGGACATGTTGGCTTCCAAGGCGCCTGTACCTGGCGGAGGCGGAGCCTCTGCTTTGGGCGGGGCATTGGGAATGGCTTTGGGGAGCATGGTGGGAAATCTCACTTTGGGCAAGAAGAAATATCAGGATGTGCAGCAGGATATAGAGAATATCCTGGAGAAAGCCCGAGTTCTCCAAAAGGAGCTCCTGGATCTGGTCGAGAAGGATGCAGAGGTCTTTGAACCCCTTTCCAAAGCTTATGGTATGCCGAAAAATACGGAAGAAGAAAAGGCTGAAAAGGACCGGGTGATGGAGGAGGCCCTGAAGCTGGCTAGCGGTGTGCCCCTTGAAATTATGGAGAAGACCATTCAGGCCATTGATCTTCACGAGGAGCTGGCAGAAAAAGGGACACGACTGGCTATCAGCGACGTGGGTGTAGGAGTACAATTTTGCAAGGCTGCTCTGATTGGAGCCAGCTTGAATGTATTTATCAATACAAAGTTAATGAAGGATAGGGAAACCGCCCAGAAGATAAATGACAGAACCGATAAGATGCTGAAAGAGGGTATAGAAAAGGCCGATCGAATCTATCAGCAGGTTCTGGGGCAAATTCGATGAGTTTGTTTATAGGATTTTGATGATTTTTGAAGGAATATCCATCGATACGTTGAATATTACTGCTAAGGAAAGTCCTGTGAGAAGGATGGATCTATTCGAGAAAGGGGGATATGGATGGATAGGAAAATTCGAGTAACTGTCTGGAATGAGTTTCGCCATGAGAAAGTCGAAGGAAGAGCCAAAGAAGTCTATCCTGATGGAATACATCAGGCAATTGCGGGATTTCTATCCCAGGACCCATGCATTGAGGTAAGAACAGCGACCCTTGATGAACCTGAACATGGTTTGACTGATGAAGTACTGGCGTCCACGGATGTCTTGATCTGGTGGGGACATATGGCCCACCATGAAGTACAGGATGTCATTGTAGAGAAGGTATATAACAGGGTGATGGAGGGCATGGGATTGATTGCCCTGCATTCAGGTCACTTTTCCAAGATATTCAGGAAACTGATGGGCACCGGATGTGATCTGAAGTGGAGAGAAATAGGGGAAAAGGAACGTATTTGGGTTATTGAACCCGGACATCCCATAGCAGCGGGTTTGGGCCAGTATTTTGAAATTCCCCATACGGAAATGTATGGTGAGCGGTTTGACATTCCAGCGCCGGATACCCTGGTATTCATCAGTTGGTTCCAAGGGGGAGAAGTCTTCAGAAGCGGATGCTGTTACCATCGGGGGTGCCGGTAAGATCTTCTACTTCAGGCCTGGTCATGAGACCTTCCCGATTTTTTACCAGTCGGAAGTACAAACCGTTATACGGAATGCCGTAAGATGGGCTGCTCCTGTCGATGGCCCCAAACACACCTTCGGAAATGTCAAGCCGTTGGAGAAGGTGGATGCTGCAGAGTAAGCTGACTTCACAGAATGCCGGTTAACAGGTGGAGGATCAAGGGAGAAGGGGGATATATATGGAATATCCGATTTGTGATATATGTGGGAAAAGCCTGCAGGACTGGCAAGGAAATGTGATGGTAGACGCTGATATGTATTTGCAGCAGGATACGGTGGAGGATATACAGATATGGTGCTGTAATTGTACCAAGACGATGGAAAAACGGGGTATGGGCCGACAGTACAGCCGTATGTGGGATCTGAGATGGATGCATAAACATTATAGTTATGTGCTGAATCGCGTGATGGGATCCTTTCTATCAGAAAAGGAGTTGCGGTTTTCCAGGACAGCCCTGTTGAAAATCCTGAGGTATGGCACCGCCATACATCCTAATGGTGATCATTTCTATGCATGAAATAATGTTATAAGGTTTTAAGCTCTTTTTTAGAAAGAGCTTTTTTGTTTATCCATATAATTCTGAAAATTCTTGCTATTATATATGCAAAGATAACAAGATATTATATAATATACATTAATAAATAGGAATGGATTAAGTCTATATAATGGTGTAAAAATGAGTTGAGCCATAACTCATGCCTCGGTTAAAATATAAGTTGCCCAACAAATACCAAACCGAGGAGGATGAACCATGGCTCAGTTTAATATTACAATAACCGAGGAACTTTTGCATCAACTTTTTTTTAACAAATGGCAGGTATCAAGCATTTTCCAAACTGTTGGAGGAAATTTTCAACCAAGTACTCTTGGACCAATCTACAGAACAGCTAGGTACTGCCCCATATGAAAGGACGGAAGGAAGAACCGCCTATCGTAATGGTACCAGAGAAAGACAGCTAACTACTCGAGTTGGCACACTAACCTTAAAAGTCCCCCGACATCGCAACGGACAGTTCAGTACCGAGCTTTTTATGCGCTATCAGCGGAGCGAGCAGGCACTGATGCTGGCAATGCTGGAGATGGTCATTAACGGAGTCTCTACCCGAAAGATTGAGTCGGTTACCCGGCTCATGGGAGCACTTTTAATGGAGCAGGACGAAAAATGGCAGACAGGGCGCAAATACTTTGATATGGAACTTTATTACCAAACTGTCGGGAGTAATGATTCAGAAGAAGGCACAGCTGCTTTAATTGCTTTCCCTGGATAACCGCATTTATTCCACGGTCTGTTGACCATGAGCCTCCCATGGCATGTTTAAAGGCATCAAGGCCATTACCTCACAATGATAGGTAGATCTGACGCTGGTGTAGTGATGCCCGGCTAACCAGCCTAACATGCCATGTACTCATCGTCAACAGCTTTCGCGGCATAAACGCTTTGGTGCAGTTTTTTGACCGAGGAAATTTACACACTAATATGGACTTGACTTTAAGAACAAATTGAACCCAACAAGGATGTAAACATTTATAGATAAGAAAAACGAACATTGAGCCACTCTAGCTCAATGTTCGTTTCTAAAAAGCAGCTTTGCCGCTTTTTTTATTTTCATTGATAATTTAAAATGATAAAGAATATAGATAGAATGAAACAAAACTATACACATGATGGAAACCTGTAGAGAGAAACATGGGTAATACAATATAGAATGAAAAATTGTGATAGAAAAGGATGAACGAATTGCGAAAAGGTCTTTTATTTATTTTAACGTGCATATGCATCTTGATTATTCCAACTATAGCCCGAGCTATTCCCGTGACACCAGAGAAATCATCCCCTGACGAAATTTTAAAGCGCTGGATTATCCCCACAGGAAATAATCTTCTTCCAAAGGGTTTTATTCGAATCTCCTTTGCAGGTGATTGCACTTTGGGTACAGATGAATCTTTTCCCTATGCCTATTCCTTCCCTTATCAGCTTAAAAAAAACAACAATGATTTTTCATACTTTTTTGCGAAGGTAAAACCTATATTTGAAAAGGACGATTTGACCCTTGTAAATTTGGAGACCACGTTCACCAAAGCCACGAAGAAAGCTGTAAAAACATTTCGATTTAAGGGGGATCCCTCCTATGTGAATATTCTCAGGGAGGGAGCGGTGGAGATGGTTAATATATCCAACAACCATATCTACGACTACCTTGAAGCAGGTTTTCGCGATACCTTGAGTGCCTTGGAAAAGGGAGGGATTCTCTACTCCGGTGAAGGTTACATAGCATATTATCAGGCAAAGGGAATCACCATTGCGAGCTTGGGATATAATGGATGGAATACCTCCATTCGAAAGTCCTTGGAAGCAGATATAGAAGAAGCAAGAGAAAAGGCGGATATCGTAATCGTATCCTTTCATTGGGGCAAGGAGCATTCCTTTTATCCTAATGCAGTGCAGAAGGAACTGGGAAGATTCAGTATTGATCAGGGGGCAGATGTGGTGGTAGGGCATCATCCCCACGTCATTCAGGGGATAGAGAAATATAAGGATCGCTATATCGTATACAGCCTGGGCAATTTTTGCTTTGGAGGGAACCGAAATCCCTCGGATAAGGATACCTTTATCTTTCAGAATGACTTTATCGTTGAGTCAGGCAGGGTTCGAAGGAGCAACGGTCGTGTGATCCCCTGCCGTATATCCTCTTTCAAGCATATCAATGACTATCAGCCTACACCACTGGAGGGCAAGGAGGCTGTGCGGGTTCTGAATCGTATCTATACATACAGCGGTAGCCTTGAATATGGTATCCGGGAAATTGAGGAGGGGAAACCGTGAATCGAATAAGAAGGTTGGCAGATATAGGGATCGTCTTGTTGGTAACAGTTCTAACAATGGGGATGGGTTATCTGTTTATTGACACGGGTAGCTGGTATCATTCCCTCACAAAACCTTCGCTTCCGATTTCTGCTGTCTCTCTTGGAATCGGCATTGGAATTGTCTATGCCATGTCTGCGGTGTCAGCAGCCCTCGTTTGTTCAACGGATTCCCCCATAGGGAAAAAGGTGTTAAACCTATATGGGATTAGTGGACTGCTGAATGTGTTCTGGGTATATCTCTTCTTTTATAAACAGAATTTGACGGCAGCGCTTTTGGATATCCTTCTTTTGTTATTCCTGGCTTATCTAATGATTCGCGTCACAAGGAAAACAGCCGTTTGGTCGGCCGTTCTGTTTATCCCCTACGGCTTATGGCTCCTGCTGATCTTGATGTTCAATTATGTGATCATTATGTTGAACTGAAGAGGATTTCATATGGATAAAAAAGGTATAGAAATATGCCCATTCCGATGAGTATATCGCCAATGCTAAAGACGTTGGATAGAGGCAGCCAGGAAGGCAGGGAAAAGATGTCTCCCAGCCAGGGCAGCAGTGTATTTTGATCCATTGAAATGGAGTTATGGACAGCATTTCCTTCTTGTAAAGGGGCGACAAATCTGTTCATGGAGGTATCGGACAACTTCTCGGGGTGGGTGGGCATATAACCTCCATTGAGCAAAATAACCAGGCCATTAAGGCATATGCCCATACCGATGATCCAAAGGCATCGGTTTTTTCGGTTAAGGAAGAGAAAAGCAATAAGAAGGATATAGGAAAGAATGTGAAGAAAGATAATCAGGGCAGGGGGCAGGGCTTTTATCGGGAAGATATCTGAGAATATGATGATCTGAAGGATGAAAGCGAAAAAGGCCAAGCCATTGTAAACCAATGGTTTCTGGGTCAGATTCTTTAGGCGACCACCTCTTAAATAGCCGGCAACAATACCGAGAAAAAAAGCATAGATAATGAACATTTAGTCCTCCTAATGCGTGTCATTTTCTAACAAGCGAATGAAGATATCGACCACTGTAGGATCAAACTGGGTACCCGCATTCCTTCGCAGCTCCTCGATTGCTTCTGCTTTGGATAGAGCCCTGCGGTATGGGCGATCGGTCGTCATGGCATCATAGCTGTCCGCAACAGCTAGAATCCTTGCACCCAGGGGAATGGCCTTATCGGATATCCCGCAAGGATACCCTTTTCCATCCATACGTTCATGGTGATATAGGACGTAATTGACTCCTTCTTTATAGGGCTTTAGTTTTTTCAGCAGGCGGTAGGCGATTTCAGGATGCTTTTTGATCTTTTCAAATTCTTCCTCGGTCAATTTCGATTTCTTCAGCAGAATTTTATCTTCGATACCGATCTTTCCCAGGTCATGTATTCGGCCTGCCATTTCGATTTCATCAATGGTGGAAAGGGGAAGCTGGAGATGCTCTGCGATTTTTCGGGCATACTCCGCTACCCTATCAGAATGGTCATAGGTATATTCATCCCTTTCATCAATGATATTGGCCAGCACCTTAAGGGTCTCCTGGGTTTCCTGTTGCAGGGAGTAGTATCGGCGCAGGGCGATATCCGCCATGATAAGGGGGGGGTGTCATGATTAAAATAACGTAGGGATGGGAAGGGTCATACAGTAGAGCAATCGCACCACTTATAGGAACTACTGCATAATAATATCCAATGATTACCTTGAAATCCTCGATAAAGATATCCAAAAAGGCGTTTCCGGAAGTAAGAGCAATAACGGCGGAAACGAAAAAGAGATTTAGAATGATGTAGACGGTTGACCCGACTAAAAAAGGCAGAATATCAACCAGGATATCGAAACTTCCTGCCGGTGTTGTCTTCAATAGATAATAGATGGAACCGCCCAACCATATGCTAATGCCATACTGGCCGGTATTAAAAAGTACCTTATACCAGCTTTTTCTTGATAAAATCTCTACCAGGAGGGTTGCCACCATGGCAATAAGAACGGCGTTTTCGGTACCCAGTAAAATGATGGCGGAAACGTGAATGGCAAATGACAAGGTAATTTCATGAATTTCTCGCCCTTTAGGGATCATAATCGGTCGATATTCAGCTGCAATGCACAACAGACTCCAAAATAGCAGGCCAAATGTTTCCTGAACTGTAGATATAGAGATCGAAGGTATCGAATTCCAGAACAAAGGAAAGGTGCTGAAAGCGATGGAATATATATATATGTTTGTAATGAGACCCCGCAATTTTGTACCCATACATCCCCATTCCTTAAAATGCAGTGTTTTTCGAAATGACCCTATATATAATTCTATGTTCCTCGACAGAATCCTTTTTATTTTCTATAATATTGCATAAAAATTAAAAATAGTATATAAAAGGCTATTATTGGAGCAATTTTTGTGTTTTATGGACAGAATGAATGCCATATACTTTCTTCAACACCTGCTAAAACCGAGGTTAGGAGCCTTTCTGGATATCATGCATAAAAAACAAAAAAAAAAGCCTATATAAGGCTATTAAATTAATAAAGCGGTCTTTATCTTCTTATGTATGAATTAGTGCCACTTGCTTCCTGCGACACCTGCTAAAACCAGGGTCAGAAGCGTCCCTACATAATAAATGACCGGTAGTATTTTCTTATCCCATTTCCTCATTGGTTTTCCCCCTTTCCTAAATTAGTTGGATTTGTTGGATTTGAAATAGCCATCTTGATGACTATTTCATCTGTGGTTAATTTTACCGATATATGTTATATATATAATAACATGTTCTGTACCCTCATACAAGCAAGAAGCTTGATGAAATCGATCTTCTTTTGTCGTACCTTTATTAATTATTTATATTCAAAAAATTCCAGCCTTTCTCCATTAGGACCTTTGCAGAAGATATTTTTTACACCGTTGAACAGATTGGGCAGCTCCGTCACGTGATCCGTTTCAAAAGCAACCCCTTCATCCCATAAGCGGCACACCAGTTGATCGAGGTCCTTTGCTTCGATGGCGATATGATCGATGACCCCGTTGGATTTTCCCTCCACTTCTTCTGCATGAGCAGGTTGAATCAGTTCGACTATACAGCTGCCGGTTCGGACAAAAGCCAGTTGGATCGTACCGGAGGGGGTTGTTATTTCCTTGGTATAGAATAGCTCAAAGCCCAAGACATCTCTGTAAAAATGGATGGATTTTTCAATGTCTGCGGTGTATATACCGATATGAGCCAATCCCGTTAATTCTCCACAATTTTTATCACAGTTGCATTTCATGTGAAATCCCTCCCAAATTAAGTTTACTACTTCTTATTGTATCATACATCAGATGGGAAGACATCTGTTTTCTCATCCTTGAGGATGGATTTTGATCCGGAAGGGATCCCTTCCCGCGACCATGAGCGTTTAGGGGGTATAGCGGTAAAAAGGACGCTAGTGTGATGGATCACCCTGATGGGAGGGTGTTTTCACGTGTAATTTCCCAATATAGGGATTGCATTTCAAAAGATTGTCCTTGTATAATAAATATGAAGAATCCAAAATTTACTATAAAGGAGGAATCCGCTATGAAGTTGGGTGTGTTTACAGTGTTATTTGCACAAAAAAGCCTTGACGAAGCACTGGCCTATATCGCCAATGCCGGGCTGCAGGCTGTCGAAATCGGGACAGGAGGGTTTCCGGGAAATGCCCATGCCAATGTGGAGGAATTGCTCAATAACCCTTCTGCTCTACAAAAGTTCAAAGACACTTTAGAAAAATACAATCTGGAGATCAGCGCCCTAAGTGTCCATGGGAATCCTGTGCACCCTGACAAGGAAATAGCTGATGGCTATATTCGGGACTTTAAAAACACAGTGAAGCTCGCAGAAAAGCTGGGAATCAACCGTGTCATCACCTTCTCAGGATGCCCTGGTGACAGCAAGGGTTCCAAGTATCCAAACTGGGTAACCTGTCCCTGGCCGGATGATTTCCTGAAGATCCTGGACTATCAGTGGAATGAAGTACTGATTCCCTATTGGACAGAAGAAGTCAAGTATGCAGCGGATTATGGTGTGGACAAAATCTGTCTGGAGATGCACCCGGGCTTTTGTGTATACAATACGGAAACTTTGCTGAAGTTAAGAAAAGCCGTTGGAAAGGCCATTGGTGCTAACTTCGACCCAAGCCATCTATTCTGGCAGGGAATGGATCCTGTTGCAGCGATCAGAGCACTGGGAGATGCCATCTATCATTTCCATGCAAAGGATGTCAAGATAGATCCCATCAATACTTCTGTAAATGGAGTATTGGATACCAAGCATTATGGTGATGAGATCAATCGTTCCTGGATTTTCCGCTCTGTCGGCTATGGCCACAGCTATGAGGTTTGGAACGACATTATCAGCAACCTGCGTTTGGTAGGCTATGATGATGTCATCAGTATCGAACACGAGGACAGCCTGATGTCTGTAAACGAGGGCTTCATGAAGGCTGTTGATTTCTTGAAGAAGGTACTGACCTTCGAAGGAAAAGGCGAGATGTGGTGGGCCTAAGATAAAAAAAGGGGGATCATCATGAAAGAAGTAAATGTTGGTCTTGTAGGTTATAAGTTCATGGGAAAAGCCCATAGCCATGCCTACAAGGATTTAAGCATGTTTTTTAATACGGAGGTCGTCCCTGTCATGAAGGTCCTGTGCGGCCGGGATGAGACTTGGTTGAAGGAAGCTGCCCGGCAGTTTGGCTGGCAGCATTGGGAGACCTCCTGGGAGAAGTTGGTCCAACGGGATGATGTGGATTTGATCGATATTACGGCACCTAGCAATTTTCACAAGGAGATTGCCATTGCTGCAGCCCAGGAGGGTAAGGACGTTTTCTGTGAGAAGCCCCTTGCCTTAACCCTGGAGGATGCCCGTGAAATGCTTAAGGCTGTCCGGGAGAACGGTGTCCGCCATATGATCGGTTTCAATTATCGATTTGCCCCTGCAGTACAACTGGCAAAGAAGCTGATCGACGAAGGTAAGTTAGGAAAGATTTTCCATTTCCGAGGTTGTTATCTGCAGGATTGGATCATTGACCCGGATTTCCCTCTGGTTTGGAGGCTGGACAAAAAAGTAGCAGGATCGGGTTCGCATGGCGATCTGGGAGCCCATGTGATCGACTTGGCCCGCTTCCTGGTAGGAGAATTTCATGAGGTTATCGGCATGTCTGAAACTTTTGTAAAAGAAAGACCTCTTGTTGAAAGGATGACGGGACTCTCTGGGACAGCAGACGCCAATGCACCTAAGGGCAAGGTGGAAGTGGATGATGCGACCTTGTTCCTGGCCAAATTTGAGAATGGAGCCCTGGGCTCCTTTGAGGCTACACGTTTTGCGGCTGGTCATAAGAATGGTATGTACTTTGAGATCAATGGGGAGAAAGGCAGTATTCGTTTTGAATTTGAACGAATGAATGAATTGCAGTATTACAATGCAGAGGATCCGGAAGAAGTGCAAGGCTTCCGAGTCATTCAGGCCAGTGCCCCTGTACATCCTTATATGGAAGCATGGTGGCCTACCGGTCATGTTATAGGCTATGAACACACCTTTATACATGAAGTGTATGAATATATGCAGGCCATTGCACGGGGCAAAAATCCTTCTCCTGATTTTGAGGACGGGGTGAAATGTAGTCAGGTGCTAACAGCCGTTGAAAGGTCCATCGAGGATCGCCGATGGTACAAAATAGAAGAGGTATAAATCCCAATAAAAGGGGCTGTCTCAAAATATGAAAATTTTTTGGGGCAGCACCCTTTTTTGTCTGGGTTTTTTACTGTTTTTATCAAAAAGAAAAGGCCTTTATTGACCAAAGACTTGATGATCAGAGCCGTCAACGGTATTTTGGGCATGACAAAAAAACCGCATCACTGTTATGGCAGTTTTGGGGTCAAGCTATTTCTTTATCATGCAAAGAACGACCGCATCGACCGCTTTGTATCTTGTTATGTAATTTATTGATGTTATGTCCCAAGCTCATCAATAGGAATTCACAGAAAACATTCTTCTTTCCGCGAAGTAAGAATCGTCGGAATCCATGATCCTCTTTGATAGAGCCAAACACTCCTTCAACCTGAATGGAACGATTCATTCGAAGCAAGATTCCCTGTGAGGTTTTGATATTTGCCGTTGATTCAGCTCGAAGATAGTTGAATACATGGGATATCTTCATACGTTTGTTTCCGGTACTCTTGGTGCATTTATCTTTAATAGTGCAATTCTCACAGGTTTCACATTCGTAATACGTAAGGTCAGATACATATCCTGAGGCAGATTTTCTCTTCCCTTTTCCTATTGGCCTCAATAATCTACCTGCCATACACTTGTAAGTATCACATTCGGAATCATATTCCATATACTCTGGTTTACCGATATTTTTAGATTTTCTGCCGGTTTTCATTTGTTCATAGTTCTGGGGCTTAATATATGAAATGTATCCTTTGTCTTTAAGATAAACATAGTTCTCTTCACTCTCATATCCAGCATCTGCAATTACGTTCTTAAACTGTGTCGGATATGCTTTTCTCATCTTTTCAAGGAAAGGGATAAGGGTTAACTGATCTGATCGTTGGCTGCTGATATCCACTCCTACGATGTATTCAGCCTCCACTCCGATTTGTACGTTGTATCCGGGCTTTAGCTGGGAATTTCGCATATGATCTTCTTTCATATGCATAAAGGTTGCATCCGTATCGGTTTTGGAGAAGCTGTTCCGCCCATCAAACAGAGCATTGTATCTATCGTATTTCTGTTGAAGTGAAATATAGGATTCCAGAGGTTTCTATATCCCTTTGCAATTGGGTTTTACGTCTTCCCTTTTCCTTGGACAAATCAATTCCCTCGGCTTCTTTCTTTTTTAACAGCTCCGAAAGAATATCTTCCATTGTCTTTACTGATACATGTTCATCATCCTGTGGATAACCCAATGATTTCAAGCAGTTTACGGATCTTAAGCTGCAGACGGGCCTCATTTTTTGTAGTTGCTTTCTTCCATACAAAACTGTATTTGTTTGCACAGGCCTCTATTTTCGTTCCGTCAACGAAAATATTCTCGAAAGCTACTTCTCCCAGTTGATGAAGCTTTTGCACAAACTGATGAAAGAGATCTTCTACAGCTTCATTAACCCGTCCACTCCGAAAGCGGGCAATGGTATTATGATCCGGAGCCTTTTGTCCTTGCAGAAGCCACATAAAATTGATGTCCCTTCGACACGCCCGCTCCAGTGCCCGTGATGTTATGATATCGCTCATATATCCATATACCAGTACTTTGAATAGATTCTTTGGTGATACTACAGGATTTCTCCCTTGATGGGAGTACGCCTTATACAACTTCGTGTAATCTAATTCCTCCAATAGTTGGCTTAGCAGTCTCACTGAATCATTCGCTGGTATAAGAATTTCTGTTGCGATTGGCAGAACCAATTGAATTGTTCCGCTATTTTTGGTATAGTCTTGTTGTAATAATATTTTGTTCACAACTATATTTTACCGCATTTGACGGGTCTTTGGACCTGTCATTTGTGTTTTTGGCAGTAAAAGAGGGCATATCTCAAAACTCATCATTTTGAGACAGCCCCTTTTATTTTTATGTACCTGGTTTAGTAGGACAAATTGATATCATATTTTTTATCCATCTCTTCTATAAAGTCATCCTTACAGGTGCATTCACTCCAGTTGCAGTTGCAGATGGGCTGCGAAAAGGAATTCATCGTCTCCCTCCGAATTTCATCATATTTCTTCTTTTCCTTTTTGTATTGCTGCATGGAATAGACCAACAACAGCAGGCTTATGATTTCAACGGTTATCCCAAGGATAAACAGAAAGGTCGATGGCATAGGCAACGAAGTATGGTTGGCAATTTGGGAGATAACCTGGCCTTCATCGGGGGTAAAGAGGATGATATATAAAAGAGGAATGGATGCGGTTATACAGGCAATCGTACCATTTCGAAGATGCTTTCGCAGCAATTGCTTTTTTGCAATCAGAGCATTCCTTCGCTTTCTGGAAGAGTATTTCAGCTTTGTTTCATAACCCATGAACTCACCCCCTGTTTTATACATATTCATCATACATGCTTTTCATACATGATAAGCGAAAGAGTTTTTCAGGGAGGAGCCGGTGGGGAATGGAGCTGTTCCTTGCATAATGTCAGTTGAACGGTCAATATCAGGAATATTTTCCGGAATGCCGTCATGACTGCTTCTGGGCTACGATTACATCCCGAAGGATAGCTTGGTCAACACGATGTAAAAATTGGTCGTATGGTGGTTGGGTGAACACCATCAGTCCGTGGGACTGAAGGATATCAATCATCTTTTCCCTTTTCAGCACAAAGGTATTCCAGGATAACGCCAAGGTGCCATCCGGTTCCAGGACCTGAATCCAACCTGGCAGGGATTTCTCCAAAAGCTGGCTGGGATTGCGGGTAAATGATCCGGAGGGGTTGTTGCTTCCATGTTGCACGCCATAAGGAAGATCGCCGATGATATGATGGAAGGTTTCCTTTCGAAGCAGTCGAGGGATTTGCAGGGTGTCTCCGCGAATCACCTTCATGGACAGCACATCTCCTGCCTTATAGGATTCCTTTGTTCTGGCCATGGTAAATTGATAAGCCATGCCAAGCGTTCCGGTATGGTCGGTGATATTCTTTTTTTCAACCTGATGCTTATACTTTTTGGTTTTTAAATATCGGGTAAAAAACTGAACCAGCTGTTCCACCTGTTTCTTATCAATTTCTACACCGGTGCATTGATATCCTTGAATCAACCCTTCGAGGAGAGTGGTGCCTCTTCCGCAGATGGGATCAAGGATACGAATGGGTTCTTCAGGATCAAGATGGCGCTTTTTTCCAGATAAAAAGGCAACGTTCACCAAAAAACGCGTAAAAAGCTCATTGGTCTTTCCGGAATACTTTTGAATCGTGACGAGGTCTTCATCAAAATAACATGGGACGATCTTATCGATGGGGTCCAAACCATTGGGTGTCAGCTTAAAAATAGCATAGGTAAAGGACAAACGGGATAATATCCGCAGCATGTCTTCGCTGAGGGGAATTCCGCATTCAAAGGTAATATAAGGGACGCTGCCAATGATTTCTTCGGAAATATTCGTAAAAGCATTGCCAAAATAAAGGCTTGCCAGCTGAAGCTCTCCCAGGGCCAGAATGGTTTCGGAGTCTGTGTATACACGATTGTGGGAAGGGAGCAGAAGAATACCGTATTTATTCATTTATTAACCCCTTTCATGTTGCGTTTTCGCTGATTTCATTATTCTATTTATACCCTAATTGGAATTTCGATACAAGCCTTAGAAAAAAAAGATTGAGCGATGTGTCATGTGTTGATATAATATAGAGTAACGAATCCTGTGAAAGGACCGAAACCTTTAGCTGGCCATCACGGGATTGGTAGAATGCCAGTATCCATGGGAACTGGACGCCTGTACAACTTTTTCTTTATTCAGTCAGGTATCCTAAATGGAACTTGAACGGAGGTGGAAAAATTGAAGATTAGCACTCGAAAAATCGCGATCATCGGCATGCTGGGAGCAATCTCCATTTTTCTGGGGATGACACCTTTGGGGATCATTCCGATTCCCTTCAGTCCTGCAAGGGCGACCATTATGCATATTCCCGTCATTATTGGATCAATTCTGGAGGGACCGGTCGTAGGACTGTTTGTCGCTTTTATCTTTGGAGCTTTCAGTATGTACCAAGGTTTTACTCAGCCTGGGCCAACCAATTTTGTTTTTATGGACCCATTGGTAGCCATCCTGCCACGGCTCCTGATCGCATTGACCAGCTATTACTCCTATCGATGGGTAAAAGGCTGGACAAATCGGAATCAAAAGCTTGACTCCATACCTACCATGGTTGCGGCTGCCATCGGAACCTTGACCAACACGGTGGGAGTCCTTTTCATGATCTACATTCGACATGGAAAGGAATTCGCATCCGCTCTAAACATCGATTACAAAGCCGTAAAGGGGGTTATTGCCGGTGTAGCCCTGACCAATGGTTTGCCCGAAGTGATTGTTGGTGTCATCATTGTAACGGCAGTAATCAGAAGTGTGTTGAAACTTCGAAAGAATGAATAACATATTTTGGACAGGATAGGCAGGGTAGAATCCCTGCCTTTCTGTACCAGAGAAATGGACAAGATTGCATTGGCCGCTCTGCGATGAATAGCAAAGCCAATGCAGTAAAAAATAAAGATCATAGAAGGTGGAATGATGATATTAGCAATTGATGTTGGCAATACGAATACGGTGATCGGCGTTTACAACGGAAAAGAATTGCTTACCCATTGGAGGATATCCACCAACCGGGAACAGAGCTCCGATGAATATGGGATGCTGATGCTACAGCTTTTCCATCATAACAAGCTGGACCATAAAAGGGTGGAAGGCATCATTATATCCTCGGTTGTCCCTTCCGTCAACAACACCTTGGAGCGTATGTCCAGGCAGTACTTCCATCAAGTTCCTTTGTTGGTGGGACCGGGAATCAAAACGGGCATAAATATCAAATATGATAACCCAAAAGAAGTGGGTGCAGATCGCATTGTCAATGCTGTTGCCGCATATGAATTATATGGAGGGCCTTGTATCATTATTGATTTTGGTACAGCTACGACCTTTTGCGTATTATCGGATAAGGGAGAATATTTGGGTGGAGCCATATGTCCAGGCATTAAGATCTCAATGGATGCTTTGTTCCAGCGGGCAGCCAAGTTGCCGCGGGTGGAACTGGCCAAGACGGATCGCATCATCTGCAAGAATACCGTTAGCAGTATACAAGCCGGAAGTGTCTACGGATATGTGGGCCAGGTGGATTACATTGTCCGGAGAATAAAACAGGAACTTGGAAGGGAAAAGGTTCGGGTGATTGCCACCGGGGGTCTGGCCGAACTGATTGCCACGGAGTCCGAAACCATCGAGAAGGTTGACGACCTTTTGACCCTGGAGGGTCTAAGAATTATTTATGACCGAAACAGGGAATAGGAAGAACAAAATGAAAATTGAAATTCTATCGAATTAATGATAATATAATAATATTACAGAGTATGCAGTATGGAAGCTGGATTTCCCATTTTAAAATGATGTGGAATCATGAGACTCAACCGCTGCATTGAATCCATCGACACCGTTCTACATGTGCATTTCTTGATGATTTTACTGGTACCATAACCGTCAGCGTTTCGATAAAAATCTATTTAAAGAACAGTTTTACCAATGCTCTGAACCAGTTGATGTTTTTTCCATAAGAAGTAGTCGCTGTATGAAAAGATCATAGAAAAACGAATCGAGATAGTCCTAACATTTACTCATGACATACCTGGATGAAACCTTTGAAGTAGCCAGTCGTGATAACGATTGTTACTCATAGATGATCAAAATGGACAGGCTGCGTTCTTGTAGATGAACGATACTTTCATTTTATTAGGGGGGAAAAACTTGGCTCAGATGCAGATTGTCTATACTCCATGGCCTTCTTCAAAGAAGCGGGGGATATGCATATCAAGGTTCACGGGGGAAAAACCGGTTCAGCCCCATAAGCATGATTTCATTGAACTGGTTTTTCTGGGGGAAGGAAACTGCTCTCACACATACAACGGAACGGAGGTTCCTTTAGTGCCGGGTGATACCTTTATCGTTCTTCCCCATGAAGAGCATTCCTATAAAATAAACTCCAAGACGGTGATCTACAACTGCCTCTTTTATCCGGAGATCTTGGGTGGTTATTGGAAGGAATTGAAGGAAATCAGTGCGATCTACGATTTTATGATCCTGGAGCCTTCCAACCGCTTGAAGAAGGGAAAACAGGAAATTCTTCATCTTGCTCCTGCCGAATATGCCCATGTTCAGAGGATTCTGGATTATATGTATCAAGAACAGGAAGCCGATCTCCAGGGCGTCGAGCTGGTGCTTAAGGGCAATTTGGTAGCCTTGTTGGTATTTCTCGGAAGAATATGGGAAAATCAATGCTCTAAGAAGCTGGAAGTGCTTGAAGAAAAGCACCTGCTTTTGCAGGATACCCTTGAATATATTTCCTCTCATCTTCAGGAAGACCTTTCTATCAATAAATTAGCCGCCAGAGCCTATTTCAGTCCCCATCATTTTCGAAAGGTGTTTAAGGAATATACAGGATTGACTCCTTTGGAATACATCAATCGGAAGCGCATTGTCAGGGCGGTCCAATTGATGTCCCATCCTGAGATGACCATTTCTCAGATCGCAGAGGCAGTGGGAGTGATGGACTCCAATTACTTCACCCGCCTTTTCAGGCATATTATGGGGTGTACGCCAACAGATTATCAAAAAAACCTCTCTTCGTACTAATTTTGGTCCCTTTTGTGCTATTTACCAAGCTGTGGTTTGGAATATGATGGTTCTAAGTGGAATCCATGATCCAAAAAAGAGCATGAAAGGGAGTGGGAGGAATGAAGAAAGAAATGACCCCAAGGGAACGTTTCTTGGCCGTAATGGAGTATAAGACACCGGATCGGGTACCCAACCATGAGGTAGGTGTTTGGGGTCAAACCATTGATAGATGGCAGCAGGAGGGTCTGAATATTTACGATCTCCACTGGGATTGGTTTACGGGCGAGGAGTATTTCGACATGGATCCCCGGGAGTATATCCCTGTGAATTTTGGGATGATTCCTACCTTTGATGTGGAAGTGCTGGAAAAAACCGATCGATATGAGATCATTCGTCATGCCAATGGGGTGGTGACGAAGGCGCTAACCGAAGGGACTTCCAGAGGAACCCGCGCCAGTATGGACCAATACCTGCGGTTCCCGGTTGAAAACAAAGAGGATTTTGCAGAACTGAAAAAACGCTATAATCCCCATCTGGCTAGCCGATATCCTGCCCAGTGGAAGGAATTTCGAAAAAAGGGATGGCAAAACCGGGATCATGTACTGATTTTAGGCCGAAACTGCAGCACCCTGGGCTTCTATTGGAGAGCCAGGGAATGGATGGGTACGGAAAATTTGAGCTATGCATGGTATGATCAGCCGGATCTGATGCATGAGATGATGGAATTTATAGCAGATTTTACCATTGAGGTTTCCAAGCCCATTCTGGAAGAAGTAACCCCGGATTATATCTTCATCAATGAGGATATGTCCATGAAAAACGGCCCCTTGTTGAGTCCTCGGACATATAAGGAGTTTATATTCCCCCACATGAAAAGGCTGGTGGATTTTTATAAGAGCAAGGGAGTCCCGTATGTGTTGGTGGATACAGACGGAAATTGTGAAGTTCTCATCCCCCTCCTGATGGATGCAGGAGTCGATGGTATATGGCCTCTGGAAAGAGCAGCAGATATGGATCCCATTAAAATCCGTAAGAAATATGGCAAGCAGCTTCGCCTGTGGGGCGGTGTTGACAAGAGGGAGTTGGCCAAAGGAAAAGAGGCCATCGATGCCCATCTTCGGTCTCTGGCACCCCTGGTGGAAGAAGGAGGCTTTATTCCTACAGTTGATCATACCGTTCCACCGGACATATCCCTTGAAAATTTCACCTATTACATGAAAAGAAAAATGGAACTGCTAAAGGGTGAATTCAAATAAAAATAAATGGAATATAAGGAAGAAATTCAGCAATCGCTCTCGATGAAGGAGAGCGATTGCTTTTGCGGCTGGGCAAAAAAACAGATGATTCATATTTAAAACAGGATAGACCTATGCTATGATGGTAAGGTATTGAAGTAATCGACAGATGATGAAACGATAAGGCAAGAGGGGTGTTGTGATGAAAACCAGACCGAATATATTGTTGATCCTGGCCGATCAGCAACGATATGACTGCATTGGCTATAGTGGACAGTATCCTGTCAAGACGCCCAATATTGATCGACTGGCTTCAGAAGGGATGTGGTTTGAAAATGCCTTTTCTCCTATCCCTGTATGCTGTCCGGCCAGGCAGTCCATGCTCCATGGGCGACGGGCAGAAACTTTTGGCGCTCTGTGGAATTATAATAATGGTCTTCCCGTGGCTTCCTTAGATCCGGAAGCTTATACCTGGGTAAAGGATCTGCAGAACAATGGATATCGGACAGGCCATGTAGGCAAGTGGAGCATTCATCCCACTTACAAGCCTGATCGCTATGGCTTTGATGATCATGTAGGGGATTCGGATTATAATGCTTTCCGAAAGGCAAAATATCCGGATGTCCAGTATGTAAATGGTTATTTTGGTGAGAAAGATCCGATTCCTTTAGAGGATGCCCGTACCCACTGGTTGGCAAAACAGGCCATCGAGCTGATAGAAAAATATGAAGAGGAAGGCGTTCCCTGGCTGATGAGCATTGATTTTCCCGAACCTCATTTACCTTGCCGGCCGGCGGGAAAATTCGCTGAAATGTACAAGCCGGAGGAAATCCCTCCCTGGGGGAGTTTTGCGGATACCTTTGAAGGCAAACCGTATATCCAGAAACAGCAGCTTTACAGTTGGAAAATTGAGAATTTCAGCTGGGAGGATTGGGCTCCCATCGTTGCAAGATATTATGGTGTTGTCAGTCAGGTGGATGATGCCATCGGAAGAATTACCGATGCCCTTGAAAAAATGAACGTCATGGATGATACCATTATTATTTTTACATCGGATCACGGCGATATGTGCGGAGGTCATCGGATGATCGACAAGCACTATGTCCTTTATGAAGACAACGTAAAGGTTCCCCTGCTGATCCGCTGGCCAAAGGGGGTTAGGAGCGGAAGGTGTAGCGACCTGATCTGTCATTCCCTTGACTTGCCGCCTACCATATTGGATTTGTTAGACCTTCCTCTCCATGATTTTTTGCAGGGCAGATCCATGCGCCCCTTCCTGGAAGGGAAACAGGTGGATGACTGGCGTACTGAAGTTGTATCCACCTATAATGGACAGCAGTTTGGCTTGTACACCCAGCGGATGATTCGGAACAGGAAATGGAAGTACATCTGGAATACCACGGATGTGGACGAGCTATATAACCTGGAGGAGGATCCCCATGAGCTTCATAATCTGATTTATGATGAATCCTTGAAAGATCTGGTCCAGGAATTGCGCAGAAAGCTTTACGAGCAATTGATAAAGGATGAAGATGGATTGGTGGTCGGAAATGAATGGATGAAAACCCAACTTTACCATGGTAGAAAAATATGACCATGAAGGACCTCCTGTTTATGAAGGGCAGGAGGTTTTTGTTTTCGGTCTGTGCTTTGCAATATTCTAAACATTAGAACGGAAATGTACAAGAAGGTACAGGAAAAATCCTAGTACGTCAGCTGTTATTTTCTTTATAATAAAAAAAGAAAGGCGATATTGCACCGTGGGAAAAACCTTTCCGTAAGGGGATGGTTTGAATGACATGGATAGCCGATGGAAAAGTAAAATAAAATAATATTAAAATGATAAGGAGAGGTCCAATGAGAAAAGCACTATTAATCATCATTAGTTGTATCTTGATTGGGATGACGGTCCTCACAGGATGTGGGACGAATGATGGGAAACAACCAACCCAAACTCCTGAAGCAAGTCAAGCGCCAGAACAGACTTCAGAGCCTACGGAAGCACCGGAAGCTCCAGAGGGGGAACTGGTATACAAGGAAGCTCCCTTGCTAAAGGATAGGGATCTGCCTCCCGTTGAGGAAAGACTTCCCAAGGAACCCAAGATCTCCAATGAGATGCCCCCAGACCTTCTCAATGTACAAATTGGTCGGTATGGAGGCACTTTGCGAAGCGCCAGGATGGATGTTGAATATGATAACGTCCTCTTTATCGCATGCAATGAGCCACTGCTGAATACCCCTGGTTTGTTGGGAGAAGAAGTAACGCCCAATGTTTTGAAGGGTTTTGAAGCAAGTGATGACCAAAAGGAATTTACCTTTTACATGCGGGAAGGGCTGAAATGGTCGGATGGACAGCCTGTTACTACAGAAGATGTAGCCTTCGCCGTAGAGGATGTTCTGTTTAATGAAGAGCTTAGCCCCTCAGGTGTTCCCAACTGGTTGAGGTCAGAAGGGAAAGCCACCGGGACTCCCATGAAATTCGAAGTCATTGATGAATACACCTTCAAGATTTCCTTTGACAAACCCTACGGAGGTTTCCTCCTGTCCATGGCCATTGAAGGATGGCGGGGTTATACGGACCTGTTGAAGCCAAAGCATTATCTGAAGGATTACCACAAGAAATATAATACAGACAATGAGGATTTGGAAGCGAAAATAGCTGAAGCAGGCTTCCAGCCCGGCGAATGGGTAAACCTGTTTACCTTAAAGGATATACTGAATAATGAGGTTATGAATCCTCAAGCTATCGGTTTTCCCACGCTAAGCCCCTGGATTATAACGAAATCCGGCGACATCATCGTCATGGAGCGAAATCCCTATTACTACAAGATCGATTCAGCCGGTAATCAGCTTCCTTACATTGATTATCTGGAAAGTACCTTGGTTCAGGATCTGGAAATGGTCAATATGAAGCTCGTATCGGGAGAGCTGGATCATTCCTACGAATGGGCTTTGATGTCGCGAGTTCCCATGTACAAGGAAAGTGAAGCCAAAGCCGGTACCAAGACCATGGTCAATACCAAACTGCATCGAACGGCCGTAACCGCTTTTCTGAATTTGACCTATAATGATCCCGTTTGGCGTCAGGTTGTACATGATGTCCGCTTCCGTAAGGCATTAAATCTGGCTATGGATAAGGCGGAGGTGGCGGATACCGTCTACTACGGCTATGCAAAACCCGCAGATGTCACCGATCCAACCCATGATGTAGAAGAAGCCAACCGGCTGTTGGATGAAATGGGTATGACCAAGGATGCGGAAGGTTTCCGGCTTGGACCCGATGGAAAACGGTTTAGCCTTCCCATCGAATATGCACCCAACTCTACGGACAATGCACCTGTGACCGAACTTTTGGTGGACTACTGGAAACAGTTGAATTTGGATGTTACCAGCAAACAGATCGATGCACAGCTGCAAGCCTCAAGGAATGCCGCCAATGAGTTGCAGGTGACCGAAGCTTGGGTTCCTGGTTTGGTGATGTGGTTCCGAGCTGAATGGAATACCCAAACCTGGGCTCCTCTATGGGATGCTTGGTGGAAATCCAATGGGAAGAATGGCGAAGAACCTCCGGCGGATATTAAGGAGTTCTACGGATTGCTGGATAATATTCGCACCTTACCTCTGGAGGAAGCCAGAAAGAATTATGACAAGATGCTTCAAAATCTAGGCGAAAATGTTTGGTTCCTGCCTATCACCAAGGAAGTCGTTCAGCCTGTGGTGGTCAATGCCAAGTTACAGAACTTTGAAGACAAGGGATTTGCCATTGCAAACAACTTTGCTGCTGAACAGTGGTTCTACAGCGAATAAGTCAGAAACGAATAATGTTAAGAGAGAGGGATCAATTCCCTCTCTTTTTATTACGGTATCCACCAATGGAATCATCATGTTGAAAAACGGATGCAAAATAGTGCATCCGTTTTTCCTTTCCATGGATATGGATGCGGATTATAATGGAAAAGAGGGGTAGGAGGTGTTTTCATGTTGGATATAAAGGAATTTCAGCAGCCCTGTAGTGAATTTCGTATAAAACCTTTCTGGTTTTGGAACTCTCGTCTGGATACAAAAGAACTTTTGTCTCAGATTGGGGATATGCAGGCCCACGGGGTGGGTGGATTTTTTATCCATGCCCGTTTTGGTCTGGAGACGGAGTATCTGTCCCCTGAATGGTTCGAAACCATTCGAGTATGCGTGGAGGAAGCCGGGAGATTGGGCATGGAGGTGTGGTTGTATGATGAAAATCCCTTTCCCAGTGGGATTGGCAATCAAAAGGTCAGCAGCCGCAGGGAATACCGGAACCGATATATTGAACTGATTCAACGGTCTCTGCATCCGGGAGAGAATGTCATTCCGATAGGGGATGGTGAGGTCATCTGCGTCCTGGGACCACAGGATGGTACCTATCCATCCATTCCATATGAAGTTGTACCGGGAAAGGTCATCCTTTTCGCTGGAGATGTTCCGAGGACTGTTGTTATTTTCGTGAAACGGCTGATCGAGAACCCGAATGGCAAGATTTTCGGTATCAATTATATGAATCCCGAGGCCGTCAGATTCTATATTGAGACAACCCATGCGCAGTATCGGAAGCATCTCGGACAATATTTTGGGAACATCATCAAGGGGATTTTTACCGATGAACCGACTTTGCTGCCTTGGCACCAGGACCTTAACTGGTATATTGCCCGAGGTGACGGGCATCTGGTGCCATGGGATGAGCAGATTCCTGAAAGGCTCCTGAAGAAGTATGGCTATGATATGAATACCCTTATGAGAGGGATTTTCTTAGAGGACAATTCCAATGCTGAAGAAATCCGCCGTCATTTTTGGCAGGAGGTGGCCCAACTCTACGAACAAAATTTCTTCCGAATCTACAAGGACTGGTGTGAGCAAAATGGACTGTTGCTGACAGGCCATGTCCTCCTGGAGGAAGGGTTGTACTTCAATACCATTTTTCAGGGAAACCTCTTGAAGAATCTGGAGCATTTGGATATACCAGGGGTTGACCATCTGACCAATACAGCGGAGGAGACGGGCGCTGAATTCCTGGTAGGCAAGGCTCCCCATCTACCCAGGATCAAGACCAATGTCCAGGGCCAGAAGGTGGTGGTATCGGCAGCCCATTTGTCCGGAAAGAGGAGGGTGCTTAGCGAAAGCTTTGGCATCGGCGGCTGGAGCTTGACCTTGGAGGATATGAAATGGATTGTCAACTGGCAGTATGTCTTGGGGATTAACCAGCTTTGTCCCCATGCCTTTTTTTACAGCATTGAAGGGTTCAGGAAAGGGGATGCTCCCCCTTGTCATATGCACAATAGCAGCTGGCGTCATTATCGGCTGTTTGCCGATTATGTGGCGCGGTTGTCCTATGCCCTGTCAGCCGGTAGCCATAGGGCGGAGGTTGCGATTCTTTATCCTTTGAGAGGATTTCAAGGCGCCTACAGGCCAGGGGAACAAAGAACTGCCGACAAGGCGATCAGCGATGTGTATGATCTGCTTTGCGCCCAATTGCCCAAGCTCCATTACGATTATGACATTATGGGCGAGCATCATCTTTTAAAGGCAAGAATCGAAGAGGGCAGTCTGAAATTGGAGGATGAAGCCTTTCAAGTCCTTTTGGTCCCTTCTCCAAAGGGCCTTTCCGGTGAGATTCTAGACAAAATCCACCAATTTGTCCAGGCCGGAGGCAGCGTATTGGTCTTTAATGACTGCTTGGAGGTAAAAGCCTCAGCCCTTTTTGAGCTACAGAGGATCGGTCAGGGCACCTATGGGAGAATGGGGGAGCTTGACCTGGAAAAAGAAGAGGATCAGGAATGCTTCAAGCAAACCCTAACAGACTTCCTGGAAAAGACAGCTCCAAAGGATATATCCATTCTGGGGGATGGAAATGAGCTGGTGTACTGCCATCATCGTCATTTGGAAGAGGAAGAACTCTATTTTTTCGCCAATACTTCCCGGACAAAATCCATATCGGTGGACATTTCCCTGAAGGCTTCGGGCAAGATGGTGATTTATGACCTGGAATCGGGACAGGTAATCCTTTGGAAACCTTGCACGAAGACAGAAGATTCCATGGTTTTCCATTATGATTTTGTGCCCTGCGGTTCTCTTCTCCTGGGAATCCGGGCAGAGAAATCCGATGGATGCATGGGAGGGAGAGGAAAGGAAGAAGCCCCTATGACTCAACTCAGCCTACCCATGGAAGGCTGGACTTTCAAGCTGGAAGGTTACAATGCCCTTCCCCTGAATGAATGGCAACTGAACTATAGAAATCATGGTGGTGGAACGGATTACATCTATCGAACATCCTTTTTTGTGAGGAAGATCAAGGAGCCAGTGCTGCTCATGCTGGATGACATTGAATATCGCCATGCTTTCATGGGCTTGATGAACATGGATATCCTGGTCAATCAAAAAGAAGTTCCCGGTCCCTCAGGCTACTATATTGAAAAGAAATTCAAAACCTTCGATATTTCTCACTGTATCAAGCAGGGCGAGAACCACATTGAAATCGTTATCCACCATTCGGCCTGGTCTGATATGCCTCAGCTTCTGACAAGTCCGCCCAAGCTGCTGGGTGGATTCAGCCTTCAGGAAGGGAAGGGATGCTACTGGCTGGATGAAATGCCGGATACCGTGATGCTGAAGTCCTGGACAGAGCTGGGATATCCCTTTTTCTCCGGAACCGGTGTATATAGCTGTACATTTCACCTGGACAGCGTGCCCGGCCATGCCCTGCTGAAGCTTTCGGAGCTGGCTGATTGCGTGGAGGTATGGGTCAATGGTCAGCTGGCAGGGACAAGGGTATGGAGGCCCTGGGAAGTGGATATTACTTTACAATTAAGACAGGGTATGAATGAACTGACCTTAAAGGTAACCAACAGTCTGGTCAATTTTCTCGAAGGAGAAAAGAAGCCCTCCGGAATCCTTGGCAATGTATTCATACAATACAGGCCAAGTCGGCCGCTATTGCCCTGATAATGCCCTGTCCTGGCCTGTAAAGTCTATCATCCATCCAATCCATGTTGGAATACTGGGTAGGTACCCAGGACTTGGTATATGCCCTGATGAAATATTCGGAAACGGTGGAGGAGTGTCTGTGTGCCATGCTGCGTAACCCCATACGGTCTGTTGAAATATCGGTTGAATCTTCAGCAGAAGCCTTTATTTTCTGGGAGGACGACTCCACCACCAATATCAGCCCAGGGTATTTTGGCAAGTATACAGCCCCTGAAATCAGCGCATGGGGAAGGATCATCATGTCGGTAAATATCTTGTGTACCATGCCTGCGGCCCCCTGAAGGGATTGCTGCCCACCATGGGGCAGACACCGATTGATGGGATTGAGTCCATATCTTCCCCAGCTACAGGGGATATCGAATGATGGGATGATCGCAGGCTGCTGTCTGATCGAATTGGGCTGTTTGGTGGTATTGAGCTCACCGTTTTTCTGAACAGTAGCCTGGAGGAGCTGGAAGACTATGTAGAACGTTTGCTGTAAAAAAATGGGGAGAAAACGTTTCATACTGGCCAACAGCGGTAGCTGTCCCCCTGGAGTCACAGTGGAGAATTTCAAAAAGGTAACAGAGGTTGTGAGAAGAAATGAAAAGACAGATGAACAGGAAAAATAAATAGAAAAAAAATGACGGAGTCGGAAGGATATTTTGGGATAATGTGGAATATAGTTTATTAGAAAAACGTTTTTCTTAGCCACTTGCCCCACGCAGGGGCCATCGTTCTTGTTCGTCAACCGAATACATACACCATGTAAAAGAACCCTTCACTGATTCATATAGACTCAACAGATTCCTTGTACAACAACAGATTCCTTATACAGCACCTGGATATTAAACAATTCATTTTCCATTAGTCAGTTGGTTGATAGTTTTTGGTGCAAAGGAGCATTTCATATGTTTATGAAATCCGCATCCGACGTGAAGGATGGAAATTCTTTGGATGCTGTGGTGGAAATCTATGGGAATCTGCACCCCAAAACATCCGTTTCGAAGGGCAGATTTATATCTGCAGGTGTACTGTCTCGGAAAACGCAAAAAGGAAATATGCATCATCACCCCTTCTGCAAGATCCTTTACTGTACCAAGGGGAGGGGAGTAGTTCATCTCCTGCGGAGTGTCGTTGCCCTTCAGAAGAATGATATTCTCTGCATACCCAAAGGGATGGATCATCAATTATACTTGGAAGATGAGTGTGAGAATATTTTCATTGCAATTGATGATTTCGTCCAGCCCTATGAAGGTCAGTATAAACTGAAGGATACTTCCCACCTTGATATTTATCCCATTTTTTTGCAGATTTATAGACAGTACTCCATGAAACAGACCAATTGGTATGGCATTGTAGAAAGCCTGCTGGATGTATTTCGGCAGTATGTAATTGCCAACTGTCTTGAAAAAGGGGAGAACCCTTATGTAGCCTCTTTTAAACGGCTGTTGTTGTCCAATATTTCCACCATTGATTTTAACCTGAATGATGCCATGGATACCGTTCCCTTCTCCAAGGATTATTTCCGAAAGTTGTTTAAGCAGGAGACGGGAGTGACCCCGCTGGAATATCTGACCAACCTCAGGATTGAGCATGCAAAAGGGCTCTTATCCAACGCTTCCCTTACGATCCGACAGATTGCTGCTATGGTGGGATACGATGATCCCTATTATTTTTCACGGATCTTCAAGAAAGCAACGGGTAAATCGCCTTCCCAGTGGGTTGTAGGCCTGTAATGAGTTCACATGACCATATTGTCCATCATTTCCTCCTTTTTATCTATTCCATCATCCCTCTCAATCGAGCTACCATCATGATAGGGGAATATAGATAATGATTTAGGAGGGAAATGGTATGAAAAGAGCAACAGCACTGTTTCTGACGATGTTCTTCTTGTTTACAATCCTGCTCTCTGCTTGTGGTAACAAGCCTGTAACAGGACCGACCTCAACCCCCAAGGAAACGGCGGCTTCGGAAGAGAGCCAGACCCCCGAAGAGACTCCGGAGGAAACGACGGCACCGGAAACTGTCAAAGCGACCTATCAGGAATCCCCATACCTGGCCGGTAAGGGACTCCCCCCTGTAGAGGAAAGGCTGCCCAAGGAACCCAAATTGGTCAATGAAATGCCCGAATCCCAACTGAAATATGAGATTGGCAGCTATGGGGGTACCCTGCGTTCCATCACCAATAGCATCGGTTGGGACGCTGACGTTTTTGTGGCATGCAATGAACCCTTACTGAATACACCGGGTATATTGGGGGATGAGATCACAGGAAATGTGTTGAAGGACTATGAAGTCAGTTCCGATCATAAGGAATTTACCTTCTATTTGAGGGAAGGCCTGAAATGGTCGGATGGGACCCCTGTTACCATGGAGGATTTCAAATTCACGATTGAGGACGTGATATTCAACGAAGAGCTTACCCCGATATTTCCCAGCTGGCTGAATTCGGGTGGAAAAGTGGATGGAACCCCTTTGACCTTTGAAGTAGTTGATGATTGGACCTTTAAGATCAAATTCGATCAGCCTTATGCCGGTTTTCCCGTGCGAATGGCGATCCAAGGTTGGAGAGGGTATACGGATCTTTTAAAGCCTGCCCATTATCTGAAACAGTTCCACAAAAAGTATGCCAATGCTGATGAGCTGGAAAAGGCCATTGAAGAGGCAGGCTTCCAAAAAGGTGAATGGGTGAACCTGTTTAATGACAAGGACATCACCAACTGGGAATTGACAAATCCCAAAGCGAAAGGATTTCCCGCCCTGTATCCATGGATTTTAACGAAAACTACCGAAACAACGGAAGAATTTGAAAGGAATCCGTATTACTTCAAGGTGGATGCTGAGGGCAACCAGCTGCCCTATATTGATATGGTTCGCAGCGATTATATCTCAGACCTTGAAACCGCCAACATGAAGATCATTTCCGGTGAAGTTGATTTCAACCGCTGCTTGGTAACCATGAATAAAATCCCCGTCTACAAAGAGAATGAGAAGAACGGTTATAAGGTGTATTTTGGCTATAGTGAAACCTCCCAGAGCGATATTCTGCTGAATCTGACCTACGATGATCCGGCCTGGCGCAAAGTGGTACAGGATGTGCGATTCCGTACGGCTCTGGACCTGGCCTTGAACCGGGATGAAATCCTGGAAGCCATTTATTATGGATTTGCTGAAAAGACCCTTCATTCCGATAATGTATATGATATCGAGCAGGCCAACAAGCTTTTGGATGAAATGGGAATGAAGAAGGGCCCCGATGGCTATCGTTTGGATCCTGATGGAAACAAATTTACCATTCCCCTGGAGTTTGCCGGCCAGATTCCATCCCAGGAAGCCCTGGCGGAGCTTGTCGCCCAGATGTGGGGAGACATTGGTATCCATGTAACGGTCAAGAAGATCGATGAAGGTCTGTGGGGGACTCGGAATAATGCCAATGAATTGCAGTGCACCATCATTTGGACCTTCAGCCTCCTGTATTGGGGTTGTGATATGGGCAGGAACTATTGGTGTCCTCTTTGGGCCCGTTGGTGGGATACGGCAGGAAAGGAAGGGGAGGAACCGCCGGCAGATGCTAAGAAAATGCTGGAGCTGATCGAAAAAACCTCCACAGGAACCCCCGCAGAAGGTGCTGAAGCCTTAAAGCAGATACAGGAAGAAATGAAGAAAAACCACTGGTATTTTATACCCTTCGGCTTGATTGAGTCACCGATTATTGCCAATGAGAAATTGGGGAATGTGGCAAACAAGGCCTATGCAATCGCTACCAACTTCAGTGCGGAGACCTTCTTCTTCAGGCCATAGGGGTGAACTGCAACCGATCTGTATTCTCCACAAGGGATGAATCATTGAATACAGCATGAAATTCAGGTGCTTCTCCATATCGGTGCCTGAATTTCATGTTGTATAGGGAGGACAGCGAAGGATATGCCGGTCGAAGCTTGAAAGAAGGTTGAAAGGAATCCAATGCAAAATAAAGGGGGAGAGGACGACATGAAACAGATGAATTGTTTTAAGGATGACATGCTGGATTTGGATCTTCCCGAAACCTCAGGGGATAAACTGTGGAGGGCCGGGAATCCAAGGACAGTATGGTCAGAGCATGGGACTGTCATCATGGAGATTCCCTTCCAGGTCCAAGGTGATGATCCCTTTATTCCCGATCAGGTTCAAAAGCCCCGGATGATCCCTGTCATGGTAAGGGCTTATGGGGATCAAGTGATCAGGATAACGACCGCTTTCGGAGGTGAAATACCCCGGGATGAAGGGAATCCTATGCTGGAGTGGGATTCCACATTAACGCAAGTGGATTTGTCTGTCATGAAAGCCGAAGATGGCTGGGAAATCATAGATGGCGAAGGGCATCGCCGGATGAAGGTCGATACGAGGAAGAAAGCCATCAAATACTGGAGCAGTCAGATCGAGCCTGCCGTTGAAAGCTTTCAGGCATCGATCTATCCCGATGGCAAGACATCCATACCCTTCATATCCTGGGACACCTTCCGACCCAGATGGGTAGAGTCCTTGCCCCTTGGGTATATTGAGCGGGATGGGAAGGTTCATCGTTGCTTCTATTCCTTATATGCCAAGCCGGACGAGAGATTTGCCGGTACAGGGGAGCGCTTCGCAAGGATGAACCTGGCAGGCAAAACCTTTACCCTGGAGAATGCCGATGCCTTCGGAGTCAACAGCCGGCGGGCATACAAGAATATGCCCTTTTATGTATCCAGTCGGCCCTATGGGTTGTTGATAATGACTCCTGCCCATGTGCGCCTTTCCCTGGCCGATATATCCACCCGTGCAGCGCAGGCCGTCATTGAGGATGATACCCTGGATCTGTTTATTATTGGGGGAGGGTCCCTTGAGCGGATTCTCTACAATTATCGGCGAATAACGGGATTCCCAAGAAATGTCCCTCTTTGGTCCTATGGCATATGGATGAGCCGGATGAGCTATTTCTCCGCTGAAGAGACCCGGGAAGTGGCTTCTAAATTAAGGGAGGGAGCCTTCCCCTGTGATGTGATCCACCTGGATACCGGATGGTTTAGGACGGATTGGAAATGCGAATGGGAATTCAGTCCGGAGCGCTTTCCCAATCCTGCTGCGTATATCCGGGAGATGAAAGAGAAGGGATTGCGCATTTCCCTTTGGCAATTGCCTTCCATTGCAAAGGGTACAAAGCATTATGACACAGCCAGAAAGAACCGGTTCATAGCGCCTAAAAAAGGCATGAATGCTTCGGAATCAAATTTCAGCGATGTGGAGTATGGAGGGAATATCGACTTTACAAATCCGGAAGCGGTGAAGTGGTATCAAGGGCTGTTGGCATCCTTACTTCGGATGGGTGTTGCTGCCATCAAAACCGACTTCGGCGAGGAGATTGATATGGATACGGACTATATGGGGATGAAGCCCGAGCTGCTTCATAACCTATACTGTCTCCTGTATCAGAAGGCAGCTTTTGATATTACCCAGGAAATCACGGGAGAAGGCATTATCTGGGCTCGGGCAGGCTGGATAGGCTGTCAACGATACCCGGTTCACTGGGGTGGGGACAGTGCTTCCTCCTGGGATGGTCTGGCCGGAAGCATTCGGGGAGGCTTGCATCTCGGTCTTTCGGGCTATGCTTTCTGGAGTCATGATGTACCCGGCTTCCATGGCCTTCCGGAGTTTATGAACAACTGGCCCGATGAAGAACTGTATGTACGTTGGACGCAAGTAGGCGTATTTACCTCCCATATCCGCTACCATGGCGCATCTCCCAGGGAGCCCTATGAATACCCTGGAGTTGCTGATCTGGTACGGAAATGGTGGAAACTCCGTTACTGTCTGATACCCTACCTGGCGGATGAGGGTAAAAAAGCGATTGAAAGCGGATATCCCTTTCTGCGGGCGCTCATCCTCCATCATGAAGAGGATCCCCTATGCTGGAACATCGATGATGAATTTTACTGTGGTGAGAACCTGTTGGTAGCGCCTGTATTGAACGATGAAGGAGTAAGGGATGTGTACCTGCCCAAAGGGCAATGGACGGACCTTTGGACGGGTGAGGTGCTGGAAGGCCCCATACTCCTTCGGGATATTTATTCATCCCTGTCGCGAATCCCTGTTTTTGCAAAGGCCAATTCCCATATAAGGGTTTATCCCAAACCGGTTCAGGATACAGGCCAAATGGACATGAAAGAAGCAGTGGAGCTGGTGTTCGATTCCACATACAAGGGATTGTCATCATCGGTATTGGGGGAAGTGACGGGACTTTGATGGCCCTGCCAATCGTCAGCCGAATTAAGGAGGTCACCCTGGCGTTTTAACGGCTGGCGGTTGGTTCCTTGTAAGGAAAAGATCCCTGCTTCAGTGCTAAATTCCCCAAAGGTTTAACTGAAATTTTATAAGAACGACGAACTGCCAACCATTTTCGGTCAACGATGAACAATGAAAAAAGGGAGGTTTTCGGATGACGCTAAAATTCAAGAAGCGCCTGATCGACAAGGTCACCTATGAGGCTGCTGCCGTATTTGATGTGAACAACGACGGCATTTTGGACATTGTATCCGGGGAGTATTGGTACGAGGGTCCAGACTTTCAGAGGAAACATAAAATTTGTGATGTGATGCCCTCGGGAGAGTATTATGATGATTTCTCGGATTACGGCTTGGACGTAAACGGGGATGGCTATCTGGATATCATTACCGGGGCTTGGTTCGGAGAGACGCTCCGCTGGCGGGAAAATCCCGGGAATGACGGGGAATGGAAGGTCCATGACATCGATAAATGTGGCCCCATCGAAACCATTCGTTGTTTCGATATCGACGGTTGTGGGTTACCAGAGATCTTTCCCAATACGCCGACGGGTCCCCAGGCTTTTTACAAGCTGATTTTGGACCAGCAGGGCCGGGGAACGGGGAAGTTCAACAAGTTTGTCATCAGTGAAGGCCCTAGCGGTCATGGGATGGGCTTTGGTGATATGAACGGGGACGGTAGAGTGGATATCATCCTGGCCGGTGGCTGGCTGGAGCAGCCCCAGGATCCTTATGGTGGTCCATGGAGATTTCATCCTGAGTTCAATCTGGGTTTTGCCAGTGTACCTATTATAGCCCATGACATTACAGGGAATGGCTTGACTGACCTGATTGTAGGCCAGGCCCATGACTATGGATTGGCCTGGTGGGAGCAGAAACGGGATGAGGAGGGAAGGAGAAGCTGGGTGAAGCACGATATTGACATCACCGCTTCCCAATATCATGATTTGTGGCTGGTGGATTTGGATGGCGACGGACAGCCGGAGCTGATTACGGGAAAGAGATACCGGGCCCATAATGGAAATGACCCGGGGGCTGATGACCCTGTAGGGATTTATTATTTCAAGATCAACGGTGGAAAATTTGAAAAGCATGTGATCGACTTTGGACCTGCAGGGGAAGCATCCGGCTGCGGTATCTACTTCTGGGTGGAGGATATCAACGGAGATGGTCGGCCGGATATCGTTGCACCCGGGAAGGATGGTCTCTTCCTTTTTGAGAATATGGGGTAATTAGGTTTTGTACCTTTTGGTGAACTGGTGAAACTGTCGGCAGGGAACAGGAGGAAAAGACGATGAGAAAAGTTCGAATCGGCTTTGTCGGTACGGGATTCATGGGGCAACTGGCTCACCTTTCCAATTATGCTGTCCTGGATGATGACTGTGAGGTTGTTGCCATTGCAGAGCCCAGAAGAGAGCTGGCTAGGCAGGTAGCCCGACGGTATGGGGTGGAGAAGGTATATGCCAACCATCTTGAGCTCCTGGAAAACTGTGAAGTGGACGCTATTGTGGCAGCTCAGCCTTATGCCCACCATCTTACGATTCTCCCGGATATCATTCAGGCCGGAAAAGCGGTCTTTACGGAAAAACCTCTGGCCCTTTCCGTGGAGGCGGGTGAGAAGCTGGTCCGATTATCGAAAGAGAAAGGTGTTCTGCATATGGTGGGCTATCACAAGAGATCGGATCCGGCCATGGAATATGCCCATCGCTTAATTCAGGAGTGGAAATCCTCCGGAGCGTACGGAAAAATGAAGCTGGTACGAATCACCATGCCTCCGGGGGACTGGATGGGTGGAGCACCTAAATGCATCCGTTCCAACGAACCCTATCCTTCCATCACCACCGAAGCCATGCCGGATTATTTTGACGAAGAAACTGGACGGCTTTATGATGCTTTTGTCAATTACTATATTCACCAAGTGAATGCCATGCGGTTTCTGATGGGCGAACCTTATCGTGTAGCCTATGCGGACCCATCGGGTATTTTGATGGTGGCAGAGGGTGAAACAGGAGTTTGCGGTGTTCTGGAGATGGCACCTTATCAAACCTCCATGGATTGGCAGGAGACCATGCTGGTAGCCTTTGAGAGGGGATATGTAAGGGTGGATCTCCCAGCCCCCCTGGCCAGTCAACAGGCAGGTCGTGTCACTTTGATGCAGGACAAGGGAACAGGCTATCCCGTTATCATGCAGCCTGTGATGCCTCCGATATCAGCCATGCGTCAACAGGCGAAGAACTTTATCGCGGCTATCAAGGGGGAAAGGGAAGCTCCCTGTACAGCGGAGGAGGCTTTGGAGGATTTGCGTATAGCCCGCGACTACATACGGATGTATAGAGCCAGGGCTTAAGTCCGAGTTCTATACCCCATCTTGATGAAATGTCGAGAATCATCCCAGTGGACAGGAGGAATTTGGAATTTAGTGTCGAATCAAGAAAGAAAAACGTTTTCCTTGGAAGAAAAATATAGTAATTTTATCCGGACAGGATAAAGGGAGGGAGGATAAAATGAGCAAAATCAAGCAAATCCATGATACTTTTGAGAAGGGGGAGGGCATACTCCGTTTGATCCCCACCTTTGTTCCCGCCGTTTTGGGCAGGCCGGAAGGCGGCTGCGTCTTCACCCCGATGATTACTATGCTTTAGGGACGAAAAGGGGCTCCATCAAAGAACGTTGGTTCTCCTCCGTCATACCCGCCATGAATGGTGAGCTGGCGCCGGAGGATGAGGGGATGAGCTATGTAGCCCCGTCCGACAACATCGAGGACAAATTCCTGTTTAAAGATGCGGTGGAGGAATTGGGGGCGGACCTGATTGGCAAGGAGCTTCAGGAGAAGTATGGTACCTGGCCCATGTATTCCAAGTTTTTTGATTATGAGACCCCTTTATTCCATCATCTCCACCTGGACGACCTGGCTGCAAGCCGCGTAGGACGAATCGGAAAGCCGGAAGCCTATTATTTTCCACCTCAGCTGAACAATCATCCCGGTCAGTTTCCCGTTACCTACTTCGGTTTTGATCCGGATGTGACGAAGGAACAGGTAAAGGAACGCTTGTTGGCTTTCGAAGCTGGGGATAACCGCATCACGGAGCTTTCCAGGGCCTATCGGGTGGAGTTGGGCACAGGCTGGTATACACCTCCGGGTGTTGTCCACGCTCCTGGATCCTATTTGACCTATGAGCCCCAGTGGAACAGCGATGTCAATTCCGTGTATGAAAACATCACGGCAGGGGAGGTGTACCCCTACGAATTCCTGGTAGAAAACTGTCCGGAGGATAAGAAAAGGGATATCGACTACATTATAAGCCTGATGGATTGGGAAAAGAACGTGGATCCCCATTATAAAAAACATTATTTCCGTCCGCCCATCCTGTGTGAGCATTCCAATGAGCGCTTTGTGGAGAAATGGATTGCTTATGCCAATGACTATATTGGAGCCAAGGAGTTGACCGTTATGCCCGGCCAGAAGGTCGTGGTGAAGGATGGGGCAGCCTATGGATGTATTTTGATACAGGGTTACGGAAAATTTGGTGTATATGATGCAGAAGCAGCCATCATGCTCCGCTTCGGTCAGCTGAGCGGTGACGAATACTTTGTCAGTGAAAAGGCCGCCAAGGAGGGTGTCGTTATCGAGAATAAGAGCCGGTGGGAGCCCATGGTGATTCTGAAGCATTTCGGACCCAACCATCCGGATATGCCCAAAGCCGTTCCGGAAATTGACGAATACAAATAGAGAGCAGGATGTAGATGGCAAGTATAAAGGATGTGGCTCAAAGGGCGGGGGTATCCATATCTACCGTCTCCAACGTGATCAATGGAACCAAGCCTGTGAGCGATGAATTGGTGACAAAGGTCCATCAAGCGATTGAGGAGTTGCACTACGAGGTTAATCCCGTAGCCAGGAGCTTGAAAAGCAAACGGACCATGACTCTGGGTGTAGTGATTACCAACATCAATCGGATCTTTTTTCCCCAAGTGATAAAGGGGATTCAGGATGCGGCCTCAAGATATGGCTTTAACATCACCTTTTGTGACACGGATGATCAACCGGCAAAAGAGAAGGCTTTCATCCAGATGCTGAAGAGCAATTGGGTAGACGGTATTATTCTGGACTCCGTTGTCGATACGGAGGATGAGGAATACTTTCAAATGCTAAGACAGTTGGGAAGCCGAAAGAAAAGGATTCCGGTGGTTAGTTTGGAAAGAAGACTGAATGAAAAGGGAATTGACAGTGTGATCGTAGACAATGAAGAAGGAGGACGAATGGCAGCCCGTCACTTGCTGGAATGTGGCTGCACGTCCATCGCCCATATCACCGGCCCCTTGTATTCCAGTATGGCTAATGACCGTTTACGGGGCTGCCAGGAGGAACTGGCTAAAAACGGGATATCCCTCAGCCAAATTCAAGAGGGGGATTTTTCTCCCTTAAGCGGCTATCAGGCCATGGAGAGATTGCTGATGAAAGGTGGGGGAATCGATGGGGTCTTTGCAGCCAATGACCAGATGGCGATTGGTGCATTAAAGGCTATACAGGAGCAGGGGTATCGAGTACCGGATGATATCAGAGTAGTCGGATTTGATAATACTTTTGTAGCTTCCATTGTAGACCCTTCCCTAACCACCATCCATGTGCCCAAATACCGAATGGGAGTGGAGGCCGTCGAGCAACTGATGAAGAGGAATCATAGGGAAACAGGGGAGCCGGTTGTAAAAGAGCTGCCTATTCATATCATTGTCCGTCAATCAACGGATAAGGCAGGCCAGAAGGACTGGGATTTGCAAAAATGGTAATAGAAGGGGGAAGTATCGATATGCGGATTTGGAAGGGGAGAGCAATGGATGATGGAAGCATTCATTGTCTCGGAAATGGAAAAATGGCTGTGTATGAGCAGGGACCTGACTTGATACAGGTATTTGGTCCTCCATACAGCTCCCCGTCCTTTATGCAGATGCGACTGCTGGAGGAAAACGGGCTGAAAGTACAGTCTGAAAGGGAGGAAGGCACTGCCATTTGGAACCATCGTATTTTCAAGGGGGATCGCTGCATAGGAAGCATGACGGATCTGGTGGACAGCCAGCTTCCTTGCTTTATTCGACGGATCCGCCTGGAGGAACCCTTGGATTTTCTTCTTATCATCCAGGAGGAAATCCATACAGTGGATGATCGGAGCCGGTTTGGAGAGATGAAGCTAGCCCTTCTGGCTTACGCTGAAGCAGGTATTTACATCTATGGGAAATATCCCAGTCCTTGGCCGATTCATCAACAGGTATTGGCGAAGGGCGCTGTGATTCCAAAGCACGATGGGGACAACCGATGGAAGCTTCAGTGTTTACCAGGGGAAAGCACGATCTACATGATTGGGGGTCCGGATTATCCAGCCTGTATACAAAATACGGAGAAGGCGATAAAGCCTACCTTTACGGAAATACTGTTCCGTACCCGACGTTGGTGGGACGAATTCACAAGGCGGAGAAGGGATTTTGATCAATTGATTCCTCATTCCATGCCCTTGCGGGATGTTCTGCTTCGGGTGATCGATGATGTATCCGTCCTGATAAAAAGCCAACAGGCTGAAGACGGGGGAGTCTTGGCCGGCCATAATTATCACCTGGGATATGTACGGGACCAATATGGCGTGTCCCGGAGCCTCTTGGCTTTGGGATACCTGGAAGAGGCCAAGGCCATTTTGGATTTTTATTGGCGAATATGGAAAAAACATGGGGTTATCCATAATGCCCAGGCTATGGGGGTGGATGGAATTTTCCATATCCATGAGAACGATGAAGTGGAAATAACGGGATATCTGATCATTCAAGCTTTCGATTATGAGCTTCGGTCAGGAGATGAGGCTTATATTGCCGAGATATTCCCTATGCTGGAATGGGCTTGGAATGTTCAAAAGAAGCACCTGATCCGGTATATGCTTCCCTTTAATGGGGATGAAACCTATGTAGCAGGAGGGATTTTGCCCAGGAGCACCCTGAATGACGGATCTGCAGAAGCCACCATGCTTTTTATCACGGGAGGGGAAAGGCTGCTGAAATGGGTAGAGGAAAAGCAGCTATGGAGCAAGGAAAAGCTCCATGAGAACCTGGAAATTTTGGAGCAGGTCAGGAACCATTACAGGGAGAATTTTTGGGAAGGGGACCGTCTCATGACCAATAATCCCGATCGATGCTTTGACGAGGTCCTCCCCAGGTTCCGACATGGAGTCTGTGAAGCTGATTTCTCCTTTGGTTGGACGGAAAGGGATAAGGATGGCCGATATGTTTGTCCCAAATGCTTTGGCCGGGAGAGGGAAAAGAATCCAACCGGGGAAAGGTATTACCTTCAGTCCGTCAGCCTGATGCCCCTCTATATTGGATCTTCCCTGTTTACCAGGGAGGAGATCCGGAAAATGGTGGATGAGATCATGTCCCAGTATAACACAACGGGAAAATTGCCCTCGAGGCCGGAAGGGAACAAGGCTGTAGGTTATGATTATGGCCTCCTTCTATATAACCTGACGGAGTTGTCCAGCCCCTTTGCCCAGGAAATATATGAACGGATGTTAAGCCTTGTGGATGATACAGGAGCGTGGGTAGAGTATTATGAAGATCACCGACCCCAGGGGACCAGATATCGTCCCTGGGAAAGTGGGATCAATCTGGAAGCCGCCCTTTACTACGCCGCAAAAGGAGAGAATCAGTCATGAGGATATGGTCCAATCGAGGGAAAGATGACGGAAGCATCCATCCCATTGGAAATGGAGAGATGTTGGTCTACGAACAGGGCCCTAATATGATCCAATTGATAGGACCTCCCTACAGTGCCCCTTCTTTTTTGAGAATGGATCTGCAGGATGTTGAAGAAATTGAAGTTCAATCCCAAAGAGAACCGGGGACAGCGATATGGCATCATGATATATACAAAAATGGTGTTTCCATAGGGTATATACTGGATTATATACTGCCGGATGAAAATGTATTTATCCGAGAAATTGAGGCAGAAGAGGAGCTGCGCTTCCAGCTTCAGCCTTCAGTTTCAGCCAGAACCCATCCATTGAAGGCTTTCTTTGGCGATCAAGGAGAAGAAGGGGATGTTATCCTCTTTACCCTTCCCAAGGGAACGAATTTCTTTACCAATGACCCTCTTCCCTGGGAAAACCGGTTGTTGTTCACCATGACAGGCACTGGTAAGATAAGGGGGATGGAGGGAAAATCCATTGAGCTGGTGGTCCATAAGGGACACAGTCGGATGATTTTCAGCAGCCATTCCCATTATCCCACCGCTGTTGCCCAAATGGAGGAAATCTTGTTGAAGAACCCACCGGCTTTACTGGAGAAAAGCCGACGGTTCTGGCAGACCTTCACATCCAGGAGGCGGGACTTTGCCGCCCTTATTCCCCAGGAGGCTCCTCTAAGGCAGACCATGTTGGAGGCCATAGACAGTGTATCGGTGCTGATCAAATGCCAGCAATCCAACTCAGGGGGTGTAGCAGCAGGACATTTTTATCCTCTGGCCTATGTGAGGGACCAGGCAGGGGTGATAAGAGGCCTTCTCGCTCTAGGATATATTGAGGAAGCAAAAGCCATCCTCCGTTTTTGGAAAGCCAAGTGGGAGCTTTTTGGGAACCTTTACAATGCAGAAGGCATGGGGAACGATGCAGCCAGGCTGTATTTCGCCAACGATGAAGTGGAGATTCCCGCCTATATCATTTTAAGCTGCTTTCGATACCTGGATTATACAGGGGATCACCTTTTCCTGAAGGAAGCCCTTCCCATGATGGAATGGGCTTTGGATATCCAGTTAAGCCACCTGGTGGAAGGGATGACGGAGTTCAGTGGCGATGAGACCTACATCGCCGGCAGGGTGCTTCCTCGCCATTGTATCTACATGGTTCTGCAGAATCAACCCTGCTGTTTATTACCGGAGGAGAAAGGCTTCTGGAATGGGTGGAAGCCCATGGACTGTGGCCGGAAGGAAAGATTAATATGTACCGGGAGAAGGTGGACATGGCCCGACAGCGCTATAAGGTAAACTTCATTGAAGATGGAAAGTTGTATGCCAACCAGCCTTTAAGGGACAGAGTAGCCAGCAAACCCCGCTTTCGTTTCTATTTCTGTGACATCCATGAAAATCTGGAAAAAACCAATGTATTAACCTGGACGGAGCGAAACTTCCAGGGCGATTACTGTTGTCCCTCCTGTAGAAACAGAAAACTGCCGGATACGGTGAACAGGGAAAAACGCTATCTTTTGAATTCCGTAAGCCTTGTTCCGGCTATATCGAAAGCGATCTTTTTACACCCGAGGAGCTGGAGACTCTGGTACAGCCCACCCTAGACCTGTTCAGGGAAAAGGGACGGGTTCCTTCTGATGTATCGGGTAACCGATCCCTGGGGTATGATTACGGCTTGCTGCTATATAACCTAATCCTTTTGAACAAGCCGGAAAAAGAGGCTGTGCTCAAAAAAACCTTGAGCCTGCTGGACCCCACCGGAGCCTGGGTAGAGTACTATGATGGGGACAGCCCCCATAATTGCAGGGCGCGTCCTTGGGAGAGCGCCATGAATATTGAAGGGGTTATTGCCTATATTGAAAAGGAATACTCCGCAACATGACTGTAAACGAAGCTCCCTCCCTATCTTGGCAACTTTTTGTTCGATTCGATGAAATATAGGTTAAAGGATATCGAAAAAGGTGTATGTATAATCTATGAAAGCGAAATGCCAAGAAAGGGGCGGTTATGAATGGGTGATAAAGTAAAGGTAGCCATTATCGGTGCGGGAAACATTTCCAACAGCCATATCGATGGCTGGCAAAAGAGCGGCTTGGCTGAAATCTGTGGCATTGTGGATATCGATATTACAAGAGCCCGGGAGAAGGCAGAAAAATGGAGCTGTAATTGCGGTACCTACTCTTCCATTCAGGCTTTGAGGGAGGACGTGCAGCCGGATATCATGGATATCTGTACCCCGGAACATGTTCACAAGGAGCCTGCTTTAGAGGCATTGGAGTCCGGTGCGGCTGTGTTTTCGGAAAAGATTCTGGCGGACTCCCTTTCCTCCGGATATGCCATGGTGACCAGAGCAAGGGAGATGGGTAGCTGGACGGCTATTAATTACAATTATCATTTTTTCCCCGGTGTACGCGCTCTGAAGGAAGCCATTGAAGATAAAAGACGCGGTTCATTGAAAATCCTTCAATGCATTTGCCATTCCTTCTGCTTCCATCATGTGCTGGAGCTGCTGCTATGGATGTGCGGGCAACCTATTTCCGTGGAGAGCCAGGGAGTCCAGCGGGATTGGTCTCCCGAAATCAGCAGGATCTTTCGTATTGCCCCGGAGCTGATCTATATACCGGGAAAGGCCTTCACCGGACGTATCGAATTCGAAAACGGTGTGGTTTGCAGCATCACCTCCTCCCTATATCCCAGCCTGTCCTGCCTGCCTTTTCATTTCATAGCCGTTTTTGATTCTGGCGAAGTGATGGAGCTTAGTGGCTTGGATTGGGGGAAAAATATGGTGGGACGGTGCAGCTGGCTACCGGATGGAGAGAATCTGTCCATCCAGCCCGATGTGGAGAGAACAAATCAAATAAGTTTCCGCGGGTCCATCAAGAGTGTGGCTGAACGCTGGCTGGCAAAGCTTCCGCCGGAATCCTCATGGGAAGCGGGATGGGATGTTATGGTGTTGGATCATGCCCTCCTGAAGGCGGGACAGCTGGAAAAGAGAATCCAGATGGCCCCGTTCCGAAGGGAACTGGAGGAGAAGCTGGAGGAGGGGGAAGGAAAAT
>JBMNLC010000002.1:0-490270 GCA_050952525.1 Clostridia bacterium | reverse complement strand
TTCTGCCTTCATGGATTTTCATGCGAAAAATCGATTGGTTTTTATTACCTTGTAATAAAACCAGTTTTGCAGGCGCGGTTTTCCTACCGTCCAGCAAGACTCCCCGCTCCAAACGTGATATTTGTTCCTTCGATGGAAGTCCTTTCACCCAAACCTTATATGTCTTTTCTACCTCATTTTTAGGATGAGTAAGCTTATAGGCAAGAGCACCGTCATTGGTTAAAATCAATAGACCTTCGGTATCATAATCCAATCTTCCTACGGGAAATATCCTTTCTGGGATATCCTTAATGTACGAAAGGACAGTTTTCCTCCCTTGGGGATCCCTGGATGTAGTAACAACCCCTCTTGGTTTGTACAGGAGAATATACCGTTTCTTCTCCTCCGGTTTGATTTCCTTTCCCTCAACAAATACGACATCCCTTTCTGGGTCAATCTTCCAACCCATTTGGGTAATGACTTTATCATTGACCATTACCTTGCCCTCTGCGATCAGTTCTTCGCTTCTTCGGCGGGATGCAATTCCACATATGGCCATATATTTCTGTAACCTCATTGCGATTTTTCTGCCTCTTTCCAGTCCACCCATTATAATCTGTAATCTGTGAGTTCATTGCCAAATAGTCGATTGAAAAGAATTCTATATTTAGTATAGAGGAATCCCTAGCAAAAAACCAGTGAAATATTTCATACCGATAATGTATACCAACTGAATTCCTTGATTAAGTCTATATAATGGTGTAAAAATGAGGATTAAGTCTATATAATGGTGTAAAAAGAAGTTGAGCCAAAGCTCATACCTCGGTTAGAATATAAGTGCTAACAAATACCAAACCGAGGAGGATGAACCATGGCTCAGTTTAATATTACAATAACCGAGGAACTTTTGCACGGACTTTTTTTATCAAATGGCAGGGATGAAGCATTTTCCAAACTGTTGGATGAAATCTTCAACCAGGTACTCTTGGCCCAATCTACAGAACAGCTGGGTGCTGAACCTTATGAAAGGACGGAAGGAAGAACCGCCTATCGTAATGGTACCAGAGAAAGACAGCTAACTACTCGAGTTGGCACACTTACCTTAAGGGTACCCCGTCATCGCAATGGTCAGTTCAGCACCGAGCTATTTATGCGCTATCAGCGGAGCGAGCAGGCACTGGTGTTAGCAATGATGGAGATGGTCATCAACGGAGTCTCTACCTGAAAGGTTGAGTCGATTACTGAAGAGCTCTGTGGTAAGAAGTTTTCAAAATCGACTATCTCCACTCTATGCAAGAACCTGGATCCAATGGTGAATGCATTTCGAACACGGTCTCTGAAAAGCCATTATCCCTTTCTAATGGTGGATGCCATTTATGTAAAAGTTCGTGAAAACAAGCGTATACAATCCAAAGGGCTGCTTATTGCCATCGGCATCAATGAGGAAGGATATCGGGAGGTAATTGGATTTCAGCTGGCAAACAGTGAATCCGAAAACAGCTGGGGCGAGTTCTTTGGATCCTTAAAAGAACGAGGGCTGAAAGATGTCCACCTTGTGACCTCGGATGACCACAAAGGCCTTGTAAATGCTGTCAGAAAACACTTTCAGGAAGCTAGCTGGCAGCGTTGTCAAACCCACTTCTCCAGGAACATGCTGGACCATGCCCCTAAGGCATTGCAGCCAGAAATCAAGGAAGACCTGGGCCGGCTATACGAGTCTGTCGATCTCGAGAGTGCCCGCAAGGTTCGAGACCAGATTATCGCAAAGTATGAAGCCAGAGCACCAAAAGCCACAGATTTGTTGGACGAAGCTTTTGACGATATTACTGCCGTTCTATCTTTGCCTCTTAGGTACCGGAAGCGACTTCGTACCACCAATGGAGCAGAGAGACTTAATGAGGAAATCCGTCGTCGGGAACGGGTCATTCGGATTTTCCCCAATGAGGCATCTGTTATTCGGCTTATGGGAGCACTTTTAATGGAGCAGGACGAAAAATGGCAGACAGGGCGCAGATATTTTGATATGGAGCTTTATTACCATACTGTCCGAGGTAATGATTCAGAAGACGGCACAGCTGCTTAAAACGTTTTCTCTGGATAGCCGCATTTATTCCACGGTCTGTTGACAACGAGCCTCCCATGGCATGTTTGTAGGCATCAAGGCCATCACTCCACCATGATAGGTAGGTCTGACGCTGGAGTAGTGATGCCCGGCCAACCAGCCTAACATGCCATGCACTCATCGTCAACAGCTTTCGCGGCATAAACGCTTTGATGCAGTTTTTTTAACCGAGTAAATTTACACACTAATATGGACTTGACTGAATTCCTTTCTTAATCTCTTTTAAGGGCTTTATCCTATTATTTGTAAGGTAATTAAAATTATTTCCGTAAAAAAGCAACAAAAAAAAGTGGTGTAACACCACTTTATTGATTCTCCGCTTCTGTTTTCTTCAAAGTTTCTCTTTTTTGTTCGTCTTTTCCCTTATCTAGCATGGTCTGCACTGTGTTTAGAACCTGAGGCACCATTTCAACTACCCTTTCATAGGGAGAATTAAAATGGACGGGAAGCAGTTTGACATGATCATTTCCTACTACCAGGAATGCCATGGGATTTACCGATACACCTGCGCCTGTACCGCCTGCAAAAGGAAAATCCTTCTCAGTCGATTCACTTTCTTTTCCCCGATTATTCCCATTTTCCTCTTTATATTCGCCACCTCCAGCCACGAATCCAAATGAGACTCTTGAAATAGGAATGATCACTGTACCATCTGATGTCTCTACAGCATCACCTACGATAGTATTGACATCGATCATATCCTTAATATTTTCCATGGTAGTTTTCATTATATTCTCGATTGGATGTTGTTCCATGCTTTCACCCTTTTCCGCGTTTTTGTGTAAATGCTTTAAGACCGGCAATAATAATATGACCTATTTTAATGTGGAATATACAGTCCACGTCAAGCTTGAACAGAGAATGGTTATAAACAGGAGTAACAACCACCCTTCGATGAATAATCTCATTTGTATTTGTTATGAAATCAAGAATACCATGAATGATTGTGACTAAAGCGCCTGCTAATAAGGCAGTTAAAGCTGCTTCACCCTCTATTCCTACATTTGATAACACGGAAAAGCTTTTAATGCACACCTTGGTGCCAAGATATCTGAAAACACCAGCGTATTTTCTTGACTTTCTCCTCCACTGCTTGATTTGATTGAATATCTCATAAGGCTCCTTAGAACTCATGACCTTTTCATCTGTTTTCAGGAGAACAAACTTAACAAGCTCCCTATCATCCCTTTGCACTTTAAGATTGTATCGCAATTGCACCCATCCGTGAAATAAGCGCAGGATAAGAAAAGCGTGATTTTTGTACCTTTCCAGTATCAATTTAAACTCCACTTCTACGGTCATCATCCATATAAGTACGAAAGAAAGAAGACCTACGACTGCAATGCCCCATATCAAAAACAACACCTACACTTACACCCATGTCCAACTGTAATGTTGAAACCCCATTCATCATCTCTTCTTATTTTCTGCTCAAAAAAGAAAACAATACATAGTTTTCCATGTATTATCGATCATCATCCATTTCCTCCAGTTCGGGAAGTTCGTCAATGGATGAAATACCAAAGTGTTTCAGGAACTCTTCTGTTGTAACGTATAGAATGGGTCTTCCCGGTCCATCCTTCCTTCCCTCTGCCTTTATCAAACCTCTTTCCAACAATAGTGAAATTGTGTAATCACATTTGACTCCTCTGATTGCTTCTATTTCGGGGCGCGTAATGGGCTGTCGGTAGGCTATAATAGCCAGTGTTTCCATGGCTGCCTGTGACAGACTTTGCTTTTGAACGGGGTGGAGCAACCGTTGAATGTAATCTCCATATTCCGGATGTGTACAAAATTGGATTTTATCCTCGAATTGGACAATTTGTATGCCTCTTCTTTCATATTTGTATAGATTGATCATTTTGTCCACAATGCAGCGCAACTCTAAATCTGTTATTTCCAGAACTTCTGCTAGATCATCCAAAGAGATGGGGTCACCAGATACAAAAAGCACTGCCTCAATTATTGCCATAATTTCTTTTTCGTTCAAAATGATACCTCGCTTTCAACCTAAGATCCTTGCAGACCCAAATGACAGGGATATTCATCCTTCTTCATAATGTAGATATCACCAAAAAGATCTTTCTGAACAACTCGAACATAATTCTGCTTCAGTAGTTCCAATAAAGCAATGAATGACACAATAACCTCAATACGGGTCGTATCTTCTTTGAATAACTCCTGAAAAACAATACATTTTCTTAAATCGAGGGCTCGTTTTATTTGTTCTATCTTATTCTGTGTGGTGAATGTATCCCGATGTATCTGTCTCGGTTCCGGAACCTCCATTGATATCTTTTTACGACTCAGTACCTTCTCAAAGGCTGCCAGCAAACAATCCTTGGTTAGCCCTGTTAAAACTACAGGATGATCATCTTCAAGCACCTCTTCCGGTAACTTAAAGTAGACTTTTGAAAAGACATTTTCGCGCTGTCTGAATTTTTCACTGGCTTCCTTGTATTTCTTGTACTCAAGCAGATGTTGTATGAATTTCTCCTCAGGATCCTCCATCTCATCAGTCAAATTGATATCCATTTCCTTTTTCCTTTTGGGAAGCAGGGAACGAGATTTAATTTCGACAAGGGTTGCGGCTATCAAAATAAACTCGCTCGCCACTTCCATATCCAGCTCCTCCATCTGCCGGAGATATTTCAGGTATTGCTCTGTGATTTCCGATACAAATATTTCCTGTATATCTATCTTTGCTTTCTCAATTAAATGAAGGAGCAAATCCAAGGGGCCTTCAAACTGCTGCAGCCTTATGTGATAGGACATCTCACTCACCTAAATGTTAAAAATCAAGAAATAAAACTGATTCATAGCATTGAATACAAGGGATACACCTTTCGAAATAACAGTATCCATCGCACCGGTAAAAAGAACGAGGATGAAGATCAGAGAACCATAACGTTCAATATTCCAAAAAATACGTCCATACCGCCTAAAAAGAAGGTTTTTGGCTACATGGAATCCGTCTAAGGGAGGTATGGGCAGAAAATTCAATACCATGAAAACCAAATTAAGATTCACGATAGGCCACATAATATTTGTAAAGATCATATGTTCAAACTTAAAAACAAACACGGAAAGGTAAATAATGCTCAATGAAAAAAATGCCAGCAAAAGATTTGCCAGAGGTCCGGCAACGGAAACCAATAGATCCCCCAACTTGGCATTTCGAAAATATGATGGGTTCACCCTCACAGGTTTAGCCCAGCCAAAACCTACAAGGATAAAAAGGATAAGACCGATTGGATCAATATGACTCATGGGATCAAGAGTCAGTCGTCCCTCTATTTGCGGAGTAGGATCTCCCAAACGAGTGGCTACATATGCATGGGCAAATTCATGAAAGGATAAAGCTAGAAATACGGCCGGAAGGCTGTAAAGAATGGCCATGGGATCAAATCTGGAAAACATGATATTCACCCTTCCTTCATCTAAAATTGCTTTTTATAGTATAACATAAAAGTGTGCGGAGGCACACTTTTATTTCACTTACATCCATATAATCCTACCCTATTTGTCCTGTAGCCACGAAGGAATGCAATCATTCCGCAATAGATCCTCATAAGTTTGACGTCTTACCATCAAATCGGATTTTCCATCCTTTACTAATACAACAGCCGGTATCGGTGTCTTGTTATAATTACTCGCCATGGAATAGTTATACGCCCCTGTTGCAAACACTGCCAGAATATCATTTCTTTCAACCCTTGGAAGTTCTATTTCCCAGATGAGCATGTCACCCGATTCGCAGCATTTACCTGCAATTGAAACGATCTCTTCCCCATGTCGGTTCGCTTTATTGGCTATTATCGCTCTATATTTGGCTTGGTACAAAGCAGGTCTTGGGTTATCCGTCATTCCGCCGTCAACGCTTACATACTTCCGTATCCCTGGTATATTTTTGATGTAGCCTACAGTATATAAGGTTGTACCCGCTTCCCCCACAATGGATCTCCCTGGTTCAATAATGAAAAAAGGACGTTTTATTCTCTTTTTTTTACATTGTATTTTCAACTCATCCAGTATGGCTCTTACATACACCCTAGGATCCTGGGGAGAGTCCTCCCGGATATATCGGATCCCAAACCCACCGCCAAAGTTGATTTCAGGGATCTCAAATCCGGTTTCCTTTTTTACCTGCACAATAAAGTCCGTCATCACATCGACAGCAATACGATAAGGTTGAACATCAAATATTTGCGAACCGATATGACAGTGGATGCCTTTTAATCTAAGAAACGATGATCGCAAAACAGCTCGTATAGCTGTCATGGCTTCACCGCTTTCGATACCGAGACCAAACTTTGAATCGATCTGACCCGTTTGTATATAATGGTGGGTATGGGCTTCAATTCCAGGCTTTACACGGATAGAAACGGAGATTTGCCTGTGAAATTTTTGGGCACATTCTTCAATCAACATCAATTCCGACATGTTGTCTACGACAATACAAGCTATGCCGGCTTCTATCGCCATTTCTAGTTCATCCAAAGTCTTATTATTTCCATGAAAGTATACCTTCTCCATAGGAAATGAGGCTTTTATAGCCGTGTAGAGCTCGCCCCCTGAGACGGCATCTAAACCTAAACCTTCCTGATGTATAATTTTACACATAGCTGTTGTGAGAAAAGCCTTGCTCGCAAAAAGCACCAAGCCATCACCATATTCCTGTGCGATGGTATTCTTGTATTTTCTACAAGTATTTCGGATATGTGCTTCATCCATTACATATAGAGGAGTGCCGTACTTTCTAACTAAATCTACCGTATCACATCCCCCTATTTGCAAATGGCCCTTATCATTTACCTCAAGTGTTCCCCACAAATCCACCGTTTTCACAGCCCCTCATTGTATTTTTTGCATTCTAACATATATCATTTTTAGTGTCAAGCATTCTGTATAAATATCACAATTTAAGTATAAGTATACATTAAGTCAAAAAAATAATGGCCCGAAAGCCATTATTTTCGTATCCAGTTAGCCAATATCTTAGAAACATTATCTAAAAACCCTGCAGCTCCTATCTCCCTATCAGCAACAACCGCCACTCTCCCTACTTCTTTGCTATCTTTCTTAAAGATAATCTCTCCCAGTTTTTCTCCCATCTTAACTGGAGCCTTTATCACATCCGGCAAATGATATTCCTTTTCTATCCCTTTTGTATCTCCTTTTGATACCAATATATTTAGTTCTTTCTCAGCAACTACGTTCAATTGATTCTGTCTCCCCCCTGTAACACGAATATCCTTTTTTATACGTTCATTAGCCTTAATGAGCCTCAAAGACTGGAAATTGGCAAAACCATAGTCCATAAGTTTCTGCGCCTCAGAGAACCTTACTTGTGTTGTAGGGGCTGCGAGTATGACTGAAATCAACCGCATTCCTCCTCTTTTCGCAGTTGCTGATAGACAATATTTTGCTTCATTTGTTGAACCGGTTTTTATTCCATCTGCTCCATCATAGAATCGTATCAAACGATTTGTATTTGTTAGAATTGTTTTTCGATCATTACTATGATATAAATAATCAATCCAAATGGTGCTCCACTTAAAAAATTCAGGATGCTTAAGCAGCTCCCTGGACATAATCGCAACATCCCTTGCCGTTGTATATTGATTCTCAACAGGCAGACCGGTGCAATTAACGAAATTTGTATTTTTCATTCCAAGGGACGCAGCTTTTTCATTCATCTTTTGTACAAAAATCTCTTCTGTACCGGCTATTTTTTCAGCCATTGCCACGCTGGCATCATTAGCTGAAGCGATAATAATCGATTTTAAAAGTTCCTCAACACTATGTTCTGCCCCTTGATCCAGGAAGACTTGGGATCCCCCCATCCCGCTTGCGCGTTCACTGATAATGACTTTATCCTTCAGCTTAATATGATCGTTATCAATCGCTTCGAAGATAATTAAGAGGGTCATGATTTTTACAATGCTGGCAACCGGCAGCTTTTCATCTGCATTTTTCTCATAAAGGATTTTCCCAGTAGCGCTGTCCATTAGCAATGCTGATTTGGCATTGATTTCTAAAGGCAGCTCATCCTCTTTTACCGCAGCTAGAGAAGTTGTTTGAAGCAATATGCTTATAAATATGATCGTGGATACAATACAAGCTATTTTCCTAGTCAAGCTAATCCCTCCTCATGTGGTTTGATGTTAGGTTTTCCACATGAGAGGGTTGTTATTCAGAATCCCAGTGTATACCCACTTTGACAAGAATCTTTTATAATGCCCTTCTTTGGTAATACCCTACCTCAGGTTAAAGATCAGCCGATTTAAGCATCTCTTAAGCTTATCTCTGGTCAATTCCGCCGTTTTTACTACTTCCTGATGGTTTAATGGTTGATCCAATATGCCTGCTGCCATGTTGGTGATACATGAAATGCCTCCAACTTTCAATCCACAATGGACTGCAGCGATCACTTCAGGTACGGTAGACATCCCTACAGCATCTGCACCCAGAAGTCTCAACATCTTGATTTCTGCAGGTGTTTCGTAGCTGGGGCCACTCATCATGGCATATACCCCCTCTTTTAGATCAATCTTTTCATGAATGGCAGACAAATGAATGATACGTTGTATCTCGCAATCATAAGCCCTTGACATATCTGGAAAACGTGGTCCATATGCATCTAAATTTTTACCAATCAGTGGATTAACCCCAGCAAAGTTAATATGATCTGTGATGACCATTAGATCACCAGGTTTAAAGCTTTCACGAATGCCCCCGGCAGCATTGGTTATAAGAAGAACCTCAACACCCAATCGTTTCATCACTCGAATCGGCAGGGCGATTTCTTCACCCTTATAGCCTTCATAGGCATGGAAACGGCCTTGCATCATAATCGTGGGCTTCCCCATGCAATATCCTAAAACAAAACGCCCCATATGACCTGCAACAGTGGATACGGGGAAATCTGGAATATCTTCATAGGGGATAAAATAGGCTTCCTCCATTTCTTCTGCATACTCGCCAAGGCCTGATCCTAGAACAAGACCTATCTTTGGTTGAAGGTTATATTTTGACTGTATAAATCGGACCGCATTTTCTACTCTATCAGACAATGTCATTCACTCCTTTTAATCCCTCATGATATCCTTATAAAATGAAGTGCCGTTTTTTAAGGGTTCTATATGAAACATGTCCAGAACGGTCGCAGATATATCACTAAAGCTTTTCCGGATACCGATATTGATTCCTTGTTTGATTTGCTGACCATAGACCAGAATAGGAACGTATTCCCTGGAATGATCTGTGCTGGGAGTAGTAGGATCACATCCGTGATCTGCCGTGATAATAAGAACATCTTTTTCTCCCATCTTGTCCATAAGGATCGGTACCCAGCTATCAAACTCTTCCAAAGCTTTGGCATATCCTTCTAAATCATTTCGATGCCCATAGAGCATATCAAAATCAATTAAATTCGTGAAAATTAACCCCGTAAAATCCTCTTCCATATAAGCAATGGTAGCCTTTATCCCCTCAATATTCCTTTTGGCATGATTGAATTTTGTTATTCCCCTGGAACTGAAGATATCTTCTATTTTGCCAACGGCCGCAACGGTCTTACCGCTCATTTTTAGAACATCCAGCATCGTATATTCGGGGGACTCCAAGGAAAAATCCTTGCGATTGCCGGTACGACGAAAACTGCCTGGTTCACCTATAAACGGACGGGCAATCACACGTCCTACAGCATGCTCTCCTTTCAGGATTTCTCGTGCAATGCAACATGCATCGTATAACTCCTCTAAGGGTATGATATTTTCATGGGCAGCTATTTGAAAGACGCTGTCAGCAGAGGTATAGACGATGGGATAACCGGTTTTCATATGTTCAGGTCCCAATTCATCGATAATCTCCGTTCCGGAAGCAGCATAATTTCCTAGAATTTTTCGATGTATTTTGCTTTCAAATTCATGTATGATATCCATAGGAAAACCGTCGGGGTAAGTTGGAAAAGCTTTATCAAGGACAATTCCTGCAATCTCCCAGTGTCCTGTTACTGTGTCTTTTCCTGGAGAAGCTTCCATGCTTTTCCCAAAACATCCAATGGGATGATCTGTCCTTTGCGGCAGATTACTGCCTGTAATATTGCCCAGTCCTAAACGGATCAAGTTGGGAATTCTTAACTCCCCACGTTCCATCCATATATTTCTAATTGTATGGCTGCCTTCATCACCATAGTGCGCTGCATCCGGTGATGCACCGATACCAACGCTGTCCAACACAATCAATATGACCTTGGACACCATTCTAAACCACTTCCTTTTCATGAGTGCCTGGGTTTATCAATATTATTCAAACTAGTATGAATATTATTCAGCTTCTACTTATGCCGAAATTAAAAAAGGGCTTAAGCCCTTGGATGTGTCTTGTTATAGATTTCTTTCAGACGTTTGGAAGTTACCTGAGTATACAACTGGGTAGTAGAAACATCCGAATGACCCAACATTTCCTGGACTGCCCGTATATCAGCTCCGTTATCCAAAAGATGAATTGCAAAGGAATGACGAAGGGTATGAGGAGTAATATCTTTATTAATGTTAGCTTTTTTGGTGTAATACTTGACAATTTTCCAAAACCCTTGACGGGTCATTCGCTTCCCATGGAAATTAACATAGAGAGCATTCTCCATTTTATCTTTTACTAATGCTCCTCTCGCCTGTTGTAAATATAGATTCAGGTATTTCAAAGCAACCGAACCGATTGGAATAATCCGTTCCTTATCAGTTTTTGCACATCGAATATAGCCCATTGTCAAGTTTACATCAGATATATTTAAATCAATAAGCTCAGATACTCTGATTCCTGTAGCATAGAGTAGCTCAAGCATCGATTTATCTCTGATCCCTTTGCTGTCCGTGCATACAGGCTGTTCCAAAAGGATCTCGACTTCCTCCATCGTCAGACCCGTGGGAAGCTTTTTAGGAACCTTCGGTGTTTCCAGGTTTACGGTTGGATCAGTGGTTATAAGCTTATGTAAAAGCAAGAATCGGTAAAATCCCCGAAGGGAAGAAAGTTTTCTCAATAAGGTAGCAGGAGATACACCTTTCTTCTGTAGATACAACATATAGGATATCAAGGTTGTCCGATTCGTTTCCGAAAAATCATGAAAACTCTGTGTTTTTAAAAACTCACAATACTGGCGAACGTCTCTCATATAACATTCCATCGTGTTCTCCGAGAGGTCCCTTTCCTTTATTAAATACTCTTCGAACTCACCAAGAACCTGTTGCATTACAATTTCCCCTTTATTATGCATTACACGGGATATATTCAACGAATCTATAAAAAATCCTCTATTTTTATAAAAATTAATCAATAAAAAAGGAAAAATATTCTATGCGCATATGTATTTATGCATCACTTCAGTAATCCTGAGATTAATTTCAAAAAGGAGGGAATTAACAGTGATTCAATCACAGTACCTGCAATTAATATTAAAAACAGAATGGACATAATGGAAAGGTAGGGAATTAACAATCGCATTCTCTCTTCTGCTGACCGTGGCGTCTTCCGCTGTTTGAACTTCATAACCCCATGATTTATAGCCATAACCCCTACAAGAAAGACGGTAGGAATGATTAAAATGTTTTGGGGCAGTATACCGAACAAAACAATCATGAAACCCTTCCAGCCAAAATCGCCTACAAGGAACCCAACCGTAAAGCCAATAAAAAAACCTCGGATTCCTATAATCAAAAGAATAAAAGGAACCCCCATAATTGTAAGACCTAATGCAGTAGAGAGAGCAACAGTTTGGAAATTATTTAGAAGCGACTGGCGAAAAATATGACCAATATCCAAATTATCTTGGCTCAAGACCTGTATAAATCCATTCATATACTGCACTAAATCATTCTTCTGTTCATCAGGCATGGCGCTGACCGTATATGCTCCGGTCGCAACGCCTACTGTAAATGTAAAGAGGATAATCATGTATATAAGCAGATTTTCTTTGATATGCTGGAAGGCTCTGTATCTGAATCGAGTCCACAAAAAGATCTCCCCTCTGCTGTTGTTAATCTTTAAAAATATATGCAGGAGGAGAAGCTTTTATTACTTGTCCTTTCTATGGAAGCTATGTGTCAAGCTGGCTGCCAGTTGAGCGGCTGCGGCTACTGTATCAAAATACACCGGATCCTCCTGATAGGTTCTCCCCATTGAAACAGGTTTCAATTCAAGGCTATTTAGAATATTCAAAGTTTCTGATGCATTTAAAAAAGACAAACTATGTCTTCTGTGTATTCTGTGAGTTAATATTTGCTGATATAGGATCCGTCTTTGGATCTTATTCTGTAGCAGAGGGAAAGCTATATGACATGGCTGCTGAATTATCTTCGAAAGAAGAGTGATGGAATGATGACTCATTCCATAATGTCTTGCCCGATTGTCTCTGAAACTTAACCGGGGTATATAGATAGGGCTTCCTCTAAGCAATGCTATATCATCAAGATAATGACCCATTTCTATACCCGAAAATCCCAACATTGTTCCTGTTCCATAAATGCCCGGGCCCATTGTCAGGATTATTGCCTGACTCTTTAGAGTTTTTACCGCAGCTGCGAGCCCTGAAAATATATTGACGCATTCAAAGTCGCCTCCAAAGGCGTTACCGATGGTAATGGTACCATTCAACAGTTTTTTTTGCTTGAGTTCACGAACAGTATTACTGAAAGCCATAGGAAGGGCTCCATGATCTGACATGATATAACTTACTCTTTTTATACCATGATGATACAGCACGGCCACTGCAGGGGCTACCATACTGTGAAGCTCTCCTACCAATACCGGAATACCTCTAAGACATGGAAATTCGTTGTATATCCTATGGCGATTAGGAGCCGTTTCTTCTTCTAAAGAACAAGGAACCTGTAACGGTGAATATTTCATTTTCATTCCCCGATGGACGATTGAAGCTGGAGCTTCTCCGACGGCATCGCGGGCAACAACAAAGTCAACTCCTCCTGTACCTAATTTTAAACGTGTAGCAGTAGTATTCAACAAAACCCGTTCTCCTTCTTTAGGGGTACCTGTAAGGTCTCTATAGGCGATTGCATGATGTATCCTACCTCGAACAAGCACTTCAAGATCCACCCGATCACTATGTACATCTAAGATATTCTTGATATGACCCCACTCCAAAGAAACCATTCTCCAATCATCCTCTCTTATAACTCATCTCTCTTTTCTATGCCTTTTTACGCCCAATAGAATCAAAGTAATGGAGCAGCGGGATTTTATCCACCAAAAGGCTGATAGAGGTTCGTTCAGCTATATAATGGATTCCTACTAACCATAAAGCAAATATAATCTTTCCAATAGAAGGTGTACCTAAAATCACATTGATACCAAGGAGCCCGCCCAAAACATTCGCTCCCGTATCTCCAAGCATATACATCTCTTTCAACTCCAGGGGTAGGTATATCATTGCACATAATACAGTACCAATTAAAAGAAAAAAAACAGGAGTGGGTTTGGGGAAAAATAAAAAAATCACGGAAAAAATGATGAATGTCTTTACTGCTCTGCCAGGACGTACATCCAATAGATTTATAAAATTAATGGAAAGGGATAACAGAATAAAATCAATTATACCTTCCACCATATCTGATGAAGTCACCATTACCACAATAAAGGACAAGTATATTCCCGTTAAAGCCTTTAGTATTCCTGAAGTTAAGGTGCCCTGTATCAAGCTGCTGAAATGACCTTTCAATCCCTTTATTGTCCTATCTCCGATAAAATCATCCAACAGCCCGATAAAGGCCAGGCTCGCGGTACAAAGGATAAACGCAAGAGACAGATCTTTCTCTTCAGGATATAAACATATAAGGAGCGGCATCCAAATAAGAATGATGAAAAAAAATAATAAGCCCATACCACAAGGTACTACTTTCTTCCGGTAATTCAAGGTCGTCAGATTCCCACGGGACAGCATCCTAATAAACATTCCTCTTAGTGGAATTACAAACGCTGAAGAGATAAGGAGGAATCCCCAACCTAGAACCTCTGCCATCGAAATGCTCCTTTCTGATATACAACTGATAAAATATCCAGGAACTGTTTATAACGATGAATAAAACCTTTGATGTCTCGTCCTGACTCCCGGTGACTAAGGGCTAGTGGCACCTCTTTAAACCTGCATCCTGACAAAATTAAATCAATGGTCATGCCTGTTTCCACGCCAAAACCTTTATACATTAAGAAACTCTCTTGTAATTTATCCCGCAAGACAGCCCTCTGCCCTGATAGTACGCAAGAAATGCGGACACCTGTTATCCTTTCAACACCCCAACTCGCAAGGCCTTTGGCAAAACCAAATCCAGCCTTCTTTTCTGTTTCCGGAAATTTTGCGATTGTTATATCGGCTTCACCATTTCTGACCGGCTCAATTAGATGCCTTAATTCAACAGCGCATTGACCCAAATCCCCATCGACGAATAAAAGGATGTCGCCATTGGCCCATTCATATCCCTTCAATAGAGCAAAAGCTTTGCCCCTATTTTTATTAAGCCTGATCACTTGGGCTTTAAGCCCCTGAGCAATCTTACCGGTCTGATCATTCGAACCATCGTCTACTACAATTACTTGGTCAATTTCGGAGATGTTATGCAGGCTCTTTATGGTCATTCCTATACGTTCTTCTTCGTTGTAGGCGGGTATGATCGCACTTACTTTCATATATACTGCTCCTATTGTTAATCCTCTGCTTCTTGGTTTTCCCTCATCGTGCCTCGATAATCTGTCAACAGAGTAAGCAAATCTAATTTTCCCTGTAAAGTATCTATTTTCTCGCAAACCTGGGTTTTTTGCTCCCTAAGCAGTTTGCGAAAAGAAGGATGTATTTCCTGAAAGCTTACATATAATATGGGTATACCATTCGAAGTCGCTTCTCGAATAATTGCATGATTAATCTGAATATCTGTCTCCTCATCACTGGTCCATTTATCTACAAGTATAAGCAGATCAGCCGGACTTTGTACTGATATTCGGCTTTGAATGATCCTGTTTGAATTCAGCAGATTGAAATAATCTGAGGGAAGTCCGGTATATAACGTTTCTACCACACTTCTTCCAAACTGGGAGACCGGAACAGTCTCTTTATTTGAGACAATGTCCAGGCCTGCTGCTGTCGTTTGAACCTCCATCCAGTTTTGATCGTTCAATGTTATGTAACCGGAAATCTCTGCTTTGGTAATCTGTATGAAATCCTTTAATTCTCTCAAAACATCGTCTCCTGATGTATCGATTACAGCGATCCTCATTCCCCTAAGGCTATTGGACGCAACCTTTACAAATAAGGATTCATTCATGCTTTTATATTGTTCTTCATTTTTAACCAGGATCTGATTCTCAATCTGAAGGGCCTGGTTTTCTTTCTTTAATGACTCCATATTCTTAATGATCTGCTGAGTCAAAGTTTTTTGTTGCTTTTCTATAAAATCTCTTTCTTCTAAGGATATTCCTATGGAAATTCCAATACCAAGGGATAAAAATATTCCAATTAATAAAATAATGTAGTAGCGATGATGCATCATGATTTACATTACCTCTCATATCCTGTACCTTTTAAAATCTATATCCTACCAAAAAGTAGTTTTAACTGCAGTTCCACCAGCCGATAGATATGTTGGATGGCAGGAGATGTTCGTATGACCATAATAAGGGGGAACAAGGCTGATGCAATTAAACCAATAATATAAGAGGGTCTAATCCGGTTTCTATATAGTTGACCCACACCCCGTGCATCCACCAGCATACTTCCAATTTTCATGCGAATCAACAAAGTGCTCGCCATACCTTTCCTGCCCTTTTCCAGGAAATCTAGCATACTACTGTGCGTTCCCACTGCTACGATTAAACTCGCTCCGCATTCATAAGCCAATACCATTGCAATGTCTTCACTTGTGCCTGGAAAAGCAAAAACTTTGGCATCAAGATTCAATCGCGATATCCGTTCTAAACCGGGACTCCTTCCATCTGGATATGCATGTACGACGCGCTCTTTTGCCTTCCTTAAACCTTCATCACTTACACTGTCCATATCCCCCACCACAATATCAACATCATATTTACTCTCTAAAAGGGCATCCGCACCGCCATCCACGCCTATTAAAATGGGATTGTTTTCTTCGATATAAGGTCGAATAGCTCGTAAATCTTCTTTGTAATTTCTCCCTCTTGCTACTACCAATACATGCCTGTTTCTCATATTTATTTTCAGGTCGGGAATGACAATAGGCTTTAAAACGATATTTTTTTCCTTGTGTGCGTATTGTAATGTATTTTCCAAAAAATCATCCAGAAGGCTCTCAATCCTTTCACGGGCTTTAAGTAAAGCAGCTTCTACGGTTTCTCTTGTCAAAATATCAGCCTTGCATAAAAAAGCATTATTTATGAAAATGCTGCCGTTTTTATATTCCAAAAAATCGTTTTCAGCAATCTTCTCGAAATTCCCTTTTCCAATGTGATCAATAATAGTAATCCCTTCCTTCAACAATAGGCTGGGACCTTTATTGGGATATTTGCCTGTTATGGAAGTTTCTGCATTTACAATAACTTTTACTTTTTTCTCAATCAATAATTGTGCCGCTAGTTCGTCCAGATCCTCATGACATATTACAGCAATATCATTGGAACTTAATCTTTTTACCAAATCCTTCGTCTTAAGATCCACTTTTACTTTACCCTTGATATACAATTCTTCCACCTACCCGTCATACATAGCCCCTTTATTCCAAAGTTACCCTTTAAAGCTTATCTTCTCCTTTCTATGATGTCATGAATAGCTGGGAATTATTCCAACAAACATCCCATCTTGTTTGTTGCTATCCTAATGAAAAAAAGTTATAGCAAGTGTCCACTGATTCCTTCAAACAACGGACAAATAAAAAAAACCCTTATCTACTGCTTTAATAGATAAGAGGTTTAAAAATACCAGGCTGTGGGATCATTGATTGTAATGATGCGTCTGCATCCTTAGTTTATCGGCTACCATAGCAATAAACTCACCATTGGTTGGTTTACCCTTTGCATCATGGACGGTATAACCAAACAACTTGTTAATCGTATCAAGTCTCCCACGGCTCCATGCAACTTCGATGGCATGTCGAATTGCCCTTTCAACCCGACTGGGAGTGGTGTTAAATTTCACAGCAATTCCAGGATACAATTCCTTTGTGATACCGCTTAACAAATCCATATTATTCACTACCATCAGGATAGCTTCCCTTAGATAGTGGTATCCCTTTATATGAGCAGGCACACCAATTTCATGAATAATATTGCTTATCTCGCTTTCCAACGAACTTCCTGCAGAAGCAAGTCTTGATATGCTAACAGAAAATCTTTCTATTTCATCTAAAGGACTCTGAGTAAGCTCTCGAATGCGTTTTACAAAGATCTCCAAATCAAAGGGTTTGACAATGTAGTAGTCTGCCCCTAAGGTTATGGCTTTTTGAGTAATCTTATCCTGGCCAACGGCTGATAAAACAATAATCTTCGGTAGTTTCTCGACGTCTGAAGAATGAAGCTTCTCCAGAACACCTAATCCATCCAAATGGGGCATAATAATATCCAACACAACTACATCCGGTTTCTTTTCTAAAATCATATCTACAGCTTCCAAACCATCATTGGCTACACCGATCACATTAAAATCTTCTTGGTTTCTAAGATACTCGCTGATGATTTCGCAGAAATCTTTATTATCATCTGCTATAAGTACATTGATTTGCCCTTCCAATAAGATAACCCCCTTCAAACATAAGAAATGCAACTTACCACCGTTTTTGTTTTGGATTCGACAAATGTTTAAAATTTCCTTCCTGATTTATAAAAACGGAAAAAATATCTTAAAAATCCGTCTGCTGCAGCATCCATTCGATGAATATTCCAAAACCCTTTGTAGGATCATTCACAAATACATGGGTAATTGCTCCAACAATTCGACCGTTCTGAAGGATAGGGCTTCCGCTCATCCCTTGGACGATACCTCCCGTTTTCTTTAAGAGTTCTGGATCCGTTACTTTCACGATTAAACTCTTTTGGCTGGCTATATTCTGGCGATTTACACGAATAATCTCTATATCATATTCCTTAATTTCACCATCGTCCAAGGTGGTAAGAATGCTTGCCTTCCCCTCATGTACCATGCTTTGAAAACCTACCGGTATGGGTTTTTGGTATAAGGGATTCACAATCGGCTTATAACATTTTCCGTAAATTCCGAAATCCGTATTCCTAACGATGTTTCCAAGGACTTTTCGATTCTCCAGAAATATGCCCTTTAATTCACCAGGGTCACCTTTCTGCCCCAGTTTTATATCGATGATTTCAGATTTCATGATTTCTCCATTTTTGACATCCAGAAGTGCACCGGTATCCAAATCCGTGATGGCATGGCCTAAGGCACCATATGTTTGGTTCTTTGGATCATAAAATGTCATGGTTCCTACGCCTGCTGTGCTGTCTCTAACCCACATACCCAAGCGGTATTTTTTGTCCTGAAAATCCTGTACAGGTTCAATTGTAACATGCATTTTCTTCCCCTTTCGAATAAGCTCTATATCAAGAGGAGTATCGGTGTATTCATTTACTATCTCTGACAAATGTTCTGCATCCTGAATCTCCTGACCATTTATCTCAACAATTACATCGCCCGGGATTATACCTGCATCTTCAGCAGGAAAGCTGCTTTGTCCGCTTATATCTGTCACCTCTGAAGTACCCACCACTAACGCTCCTTTTGTATAGAGGGTGACACCGATGGAATGTCCTCCCGGTATCAAAGTCTGCCTTGGAAATATCATAACTTCCATGCTTTTGATGGGAATGATCCCCAGCCATGTAAAATAAAGCTTTACCTTTCCTCTGGTAATCGGTTCGATCTCAATCGGCTCACGGAGATTATAAACTGCACGATCTTTCAATGAATTTCCATTTAATTTTAAGACATCTATATTATTACCCTTTACTTGGACATTCAATGGAAATCTAAAATCCAAGGTATGGGATTGTCCTTCTGCAATTTTTAAAACTACTGGGATTTTACTAAAATTTTGTACCTGAGGTGAATAATTAATGAGAATAAAGGCAAAAGCCAAAAGTATACCGATAAGCTGCTTCCGTTTTTCCTTGTGCAAATTACCACTTTCCTTTCTAACAATTTCGTCAAAAAAGGATTTGCTTTTATGTGAATTAGTTTACCTTAGCAAATTCAATTTATTCAGCGTATATTTTATCTACACTTACGTAATTTAATCACTTTGCATGATTTCGCCTTAAAACAAACAAAAATCAAAAAAAACCAGGTATTGCCTGGTTTTTCCCTCATATTGAAAGATATTTGTTATTTTAAGAAATCCCTCTTAATTTGGATTTAAGGATATGAGCTTGCTCGACCATCTCCTTCGCATGGTCAAGACCAAGAGAACTTATCCAGCTTCCTCCCAGCATACGGGCAATCTCACGGTAATGATCCTCCAAATTAAGCTTCTTTACATGAGTCGTTGTTGTATTATTCTTAGAAATTTTCTCAACTACATAATGCATATCAGCCATAGATGCAATCTGGGGTAAATGAGTAATACAAATCACCTGATGTTTTTGGGAAATTTGCACTAATTTTTTTCCTACTGTCTGGGCTATACGACCACTTATACCCGTATCTACCTCATCAAAAATCATACAATCAATTTCATCCATCTCAGCGCCAATGTTCTTTAAAGCAAGCATAACTCTGGACATTTCTCCGCCGGAAATGATTTTAGTCAGAGGTTTCAGCGGTTCTCCAGGATTAGGGGAAATAAGAAACTCAACCTGGTCAAACCCTTTTTCAGTGTAACTGATTCTTATATCCTCCGACTTTACATTTTCAGGAGCACTTGTTATCTTCAGCTTAAAACGTGCTTTTTCCATTCCTAACTCTGCGAGCTGCTTCATTACATCCTTCTCAAAATCAATAGCCAATTTCTTACGAAAATGAGATAGCTTAATAGAAGATTGTAGGAGTTTTTCCTCTAAATGCTTCTTTTCCTTTTGCAGCTCCTCAATAATCACATGATGCCGTTTCAAATCGTCTAATTCCGTTTTTGCTTTCTCCAGGTACTGAATAACCTCTTTAATATTCCTCCCATATTTCCGTTTCAGACTATTGATGGTGTCCAATCTCTTCTCAATATCATCAATCAGACGAGGATCATAATCATATTGGTCCCTCATATCCCGTATCTGAAAGGAAATATCCTCCATTGTATAATAAATATCTTCCAAGACTCTGTGGATATCCGAAAATACTGGATCAAGATGCGAAAGTTCTGCAAAATCCGAAATAATCTCTCCAAGATCCTCCATCATGGAAGAACCTTTTGGACTGCCGGCATAAAGGAATTGATAGGCCTTATTCAAAGAGGTGGAAATCCTTTCACTATTCAGGGAGAGGCTTCGTTGCTTGATTAACTCCTCTTCTTCCCCCTCCTTTAATCTAGCCTGCTCGATCTCTTTTATTTGAAATTGAAGCATATCTATACGTCGTTCTCTTTCCTGTTCGTTGCCAAATCGCTCTTTAATTTTTGTGTTTGTATCTTTCCACTGCTCATATACTTCTTTTACTTCTCGAAGATAATTGACGATTGTCTCGCCTCCATATTGATCCAAAAAATTTAAATGATTTTCAACGTTTAAGAGCGATTGATGCTCATGTTGGCCGTGGATGTCTACCAGATGGCGGCTCAGATCCCTTAAACAAGCAAGGGTAACAAGCCTGCCGTTTATCCTACAGACATTTCTCCCACTTGATGAAAGCTCTCTGGAAAGAATGACGGTCCCATCCTCATTTGGTATGCCTAAGTCATCAAGATACACAGATACTCTATGATTGTTGGGAATGATGAAATAAGCTTCTACAATTGCTTTATCGGAACCGGTTCGAATTAAGTCCCTGTCAGCTCTTCCACCAAGAACTAAATTTAATGCATCTACAATAATCGATTTGCCTGCTCCGGTTTCCCCAGTTAAGATACAAAGTCCTCTTTTAAATTCCATGCTTAGTTTGTCGATCAAGGCGATGTTTTCTATCGTTAATTGATAGAGCATATTCCTTTCTCTCCCGCCTTCTCTACTATTTCATTAAATCTCTAAACTTCTGTATGACGCTCTCCACCATATCTTCGCTGCGAACAACCACAAATATTGTATTATCACCCGCTAAGGTCCCTACGATTTCATCCCATTTTAAAGCGTCAATGGTCTCCGCAGCCGCATTCGCACTTCCACTGATCGTTTTGATTACAATTAAGTTATTGGCATAATCCATGGAAAGAACCGATTCTGAAAACATTCGGATCAATCGGTCTGTAACCCCTGTTTCTGCCTTATCTATGGTTGCATATTTATACACACCATTACTGGATAATACTTTAATGAGTCGCAGTTCTTTGATATCCCGTGAAACCGTGGCCTGGGTCACGTCAATTCCCCTTCGTTTTAATTCTTCTGCCAACTCTTCTTGAGTCTCAATATCCATCTTATCAATAATATCTAAAATCATCGAATGTCTTCCCGATTTCATGACTTCCTCCTAATCATCCTCATTCGAATATCCGCTCCATTCCGACAGCTTGTGTCGTAGAAGAGAGTAAAAATTTACTTCCCTCAAGCGAATAAACCGGGCATTTGTAGAAGCTTTTTGAATGATAATCCAATCACCTTTACAGATGGTATAGTCCTGCTGCCCATCCAAAGTTAATATCGTATCCTGGTGCTGGCCAATCACCCTTAAACACACAATCTCATGATCAGCGATTACAATAGGGCGAGAATGCAGGGAATGGGCACAGATGGGCGTTAACAGGAGGCACCGCATATTGGGACTGATAATAGGACCGCCGGCAGAGAGGGAGTATGCCGTGGATCCTGTTGGGCTGGAGACCACAAAACCATCTGCCGGATATTTATCCACCAAATGATCATTTACGTAGACCTCGATGCGAATAATCCGTGATAGGGATCCACGGGCAATGCCAATGTCATTTAAAGCCAACATCGTTTGTCCGCTCTTGTTCTCCCTCTGAACGACAGCTGAAAGCATCATTCTCTCTTCGATAAAATAATGACCTTCTATTACCCTCCGCACACTTTTCGGAATATCCTGGACTTCAATTTCAGATAGAAAACCTACATGTCCCATATTAATACCAAGGATGGGTATCTGCATAGGGGCCGCTTTCCTTGCTGCATTCAGAATTGTTCCGTCTCCTCCTAAAACCATTAGAACATCGATTTTCCTGAAGAATACATCATCCGGTGCACCCAATTCTTTTCTTCCCAGGATTTCGGCTATATCCTTCGTCAAAAAAACTCTGATACAGTGATGTTCCAACTCTTTAAGCAACTTTCTTGTAACGGATAAGCCTTTATCCTTCTCAAGATTTGTAAAAATTCCGATGGCTTTCAAAATAACACCGCCATTTCATGTCCTCATCTTTATTCTACATGACACTGTATAAACATGCAAGCATTAGCAAATTCAGCAGCTGTCTATGACTGTAGCTCCTTATGAGCTTCTTCCACAACCTTCCTAGTCTCTAATGCCAGATTTCTCTTTCCATAGCTACCTTTCATTTTTTTTAGGTGGATTAGGAATTCAATATTGCCTTGCGGTCCCGTTATAGGTGAATAGGATAAATCTGCAACAAACAGCTCTTCCCTTTTGCAAAAAGTGACAATTGTTTGCAATACTTCCCGGTGAATTTCCGGTTGACGCACAACACCTTTTTTCCCCACCTTATCCTTACCGGCTTCAAATTGTGGTTTTATAAGGGCCAGGATATCACCGCCGTCAGCAATACATTTTTTTACAGCAGGAAGTATGAGCTGCAAAGAAATAAATGACACATCAATGGTAGCTATATGGCATTGTTCACCCAAATCTTCAGGACTAAGGTATCTGGCATTTGTTCTTTCCATTACCACTACTCGTCTATCCTGTCTAATCTTCCAATCTAGCTGCCCGTATCCCACATCAACAGCATAAACCTTTTTTGCACCAGCCTGAAGGAGACAATCTGTAAATCCTCCTGTAGATGCCCCGCAGTCCAAAACTGTCTTTCCTTTTACTTCAACATGAAACTCCCTCAGTGCTTTTTCCAGTTTCACACCTCCACGACTCACGTACTTCAAGCTGTGATCCTTTATGCGCACTAGATCATCAGGACCAACAAAGTAACCCGGCTTGTCCACCAATCTTTTATTCACGTACACAACGCCGGACATGATAACTCTTTTCGCTTTTTCCCTGCTATCAAAATGCCCGTTTTCCACCAAATAAGTATCCAGCCTTTTTTTATCTGACATGTTACATCCTACCTTGTTGCTGTCCTATAGGACTTACTGTTTTTCCGCTGATATTGCTCCAATCGACCCTTTATCCTTGTTGCCAGCCGGGAAGGTGATAAACCCATTTCATCAAAAAGGATGTCTACCTTTCCATGGGGTACAAATTGATCGGGTATACCCAAATTCATGATATCCGGTTGTTTTTCCATAAGAAGATGTTGTGATAAGAACTCTGTAACAGCACTGCCAAGTCCCCCGATAAGCACATTATCCTCCAAAGTGATAAGCAGACCATATTTCTTTGATATGCGAAGCAACATCTTTTCATCGATGGGTTTGATAAACCTGGCATTCACCACTCCAAGGATTATGCCATCTCTTTTTAGAAGATCAGCTGTTTTTATGGCGATATCCACCATCCTGCCTGTTGCGATGATCACACCTACTCCTTGAGAAGCAATCATCTCCCATTTTCCATATTCCAAGGATGTTTCATGGGTATTTGTAGAAATTAGTGCCCCCTCCTTTGGATAGCGAATTGCAACCGGTCCATCAATAGAAAGGGACAGCTCCATCATCCTATACAATTCGTTGACATCCTTAGGAGCCATAATTGTCATATGGGGCATATGACGCAAGAAAGAGATGTCAAAAACTCCTTGATGGGTTTCTCCATCTTCTCCTACTAAACCTGCCCGATCAATTGCTAATACGACCGGAAGCTTCTGAATACATACATCGTGTAACACTTGATCGTATGCCCTTTGCAGAAAGGTAGAATATACAGCAAAGAAAGGTTTCATGCCAGAAGCTGCTAATCCGGCAGCCATAGTCACAGCGTGTTGTTCGGCTATACCTACATCGAAAAACCTTTCAGGGAATTTCTCTCTAAACCCCATAAGCCCAGTGCCTTCCGGCATGGCTGCAGTTATGGCCACAATTCGATTATCCTTGGTTGCCATTTCAGCCAATTTATCACCAAATGCCTGGGAAAAGGAAACCCGCTGTTTCGAAGCAGGCTCTCCCGTTTCTATATGAAAAGGAGAGATGCCATGAAATTTTTCAGGATTCTTTTCTGCATAAGGATAACCTTTTCCTTTTTGAGTAACAACATGCACAAAAACAGGACCTGGTAGTTTCTGGGCCTGTCTAAACACTTCCACGAGAGCGAGAAGGTTATGACCATCAATTGGTCCGAGATACGTAAAGCCAATTTCCTCGAAGAAAATTCCGGATATCACCAAGTATTTCAGACTGTTTTTTACTTTTTCAATCGCATGGGCAATGCCCCTTCCAATAAACGGTATGCGATTGATCAAGCTTTCTACTTCTCTTTTCACCTTTGTATATTTGGGATTTGTTCGAATTCTTGATAAATATGAGGACATCGCTCCAACATTACGGGAAATGGACATTTCATTATCATTCAATACAACAATCAGCTTATTGCCAACATGCCCGGCATCATTCAAAGCCTCGAAGGCCATTCCGCCACTTAGGGCACCATCACCGATCACCGCTACAACTTCATAGTGATCTCCTTTCAAATCCCGTCCTCTTGCCATCCCTAATGCAGCAGAGATGGATGTACTACTATGACCTGTTTCAAAGACATCATGGGCACTTTCACCCCGCTTCGGGAATCCGCTTAAGCCTCCCCAGGTACGCAAAGTCGCAAAATCATCTTTTCTGCCTGTTACAATCTTATGAACATAGGATTGATGCCCCACATCCCAAATGATCTTGTCTGTCGGACTATCAAATACATAATGTAAAGCAAGGGTTAGCTCAACGATTCCAAGATTAGAAGCCAGGTGACCACCTGTCCTGGATACGTTCTTAAGAATAAAATAACGTATTTCTTCGGCTAATTTGAATAACTCCGGATATTTCAACTCTTTTATGTCTCTAGGAGTTTCGATATGATTCAATACTTCATACATGCTGTTCCCTCTTTTGCTGCATTGTAAGAGATTTTCATAGAATAAATACTTGTCAAAGCTCAACTGCTGTAAAAAAGCCATTTATGCCATTCAATACAGCCACTGTAATGCCTAGAATGGCACCTGCAATCACTTCCACTGGAGTATGGCCAATCAATTCCTTTAATTTTTTCTTCCGTAATTCCTCTATGGGCTTGAATCTCCTCAATGATATCATTAATAACCGCAGCCTGTTTACCGGCAGCTCTCCGGACCCCTGCTGCATCATACATGACAATAAAAGCAAATGAAAGGGAAATGGCAAAAAGAGTAGAAGACCAACCATGAATTATTCCAACGGATGTAGCCACCCCTGTCACAAAAGCCGAATGGGAACTGGGCATTCCACCTGAACCGATAAATCTTGAATAATCAATTCGCTTATAAAAAATAAATGTTAGGAACGACTTTCAATGTCTGGGCGATAAACCAAGCAACAAAAGCAGGAAGTAAGGCAGGGTTCTTGAATATCTCTAATATAACAGTCATTCCCATCACCCTTTAGTGGTCCCTTTTTCTCAAATAGTTAGCCAAATCTCTCAAAAATCGTCCTTTAGCACCAAATTCATCCCATCAAGTCCATCGCTTCGCAGGTAAGCTTATCCGCTAACTTTCTCGAAGCCTCAATCCCATATAACCTTGGATAGGTCTGCTTACAGCGAGAAAGGTCGCCTCCCATGCTTTTCCCTAATTTTTCTTGCTCTCCCGTTATATCCAAAATGTCATCGATAATCTGAAAGACCACACCTATCTTATTCCCGTACGCCTCTATAGCTTCCCATTGCTTCTTTGTAGGATTTTGCAGGCACAATCCAGCCAATAATGAAGCTGTAATCAAAGCGCCCGTTTTCCTCTGATGAATCTCAGCCAGGCTGATTTCATCCATTTTATTCTTTTCCCCTTCCAAATCTAAGGCCTGGCCTCCAATCATTCCACGAATTCCGGCTCCTTTGGCAATAATACGTATAGCCTCTAAATGATTCGATAATTTATCAGGATATCGAGAAGCATTCTCCAGCATAACTTCAAAGGCCTGATTGAGTAATCCATCTCCTGCCAATATTGCAATCCCTTCGCCAAAAACCTTATGATTTGTTAATTTTCCCCTTCTCCAGTCATCATTGTCCATAGCCGGAAGATCGTCATGGATAAGTGAGTATGTATGAATCATCTCTACTCGCAGGCCAAAGGCATAGCCTCTTTTTCTTCCCCGTCCAGCAGCCGGTTTGCAGCCAGCAATAAAATGGGACGTAACCTTTTCCCCCCTGCAAACAAGCTGTAGCTCATTGCTTCGGATAGAATAGGAGGAACAGCCATCCTGTCGGTATGCAAGCTCTCAAGGAGTCTTCCACTTTTTTGGCTATCATTGTTAATTCGTCTTGTATTGCCATCATTTTTTCAGGTATCCTCCTTTAGGACAAATGGCTTCTCTTTATAGCTATTTGCTTCCTTCATTAGAATTGTAATTTTTCCCTCGGCTTCATCCAGTTTTTTTGCGCAATAGCAGATAATGCAATTCCCCGGCTAAAAATCTTACAGACTCTTCCAATGTTAGCTGATTTTTTTCCAACTCGGAGACAATGCCCTCTAGTTCCTTCAAAGCTTCCTCAAAACTCATTTTCACTTCGTTTGCATCTTTTTTTCACTCAAGCTCCTCATCCTCCACTAAGCTCTTTTTGAGGGTATATTCCCCCCACCACGGCCTCTGCCCTACCGTCTTGCATCTGGATATAGATCCTTTGTCCCCTTTTTAGTTCCCTCGTCGATTTGATCAAACGTTGGGTGTCCCAATCCCCACCACAGCGTAACCCTTCCTAACACAGCCCATGGACTTAGGCTGTTTAGCCTTTCAGTATGGTTACGAAATGCTCTCGTTTTTTCTCCAAGCATCTACTCATATACATTTCTAAAATATTTCGTTAAGTGGTCTAACTCTTGCCTTCGTTGGTCAAGCTTCTCCTGGGTCTTGTCAAAGCACTGGACTCACGAAGCTGCTTAAGTTGCTGCCTACGTTAAAGCAATCTGTCTTTCAATCGAAAGAATCATACGCTGCTGTAATTGCAAAATCGTAAACTTCACGTCTTTCCTTCATAGGTATAACCAGTTCTGCAGCCGCAGAAGGAGTAGGTGCCCTCAAGTCAGCTACAAAATCCGCAATGGTAAAATCCGTCTCGTGTCCAACTGCCGATACCACAGGGAGCTTGGATTGGAAAATACTTCTAGCTACGCATTCTTCATTGAAGGCCCATAATTCTTCTACAGAACCTCCGCCGCGAGCTACGATAATCACATCAATATCCTGACGGGTATTTAAAAACTCAATGCCCCATGCGATTTCAGCAGCGGCTCCTTCTCCCTGGACCCGTACAGGAACGATTAGCAAATCCATGTTCGGAAAACGGCGAATGCTAATCTGAAGGATATCACGAATGGCCGCTCCAGTATGGGATGTAACAATGCCCACTTTACGAGGTAAAAAAGGAAGCTTCTTCTTTAGCGATGGATCGAAAAGCCCTTCCTCCTGAAGCTTTCTTTTCATTGTTTCAAAAGCAATATACAGCTCACCCAAACCATCATCCTTCATTTCTTCCACATAGCACTGATATTGGCCATCTCTCACATATAAGGATATATATCCCTTCACAATGACACTCATACCATTTTTAGGCAAAAAAGGACAAATTCCTATTATGCTGTCGAAACATAACACAACGGATGATGGCTTCTTCATCTTTAAGGGAAAAGTACATATGTCCTGAAGAATGAAATTTAAAATTAGAAATTTCTCCCTTGATATAAATACCCCGAAGGATCGGATCTCTACTAAAAATCCCCTTCACATATTCATTTAACTGAGAAACTGTAAAAATAAAATCCCCCATAGATTCTCCTATCCAATAAACAGTTTTATTTTGTATCATTCTCTAATGATTTTCATCCATCTGAAAACTGTTGTCCCGACTCAACAGCTTTATATGCCTGAACTCCCAATAATGCTACCCCTACGGCATTATCAGTAGAGAATTGAGGTGCTGAAAAAAACACCTGAATATTGGCTGCTTCCTTCTTCAAATGGGTCACCAGATACTCCCGTATAATCTGATTGGAAGCTACACCCCCTACTAGTAAAATATGATTCAATCCTGTTTCCTTCCATGCATTTTTAATCATTTTCACTATAGTCCTGGCAATACAAAGAAAGGTTTCCAAAGCGACTTCCTCCCCCTTCATCCCTTCTTTGATATACCGTTGAGCTTGGGATTCAGCCCCAGAAAAACTGCATGAGGTCCCCTTTACCCAAGAAGAGAGGGGTTTCCCACGTGTCAAGGCCGTTCGAGCCAGCTTTTCCAAGCTTGGACCAGCCGGAAAGGGTAGTCTCAAGGCTACACCTATCCGATCAACAAACTGACCGGCATGAAGATCCAAAGTGCCCCCCAACAACTGAATATCCATCCCCATTTCTCCTCTACGTACTTTAACAATCTCTGTCGTTCCGCCCGATAAGTGGATGGCCAGGAATTCCGATTGGAGAGGTCCGCCCGCTGACCATAAACCGACCATGATGTGCCCCTCCTGATGACTACACATATAAAGAGGGATATTCAGGAGGAAGGAAGTAACTCTTGCAATATTCACCCCTACAGTAAAAACCGGCATATAGGAATTCTCTATAGGCCGGGGTTTTGAACTTACGCAAACAGCCACGATATCCTGGGGACAAATTTCCGCCACGGCTTCCTGAATTAAAGACGGTATATGATGAATGTGCTGAAACACACCCTTCGACTGCTGTAATCCCCTTTCCCCTTGGTCAACGCTTAAAACTTGTCTATACTGACCTATTAAATCTCCTTCTAAAGTTACAGCTGCTACTGAAGTAGTATAGCAGCTTGTATCATGCCCAATCACTACCTTCATGGCTTTATCGATCCTTGCTCTTCAAGACTATTTCGATAGAAATTTGCCAGTATCCCATTTATAAAAGAAGGGGCGCCCTCGCTACTGTACTTCTTGGCCAACTCAACAGCTTCATTCATGGAAACATAAGCGGGGATATCATCTCTATATAAGATTTCATAAATCGCCAACCTTAAAATCGATAAGTCGATTTTTGCCAAGCGCTCAAGCTTCCATCCGATTGCATACTTTCGGATGATGTCATCGATTTCAATCATATGTTTCTCTACACCGTGACGAATATCTTGTATATATTTATAGTCTTCAGCGGTAGCGCCTTTATCCCGAGAAATTTCATCAAGGATGTATTGACCGCCCTCGCCACCCATGATCCATTCATAAAGAAGCTGCATTGCAATCTCCCGGGCTACTTTTCTTCCCATGTTCCATCCTCCTATTTTAGACCGGTTGGTAATATCTTGTCCAAAAAATCCATGAAATTTTCTCTCTTATCGGATTTACTGCCAAAATAGTAGCCGACAAAAACACATAGAGCCAAAAAAATAGTCCGGAAGAGTCCTATCGAAAGAACTAGGATACCAAATATCAAGCCAAGAGTAATCCCTATAGCCTTCCCTTTATTTCTTTTCAACATTTCAAGAAGTTGATCCAAATTCCACACCTCTTCCAGGATTCATTCCATAGTGGTCATCTGTTCTGGATCGGATTATCCACATAAACTTGAATTTCCTTAACATATATACCGGTCAGTTTCTCCACATATTCCTTGATTCCCTTTTGAAGCTGTTCCGTTAACTCAGGAATATTGACGTCGGGTATTACACTAATCTTCAATAAAATCCGTACCCCTTCGGGTATAGCAATCACGTCACTTTTCACATCTCGTATTCCAGAAAAAGTACGTGCTGATTTTTGGGCAAGACCATCAATGGTATTCAGGGAAATCCGTATTCCTCCCAAATCAGTATTCTTTAGCAGAGTGCTTTTAGGTTTATGTCTGCGAATCCCTGAAAACAACAATCTAAAACCCACTATTAATAACAAAAGGCTAATGGCGGTTACGATAAGCGGAACAGACCATTCAACATACATTCGATCGATCCAGTAAATAACCCGTTCCTTTGGTACAAATCCCCATGCAAGAACAAATGAAAACAATGATAACCCAATGATGACCAATGTATAAATGGTAAGAAGAATACGGTCAAATAGTCTCATTTTCATGGCTTGTCCCCTTTCTCTGTATAAAGCTTGCATGGATTACAATCCATGCCATGATACATAAAACATTACATTGATTAAAGAAGCAAAAGCCATCTATGGAATAAACCCCCTGATGAGTTATCAGAGGGTTAAACCACATCTAGCGTACCCGGTGAACGTCGATCTCCTTTATATCCTTTTCCTTTTCGAAATTGACCCCCTGAACATGGATATTCACCCTTGGAACGTGAAGTCCTGTCATGGTCTCGACGGCTTTTTTCACATTCTCCTGTACATTCCATGCTACCTCAGGAATTTTAGCTCCATATTCAACAATTATATATAAGTTAATTTCCGCCTCCTTATCGCCGACTTCCACTTTTACTCCTTTGGTCAGATTCTTCCGGCCAAGGATTTCAGCAATGCCGCCCACAATACCGCCACTCATGCCTGCTACACCGGCAATTTCAGTAGCTGCCAGACCCGCAATGATAGCAATTACATCATCGGCATAAGTTATTTTTCCATTCTCATCATATATGGCTTGAATCTGTTCTGTCAAAGTCTCACCCCCATTATGTATGATATTATATTATAACAGAGATCCTTTGGGATTACAAATTATTCTAATCCTGGTATCTTGTATTTTTTAAATCGGAATTTTTGCATCATCTATAAGAATTCATCATTCAGTCTATTTGGCGGGGATGATTTTTATGTTTTCAGCTTTCTCTCCTGACTCCCTTCTAACGATGTCGAGGATTTGGGCTACCTGAGCTTCCGAAAGCTGGGACTCTTTAAGAATCACATTCACAGACCCTTTATGCAGCGTAACAACCACATCATCAAATCCTTTTGCCTTAATCAGTCCTTCAATGGTAACTTCCTTTTCCATTGCTTTTGTAATCTCGATCATTTGATTCATTGCTTCCTTTAGTGTGTCCTTGTCCGTAGCTTTATTTTCTATGATTGAGTTTAAATACTCGACTTCCTGATCCCGCGTCTTATCCCTTTCGATCCTGAAGTCTACAAAAAAATTTCCTGTGGGACTTGTCTCTTCTTCTCCATTTTTATTTTCATCTTCTTTCGAAGATGCTTTGGGTGAATCGGAGATCCGAATATCACCGGCACTTTTCTTGTCCTGTGAACTGCTTAGGTCGCTACTTACCTTTGCTGTTTGACCTAAATTGTACTGGTAATTCAGATATCCAGTTAAAACCAACAGGACAGCCAGACCAATCATTACAATTGTCTTCCTTTTCATAATCATCAAGATAATCACTCCTTTTTATATTATCTCCCCATAGCAAATACTTCCACACGATTTGGAGGGACCCGTAGCACAGTCTCTACAGCACGCAGCAAATCCATTTTCACTCTTATATTTTTGGCTCCTTCCGCAATCACAATCACTCCTCTGACCTCTGGCATTTTCTCCATTAAGATAAGCGGTTCCGTTCCGCTGTTTTGTTGGATAGTAACCGGTCGCCGACTCTCATTAGTAGTTTGGGTAATTCTTTTTCCGTTATTGCTGTCATTTTCCTGGGTATTTGTGTCATTTTTTTCTGTATCCATGGCAGGGACTACTTCAGGACCAGATTCGTATGTGATCATAACTTCAACCTCTCCGGCACCTTCAATCGATTTTAAGATCTTGGTCAATTTTACTTCTATCGGATCCTGTATTGAACCCTCTTTTTCAGCTAATACAGCATTTGTTGTAATGCTCTGTTCTTTAGAAGCTTCTACGGATTTATCAAAAGTAGACGTATATAAGCTGATGATGATTGCAATAATAACCAAGGCTATCAGAATCTCGATATTTTTACTGCTTTTCAATTTTTCAATTATCGTCTTGTAGAACATGTTCACGGTATTCATTACTTCCCTCCTTTCTTCCGTAATAACACAGTTATCCGGAAAATTACCCTTAACCATCAATCAATAATGATGTCTTCCGGACTAATCTGATAAGTTGAGCTGATCATCTCCCTAATCCTGCTATAATCAATATTCGGGTTCCCTCCTTCCTTAATCTCCGTCATCGATGTAGAATGATTCGCATCAACATGAACATCCTCATAGTCGCCTGTCTTGCCCCTTCCTTCTGTCCGAAGGATAACTTTCTTGATGGCACCATAGCTTTCGCTATTTTTGTCTTCAATGATGGAAACCACCGCTTCAATCCCAGCTGTTTTCGCTTCCTTCCTAACTTGGTACATGATTTGTTGTTCCAGCTTTTTTTTGTAAAGATTAAGGATGGTGTCCTGATACTTATCTTCTATCGTTTGAGCTTGGTATTTCAAATCATCCATATCCAAGACATGGGTATGGTGAAAGATCTCCTCTTCCAGTTGGAATCCTTTTTGGAAGGCCGCTATAATAGGACTCATAACTACAAAAATAATCATGATACCCAGTACAAATTTTGCATATTTTCTCATGCTGCCGTTGGGTAAAATGATATCCACCAAAACCGAAAGCAAAATAACTACTACAAGGTTTACAATCCAGTTTCTAATTAGCTCTGCCATCTTTTCTCTACCTCATCATTACTGTAATATTACCGGCTCCTATCAGCAAAGTAATCGTAATAAAAAACATCACACCCACTGAGATAACCGTTACAAAAAGAATTGTCAGTACATTCGCAATTTCTGTTAAGCACTGAACAACCCGACTGTCTCCGATGGGTTCCAGAAAGGAAGCCGATATACGATATATAAAGGCAATTGCAAGGATCTTCAAGGCTGAAAACACACATATTAATGCCAGAACAATTAACCCCACAACCCCTATTGCGTTTTTAACTAAAAGCGAACAGCTGATAACGGTATCGATAGAGTCTGAAAACATTCCTCCAACAACCGGTATGAATGTATTGATGGCATATTTAGCTGTTCGTATGGAAACACCGTCAAAAGAGGCCGCTGTGGCTCCTTGTATGGTCAGGACGCCTAAATAGACGGTAAATAAAATACCTAGTATCCAGTTACAGGTGCTTCGGACTAATCCGGCTAATTTATTCAACTGGATTTTCTCTGACATATGGTTGACAACCGCAAGTACTGCAGAAAAAAGAATCAATGGAAGAATGACATCCTTTAAGAATGTACTGATGGTATTGACCAGCAATACTACAGCAGGCTGAAAAACAGCGGATGATACAACCCCTCCCATAGCCACAAGCAAAGTGATCAGAATAGGAAATACAAGCTGCATGAAATCTACCATGTTCTGTATGCTTTCTCTTCCGTGCTGTATAATAGCAGTAAAACTCTGCATGATCAGGATAACGATTAAAAGATAACAAACAAAATGGGATATCTCTCCAATACTTTCATTCTCAAACGAGCTTCTCATATTGTTCAAAATACCGCATATAATGGCCAGTACAAGCACCTTGACCATTAGACCGAGGTTAAATGAAATCTCACTGAAAAAATAAGTCCACAGATTCTGAAATAGCTTTCCAATATCAAAGGGATACTTACCTGTTATCAGGTTCCGCAGAATATCCTGTATGTTCATATTTCCAATGACTTCCCGGCTTTCCTCCGGAAGCTTCTGAATCAATCTGTCCCAGTCATCCATCTGTAGATCCCGGATTTGTTCTTCGATCCCCATTTCCAACTCTTCCTTAAATTGTATCTCGCCTTCCTCGTATTCTGACTGCGCTATTCCAGGTATCATCAGGAGCAAGAGAAGAAGAAATAATACTCTTTTCATATGTTTCCCACCTATGGTATTATTTCGATGATCATGTTCAACAATGCCATGACAATCGGTATTGCTAAGGTCATGATAATAATCTTTCCACCAAATTCTATTTTGCTTGCAATCGCCCCTTCTCCGGCATCCTTACACACCTGAGAGCCAAATTCAGCAACATAGGCGATCCCGATGATTTTAAGTACTGTTGTCAGGTATGCAAAATCCAGCTTGATCTTGTTTGCCATATCCTGCAGTACGTTCACAATAGAAACCAGCTTGCCTAAAACAAAGAGGAATATCAAAATACCTGCAGCGATACTGATATGAATAGCAAACTCCTTCTTCTGTGCCTTAAGAATAACTGCAAGTACTGCAGCAATGATTCCAACACCAACAATTTGAAGGATATCCATACCTAATACCTCACCATCTGTCACCCGTCAATACAACTGAAAAATTGTCTTGACGTTCTGGAACAAACGACTGATCAAATCTATAACCATGAGAAGGACTATAACAATCCCGGCCAGAGTAGTCATCATCGCCATTTCTTCTCTTTGCGACTGTTTTAATACTATGTTGAGCACAGCCACCAGGATCCCTACTGCTGCAATTTTAAATATCAGATCTATATTCATGCCCATCCTACTTTTCCTCCTTAACCATGCCTCACAGAAGTTGTATAGAAACCTTGTTCTCTATCAAAAGCTGCCTGTAGTGTAAACAGGCTTCTCGTTAAAGTAGAAGAATGGCGATCATCAGTCCACCCAATATCCCTAAATTGCGGTATAAACTCTCGTTCCTGTTTCTCTCGCCTTCAGCCTTTTCTATCTGATTCTTTAATCGATACTGGATCAGTGCAAAATTCTTTTTTTGGTTTTCTTGGTCTGTCATTCCAAGCCCTGGCACCATTTGTTCAAATAATTCATAATCTTCCTGGTTTAAATAACTAAAAACCTCCATCGAATGAAATGTTTCCCTCCAAATTTTTTCAAAAGGCGCTCCTCTTCTTTTATGAATTTCATCCGATAACGTCATAAAAAAAGCTCCCACATTCCCGCCTATTGACCTTCCTGCATAGAAAAAGGCCTCAGGTAAGGGCATTGCCGTATATAAAATATGGGTTTCCAACTGCTGAATTCCGATCTGAAATTGTTGGAGAAGTTGGGATCTTTGGGAAAAACGATTGGCATATACAATGCCAATGAGTGTACAACCAATCACAATAACTGAACTGGTTACTAGCTTAATCAGCATTTTCTTTCCTCCTCCGCTCGTTAACACCTCTTCCTCTGTATATTCAAATCATTTTACAGGCATTTTTAGCAGATTATGAAAATTTATGCCTTCAAGTATGGATTCTACGGTTCCTACCCCCTTACTGTTTCCTAATAATATGTAGCGCTCAAAGATCTTTTTTTCAATTAATTCTTTCATAAAAGGTCTTTGCTTTACTTCTTCTATACTGCCTCCATGAGCAGAAGTAATGATTTTCACACCTGCATTCAAAGCTTCTTCCAGAGCTTCGATGTCATCTTTGCGGCCAATTTCATCCGTTACGATCACCTGTGGTGACATAGACCGAATCAACATAAGGATTCCTTCAGCCTTAGGACAAGCGTCCAACACATCCGTTCGAATACCGATGTCATTCTGAGGAATCCCCTGATAACAACCGGCGATTTCCGATCTCTCATCAACTATTCCTACCTTAACCCCATGAAATGTCTTCCATCCATTGCTGAGCTGCCTTGCAATGTCACGAAGCATCGTCGTCTTTCCCAGCTGTGGCGGTGATATGACCAAGGTATGCCTAACCCCACATGATCCAACCAAAAAAGGCATCACTTTATCGGCAGCTCCCAGAACCTGACGTGTTATCCGAATGTTGAATCCTGAACAATATTTCAACAGTTTAATCTTTCGCTTCTCCAAAACAGCCTTTCCCACGACACCAATGCGGAATCCCCCCTTCAAAGTAATGTAGCCATTCCGAAGCTCTTCCTCAATGGCATAGAGGGAGTAATCCGAGATATTTTCTAAAAATCGTTGACATTCCTCCATAGCTATGATATATCCATAAACTGGACTCAAAGTGATATGGCCCCTTGCATCCAGAAAATAGTCCTTCCCCCCGCTATGTATCATAAGTGGTTTCCCGGCACGAAGTCGTATTTCTTCCAGGGAATCCGCAATTGTATCCGGCAACCTTGTAAGAAGCTTTCGAATTTGAACGGGCATCAAAGGTAAAATGATCTCCTCCCATGACCTATTGTTCATTCTCATTTGTTGAATCACAAACCTGTCCCTCCTTTTATAAATTTATATGAAGGACTCAGCCAGATTATCACCTCCTCAATGCTTTTTGAATCATAAAAAAAATCAGGTTGTTCAACCTGATTTTTAACGGATTATTTGTGCCCGATTTATCCGTATTGCTACTCTGTATCAGACACTTCTTCCATTTCATCTTCATCAATATCTGTATATACAGGCTCGTGGCAATTAGGGCAGATGATCTCATCTTCCGTATTAAAGATTTCCTCATCCAAGAAAACGGTATCGTGGCAGTTGGGACACTCAACCTCGATATAGCGCGATTCTTCGTCATCATCCTCATCCTCACCAAAAAGCTCTTCTTCCAGTTCGGAGAGGTCCCCGTCTATCGTCTCAATGTAATCATCGAGCTCGGCTTGGGAAACCTCCAATTCAGAAATAGCATCAACAATATCATCAAGTAAATCAACGATATTGACAAGGAGTTTTCCCTCTTTGGTGTCATCCTTAATACCCATACCTTCTGCTAAACCACGGAGGTAGGAAACCCTCTCATTTAAGTAATTCATAACCATGCCTCCTCGTATAATATGTTTTAGCAACACTTTTTTTATTTTTATTAAAATTTATCTCTTGACATATTACCAGATTGCTTAAAAGTCTTTCACTTTATCTTTTCCCTTAAACCCTTTCCATATACTCACCGGTACGGGTATCTACACGAACAACATCTCCAGTATTTACAAATAAAGGAACTTGAATGGTGGCTCCTGTCTCTAAAACAGCCGGTTTGGTTCCAGCGGTAGCTGTGTCTCCCTTAAATCCAGGCTCGGTAGAGGCAACCTCCAACTCAACAAAATTAGGTGGTTCAACGGAGAATGCTTCCCCCTTAAAGAATTTTATGGTCACCGTCATGTTTTCCTTTATGTATGGAAGGGAGTCTTCCACCTGATCATGGTTCAATGGTAGTTGCTCGTATGTCTCCGTATCCATAAAATAATAAAGGCTACCATCGTTGTATAAATACTGCATTTCCTTTTTCTCAATATGAGCTCTTGGTATTCTTTCAGTAGGACTGAAAGTTCGATCCAATACGGCTCCTGTCATAATATTCTTGATCTTAGTTCTGACGAAAGCTGCACCTTTCCCAGGTTTTACATGCTGAAAGTCCACAATGGTATACACCTGGCCATCGATTTCAATCGTCATTCCTTTTCGAAAATCACCAGCAGAAATCATGCTATTCCCTCCGTTTTAATAATAAGCATCTTTGTTTTTATGATAATAAGTTCCAAGGAAGAAAAGCATAGAAGATTATCCTTGGAACACACTTCCCTGCTCGTTAGCTATTTCCTTTTGGTATTTTGAGAACAGTATAATGAAAAATAATACAGAGCAACTTTATAGCTACAGCTATCCAAGCCGGAAATCTGACCAGCACATGCGGGGGCAATCACTGAATTCCGTCTGAATTCTTCACGATTATGAATATTGGTCAGATGAACCTCCAATACAGGTATGTCAATGGCTGCGATTGCATCCCTTATGGCATAACTATAATGGGTATAAGCACCTGGGTTTATAATGATACCCAGATATTCACCTCGAGCCTCATGAATCTTTTCAATGATGGCTCCTTCATAATTGGACTGAAAACAATCTACTTTTATGCCCCATTCTTTCCCTAACTCGATGATTTCATGCATCAGCTCCTCCAATGTCGTTCTGCCATATACGTCCGGTTCTCTAGTACCAAGCAAGTTCAAGTTAGGCCCATTGATAACCAACACTTTCTTCATTTTTTCACCCATCTCGAAAATATCCTTATAGAATGGACTTAACTATTGGACTTAACTATAAATCCCTATATATATTACCATAAAATTCATACCTTGAATAGGAAAACTTTCATTTTAAGTGTTGATTTCACATTGCTTGAATTGATTGATAGCATTCCCTTAATTTTAGAGCATCCTCTGCCATCGTTCCTTGGGATTCACATATAATAACAGGTGACATGGATTTTTTGTATATTAGTTCAGCCAAAGGTTCAAAATCAGGACCATATTGGGTTTCATTCAAAGTCCGGTGCTTTTTTTCTCCAGCTGATGTATATTCGATCCGGCTAAAGTGAATGTGCACCCTTTTCAGCCGGTCATAGCCCAGTTCATTTTCCACCTGATTCAATATTGTTTCATAATCCTTCCTTGTCTTGAGAGATCCTAAACCTAAGGCATGCATATGCCCAAAATCCAGGGTGGGAATTACGCTCTCGTCCAATCGACACAAGCTAAGCACTTCGTCGAGAGTACCCAACTGATTTCGTTTCCCCATGGTTTCAGGACATAAGTGAACATCCCCCAAGTCCATCTGTTTTGCAAGAACGAGGCATTCGCTAAACAATTTCACAGCTGTATCCAAAGCCAATTTTCGAGAGATTTTCCCGCATGCCCCAAGATGAAAAACCACTCGTGTTGCTCCCATCCATCGAGCTGTTTGTAACGAATCCAGAATATATTTCTTCGACCTATCTCGCTTATCCTTTTCCTGGCTGGCCGGATTTATATAATATGGAGCATGGATGCTGAGAGCGATATCATACATCCAAGCTTCCATACCAAGCTCCTTGGCTGCTTCCTCATCTAAACGGATACCCCGGCTGCATGAGTATTCATAGGCATCCAACCCCATCCTATGCAACCACCTAGGAGCAAAAAGACTGGACTTGTATCCCTGTTCATAAAAAGATCGCGAATTTCCGGAAGGACCAAAACGAATTCTTGCCAACGCTGTCATATCCCTTCCCCTTTCGAATTTAAAACAAGCTCATCAGCAATAATATGTCTATGTAAATCTATTTCAGTTGACCGGCAAGAGCATCCACTATTTCTCTCGCTACTTGCTGGGGAGTCTTATCATCAATCATACATATCCAATCAGCGTCCATGTATGCCTTCTTTCGCTCATAATAAAGCTTTTGTATTTTCCATTCTCGATCTTGCTCTGCTTCCCGGTCCAGAAGAGGTCGATGAGTAGAATCGGCCAGGTTTTTTAAAAGGGTGTCCAATTTGGCATCCAGGCAAACAATAATACCCTTTTCACGAAACCAATTCCGGTGCTCAGGTTTTAGTATCATACCTCCTCCCGTTGCTACTACCACTCCTTCCAAAATTCGAATCCTCAACACAAGCTTCGTTTCCAATTGACGAAAGTAGTGCTCACCGTCATCTCTGAAAATATCCGATATACTGCGGCCTTCTTCTCTTTCAATGAACGCATCCGTATCAAGAAACTCATATCCAAGGTTTTTGGCTAAGATTTGACCGACGGTGCTTTTTCCGGTTCCCATAAATCCGGTCAGGATAATATTACGCTTCACTTTTTCATATCATCCTTCCATGCTTCCTACTATATATTTCTAATCCCTTTCATTGTACCCTCATATGAGCACGAATGACAACAATAAAAATAAAATGTAGGGTTTTCCTACATTTTATTGAGAAAATAAATCACTTTTATGGAAATCTCCTGTCATAAATGAATAAGTCTTATTCTTATTCACCCCCCCGGGAAAAGCATAGAAATTGAGGGATAAATCCACTCTCAGGTTGTTCTTTTCTATGGCTTGGTTCTCCCTTTGTAACACCTTTTCTTCCGGTCCTCCCCTCCCTTCCAGGCTAATTCTCAATCTCTCTATTTGATTCCGATAAGGGGCCTCTTCAAGCCTTTGCAAAACATGAAAAAAACTCGGATATGTGGTTTTCATCGTCACATTCACCCCTCCCAGTTGGTAGGAATCCATGTCAACCACTTCTGCAAATTCGATTTTGATTTGATCACCCGAAGGCTTGAGAATATCCTCTAGAAATACCATCAGCTCCGCTTGATCCAACCCAATGGGAATATCCTGGTATCTCTCCATAAGCTCCGCAGCAGAGTAAGCTGTCATTTTCTCCAGTTCATCGATTTTTTGTGCCTGGGTTTTCAATTGGATCAGTTTCTGATGTTTGGAGGACATTTCCTTTTCAATCCTAGCTATCTCTATCTTCAAAGGGGAAAGAAAATATGTATAGTACAAAGTAGCTGCAGCAAACAGCAACGCTATTGTCAGCAGGATCGATTCCCTCTTTGTGAACTTCATCGTTATGTCTCAGCTCCTTCCTTTTCTGCTTCTTCCCCTTCAAATTTTGGGATATCCATCAGACACTGGATGTTAAATTTTACTTTTGAATCTCCTTTTTCCGTTTCAATGCTGTCGACCATCACATCCAGGAAAAAACCTGTCTTTCTTAGATTGACTACCAGCTGGGCCACTTCCCTGGCGCTGGAAACCCAGCCTTCAAGTGTCATCCCATTCATATCATAGCTAAGAGTGTTCAGCTGGAGGGATGTTGGTGAAGACTTCTGAATAGCCATCAGAATTGTGGTCATATCATTTTGCTCATTCATCAGTATCTGAGCTGCCCTTTTCCTGCCTTCTATGTCGTTTAGTTTTTGCTGGAGAACTGTTAATTCTCTTTCTACACCTTTGTACCGTTCCAATTCCCTTTCATAGCTGTTGTTTTGAAAAATAAGCATTGTCTTCTTGCTCATCGGATACAGGATCCCAGCAACGGTAAAGATGCCCAACAGCATCAAGATGCCCGCTACATTAAAAACAATCATATAAACGGATTCTACTTTTTTGTCTTTCGGAATGAGGTTGATATCTCTTTTCATATTAACCCTCCACCCTTAAGGTTGTACCTATGGCATCGGCTAGAAATACACCGTTTCGAGCCACTTCATGCTTATATTCAAGCGAAAGTAAGAGCTCATTGATATAGGAAACCTTTATCCCCAAATGTTCTTCGAGATATTCGGGCAATCCCTTAAGCAGGGAACCCCCTCCCATGAGATATATCTTCTCAACCTCCGACTGATAATTGCGGTTTTGGTAGTATGCCACCACTCGAGATACCTCCTGGACCAGCTGTTCCAAATAGGAAATGATCTGAGTCCTCAGGCTGTCACCCAGTCCCCTTTCCATATAATGATGATCCGTTTTCCATCTTTCGGCAGCAAGTTCATCAATATGCAAATATTCTGATAGCATAGCCGTCAAATGTTGAGCACCGATGGGGGTCGTCTTATTCGTAAAATAAACACCATTATGATATAAACTGATCTCCGTCATGGATGCTCCAATATCTACAACACAGATGCGTTGTTGTGAATTGGCCGAAAGGGCATATCTGAGAAGTTTTTCTCTCACATTAGATGGGATATCAATATAAACTGGCTTCACTCCGGCTTTTTTTAATATATCCATATAGACCTGGAGACTCTCCCTCAGAGCAGCTACCACCATTACACGCATCGAGGCAGTGTCCTGTTCTTCCATAGTATCCAATACCCGGTATTCAATACTATATTTTAGAGGATCAAGAGGAAGATACTCGCTCAACTCGTATTGAATATTCAGCTCTATCTGCTGATCTGTCATGACCGGCAACTGCAGCTCTCTGATGATCACATCGTTTCCCGAATAACATAATGCACATCTTCTACCCTTGATCTTCTTTTCCTTGATTATTTTCCTCAGTGTATCGACTAAGGGCTCTATCGCTTCAACTTTTCCCTGACGGAACAAGTCTTTGGGCACATGCCCTATCCCCCAATGAATCACCTCGCCTTTGGCATTGGTTTGTACCATTTTCACTTGGCTGGAACCAACATCTATACCGATGATAGCTTTTGTCTGTAATGACATGTACATCACACCTTATTTCATCGAATATATTTCAAGAATTGTTTCGCCCAGGATCGTGTCATCAAGGAAAACAGTATAACCATTGATCAGATTAAAGAAAGCCCGAAAATCCCCTGCCCCACCATTTATTGCTTTGTTTACTGTTTCAGGCATAAACTTTGCATATACTCTATTCATTGTGTTATTGTCATAGAAGATTGTTTTCCCTTTGCAAATGAATATACCGTAGATTGCGGTATCCTTTTGCAGAATCACATCTCCGTCACTGTAGACAATGCCGTATATTTCCGAATCCCAAAGGATTAGATCATCGTTTGGTGGACCAATAATGACTACAGGGTCTTCCGGACTTCCAAGTTTTCTTATGTCAATATCCTTATTGCTGCTGAATATTCTGGCATTCCCATACAAAATATAGTCCTTAGGTAGGAGATTGTAAGAAACCACCATAAGATCCTTATAATTTTCACCTTTATACAAGACCGAATTAATGTATTCAATAGTACCTCCATTGTTCATATTTACATCAATACTTATATCTTTTACCTTTATTGGGCCATCCTCAATGATCATATGACACTTAATGATATCAAAGGAAGAACCGGTAATGATGGCATTCTCAAAAAGCTCTGGATCTGGATCGTCATATACATACTCGATTTTGCAAGCTTTTACATCCACATTTCCTTGAGTGGTCCTCTTTATCCCATCAATTGACGCTGTAGTGGTTACCATGAATCGCGCTGCTCCAGGGATACCTGGAATCGTATCATATTCAAATATGGTGTCCAGGCTCACAGGGGTATTACCGACAGATTTTATGGATGGCTTTTTGAAATTGACAGCAGCTGAATCACGAATCGTGGAAAAGAATCTGGCACTCTTAAATTTGGTTTCATATGGACCTGGCGGGTCATCCGGTCTTTTCAATCTCAATTCTGCTTCTAAATGACTATAAAAATTCTCGAATTCAATCTTTATTTGTTCCATTCCTTTCCTCGTACCCATTTCGGCATAGTAGAAAGCAATTTGGTATTCCCTTTCAGCCTTATTGATCATGTAATTCGTCATGGTAATTCCCAGTAGAGCCATACCCAACACAGACAAAACCAGCAAAATTAAAGTAACCAGGATGAGAACGGATCCTTCCCGTGGACAAACGAAAGATCTCATGTCCATACCTACCTTTGCAAGGATATTATGGTTGAAAGATGGCCTTTCTCGCCACTGCTATGGATTTCAATAAAAATCCTTTTACCTCCCTCCAATTCCCGTACTTTGAAACTCTTGACTCCTACGGCAAGAGGATTTCCCTTATACAAAAGGGTATCTCGTGTCAGGTTCATTCGATAGGTCCCATCGTCGACTTTCAGGCTTTCCTCATTGATAACAGTAATACGGGAAGATGGGGTCATACGGATATTTCGGGATATATTGCTAAGGGCTAAGCGTAAATGAGCCTGCTGCTCGATTGCCGTCGTTTCTCTGATAAAGCTTTTAATGCCTATGATATAGAGGGAATGGCCTAGGGTAATGACAATTACAAGTAGTGAAAGAGCGATAATCAATTCAGCCAGGGTAAATCCCCCTTGATTACCTTGCATAAAATCACCTTATCTATTTTTCACTTGGATTAATCCTTCCATTGTGGTCAAAGGGATTGGATCATCCAGTGACTCATATACACGTACGAAGACTTTGACCAGTGAATAGTCACGGTAATCCGCCCCAGAATAGATTTTGTAATGGCTTCCTTGATAGCTTATCTGATCTGCGTTGTCCCTACCGGTATAAACAATCCCATAAACATCCCCGGTCACGTTAAGGACTACAGGGGTTTTGTGGGCAAACTGCACCATATTGACCACTATAACCGGATACTCCCCCTCAGGTAGTACTCCCGATTCAGAAAACAGACCTGCTACTGACCAGGAATACTCCCCGCTGTCAGCATTTGCAGCAATCACCACATCAATCCTTTCGGGAACTGACGTGTATGTGCGGATTGAAGGCATATCTGGTGAAATCAATATGACTTTGATATCCGATTCCTCACCTTGTTGAAAAAGCAAATGAAAATAACATGTTTCATATTGTCCATATATAGCGGGAATCCCCTCTTCATTGGGCAGAGCTCCGTAGGGAAGAATATCAATATCCACATAATAACCATCCTGGGGCTCCTTCATAACCCTTTTTTCCAGGAGCTCTTCATAGCAAAGGTCATAAAGGGATTCCATATTGCGCTGAGCGATGAAGGTGGACTCCAGCGTTTTTTGGGATATCTTATTTGTTCTTGTGATTTGAACAAACAAACCAAGAAAAGGTCCCATAAGCAGTGCTAAAATGGCAATCGAAATGATCACCTCAACCAGTGTAAAGGCATCTTTGTTTGATAATTGGATAGCTTTCTTCTTCATCGGACAATCACCGCTCTTCCGGTATTCAGCATGACCGTAATAGCGACTGAGTGCCCACTGTCGACAGATAAATATATCGTTCCTGTCCTTTCAGGGGAACCGGTTGCTTTATATGATAGGACACGGTAATCTCCAAATACAACAAAACCATCCCCGCCAACCCTGACCTTTATCCGTTTATCCATTTCCACTTCCTTGATGGTTGGTTTCGTCGAACTCACATGACGGATTCGATATCTGTTTTGAGTGGCATTCAATTGAAAACTGTGTTCATATCCACTGGTTACTGCAAGCTGTTGAGTTGTACGAATATCCTGAAGCATCTCCTGAGCAGCTGACTCCAGTATCCATTTTTCCGTTGTCGAAACAATATTGGGCACTATCAATAAACCCAGGAGCCCAATAATCGAGATCACAATGGCTAACTCCACCAGTGTAAAACCTGTCCGGCTATTAGTCATAAAACCACCCAAATCTCGAAAAATACCACAAGAGGATCTCCCTGCCGAAGAATATGGCAACCAATGTCCCCAATGCAATGAAAGGCCCATAGGGAATATAATCGCCAGCTTTCCTCCGACGGGTTAAGAGAGCCATTCCTCCTATAAAGCCACCAATATATATAGACAAGACAAGGCTGAGCAAAGTCAAACGACAGCCTAAGAAAAGGCCGATCATTCCCATTAGTTTGATGTCTCCTCCCCCCATGCCTTCCTTTTTTAGCAGGATAAGAGATAGCCATGCTATAAGAAGGAGGATGCCGCTTCCGGTCAGCATGCCCAGCAGACCATCCAACCAGTTGACATGAAGTTGCAGTATATTAAATATCAGTGCAATGATGGAACCAAAAAGAACTAGGCCATTGGGAATGATTCTATGCTCAAGATCGATGAAGGCTGCTACCAGCAAGACAGATGTTAATGCTGCATATACAAAAAAACTCAATCTGAGAGAATATTTAAGGTATAAGCCTCCAAAGAGGATTCCTGTCAGCAACTCCACGATAGGATATCGGAGAGATATGCGTGCATTGCAGCATCTGCATTTCCCCTTCAGTAAAAGGTAGCTGACTACAGGGATTAAATCATAAATCTGCAAGGTACGTTCGCAGCTGCTACAATGTGATCTTGGTGTAACAAGGGACATCTGCCGAGGAATTCGCTCGATGCAGACAGTATAAAAACTGCCTAGAATCAGTCCTATTATAAAAAATAAAATGAACATATTATTTCCTTTTTTCTATTTCTTTCTATATGGATTCCAGTGATCTGCTGTGAATGGTAAAGTCATTGCAGAAAAACCTTTCATCAAGAGCCAATGCAGTCTTGTATATCATCCATGTAAATATGTCAAAACATATTGGGAGGTTATACCGACAACAAGACACCTTTCTACTATTCATCACCGCCGGCAGGAGGTTCAGGGGATGAAGAGGGTTCTGGCATCTTTGTTGGTCCCGGAGTCACCTTTCCATCTGAACTGATATCGTATTCCTCTCCTCCTTCCAAAGGGTTGTCGGGTACGGCGTTTATGTATCCATCATCTACTAAGGTTTGCAAATTTTCAGGCAATTCACCTTTCTCAGCCTGATACAATGAAATCGCGCCTTCCAGCATCCGAACGTTCGCATTATGGGCTGCAATCTTCGCCTTTTCATTTGAAGCGGTTAATCGCGGTACAGCAATCGCGGCTAAAATACCCAGAATAGCGATTACCACAATCAGTTCGATCAAAGTAAAGCCTTTCTGATCCTTGCTGCCAGCTTTTTTTCTCATGATTTTCCTCCTCCTTCATTTCTTATAATTACCCAATAAGACTCATCATGTCGAAAATGGGTAAGATAGTCGATAATACAATAAAGGCAACAACCCCTCCCAATATAACGATGACCGCCGGTTCTATCAATGTCGTCATCCGTTGTATGGCCGTTTCCACTTCCATTTCATAGTACTCTGCTGCCTTTTGCAGCATTTCATCCATTGTTCCTGATTCCTCCCCCAGGTAAATCATCTGAATGATCATGGGAGGAAAATATCCTAATAAACTCAAGGGTTCACTGAGACTTTTCCCTTGCCTCAGTTCTTCACACCCGTTTAAAATCCCCTTTTCAATCACAACATTTCCGATAATTCTACTCACAATTTCCAGTGACTGAGTCAATGAGACTCCTTCTGATAAAAGGGTGCTCAAAGCGCGACAAAAACGGGCTGATATTATCTTAATGTACAGACCCTTAAGGAAAGGCAGCTGAAGTCTCAACTTATCAGACAGATATCTGCCCTTACCTTTAGATGTGAATAACTTAATGAAAACGATCATGACTACAAGAAAGAAAAACAGAATGGCTCCATTCTTATCTAGGAAGCTGCTGATGCTTAGTAGCATTCTTGTGGCAGCAGGTAATGGTATGCTGTTACTGTTAAATATGTTTACAAAGCTTGGCACGACATTGGCAATTAAAAAGTAAACAGCAGTCAACGCTACAATTGAAACAATGATCGGGTAGATCAAAGCACTCCTTACCTTCTGCCGGAGCTTATATTCCTTTTCAAAGTGATCTGCCATTCTCTCCAGGGACATTTCCAGTTCTCCGCTTACTTCTCCCGCTTCTATCATGTGAATAAGAAGTCCGGAAAGCTGTCCCTCGAATTTAGCAAGACTTTCTGATAGAGTCATTCCTGTCTGGAGGTCTCCGTATACCCCCTCCAGGACCCTTTTCATATTCCTGTTCCTTACTTGACCGGAAACGATGTCCAAGCCTTGGATTATCGGAACACCGGCCTTAAGAATTGTGGCAAATTGACGGCAGAATATAGCAATTTCTCTAATGGGTACTCTTGTAAAAATCCCCAGTTCCTTCACATCTTTCTTCTCGATAATCTCAGTTACTTCGAGGGGGAAATAGCTTTTCTGACGAATCATATCGATAACAATTCTCTGATTTGCTGCGTCAAAAATGCCTTCTACGACCTGGCCTCTCATATTCGTTGCTTTGTATCGATATTTCGGAATGTTCATCACCCCCCTCCAACAAAAACAATATCATAAATAAAACTTCTACTTGAGGCCAATCGCCAGCTTATCGGTATGAAATCAGACTTTGGAGATACTCCTGATCCACAGCATGGGCTAAGGCATCCTCCAAACGAATCATACCCTTCTTATACAATTCGGCCAGCGCATTGTCCATAGTTTTCATTCCACTATTCGCAGATGTCTGGATGACATTCATGATCTGATGGGTTTTTCCCTCCCGAATCAAGTTTCGAATAGCCGGGTTGACGACCATAGTTTCTACGGCAGCAACCCTCCCCTTATTGTGGATGGTGGCAATAAGCTGCTGAGAAATAACGGCTTCCAAGGTCATGGATAGTTGTACACGGATTTGTTGCTGCTGATGAGGCAGAAACGCATCAACGATGCGATCAATGGTTTTAACTGCACCGATGGTATGAAGGGTGCTTAATACCAGATGCCCTGTCTCTGCAGCTGTCAAGGCGATCCGGATTGTCTCCAAATCTCGCATCTCACCAATAAGGATCACATCGGGATCCTGACGGAGCACAGCCTTCAATGCATTAGCGTAACTCATGCTATCGCTTCCTATTTCACGCTGGTTGACAATACTCCGCTTGTGCTTATGAAGATATTCAATTGGATCTTCTAGAGTAATAATATGACAATCCCGCTCGCTATTGATCAAATCAATCATAGATGCCAGAGTTGTAGACTTCCCACTTCCTGACGGTCCAGTTACCAGAATAATTCCCCTGATTTTTCTGCACAGATTCCTGACAATCGATGGTAAGCCTAAGGCCTCGATGCTGGGAATTTGAGAATGAATTAGTCGAATGGCCATGCTGTAACTGCCCCTCTGGCGAAAAACGTTCAAGCGGAAACGCTGACGGTTAGGAGCAGAAAGGGACAGGTCTAATTCTCCCTTTCTTTGGACAGTCTGCCACTGTTCCTCTGATAACAGTTCTCGGACAAAGTACTCCGTATCCGCCGATGAAAGATCTTGCTCTCCTACAGGAACTAAACTGCCATTGACGCGATAAGTGGGTGGTATACCCACCGAAATGTGTAAATCAGATGCTTTCATTTCCGAAGCCTTTTTTACCAGGCTGAAAATACCCATCAGCTGCCTCCTTTATCTATGTATCTTGAGAATAGGTAACCCTGGCAGCCTCTTCAAATGTGGTCAGTCCCCCCAGCAAAGCCTTTGCGCATTCTTCTTGCAGGGTACTCATGCCTCCCTGAACAGCGTAATCACGAATGCTGTCAATAGGTGCACAATCGTTTATCATCTCTCGAAGTTTGCGATTAACGACCAGGATTTCATGAACCGGAAACCTTCCCTTATAGCCGGTATTGTTGCATGTCACACATCCTGTGCCGGCATAAAAAGGGCCAGGGTGATCTGCAGAAAGTCCCATCATTTTCAGTTCGAAAGAAGACGGAACATAGGGATGTTTGCAGGAGGGACATATACGCCGAACCAATCTCTGGGAAATTATTCCTACCAATGAGGCAGCCAACAGGTAAGGTTCTATCCCCATATCCATCAGGCGTGAGATGGTACTTACAGCATCATTGGTATGTATAGTGCTCAATACCAAATGTCCGGTGATGGCTGCACGAATTGCTATCTCTACTGTTTCTTCATCACGTATCTCACCAATCATGATGACATCCGGATCCTGGCGTAAAATAGCCCGCAGACCGGCAGTAAAAGTCATCCCTGTCTTCGCATTAACCTGCACTTGATTCAGCCCTGCCAGGAGATATTCTACAGGATCTTCTATCGTTATGATATTGTCATATTCATTGTTGATTTCGTTAAGCATGGTATATAAGGTGGTCGATTTTCCACTTCCGGTAGGACCTGTAACCAGGATAATCCCATGGGGATTTTTGAGCAGCTGGTTAAACTTCTCCAGGTTTTCACTGGTAAAACCCAAGGCATCCTTAGGAATTAAAAAGCTGCTCCGGTCCAGAATGCGAAGCACAGCTTTTTCACCATGGACCATAGGTAAAACCGACATCCGAATATCAATATCTTTGGAATCAATAGTGGTTTCATAGCGTCCATCTTGAGGTACCCTTTTTTCCGCAATATTCATACCTCCTAATATTTTTAAACGGGCAATGATAGCGGCGTGGGCACTCTTCGGTGTGGTCAGAATGGTATGGAGTCTGCCATCAATACGGATACGTATTCTGACCTCATCGGCAAAAGGTTCAATATGGATATCGCTGGCACGCTCTTGGACAGCCCGGCCAATTAAGGAATTCACCAATCGGACAATGGGAGCGCTGTTAATCTCATCTCCGATGTTTTCATCAATGTCTATGACATCCGTTAAGTTGCTCTCCTTTCTAAAATCTGCAATGGCTTTTTCAGCTTGCTCATTTCCGTATAACTGATTGATAATCATCCTGATGTCTTCTCCTAATGCCAGCATTGGAGAAACCTCCATGCCTGATACCATTCGTACATCCTCGATGGCAATGAAATCAAAAGGATCCTCTATAGCAATATATAATGTGTTAGCTTTCTTTCTTACAGGAACAAGGTTGTGCCTTTTTGCAATGGTTGGTGGTATATAATGTGACATATCAGGGTCGATGCTAATTTTGTTGAGGTCAATGAAAGGAAGTCCAAGATGTTGTTCCATGACTGTAATAATTTGCTTTTCTGTAAGCAGATTCTGCTTTATTAGGATTTTCCACAGCCTTTCACCGGTAGATTTTTGAATGGAAAGGGCACGGGTCATCTGAGCAGGAGATATCAACCCTACTTTAACCAGTAAGTCTGCCAAACTTCTGCTTTTGCCTGCCAAAATTCTCACCCTTATAGTCTATATGCCTGGAAAAACAGGAATATAGTCGAAATAGTGGAAATATATTTGCTTTTTTATCATTATAATGAATTATACTTAAGATTGCAACTAAAATTATCCATTTTTTAATATATATTTACAAAGAAGCCTTGGATTTTCATAGCAATCCAAGGCTTCTTTCAACATATCCGGTTTTCATGAAGAATGCTGTAATATAAGTTAAAAAGATTTTAATGTATCCTGATATGAAAATTGATCCATTTTAACACCTGTCCAAATTTCAATCGCCTTAAGCCCTTGACCAATAAGCATATCGACACCTTCTACAATTTTACAACCGGCCTTTTCGGCTTGAACTAACATACGGGTCTTTCGTGGATTATAGACAATATCACAAACAATGGTTTTGTTTAGCAAGGAAAAGCCTTCCAAAGGATTCCCCTCTACCTGGGGCCACATCCCCAAGGAAGTGGTGTTGATGATGATGTCCACATCTTCAGGTATTTTCTGTACCATTCTTGCTAAATTCATCCCGATATAGCTATTGATGGTGTCTGCCAACACCAGAGCCCTTTCAAGAGTTCTGTTATGAATGAGTATTTCCCGTGGATTCTCTCGTGCAAGATAGATAGCAATGGCTCGGGCCGCCCCTCCCGCACCTAACAAAAGAATTCTCTTTTCCCTGCATCCTATGCCCCTTTTCTTCATGGAATAGAGAAATCCCATTCCATCTGTATTATAGCCAATTAAGTAACCATTCCGGTTCTTAACGGTATTCACAGCACCAATAACGGCAGCCTCCTGATCAACTTCATCAAGATATCCAAGCACCTCTTCTTTATAGGGAATCGTAATATTGCAACCAATGAAATTCATAGCACGTATGCCGTCTAAGGCACTGGAAAGCTGCCCCTTCCCCACATCAAAGGCTAGATAAACCATGTCCAGACCCAACTGCTTATAAATCCTATTGTGGAATTGAGGGGAAAGGCTGTGCTCGACAGGATGTCCCAACAATGCTATCAACCTGGTTCTAGATGAAATTTCCATGCTATCCGTCTCCTAATCTCCCAGTCTCTTCAACACGATACCTTCTAACAATCTCACAAGACGAGTACCGATGAATTCTTTCCGGGTAATGGGTGTTACTAAAATGGTGTATATACCTACCCGATTTCCCCCTATCATATCAGTAAAAATCTGATCGCCAATCACAGCGCAATCCTCTTTTCTGCATCCCAGATGTTCCAAGGCTTTTCGAAAGCCGCGCCTGCCCGGTTTGCCTGCCCTCCAGATTGGGATGACATCCAGTTCTTTGGCATATCTACCAACCCTCTTTTGACCGTTATTAGACAGAAGACATATTTTAAACCCTTCGTTTTTTGCTCTCTCTACCCACTTTCTCAAAGCCGGTGACACTTCAGGGCTGTTCCACGCCGTCAAGGTATTATCCAAATCAATAATCAAACTATGTATTCCCTTCTCCTTTAGCCGATCCAGCCGGATATCATAGATACTTTTTACCCGTTCATCAGGTACTAAATAACGATGCATATGAATTCTCCTATCATTAAGTCAATTACGCATCAAGTGTATTATACCTCATCATACCGGAACGGAAAAAAGCTGTCAACTCATTGACAGCTTTCCGGATTCATTTCCCGAGTCAATTTGTGGATAGCACGTTTCTCTATCCGGGAAACGTAGGAACGTGAAATTCCTAACATTTGGGCTATTTCACGTTGTGTTTTGTAATTGCCGTTCAATAAACCATATCGTAGCTCCAAAACCAGTTTTTCACGATTTTTCAAAACATGACTCATAATTTTATATAGATTTTTTATCTGCAATTTCATTTCTACCTGATCCAGCACGGCATCGGACTCGGTTCCGAGGATATCCATGAGAGAGATCTCGTTCCCCTCCCTGTCGATACCAATTGGATCTTGAAGGGATACCTCGCTCTTCCGTTTCTTGGAGGAGCGTATGGTCATTAATATTTCATTATTTATTCCTATCCCTAACACTGATTGACTTCATGTGCTTGCATTCCTTTCTTTGCGTGGTTCCGATGGTATGAGACAATCCAGACAATTCATACATATATCAAAGGGGGGACGATAGAATGAAGATAACCAGATACTGGGGTGAAAATATAGAACGGGCCCTTTCATCATGTTACACCTTTCTCGAAGAAAAGTACATCCATGAAGTGCTATATGCTGAAAGGAAGGTAAATGAAAATGATCGGTATTTATGCAAGGGTCTCAACGGAAGAGCAGGCAAAAAAGGGATTCAGCCTAAGGGACCAACTCCGTGAATGCAGAAATAAAGCAGGCTGTGAAGACGTCCTGGAATATATTGATGAAGGGATATCAGGAGAAATCCTGGATCGACCTGCCCTCACTAAGCTTCGAAACGACGTACAGCGAGGGATTATTACAAAGGTGATTTGTCTTGATCCTGACAGGCTTTCACGTAAACTTGGAAATCAATTACTGTTAGCAGATGAAATAGAAAAGAAGGCTGAATTAATTTTCATTAATGGTGAATACGGCAAGACACCGGAGGGGATCCTTTTTTTTCAGTTGCGAGGTGCGATTGCTGAATTTGAAAAGGCAAAAATCAAAGAGCGAATGAGCAGAGGCAGAAGAGAAAAAGCCCGTCAAGGAAAAGTGTTAAGAAATTACAATATTTATGGATACGACTATGATCCCGATACCCAACAGCTTGTCATAAATGAATATGAAGCTCAGGTTGTCCGAATGATTTTTCAATTATTTACTGAAAACAATCCCAGCATAAAAGGGATCACCGGTATTGCTAACCATCTTACCCAACTGGGAATTCCAACAAAAAAGCATGCAGCCGCATGGTCGAAACAGGTTGTTCGCCAAATACTCATGAATCGAACATATATAGGGGAATTCTATCATAACCGTTGGAATACGGAAGGAATGCTGGGGAACAAATATAAAGACTTTCCGGAACGCATTCCCATACGCAAACGGCCTAAGGAAGAGTGGATCTTGGTTCGCTGTCCTCCCATCGTAGAGAAAGACGTATTTCTGTATGCTCAGAAAATATTGGAGCAATCCCGGAGACGCTGGGCCGGTACAAGTAAACGCAACTACCTTCTCAGCGGTCTCTTGCGTTGCGGAATTTGCGGGAATACGATGACGGGCAGGAAAAGCAGTAACTGGGGAAAAACCATCTATGAATATACAGACAAGAAAAGGACTGCAAAGGCATCTCATCAGGGTTGTGGTACAAGGATCAAAGCGGAAGATTTGGAGTCCGCAGTCTGGAGCTTGATCCTTCAATTGCTGATCCAGGAAAGTCACAGGGTAGGCGATCGTGTGACTTCAGAGGAAAAACTAGTAACAAGCTTCGAGGAGAAAGAGCTCAATCGTATCAACAAGGAATTGCATACCGTTGCATCAAGCAGAAAAAATTTAATCCATGCCCTTAGCTGTATCGCCCCCGAACTCGGTGAAGCAGATATAAAAGAGATTCAACAGCAAATTTACCAGCTCAGGAATAAAGAAGAACAGCTTCTGGAACGCAAGAAGGCAATGCAGGCACGGCAACAAAATCAGAAAGACGATATTCACCTTAATCTTCCCCAGCATGCAGTAAGATATTATCTTTATGAGAACAAGCACCTGATAACAAACCAAGACAAAAAAAACCTTATTCGAATGTTGATTCGCGAAATCGTTCTCGGGCAGGATGAAATAAGAATCTTCTTCTTTTAATCCGGCATCTTTCCTTTCTATTCATTTTCTCTATGCTGACTAGCCGTAAAACAAAATGGATAGAAGGCTATAGCATGACAGAAAAGAACAATGCAAACAGATACAACTCCCATCAGCAGAAGCGTAACTTGAACCCCAAAATATGATGTGAATGACAAGATGCAGAAACCCGCTGACATGAAATCAATTTATCAGCGGATTTCCAAAATTCTTAATAAATATGTGGGCGAAAAGCATACGCCACGCAATTCGTATTCTCGTCGAATCTCCACTAACGATATTTCCTATATTTCTTTGCTGTATCATATATTGCTACGATTTTCTCAGGGGAAACATTGGATTGTATATTATGGATTTGCGTAAATACAAATCCTCCTCCAGGTGCAAATATACTCATCAATTCCTTTACTTCTTTTTCTATTTCATCAATCGAACCAAAAGTGACCGTCGTCTGGGTATTTGCTCCTCCACCCCAGAAGGTCAGGTAACGCCCAAATTCCTTTTTCAAAGTAGCAGCATCCATGTTACGGGCGGAAAGCTGAACAGGATTCAGGATCTCCACCCCTGCATCAATCAAGTCCGGAATCAAATTATATATCGCTCCACAAGAATGTAAAAAAACCTTTACTTTTGGGTAGTGATTTCGCACATACTGGTACAGTCGACTATGATAGGGTTTAATCATTCGTCTGTACATTTCTATTGATATTTGACTGTTTTCCTGAGTTCCCAAATCATCTCCGAACTGGATGACATCAATATATTCACCAACAGTCTCCAAGTATTTTTCCAGATCTCTTAGATGAGCCTGGGTCTTTTTCTCTAAATAATAATGGATAAGATCAGGATTCAATGCCATCTCCATAAAGAATCTTTCATAGCCCCAGTCCAACTGCCCGGCTTCTAAAATATTCCCACCGAAGGAACCCAATATTGCATAATCCGTTTCATAATATAAGCGTTTCGCTTCCTTCTCAAGGAATGCCAGCTCTTCATCGCTAATTCCTTCCATAGGAATCCGGTCAATATCTTCCTGTGTTTTTACATTTTGATAAGGATGGTATACCACATCAAAGTAATGACCGTTCTTAGGCATCCGGGCAATGACATTTCCATCTACTACAATATCAAGATCTCCCTTCTCGTTCTCTACAGGTGAAAAGCCGTAGGGCACCATACATTTAGAGCCATCCTGGAGTCTTCCTTCTTTCCACCGGGCAATATTGATCCCAAAAGCTGGCTCATATCGATGCAGTTGTACAACATCACCGCCCATTATCCGCAGCACTTCCTCTTCCGGTTCAGCCAACTGCTGGAAAATGTCATATACCTTCGTTACACCGCCCTGTATTCCTAGATGTTTTTTTAAACTGTTATAGGCAATTGCATTGATCCCTGTTGACCTCATTCCCCCAAAATCAATGGGTACCATATCCGGTTCCTGATGCGCCAAAGCAATCCGGATCCTTTCCCGCGACGTTAATTCAGCCATATTCATTCTCCTTCCCTAAAATATATCATTTACTTATCTGATTATATCATTTTTTCTCATTGATAAGAGATCTTTTCCACTGGACCTATATATCCCTATTGTCATGAATATTTCATTCTCAATGCACCGTGCGGCATAAGTTGCCAATCGCGTTCCTTTTTCTGCATTGAAGGTTGTAATTGCTTTGATAAGGCCAATGGTTCCAATTGAAATTAAGTCATCGGTATCTTTTCCCGTATTGGTATATTTTTTTACCACATGGGCTACCAGGCGAAGGTTCCTTTCGATCAGAATATTCTTCGCCTCTTCATCTCCTTCTGCATAACGCTGAAGGTACATCTGCTCTTCTTCGGCTGATAAAGGTTGAGGAAAGGAATTGTTTCCGGAAACATACGATGTGAAGAATAATGCTTCTTTGAGTAGGAGTAATAAGCCGCCTGCAACTGGTATCATGTTGTTTACACCTCCCCAAAAATAGGTCGCTCTAAATTATATGCTTTTGGGGTGAAAAGTGTGTATGTCTACCAGAAAACATCCATGTTCTTCATTGCATGATAAAACGCTCTTCATACTCATGAATCTTCCTGGCAATATTCCGAAAGACAGGACCACAGGCTTTCCCACCGCTTTCTACATCCTCCATAAAAACCACGATGATATATTGGGGATCCTTCCGCGGAAAATATCCAGCAAACCATCCATTATTGGAGATTTTTCCGTGTTTCATAACTTGAGGGGTACCCGTCTTGCTGCCACTGCCTCCAAATATATTATCGTTAGCCTCCATTCCTGTCCCATAGCTTGTTACCCTGTCCATATATTCCTTCAACGCTATCGCAGTATCTTCTTTCAAAACTCGCTCCATCATCGTTGAACTTATTTGATTGATTTCGTTGTTATTCTCTGAGGGAAGAGCTTTAATGAGTCGAAGTTTTCTTCGGTAGCCTCCATTTATAATCGTTCCAATTATCTCCGCAATATGTAAGGGGGATAAAGCAACTTCCCCTTGCCCAATAGCCAGGTTTCCAATACCATTGCCGGCATACGTTTCTTTATCCGGTAGTTCTCCCTTCCTCTCATAGGGAAGACCAATCTGGACGGAATCCGTACAGCCTAGCCTTTGAGCTGTTTGGACGATGGGATCAGCTCCGAGACGTTGTGCGATCTTTATAAAAGTATCATTGCATGAATACGCCAAAGCCTCCTCCAGGTTTATCCTTCCCAAACCACCGCTGGACTCATGGCAACCTACAAAATGATTACCTAAAAGGATCCCTCCAGTGCAATGAAAAATTTCTTCTTCTTGGATCCCGCCTTCCTCCAAAGCAGCTGCTAAAACGACCAATTTAAAAATGGAACCGGGAGCTGTCGGAATGAGTGCTTTGTTCAAAAGGGAACCATCTCCTTCCATAGACGCTTTAAAGTTATTTTGATCATAATTTGGACAGCTGGCGAGGGCAAGAATATCACCTGTTGCTGCTTCTGTTACCACAACAGCCCCATTCATTTGACATCTATCCATTTCCTCTTCTACGATTTTTTGAATATGAAAATCCAAGGTGAGCATCACGTCATTAGGCTTATCGCCCTTGGGCTGATGGATCCGGTATCCAATCCCAGGAATCATCTTCCCTCTGGCATCAAGCATACAATAAATGACCTTTCCTCCTGTGGGTTTCAGTATTTCATCCAGCTCTTTTTCCAGCCATTCAGCACCCGTTTGAGATGTACTGTTGATATATCCAATCACATGCCGGGCCAGAGAGTTTTCATCATAGCGTACGGGCTGATCCACAAGGATCATTCCCGCTTCCTTGCCATCCAGTAACTTTTTTCGATCATCAATTGGTATATTGGGCGCTTTCAGACGAATATATGCAGATCGACTCTGGATTTGCTCCATGATTTTATCTGTGTTCAAACCGGTCCAGAAAGATATGAGCTCTAATTTACTTCTAATGGGTGGAGCCATCATGGACGGAAAGATGATAAGTTCAGTCTGGTAGCTGTTCCCAGTAAAAGGGACTCCCTTCCGATCCAGAAAATTCCCTCTTCTTTCTGATAGTGGAATTTCAACGATTCTTTGGCGAACAACCTCCTGGGACATCCTAAGCGAGTGATTGATTTGAATATTCCATAGGCGGGCCATTAGCAAAAAAATGAGAGCAGTTCCTGTCATACCTATCGATAGAATACGCTTATCCATAAAAAATCTCCTTCCGGTTATACATACATTATTTCCCGGTCGGAGATCTAATAAACCCTCTAAGATTCTCTAATTTCCTTTCTTAAAATATCATATTCTCTTAATGGGAAGGGCGTAGGGATCCGTATTATTTGTTGAGGATGGGGTGCCAAATCCAGTGAATTCCCCTCTTGGTCCAGAATCTTCTCTACCTTTAACATTCGATTGGCTTCCACTGGAGAAAAAACCTCCAGGATCTCTCCTACAAAAAAGCGGTTTCTCTGCTCCACAATAGCTTCTTTTGTTTCGTAATCATAGCCTAAAACTAAGCCTACGAACTCATATTTTCTTACATAACGGCTGGAAGAATACGCATGGTCCTCGGGACCAGGTTTTTTAAAATAAAAGCCTGTAGTAAACTCCCGATTGCTCGCTTTAGAAATTTCCTCAATCAATCTGGAGTCAAAAACATAACCTTCAGGGTTTTCCAAGTATCCGTCGATTGCCTGCCGGTATGCCTTCACAACGGTAGCCACATAAAAGCTGGTTTTCATGCGCCCTTCAATCTTAAAGCTGCTAATACCGCTTTGCATTAATTCTGGAATATATTCAATCATCATGAGATCCTTGGAGTTGAAAATATAAGCCCCCCTTTCATCCTCCATGACAGGAAGATACTCCCCTGGCCTTTTCTCTTCCATAAAATAGTATTTCCATCGACAGGATTGAGCACATTCTCCCCGATTGGCATCCCTACCCGCAAGGTAATTACTGAGAAGACATCGGCCAGAATAGGAAATACACATGGCGCCATGTACAAATGCCTCCAACTCCAAAGTATCCGGAACGCGCTGCCTTATCTCCTTTATTTCATCAAGGGACAACTCCCGGGCCAGTATAATCCGTTTCACCCCTTGCTCGTGCCAGAAACGAGCACTCCTCCAATTGGTGTTGTTCGCTTGGGTGCTTAAATGAATCTCCATTCGGGGAGCTGTCTCTCGTACAATCGCAAGTACACCCGGATCAGAAACAATAATGGCATATACTCCCATTGCAGCCAATTGCCGCACATAATCATCCAAGCCTTCTAAATCAGCATTATGCGGGATAATATTCAAAGTGACATATACCTTTTTTCCTCTCCTATGAGCATAATCGATCCCTTCCTTCAACTCATCCATTTCAAAGTTATCAGCATAGGCTCTTAAACCGAATCGTTTTCCAGCTGCATAGACGGCATCAGCTCCATAATTTATGGCAATTTTCAGCTTTTCCAAATTCCCTGCCGGTGCCAGAAGCTCAGGTCGTTTCATGGGCAAATTCCTTTCTTTTTATACTGACCGATAACCCATCACCGATGGGCAAGATTGTGGTATGAAGTTGTGGGTGGGTGGATAGGACCTTTAGAAAGCTGCGCATCCTTTTGACGATTGTAATTTTCCGTCTCTTAAGCTTCCGATCGCCTGAAACCATACCACGAAAGAGCACATTATCATATACCAGAATTCCACCATCTCGAAGTAACGGTAAAAAATAGTCCAAACATTCTTCATAATGTCCTTTGGGTCCATCCATAAATATCATATCATACTTACCCTGCATATATGGAAGAATTTCCATTACATCACCCTGAAAGACGATTATCTGATCAAGAACACCTGCTTTCGCAAAATTCTCCCGTGCCTTTTCTATAGTATTCTCATCTATCTCAATTGTATAAACCTTTCCTCCAGGCCCCATCGCCTTAGAAAACACAATTGCGGAATAACCAATGGAAGTACCTATTTCAAGAATCTTTTGAATGCCGGATATTCGGATAAGGATTTCCAGGAAATTCGCAGATTCCGGAGGGATAATAGGGATTCGCTCTTCCCTTGCAATCCTCTGCATTTCCAATAAAAAGGGGTCATTCTCTTGGATCAAACTTCTTAAGAAATTCGTCATTTTCCTTGAAGTAACCATACGATCTCCTTTGTCTGGTATAGAAGATAAAATCAAGCGAGAGGGGGCATATGCCCCCTCCTGTCGGATTCACTTACTGTTTTTCTTTTTGCTTTTCATCATATTCCTTCCAAATTGGCCGATATTTAGCCACAACCTTATCATGTTCCTTTTTCGTTTTGGAGAAAGCTAAATCTCCAGTTGCCGGATCTGTCAAGGCAAAGTATAAATACCCTTCCTTCATAAACTCCTCGTCAGGATATAGAGCAGCTTCAATCGCTTGTTTCCCCGGATTGCAAACTGCTCCAATCGGAAGTCCAGGCCTTTTATAAGTATTGTATGGCGAATCATCAGATGTATCCTTATCGGTTAACACCAGACGATTCGTTCTTAAGGCATATTGTAAGGTTACACAAGATCCAAGAAGCATCTTTTCCTTTAGCCTGTTATGGAAAACAGCAGAAATCTTTTTGAAATCCTTTGGCTTCCCTTCCTTTTCAATGATGGAGGCAAGGATTATAACCTGATCTTGAGTCATACCTAGCTCATCAGCACGTTCATGGTATTTCTCTTCATATATGTCACTGAAACGATCCATCATCTTCCGGATAATCTGTTCTTCCGAAGCATCCTTAAAGATTTGATAGGTATCAGGAAAAAGATAACCCTCCAAGACATACCTTCTTTCCTGATCCTCCAACTTCTCTAAATCGCTTATGAAGCTGTAGTCCATGAAATTTTCGCCCGTTTTGCACAACTCCAGGAACTTATTTGTATCCTTCAAAGCACCTTGTTTCACCAATGAATTGGCTATTTGTTCAACTGTCATCCCTTCCGGTATGACGATTTTCATGACATCGGCTCGTCCATCTCCCTGGGATAATTGATCAATAATTTCAGATGTGGTCATACTCTTGGATAGATTATATTGACCGGCTTTTAATTTGCCTCCTTTATCGAAAAAATCAACAATAAGCTTAAAAACCTGCCTGTTGCGGATCAAGTGATTTTCCTCTAGAATCCTGGCAATGGAGGACACAGATTCGCCCTTCGGTATAACGATTTCGACGGTTTCCTTATCGTTTGGATCAACAGGTTCAAAAAGATAACCATATAATGATGAAACAGCAATACCAACCGTTCCAATCACTATGCAAAAACTGATTACATAAATCAATATGGTCCGTACCATTTTCCACAACACAGGATGCTGAACAGAGAGCTTTACCCTTTCCTGTTCGCGCCTGTTGGTTTGTGCGTTCGAATCAACCATTACAGGACCTCCAACTCATTAGAATCCCCTTCATTATAACTTCTCCGGTTCATTTTGACAAGACCGGTAATTTGCTAAAGTATTACATTTATATGAATACTCTCTTAATATGTTGACATGATTTTTCATCTATTCAGCCCATTTTCCACCCAAGGATTCCTGTCTAACGGAAATCTATCAATGGAAGCAGGATCTCCTACCCATTGCCCAAAAGACAGGCAAAGAAAATGCGGGTTTCTGCAATCCCCGAAAAGAATAATCATGTTCAAATCAAAAGGATGACTCGAAAAAACGGTTCAAGTCATCCTTTTACTCAAATCTCTACAATCACCGGCAGAATCATTGGTTTCCGCTTCGTTCTCTCATATAGGAAATTACTAAGCGTATTCTTTACGCTGGACTTTATGGATGCCCACTCTGTTACCTGCTGCTCCTCACAGCTGGTGAGAACCTCCTTCACCACAGCCTTGGCTTCCTCCATTAAATCCTCTGATTCCCGTACGTATACAAAACCTCTGGAGATGATATCAGGACCTGAAATAAGACTTCCGTTCTCTCCGGAAATGGTGACTACCACTACCAAGAGGCCATCCTGGGATAAATGACGACGATCTCTTAACACAATATTTCCAACATCGCCAATTCCCAAGCCGTCAACTAAAATGTTTCCTGCAGTAACGGTTCCGGCAAATCTTCCAGAATTCGATGACAATTCAATAATGCTCCCGATATCAGGAATAAAAATATTTTTCCTTGGCATTCCCAAGCTTTCAGCCAACATAGCGTGCTGTCTTAAATGCCTGTACTCTCCATGGACAGGGATGAAGAATTTTGGTTTTAGTAAAGTATGAATCAGTTTCAGTTCTTCTTGACATGCATGTCCAGAGACATGCACATCCGCCAAAGCTTCATAGATTACATTCGCGCCCCTTCGAAATAGCAGATTAATAACACGGGATACAAACTTTTCATTCCCCGGTATGGGAGTTGCGGATATAATGACCAAATCACCGGGAATGATTTCCAACTGCCGGTGCTCTGATGTGGACATGCGCGCTAAACCTGACATGGGCTCTCCCTGACTGCCCGTTGTAATGACTACTATTTTCTCAGGAGAATATTTATCTATATCATCCATATCAATTAAGGTGCCTTCAGGGACTCTGACTTCCCCTAACTCAATTGCCACGCTCATCACATTGATCATGCTTCTACCTGAAATACAGACCTTTCGATTATACCGATAAGATGCATCAATCACCTGTTGTATTCGGTGGATATTGGAAGCAAAAGTAGCTACAATAATTCTGCCGACTGCGGAGCGAAAGATATTTTCAAAGGTTTCACCCACTGTCTTTTCAGACACGGTATAACCCGGTCTTTCCACATTTGTGCTATCCGCCATTAAGGCAAGCACTCCTTGCTCCCCTAACAAAGCAAACTTTCCCAGATCCATTACTTCTCCGTCTATAGGAGTGTAATCAATCTTGAAATCCCCTGTATAAACCACAGTCCCAACAGGGGTGTGAATGGCAAATGCTACCGATCCTGCAATACTATGGCTCGTTTTAATAAACTCCACTGTAAAGCATCCAATCTTTACTTTGTCCCTCGGTTTGATACAGTGAAGTTGTGCATTCGTGATCTTGTGCTCCTTCAGTTTATTCTCAATTAAGCCCAATGAAAGACGTGTACCATAAATCGGTACATTAAGCTGCTTTAGAACATAAGGAAGAGAACCGATATGGTCCTCATGGCCGTGGCTAATTAGAATAGCTTTTATTCTCTCTTTATTCTTTACCAGATAAGTAATATCAGGTATTACCAAGTCAATACCGAGCATCTCTTCTTCCGGGAAAGTCATTCCGCAATCAATAACAATAATATCGTCTTCATATTCGAGCACAGTCATATTTTTGCCGATTTCGTATACGCCGCCTAATGGGATAATTTTTAGTTTTGCGTTTTTTGCTGCCACAATGTACATTCCTCCTCTTTCATTTTTTTCCCGTCCATAATCAACTTTTTTATTATACTTGATTATGTTATTTTAATCAAGATCTCTCTTATTTGCGATAGCGTCAAGATACTATGGGTTTTTAAAGAATAAAGTAATCCCCTGTTTATCGTCTGCCTTAAGCATCCCTCACTGACTTGAGGAACTGGGTAGCCCAAGTCCTTTTACCGATATTCAAAATGGCTATGTTACCGATAGTTTCGTGCGATGCAGTAAGCTTTCGTTTTCTCATAATCTCCCGGTCCACTTTTACCTCCTTTGCTTCATTTATTGCTTCTCTTTTCTTTTCCATAAACACGTCATACACTTTTCCGCCATTTGCTACAAAGACCCTTAACCAGGCCATCTGGTCCACTCCCGTTTTACCCCAACCCAAGGGCCTTGAGCTTAACCTGGACGACAAGATATGGCTAACATGACCTTCCGCACTGCAGCCAGCATAATCTGACTCATACTGACGCATTATCCCCTTCCAGTTACCAAGTATATACCTTCTTGCTTCCTGCACAGCCCTCTTCTTTGTCTCTGACTCAGTTGTACTTATAATTGCATTGAATAGCTCTTTTACACTCTCTTTGTTACCGCTGTTTATATAAGCCCACATAATTGGCGTGGTATAGCCCATATGCGCCGTAGCCTGTGTTACATATCTCGATAAATGATATCTGTCCAATACAGAGATACTTCCCTTTATCCAGCCTAGTCCATTCTTTATCCATGCAGCACCATCCCCTGATAGGTATATCTTTTCTATAGCATCCATGTCATAAGCTTTATCTATGTAGTCTAAACTTCTACCCATAACTTGTCACTGTTTGCATAAACACCACTAAAATACCTTACATTCAATAGTTTCCAACGGTTTTTCCCCTCTTTCTTCCTGCCCTCATGTACATATACAAGCTTTGGCTCTACGTTTCCACCATCCTGAAGCGCTACATGATCTTCATCAGCCTCTATGTAAAGTACCTTTACAGACTTTTTGTCTTGCTTAACCTCTACTGCATCATTACTTACACTACCAAGTTCACGGATACTGTTCATTACTGTCTGTGATGTTAGATTTACTGCTTCAGAAGCTTTTTCTCCGCTTTTGCTGTAGGGCATAAATACTGCTTCTTCTATAAGTATTGCCTTTAGTGGAGTATCCAGTTTATCATGAGCTTTTATGCCCACTGCTTCATCTGACAGGTAGCTGTATTCACCAGTCCTTTTGTTTTCGTAATATGTTCTTTCGTACCGGACTTCACCAAATATCGTTGTAAGGGTCTTTCTCTTTTACTCTCCAGTTCTGTTTTCGAGCCTTACTGTTCTTATACACCTCGTCTATTGTTTCTAATGCTTCGGCCACTAAGGTTACCCTAATCTCGTCCAACATCTTCTTAGTAGCTAGAATAAACTCGGATATATCTCTTCTTTCGAGTATCAGGTTTTTTTAGTTCCTTTTCATAATTACTACTGATTTTCTTTATGATTTCATGTATAATTAGTTCTATAAGAGTATCTCCTTTTTTGTGATTTTTGTGGTGCTTACAAATTACATCATATCACAGGGGAGGTACTCTTTCCTTTTATTTTTTGTTTTTTCCCCAAAGTAATTTTACACTAACCTTATTTGCTCCATTCTCAAAGGGATTAATTCCCTGTTATATTCGGGAATGTTAATAATAATTTGCCACAAACGCGCTGATTTATGAATATCCATATCCCTATTTCAGATAGTAAGTAAGATGCTGCTTAACATGAAAAAATGTCTGTTATATTTTCAGCACAATCTTAAATATCTCAAGGATAGATCCTACTGTTCTGGAAGAACCTATATAGCTCATAAGAATGGGATATTTAATGGAGCGGAATGGGCTTGTTTATGTTCAGTCCGTGCATGTAACTCCCTGGGAATACGGTGAAGGCCGCTTATGTCCATTGAAAGGATTAAAAGTGCGATATCTTAAAAAATAAGAAAGAGTTGATCAACTCTTTCTTATTCTCTCTATTTTGTTTATGTACATATCGGTTAGTGACTCTGCATATTCTTCTGAGTACCCTTCGCTGTACACCCTGCAGACAGGTGCATCTGCATCGGGTAGGACCAAAGCCCAACCACGGTCATGGTTTACTTTTACTCCATCCGAGAGTTCCATAGGATTTTTCTTTTCACTTTCGATCAACTTGCGGATGACCTTCCCTTTGTCCACCCATGGGCATTCCACTGTTTTGCTCTTCATATGAAATTCTGGAATCTCATTTATCACTTCGAATAAAGCTATTCCATGGCAGCTTAAGTATTCAATTATTCTCGTGGCGCCGGCAAGAGCATCAAAGTACAGATTAAACATTTCGATGCGTGTATTGAAATCCTCTCTTTTACAGTTTAACAAATCCTCCATCATCGATTGACGTGAGCTTTTAGTCCTGATTACCCTCCCTTTATGGCTGCTGGCCATCTTTTCAATCACGGTCGGAGCCGTTAGAGGAACAACTAGTTCTGTATGAATCCTAGATTTTAAAAGGATCAGGGATATTAAAGCTGTCAACATTTCATTCTGAATGATCCTCCCCCTCTCATCAATCAGGATCATTGTTTCTCCGTTGCTGTCAACATAGATGCCTATTGCTTCATGCTGCAACTTCAGGGCATCAGCTAATGCACGGACGGGATCTGTTTCTTCATCTGACACGACAACTTGGTCCACACAACAGCCTATTTCGTTAAGGACAGAAACAAAAACCTGTAACAACATTTGGCTTTTACTCGATACAAGCACCCTCATGCCATAGGATTTTATGCTCTCACCAGAGATGGAGTTGATCAGATTTCGCATATAAAAGAGGGGGATATCCTTCACCTGACGGCTCTGGGAAATGGTTTTTGCTGATACCCTCCTAAAATCCTGCCGGGAAAAAAGATTCTCGATCTTTCGTTCAACAGTTCTCCCAATATTGGCTCCCTTCCGATCCATGATCTCCAATAAAACCTGCTCCGTCTCATTTTCGGAAATGCGTACATGCACTCCTCCATCCAACCCTAAAAATCGGATCCCATATCGGATCATGGGAGTCGTTATCTGGCCAAGATCAAAAACCTCCACTCCCTGTGAAAGGAGTCCTGTCTTCACTGCATCTTTCAGCATAAGGGAACTGTTTGCCCAATCACTGGCTATTGCCACCTTAGCATTCCCCTCTAATGTGGCAGCATAAGCGGCTCCCAAACCAGATGCAAATTCCGGTGTAAAATCAACGTTTACCGTACCTGTAATTCCACATTCACCAAACAAGGTTTTTGTCTGTCGAGTTCCCCAAATGATGTGGCGACTAATGATGGACGCCGGTTCGATCATTTTTTCCGGCCATACCTTTATACCTGGCTTCACGATACTGGAAGATCCCACCAAACTGTTTTCCCCAATAACAGCTTCTTCAAATACAGATGCCTTTTTCTGAATATGAGCACGACTGCAGAGGACTGCACCCCTCAGCTCTACATTTTCTTTTGCAACCACCCGGTCCCATAAAACGCTTCGCTTTATGCTGGCCCTTTCATGGATTCGGCAGCTCGTTCCAATGATAGAATATGGATGGATATGTACTCTGCATCGGATTTCACTTTCCGTGCCAATATAGCATGGTCCTTCCACATAAGCATCTTCATCTAAGAAAGCCCCCTTCTCTATCCATATATTCTCCCCTTTAAGCTCTGCCGCGAGATTTATACGGACTTTTCCATCCAATACATCATAATGGGCCTGTAAATACTGATGGATATCACCAATATCACACCAATAATCATCCGTCACATACCCAAACATTGGCTTTCCTTCTTGCAATAGAATAGGAAACAAATCCTTGCTGAAATCGAAGTTCTTGCCCTTGGGGAAATAATCCAATACCTCTGGTTCCAAAATATAGATACCCGTATTCACGGTATCGCTAAATACCTGGCTCCAGCTGGGTTTCTCAAGAAACTGCGTAATCCTTTCTTCCTTATCAGTAATAATTACCCCATATTCCAGGGGGATCTTTACCCGTTTTGTTACAAGAGTTGCAATCGCTCCCCTTTCCTTGTGGAATTGAATAGCATCTTGCAAATTAATATCTGTTAATGCATCGCCGCTAATAACGATGAAGGTTTGATCAAGGAATTCATCTGCGTTCTTTACACTCCCGGCAGTGCCCAAAGGCGTTTCTTCAATATAATAGTGCAAGTTTACATCCCATTGCTTCCCATCATCAAAATGCGTCATAATACACTCAGGAAGATATTGGAGAGTAACAGCGATTTCATCTATTCCGTGTGTTTTAAGTAGCTCTATACTATACTCCATGACCGGCCGGTTCATAACAGGTACCATCGGCTTAGGTAAACCACAAGTCAAAGGGCGCAACCGAGATCCTTCTCCACCGGCCATTATAACTGCCTTCATTGTATCATCCTTTCCATTCTATCTTCCGCTTCTTTCTTTATTGGTCCAGATGCCTTCTCCTGGATTCAGCCAATCTTTTTCTTCTCTCCTATCGTTTTTCCGTCATAACCGCTATATCCCATTCGGTACTGCCTGGTAAACCTGGATTTTGTATCCTTATTATGTGTAAACGTTCATTAAGTTATACCAAATTTTCCGCGATGAAAACTTGAAAACCCTCCAAAGGCTGGAAACAGCATGGCTAAAAGAAGATGAAATGGGATAATAATTATCGAAGCAAACGGTTGTATGAATTCCCTAAAGGAATAGACTCTTAATTTGACACAAAGAGAAAGGCAAAATGAACGAAACAAACGTCCATTTTGCCTTCTATTCTGCGATTCAACTCATCCATCTGTTTATGACAGTTCATAATAATGATAATGCCCTTGCAGAGCATCCAGATCCTTTCGAATCTCATGATGACATGTAAATAATAGAATCTGATGTCTTTTTGCCAGCTGGAGGACTGTTCTTATGGCATTTCGCCTTCGATTCGGATCGTATTGAACAAATGGATCATCCATCAGATAAAACAACTTCTCCCTTCCCGTTAAATACTCACTGGCAGCCACACGAAAAGCGAAGAATATCTGATCCACTGTGCCATTGCTCAGGGAATCCACATCAACCAAATGAGGATTATCCCTCCCTTGAGCTTTAAAATGCAATGCCGTATCAAATTTCACATCACGATATCTGTCGTTTGTTAGGTGCTGCAAATAAATCTGCATCCTTTTTGTGATTAAAGGAATAAAGTCCTTCTGATAATCATCCGAAATTTCCTGCAAACCTGCAGACGCTTCCTCTAATCCTCTTTTTAGGGCTGAAAGTCTTTCCAATTCAGCCTGAGCCTGCAAATAATCAGATTCTACATTCTCATACCGCTCAAGCCTTTCCTCCAAATCTTTCATCTTTGCAGCCAGTACAGCCATCTCTGTTTCTTTTTCATACTTAGATTCCTTTATTTGGGCGTATTCATTCTTTAATCTCCGCAATGTCTGCAAATCAGTTGTTGAACCGTTTTCCCATCCGTGTGCATAAGCTTCCCATTCAGTTCTTTCTTTATACAGATCATCAATTTCATTTTCAAGAGCTGTTTTCTTTCCTTTAATATCCTGAATCTGAACGGGTATGCTTCGATACTCATGATATCTTTGGTAAAGGAGTTGAAGGGACTCAGGCTCCAATAGCTTCTCTGATTCCAACGGCTCCTCTAAATTTTCAAAGAAAAATTTTAACTCCCTTTGAAAATCCTGAATACCCTCTGTCCTCTCGTTTATCCATTTTTCATTTTCATGGATTAAGATCTCATATTCTTTTATTTGTTCTGAAATGCGCGAAAAAGCCCGGAAATCACCTATAAAAGCAGCAAAGTCAGAATAACCTGTTTTTTCGATAATTCTGCGAATCCGCTCCTCCATCATGCGTCTTCTGTTCTCAAGTTCATGAAATACCTTCTCTTGAGCTTTGATTTGTCCATTCATACGAGCTATACAACTGCTGTCTTTTTGCATCTGCTTCCAGAAAGCTCCTCCCAATAAGAGGGAGAAAAATGAGAAAAGCCATACCCAAGGGTGAATCAGGAAGCCTGTTCCAATACTGACTAAAAAAGCAACTCCCCAAACTACAATCATATAAATCTTCTTTTTTCTACTCTTTAAAAGTCGAATCTTTTCATTTTGAAATTCGTGGAGTTCTCCAAGGTCTACCCTTTCATGGGCACGGGCTAATTCCTTTTCAATTTCTGAAATGTCTTCTTCAGTAACGGCAGCTTCTTCAATCCTTCTTAGAGGTCTTGCTTCTTCGAGAAGCAAGCTTAACTCAGAGGAATATTTCTCGAGCGATCTTTTTCTTTGCCTCAGTTCATCCAGTTGGCTCCGATAATCATTAAAATCCTTGGCTATTTCCCTGAATGCTTCCTCTGTGATGCCGTCAAAAGCCTTATGGAGCCTTTGATATCGCTCAAGCAAGATATTCAGTGCATCATCAAGCTTAGCCATTTCCTCCTTCTTCGCCTTAATGATACGAACGATAAGGGAATAAATGCGGCATCCTATTGCCCTTTCTCTTTTATGAAGTATTCTATGCTCTTCCTCTAAATCTTTCTTTACTTTACCTTTTGCCAACAGCATATCTAGTAATTCCGTATATTGCGCCATGTCCAACTGATACTGATCAAGCCGCTCCTTTATAGCCCCGTAAAGCTTGGTCCTGCTTTTCTCCGTCCCTATCTCCTGTAGAGTTTTTTGTAGAATTTCTAAAGCGCTTTTTATTGAAACATCTTCTTGCTGTGTCGTTAGCAGATTAACGATTCGTTCATTGATATCCCGGACTAAGCCTGTATTGTTGGAGGAAGCATCGATTTTCGTGTTCAGTGAATGGATGCATATGGTATGTTGGTATAAAGATCCTGTCAAGCCTATTTGGCTTGGTAGTATTAGTAACTCATTGCGCTCATCCAAAGGAAACCGGGAGCTAATTTCCTCTCCGGTATCCTCCAAGTATACCCGTACCCAGTCGTCCTCCCTACTAAAATTCCTTTCAATACGATATCGTTCCTGATCCAGAGAATAGACCATTACCCCTCCATATTCATCATGGTGCCAAGGTTTGTACCGATAATATTCTTTGGTATAGATTTTCCTACGTACGTTGTTTCTCTTCATTCCAAAAAACATGCTTTGGATAAATCTCATCAATGTAGTCTTCCCCGACTCATTCATTCCATAGAGAAGATTCAATCCTGGATGAAAGGTCATTTCAAAATTTACGTATTTTCCAAAACCTCTAATGAAGATTTTTTCGATCATATTCGCTTTTTCACTTCCTTGTGAATCAATGCATCCAATCCTAAATAAATGCCGTCTAAGATGGCCTTCTTCTTATTTTCATCTTCAGCGAGCTCCATCTTTTCCCTCATCCTGCGAACAAAGCGTCCAATAATACTGAGATCAAGTTCCAGGGCATCAAGGTCGTAATATATCATGGAATGATCGTTTATAACAATATTGGGGAAATCCTTGACCATGAATCTTTCTATACGTTCAACATCCAGTGGAAAATCCTCCGTCCTCCAACCCGTTAAATCGATAGAATAAATCTTCTGTTCAACAGGCGAATAGGGTGCAAGAAAATCTGAAAGCCGGCTTATCAGTTCCGATTCTGTAGAGAGCTCATCCACGGGAAAACGAAAGTGATATACTTCCATCTGAGAGATGGGAATTAATCTATAAGTCAGCTTCCCATTGGAAAGCACACCATGGATCACTGTACGGGGCCCTTCTTCGTCGATGGCAAGAGGTTCTGGGCTTCCACAATAGCATGCTTTTGCCTGCCCCTCATCTTCCCATACAATCTGATGATTGTGAAAATGGCCTAATGCGATATATTCGCCTTCTAATTTTTTCAGATCAGTTTTTTGAAAAGGCATATATTGGGAATCTTGTGATTCGGCTGGAGTAAGGCTAGCATGGAGAATGTAGATGTTTTGCATGCCTTCCACAGCATGGAGATTGGAAAAAGCATTTCCTTTGACTTGAAAGTTGTCAAAGGCTTGTCCATGAACAGCCAAATGATGTTTTTCAAAAACATAGGTGCTTTTCTGCGGTGTGAATATATGAACATTTTGACTCCATGGATACACATGATAGAAAGAATTAATCAGATAAGGATCATGGTTACCTGGGGTAATCACAACATGGACATCGGGAATTCGAAGGAATTGATTATGCAGAAAATGTATAGTGCTGGGTTTGACCGTTTTATGCTCATATAGATCTCCTGCAATAAAAAGAAAATCCACCTTTTCTTCAATACAAAGATCAATGATTCTTTCAAAAGTTAGAAAGCGATCCTTTCTCCTTCTTTCATACCACTCCTTTCCCTTGCTGCTGAAAACACCGGCTGCATCCAAGTGAATATCACCAGTATGAATAAAGGATACCGGTTTCACCTCTTCTCCTCCATGCTTTCATCTCTATTTTCCCAACAACTTTTGCAATAACCGAAGAATTTCAATCGATGATCCATGATCTTAAAAGATAAACCTTTCTCGATGTTGTTCTCCAATTTTTCAAGGAGGTCACCCTTCACCTCAGTTACACTGCCACATTCCAGACATATCAAATGATGATGATGGTGATCTTCGTTACGACAGTTCAACTCATATCGATTTCTTCCATCATCAAAATTCTGTCTATAGATGATATCCATCTCTTCCAAAAGCTGAAGTGTCCTATAAACTGTTGCCAGGCCAATTTCAGGGCATTGCTTCTTAACGAGGTTGTATATCTCCTCAGTGCTCATATGTTTACCTTCATTTTGAAAGATAATGTCCAGTGTGGCACTTCTTTGGGGAGTCAGTTTATACCCCTTACTCCTTAATTCGTCTCGAATCCGTTTCATCTCATCTACCATTTTCATCCCTCAATGCTTTACATTTACTGTTAGTGTATGCTTTTCCCTTTTCATTGTCAATAATCTAGATAGCGTCAAGATACTATGGGTTTTAAAAATAAAAGTAATCTCCTGTTTACCTGCTACTTTAAGCATCCCTCACTGACTTAAGGAACTGGGAAGCCCAAGTCCTTTTGCCAATATTCAAAATGGTTATGTTACCGATGGTTTCGCGCGATGCTGTAAGCTTTCTCTTCCTGATAATCTCCCGGTCTACTTTTACCTCACTTGCTTCATTTATTGCTGCTTTTTTCTTTCGCATAAATATGTCATACACATCTCCGCCATTCGCTACAAAGACCCTTAACCTGGCCATCTGGTCCACACCCGTTCTACTCCAGCCCAGAGCCCGTGAGCTTAACCTGGACGACAAGATATGGCTAACATGACCTTCTGCACTGCAGCCGATGTAATCCGACGCATACTGCCGCATTATCCCTTCCCAGTTGCCTAGTATATTTCTTCTTGCTTCCTGCACAGCTCTCTTCTTTGTTTCCGGCTCAGTTGTACTTATGATTGCTTTAAATAGCTCTTTTACTCTTCCCTTGTCTCCAGCATTTATATAATCCCACATAATTGGTGTGGTGTAGCTCATTTGCGCTGTAGCTTGAGTTACATACTTTGATAAGTGATAACGGTCCAGTACAAAGATGCTGCCCTTTATCCAGCCTAGCCCATTCTTTATCCATGCAGCACCATCCCCTGATAGGTATATCTTTTCAATAGAATCCATATCTTAAGTCTTATCTATGTAGTCCAAACCTTCCACCCATAGCTCATCACTGTTTGCATAAATACCGCTGAAATACCTTGCATTTATTAACCTCCACCGATTTTCCCCATCCTGTTCCCTACCCTCATGTACATATACAAGCTTTGGTTCTGCGTAGCCCCCAGTCTGAAGTGGTACATGATCTTCATCAGCTCCTATGTACAGTACCTTTACCGCCTTTTTATCTTGCTTAACCTCTACTGCGTCATTGTCTACACTGCCAAGCTCACGGATACTGTTCATTACTGTCTGTGATGTTAGATCCACAGCTTCAGCTGCTTCCTTTGCACTCCTACTATAGGGCATAAATACTGCTCCCTCTATGAGCCTTGCCTTTAGTGAAGCATCCATTTTATCATGGGCTTTTATGCCCACAGCCTCATCTGACAGGTAGCTGTATTCGCCTGTCTTTTTATTCTTGTAATATGTCCTTTCATACCTGACTTCGCCAAATATTGTCATAAGGGTCTTTTCAGCTGCTTTCTCCTTTACTGTCCAGTTTCGTTTCCGGTCTTTACTGTTTCTATACGCCTCGTCTATTGTTTCCAAGGCTTCGGCCACTAGGGTTACTCCAATCTCGTCCAACGTCTTCTTAGTAGCTAGAATAAATTCGGATATGTCTCTTCTTTCACGTATCAGATTCTCTAGTTCCTTTTCAAAACTACTGCTGATTTTTTCTATGATTCCCTGTATAATTAGTTCCATAAGAGTATCTCCTTTCCTGTGATTATTGTGGTTCTTCACAAATTACATGATATCACAGGAGAGATACTCTTATCTTTTATTTTTTGGTTTTTTCCCAAAGTAATTTTACACTAACAATAATCTACCAGTAATAGGATCCTGCTTGACACCCCTTCTCCGGTCCTATAGGTCCAAAATCGGAATGTACTTCTTATCAGCCATTCATATCTAAATGAAAACCTTCCGTTTGAAATCGGAAGGCCCATCTCATTTCATATTTTCCAATTCTTCGAATAATTTGTCATTCAATACTCGAATAAAGGTTCCCTTCATGCCCAGCGATCTGGATTCGATCACTCCGGCACTTTCCAGCTTCCGAAGGGCATTCACAATCACTGAACGAGTGATTCCTACCTGATCTGCAATTTTGCTGGTCACCAACAGGCCTTCTTCTCCGTCCAATTCTTCGAAGATATGCCCCACTGCCTGCATCTCGGAAAAGGATAGGGTACCTATTGCCATTTGTACAATGGCCTTCTTGCGGACTTCCTCCTCAATCTCCTCTGCCTTTGATCTCATGATCTCAAGGCCAACAACAGTAGCGCTGTATTCTGCCAATACTAAGTCCTCATCGGTAAAGGGACCGTCAAAGCGACAAAAAAGCAGGGTACCTAATCTTTCTCCTCCTCCAATAATAGGAACATTTATGGTTGTTTTCCCAGGATAACTGCATTCTTTTTCACGCGTTAATTCACAAATATCATTATTCTCAACATTTGCTCTTGTTTCTCCAATGAGCAAAAGCTCCTCATTGTATTCTTTTGGTAATTGTAAATCGCTCAACATGATTTTCTCAAGCTGGGTACAGCTAAAATCCTGAACGAGGCTATATCCAAGTATCTTTCCCTTTCGGCTTATCACATAAATATTCGCATGCAGAATTGTCTTCAGAATGTCGGAAACATCCTGGAATGCTACAGGCTCGCTCCCGGAATTCAACAAGATCCGATTCAAGCGGCGTGTTTTTTCTAAGAGTTTTTTTGCCATTCAAGTCACTCCTTTAGCTTGCTCCAATACATTACAGGATGTACTTTCGCAAGTCCTTATCTCTGATGATTTGTTGTAAGTGTTGTCGTACATATTGTCCATCGATTCGTACTTCTTGCATTTCTTCAAAATTCCCAGCATTAAAAGAGATTTCTTCTAATAAATCTTCCATAACGGTATGAAGCCTGCGAGCACCAATGTTCTCACTTCTCTCATTCACTAAAAAAGCTACTTCTGCAATGCTTTCAAGGGCATCCGAGGTAAAAGTCACCTTGACATTGTCCACCTCCAGAAGGGCTGTATACTGCTTTATTAATGCATTCTCAGGCTGAGTTAGGATTTCCTGAAAATCCTCCTGTGTCAAATTATCCAGTTCTACACGAATAGGGAATCTACCTTGTAATTCAGGTATCAGATCCGACACTTTCGATACATGAAAAGCGCCGGCTGCTATGAAAAGAATGTAGTCGGTTTTCACGGGGCCATATTTTGTCATTACCGTACTTCCTTCGATAATGGGTAAAATATCTCGCTGAACACCTTCCCGAGAAATATCGGGTCCTGCTCCCATACTCCTACCGGCAATCTTGTCAATTTCATCAATAAAAATGATACCATCTTGCTCTGCCCTCTGGATGGCTTCATTTACTACATCATCCATATCAATCAATTTCTGGGCTTCTTCCTGTTCAAGAATCCTTCGCGCTTCAGCAACGGTAACCTTCCTCTTTTTCTTCTTCTTTGGAAAGATATTACCAAAAATATCTTGTATGTTTATCTCAGCCCCCATCCCGGGGATTAGTTCTAAAGATGGATATCCTGTATCCTCTACTTCAATTTCAATAATACGGTCTTCCAATTTGCCTTGTCGAAGCTGCGTCAGAACTTCCTGTCGCTTTAAAGTAACTTGTTTTGTCTTTTCATGGTCTTGTTCGTTCCCTGTGGAAGGGGAACCGAATAAAGCTTCCAGAGGGTTCTGTAGTTTAGGCCTTTCCAACCCCGGAACAATCAACTCCACGATTCGCGTTTCAGCAGCCCGGGCTGCCATATCCTTTACCTCTTCGAATTTACTGTTTTTTACAAGTCGAATTGATGCCTCGACCAAATCACGAATCATGGATTCTACATCCCGACCTACATATCCAACTTCAGTAAATTTCGTAGCTTCTACCTTCACAAAAGGCGCGTCCACTAACTTAGCCAGCCTTCTTGCAATCTCTGTTTTCCCTACTCCGGTAGGTCCAACCATAATAATATTCTTAGGCGTAATTTCATCCCGCATTTCCTTTGGCAGCCTGCTTCTCCGATATCGATTGCGCAAAGCGATGGCCACTGCCTTTTTCGCCTTCTCTTGGCCAATTATATACCGATCAAGCTCTGCTACAATCTCCCTGGGAGTTAAATCTGACATAGAGTGTCCCTCCTACACTTCCTCTACGCTAATAACATTATTTGTATACACACATATAGAGGCAGCGATTTCCATAGATTTTTGCGCTATCTCCCTGGGAGATAGATTGGTGTGCTTAATCAATGCTTTTGCTGCTGCAAGAGCAAATGCTCCCCCCGAACCGATCGCAGCTATGCCATCATCCGGTTCTATGACCTCTCCACTGCCCGAAACCACGAGTAAATCATTTTTATCAGCTGCAATCAGCATAGCCTCCAGCTTACGCAGTATTTTATCAGAGCGCCAATCCTGGGCCAATTCTACGGCAGCTCTTTGCAAGTTTCCTCCATACTGTTCCAGTTTTGCTTCAAACTTCTCGGATAGGGTGAAGGCATCTGCCACGGAACCGGCAAAGCCCACAACTACCTTATTATGGTACAACCTCCTAACTTTCCGTGCATGGTGCTTCATAATTGTATTTTGTCCAAAAGTCACTTGGCCGTCTCCTGCAATTGCACATCGTCCATCTTTTTTAACAGCAATTATCGTTGTTCCTTCAAACATAGGAAACCTCCCATATCATTGCCCTTCCTAGAGACTAGCAACATTCATGCCATTGAAATCTTAACATATTCAACAAGAATATTCAACCGAATTGAAATTTTCACACCAGCACCTTCGACAACTCAGCAATTTTTTCGAGCGCCCTTTGTGATATTGCCAGATTCCTTTCCTGCTTCTTTCTGAATCGTTTTTTTAGAGGTGCCATAATACCGAAATTGATGTTCATTGGCTGAAAATCCCCTGTCGACGATTCAGCAATATAATAACCTAAAGCTCCAATGGCTGTTTCCCTGGTGAAATCAGGAAGATCCTTTCCTTTCAAAGAAAGCGCCATGGAAATACCTGCTAGCATCCCACTGGCCGCTGACCCCACATATCCTTCCACTCCTGTTATCTGACCTGCAAAGAAAATACGAGGATCTTTTTTCAGTTGATAACAATGATTCAAGACGCCAGGAGAATGAATATAAGTATTCCGATGCATGACTCCATATCTGACAAATTCAGCATTCTCCAATCCGGGGATCAAGCGAAAAATCCTTTTTTGTTCAGCAAACCTCAAATGGGTCTGAAAGCCTACAAGGTTATACAAAGTTCCTTCCATATTATCTTGGCGAAGTTGTACAACTCCATAGGGCTCTTGACCGGTTTCAGGGTGGGGGAGCCCAACAGGTTTTAATGGGCCAAAAACAAGGGTGTTTTTTCCCCGTTTAGCCATCACTTCTATAGGCATACAACCTTCAAAGACCTTTTCATCCTCAAAATCCTTAACAGGTACAGTCTCCCCTTTTACTAATTCTGACCAAAAACGGATATATTCTTCCTCTGTCATAGGGCAATTCAAATAATCATCTCCCCTACCGTAACGGGAAGCACGATATATTTTGCTCATATCCAGTGATTCATAAGTAACGATAGGAGCTGCAGCATCATAAAAATAAAGATAATCTTTTTGTAAGAGTTCCTGAATGGATGCTGCCATTTTGTCCGAAGTAAGGGGCCCTGTAGCGATAATACAGTAATCTTCTTTGGGAATTTCCGTAACTTCTGCTCGCATCACTTCAACTAATGGATGATTTTGAATACACTCAGTAATCATTCTGGAATAGCCTTGGCGATCTACAGCCAAAGCGCTTCCTGCCGGCACTCGATGGGCATCCGCCGATTTTATAATCAGAGAATCCAATATACGCATTTCTGCTTTTAAAAGACCCACAGCATTCTCTAATCGATCGGAACGCAGTGAGTTGCTACAAACCAATTCAGCGAACTGATGGGTCTGATGGGCAGGAGTGAAACGAACCGGTCTCATTTCATGTAATATAACCGGAATTCCCCGCTTTACCAATTGCCAAGTTGCTTCACATCCTGCCAGACCTGCCCCTATAACATGAACTGCTCTATTCATCCCATACCCCCTTCCCATTATTCATTTTCTTTCTTTATTTCATACCGATGCCTACATTCTTCTGAAGAACACTGATGATATTTGCCACGCTTATCCTGTTTCGCCACCATATAACTTCCACATTGGGGACAATTTTCAGCAACAGGACGTTCCCAGGACACGAAATCACATTCCGGATATTTGTCACATCCGTAAAAGGTGCGCCCCCTCTTCGATTTTCGCACGACCAGCTTCCCTCCGCATTTGGGGCAGGGGACATCTAATTCCTCAACGATGGCTTTGGTGTTACGACAGGTCGGGAAGTTGGGACAGGCTAAGAAACGTCCATATCGCCCCATTTTATATACCATATTGGCTCCACATTTTTCGCAGATTACATCGGAAACTTCATCCTCTATTTCAATTTTTTCAAGGTTTTTATCCGCTTCGCTGAGGGTTCTTAGGAAGGGTTGGTAGAACTCTTCAACAACCCTTTTCCAATCGGTAACTCCTTCTTCCACTCCATCCAATTTATTCTCCATCTCTGCAGTAAACTGAATATCTACAATATCCTTAAAGTATTTTTTCATCAAATCAGTTACAATCATTCCAAGTTCAGTGGGGACTAGGTTTTTCTTTTCCCTTCGTATATACCCCCTGGCTAGTATAGTAGAAATGGTGGGTGCATATGTGCTTGGTCTGCCAATGCCTTCCTCTTCAAGGGCTTTCACTAAGGTAGCTTCCGTATAGCGAGGAGGAGGCTGGGTAAAATGCTGTTCAGGGACCAACTCTTGCAGTTTGATTTTTTGTCCTTCTTCCAGTAGGGGAAGTTGCATATCCCTTTCTTCTTCGTTATCATCTCTTCCTTCTTCGTAGATCTTCGTATAACCCGGGAAGATCAGATGGGATCCATATGCTCTAAAAAGAAATTGATCCCCTTGAATGTGAATAGAAAGAGTGTCATATCGAGCTGGGGTCATCTGACTAGCTAAAAACCGTTCATAAATCATTTTATACAGTTTGTATTGATCACGGGACAAGGAAGCCTTTATCGCATCCGGATATCGATGGACAGATGTTGGGCGTATCGCCTCATGAGCATCTTGGGCTCCTTTCCTTCCCCTGTGCTGATTGGGTGTTTTGGGAGCATATTCTGCCCCAAACTGATCTCGAATATAATCCAAAGCATTTCTTTGGGCTTCCTGTGAAATCCGGGTGGAATCCGTTCGTATATAGGATATTAGACCTACCGTGCCTTCACCCTTAATGTCAATGCCTTCGTAAAGCTGTTGCGCAACCATCATGGTCCTTCGAGTGGTGAAGCCCAGTTTCCGAGAAGCTTCCTGCTGTAAACTGCTTGTTGTAAAATGTGGCGGAGCATTTCTTTTTTTCTCTCCTTTTTTGACGCCGACCACCTGAAATTCCACATCAGTCAATGCTTCTATTATTTTCTTTACCTCATTTTCACTCGAGAGCTCAAGTTTTTCGGTTTTTGTTCCAAAGAATCTGGCCTGAAAACTCTTCCCACTGACAGGATCCTGAAAATTGCCATCTATTGTCCAATACTCTTCAGGTACAAAATCCAATATCTCTTGTTCCCGATCACAGATCATGCGAGTCGCAACTGATTGAACCCTTCCCGCACTTAATCCTCTCTTGACCTTCCTCCATAAAAGGGGACTGATCTTGTACCCCACAAGACGATCTAGTACTCTGCGGGCTTGCTGAGCATCCACTAAATTCATGTTAATTTTCCGCGGTGTCTTGATGGCATTCTTAATTGCTTGCTTGGTGATCTCGTTAAACTCTATCCGACATGGCTCATTCTCATCAATATGTAAAATATGGGCCAGGTGCCAGGATATTGCCTCTCCTTCTCGGTCAGGGTCGGTTGCCAGGTAGATTTTATCAGCATTTTTAGCTTCCTTGCGGATCTTGTTAAGAATCTCTCCTTTTCCCCGTATTGTAATATACTTCGGTTCAAAGCCCTTCTCAACATCCACACCCATCTGACTCTTTGGCAAATCCCTTACGTGGCCCATAGAAGCTTCTACTTTATAATTCCTGCCAAGAAAACGACCGATGGTCTTCGCCTTAGCTGGAGATTCTACAATGACTAGTTTCTGCCCCATCCTTCTAGTTACCTCCATATATTCTGCTGTCTACTAAATATTTTACCAGGCAATTGCTTTATTATTCCTCTCAACTCAAGCATTGTCAATAATGAATTGAGCTTTTGAATTGGAAAACCTGTTTTATTGACCAAATCATCATAAGTCAGGTCTCCACCCTCCAACAACTCAACAATTCCATGCTCAAATAAATCCAGTTGTAGCACTTCATTCTGGGATTCATTTTTTTGTATTGTTTCCCGACTGCCCCAATTAAGCTCTTCCATTATATCATATACGTCCGTTACCAATCGTGCTCCCTCTTTAAGTAACCGATTGGGACCGACACTATATTTGGAATTGATGTTCCCCGGTACTGCAAATACTTCCCTTCCCTGTTCCAGAGCAAAGTCTACGGTAATCATGGCACCGCTTTTTTCAGCCGCTTCTACGACGACGACTCCTGAAGACATGCCGCTGATGATTCGATTTCGGGCCGGAAAATGTTGGGCTAAGGGCAGTGTCCCCGGTAAATATTCCGATACAAGCACTCCCTTGTTCATGATATCTTTATACACTCGATTGTTCTCAGGTGGATAAATGACGTCCACACCGCAACCCAGAACAGCGATGGTGGCCCCCCTCGCTGCCAAAGATCCCTTGTGGGCTGCGGTATCAATGCCCCTTGCCATTCCTGATACGATCGTAATCCCCAGTTGGCTTAATTCACAAGCCAATTTCTCAGCAACCTCCAACCCATAGTGAGTACATCTCCTTGATCCTACAATGGCAATATTCTTAGGTAGGGTTAAGACATCCTGATTACCTTTCACAAATAGTACAGGAGGCGGATCGAATATGTAGGACAAATCTTGTGGATAATAAGGACTGATCCGGCTGATCCCCCGTATTTGTTTCTCCTCCAAATCGCGGAAAAGCTTTTCGATATATTCATCCTTCTTAGCCGATATTAAACTGCTTTTTGTCTTGCTTCCTAAGAAACTCAGGCCTTCCAGTTCTTTTGAAGAAGCCGACCATATTTCAACAGGACTGCCAAAAAGGCCGACAAGCTCATAAAAGCGTTTCGGCCCTATCCCTTCTATACTGGAAAGCCATATCCAAAACATCTCATCCTTTGTATACGAAATAGCCATCTGAATACCCTCTCAACTCCAATATTTTCGATCCAGACTCCGATACTGGATGGCTTCAGCAATATGTACAGATCGAATATTCGATTCTCCATCCAAGTCGGCAATGGTTCTTGCTACCTTCAAAATCCGATTATACGCACGGGCGCTGAGCTTCAATCTTGAAAAAGCGGTCCTCATCAATTCCTTTGCCTCAGTATCGATCAGGCAGTAGCGGTGAATCATCCCTGACTTCAGCTGGGAATTGAAGAATATTCCTTCCTTTTCATAGCGTTCCAGCTGAATATCCCTCGCTTTATTTACCCGTCTTCTGACCGTAGCAGAATCTTCTTCTCCACTGCTCTGTTCCAATTGTCGATAAGAAACAGCATCTATTTCAATATGAATGTCAATCCGATCCAAAAGCGGACCGCTGATCCGGCTCAAATATCTTTGGATTTGTAAGGGTGTACACCTGCATTCCTGTATCTTGCTCCCATAGTAACCACAGGGACAGGGATTCATACTGACTATGAACATAAACTTCGCAGGATAGGATACAACTCCATTGACCCGTGAAACCGTAACCACTTCATCTTCCAATGGTTGGCGAAGGGCTTCCAAGGCATTTCTGTTAAATTCAGGAAGTTCATCCAAGAAAAGAACTCCATAATGGGCCAGGCTAATTTCACCCGGTCTCGGTATGCGACCGCCTCCCGTTAAAGCAGAAGATGAAATGGTATGGTGGGGTGAGCGAAAAGGACGCTCTTCTATAATTCCGGTATCCTTTTTCAATAAGCCTGCAACACTATGAATTTTCGTAACCTCAAGGGCCTCCTCAAGAGAAAGCTCGGGCAAAATCGATGGAATGCTTCTGGCCAGCATTGTCTTTCCCGATCCCGGTGGCCCAATCATAAGCACATTATGTCCACCTGCAGCGGCTATCTCCATAGCCCTCTTGGCATGATTTTGCCCCTTTATTTGACTGAAATCAATGTAGGATGTTCTTGTATTTCGGCTTCCCCACTTTACCGGTTCCAAAGGGAGAAGCGTTATTTCACCTCTTAGAAAGCCAACCGTTTCAAGCAGTGTCCGAACGGAGTAGATTTCCACACCCTCAATTACTGCTCCTTCGAGGCTGTTTTCATCAGGAAGAATGATCCGTCTGTAGCCTTTCTCCCTCGCAGCAATCAACATTGGAAGCACACCGTTTACAGGCCTTATTTCGCCATTTAAGGACAGTTCTCCCAAAAACAGATATTTTTCAACGGTTTCAACCGGAATCTGCTCAGTAGCTGCCAGGATACCCACAGCCATTGGCAGATCGTATACCGGACCTTCCTTTCGGGTATCCGCCGGTGCTAAATTTACGATGATCCTTTGGGCGGGGAATTCCAGTCCGCTGTTTCGAATGGCTGATCGGACGCGTTCTTTCGACTCTTTGACTGCTGCATCAGGAAGCCCTACTGTATCAAAGGAAGGAAGTCCATTGCTGATATCCACTTCAACCTCAACTGGGTAACCTTCTATACCGTTCAAGCCATAACTTAGTACCTTAGCAATCATTTATCCATCTCATCCCCGTTTCTGGAAAGCTTTTCTAGCTATTATTCGACAGTTGAGATGGAAATCCTTCTACAGGAATAGATTTTACCATCAATTTCTCCGGCGAGAAAAGCATTGATTTCAATATATCACCGGAAAAGAATTTTTTTGACAAAGTTAAAAGAAATACCGCTTATTTTGAAATTCGAAAGCATTTATAATATGATGAAATTCAGGCTTCTGATTGCAATACAAAATATCCAACACATCAAACCGAGCAGGCCTGTTCAGCCATCCCTTATGTTGGAGATATTGTAATGCCAATTTCCCATAAGTCAGCTGCTTGGAATAGGTAACAGACTCACGTGGCAAGCCATACCTGGTTGAATGTCTGGTTTTCACTTCTATAAAGACAATCGTTTCGTCTTGCCGGGCAATTAAATCAATCTCGCCTAAACGTGTACGATAATTCATCTCCAGAACAGTATAGCCTTTTGCCTCCAGGTACTTTTTAGCCGCCTCTTCCCCTCTTTTGCCAAAGGCCTTTCGATTCATGTCAATCCCCCTCCCGCATCCAACCATCCATGCATTTAAACTGTATATTTTCTTATAAAAGTTTTTCGATGAATCGGGCAGGGGCCATATAATTGTATCGCTTGAATATGCGCTTTGGTCCCATATCCCTTATGCTTTCCAAATCCGTATTCGGGATAATAACGATCCATTTCTCCCATATACCGATCACGGGTTACTTTCGCAATAATGGATGCTGCTGCAATTGAATGACTTTTCTCATCCCCTTTTATGATGCCTTTATGCGGAATAGGGATTTCTAAATTCTCCAGAGCATCTATCAGCAAATAATCGGCTTGTATGGCCATCTCCTTTACTGCCATCTCCATTGCATTCCGTGTTGCATTTAAAATATTCACCCGATCAATTTCTTTAGCGTCTATCATACCGATTCCTACAGCCAAGGCTATAGACATGATTTGATCATACAGTTCATTTCTCTTTTTTGGAGATATTTTCTTTGAATCATTTATTCCTTCCAGCGTAAACCCATGGGGTAAAAGAACACATGCAGCCACAACAGGTCCTGCCAGTGGGCCTCTACCGGCTTCATCCATGCCTGCAACCAGTTGAAAGCCCTGGTCCCATAACGCTCTCTCATACTCCATCATCCGATAGAGTCGATCTCTCTCGTCACTTTTCTCCACTTCCGCAACTCCCCTTCGTCCTACCCTTCATCCATCCTCTTTTCTTCAACATTCAAGGTTTTTCAAGGGATATCCTACCAAGCTTCGTACTCCTGAACTCGTCAATGACAGTCTTTGCCCCTCGCTCTAAATCCGGAAGTCCTCCACTCATAATCCATCCTCTTTTCCTGCAGATTTCCTCCAAGGTTCGATAGCCGTCCTCAGGAAACTGATCCAGATTATACCGGGATAAAACACCTTCAGGATATATCTGCTTTAACTCCAGTAATAGGGAGACGCAAAGTTCTATAGGATCCATCAGCTCATCCTTAATGGTACCTATATAGGCAAGATGCTTCGCTGTCTCCTCGTCTTCGAATTTGGGCCATAGGAGTCCGGGTGAATCCATTATCTCGAAGTATGGACCTATCTTTATCCATTGCTTTCCCCTGGTTACCCCGGGTTTATTTCCGGTTTTTGCCCGATTGCTTCCAGCCAGCAGGTTAATGAAGGCGGACTTTCCTACATTTGGTATCCCCACAACCATAGCCCGAATTGTCTTATAGATCCCCTTTCTCTCACGAAACTGATCGACCTTGCTTTGCACAATCTGATGGATGCGCTTCATTGCTTCCTTATTTCCATGTTTTTGGGTGGATACAAAAGGAAGGGCATCGATCCCTCTTTCACGATACCAATTTATCCATAATGCAAGCGTATGGCTGTCAGCAAGATCACTCTTATTCAGGATGACGATACGATCCTTTGTTTGTAATAACCCTTCTAAATCAGGATTATGACTGCTACGGGGAATTCTTGCATCAAGGAGCTCAATGACCATATCCACTAAACGTACATGATCATTAAGCATCCGTTTTGCTTTCGCCATATGGCCAGGATACCATTGTATGTTCACTCTAAACGCCCCCAAACCATCTTATGCTCTGTAAAGGCCATATACGAAGAACAGCCCTGCCCAAAAGATCTTCACGGGGTATAAAACCTACCCCTGGATCACGGCTATCTTTGCTACGGTTTCGATTATCACCCATCACGAAGTAGCTGTCTTCCGGCACGATAACCGCCGGAAAATCATCCATAGCTTGTTCATTAATGTAAGGCTCCTCAATCCTTTCCTGGTTCACATAAACGTATCCATCTCGGACTTCAATGACATCGTTCTCGACACCAATCACTCTTTTCACGAAATTTTCCTTTAGGTTACCAGGATTCTTCAGGATGATGATATCTCCCCGCTGGGGATCACGAAACCTGTAGGATATCTTTTCAACTAAAAGCCAGTCATGATTTTTCAGGGTCGGAACCATCGAGATTCCAATTACCTGTATAAACTCGAACACATAAACCCGTATCACGAAGGCCAGGATAACGGCAATCAGGATGGACGATACCCATTCCATCAATTCCTTTTTTACAGCGGCAGACATCGTATGTTCTCCTTCCAGCTTCAAAATAGAATACCCACCTTTCTCCCATCAAGCTCATGGAAACCATGAAAATAATAAGGGACTGTACTCAGCCCCTTATTCATCAATTAATATTCTGCTTCTTTCACCTTGGCAGCTTTTCCTACTCGGCTGCGTAGATAATAGAGTTTGGCTCTTCGAACCTTACCTCTTCTCACGATCTCCAAACGGTCTATACGTGGAGAATGGATGGGGAAAGTTCTTTCAACCCCTACGCCGGAGGACACTCTTCGCACAGTAAAGGTCTCACGATTACCACCGCCCTTGCGACGAATAACCGTTCCTTCGAAAGCCTGCAACCTTTCACGGGTACCTTCTATAACCTTTACATAAACTCTTACCGTATCGCCTACTTTAAAGTCTGGGATATCGGTTCGGAGCTGCTCTTTCTCAATCGATCTGATAATGTCATTCATCATAACTGCCTCCTTCCATCATAGACGTTCATGCCACTTCATTTGTGACAGAGGACCGCCCGTAATCACAGGAAACATTATAGCATAAGCAGTAAGCAATGGCAAGAAAAACTATTCTAAGGTTTTAATGAAATCTTCATCTTCAGGGGACAAGGTTGCCTTATCAAGCATGTCGGGTCGTTTTCTCATTGTTGCAAGCAGGGACTGCTGTCTTCTCCATCTTTCGATATTCTTATGGTGACCGGAGAGAAGCACTTCGGGCACGGTCAATCCTCTAAAATTCTGCGGCCGGGTATAATGGGGATGCTCAAGAAGTCCATCTGAAAAGGATTCCTTCTCATAGGATTCCCTGCTGCCTAAGACCCCCGGTATCAACCGGCTTACACAATCAATCAATACCATGGCAGGAAGTTCTCCTCCTGTCAAGACATAATCCCCAATGGATATTTCCTCATTAACTAAGGTATCAATGATACGCTGATCGATACCCTCATAATGTCCACACAAAAGAAGGAGATGCTCTTCACGGGACAGTCGAAAAGCCAATTGCTGAGTGAGGACCTTGCCTTGAGGCGACATATAGATACATTTTCCCTTCCAAGGAGCATTTTTTGAACGCACATATTCGACGGCATCAAATACGGGCTGTGGAGTCAACACCATCCCTGGCCCTCCGCCGAAAGGATAATCATCCACCTGCTTGTGTTTATTTTTCGCAAAATCACGGATATTATAAATATTCACAGTGATAAGGTCCTTCTCTATTGCCCTTCTCAAAATGCTGCTACCCAGGATGGGCTCAAACATTTCAGGAAACAAAGTCAATATACTAAAGTTCACGGACTTCTACCTCCTCGAGCTGGGACATGTCTATTTGAATCCTCTTCTCTTGGATATCAATCTTTTTTACCACAGCATGCAAAGCCGGTACCAGAATTTCATTGTCATTCCCTTCAATTACGTATACATCATTACTTCCAGTTTGCAATACATCAACCACTTCCCCCAACAAAACACCCTTCGGATCATAGGCTTGGCAGCCAATGATATCACAAGTATAGTAGAAGCCCTCCGGAAGCTTCACTGCATGCTCCCTGTCAATCCATAGGTATTGATTACGAAGTTGTTCGGCTTGATCCCGGTTCGCCACACCTTCCAGGTAGAGGTACACATGATCCTTGTGAACCCGTACTCCTCGTATGGAAATCCGCCTGATCCCCATCGTACTATCGCGGATATATACCCAATCCAAATCATAAAAACGATTGATATCATTAGTCAAAGGCTCAACCTTTATTTCGCCTTTCATGCCCTGGGGTTTTTTGATATATCCAATCTTCAGATAATCCATCTCAGCCTCCAAACCAGCATATTTTATGAATTTGGAAAGAATACAGAAAGGAACTTTTTCCTGAAAATGCCTCTCTCCGAATCAGGGTATAGCAGGAAAAAGAGTTGAGATGCCTCAACTCTTTCCTGATCATATGATTTCTACAACAACCTTTTTACTTTGCCGAGTCGCTGCGGCCTTGACCACTGTTCGAATGGCCTTTGCGATCCGACCTTGTTTGCCGATGACCTTGCCCATATCATCCGGTGCAACTCTTAGCTCGATGATAATGGACTGTTCACCTTCAATTTCATTGACTTGTACTTGTTCAGGATTATCCACCAATGCTCTCGCAATCATTTTAACCAATTCGCCCATATAAATTTCCCCCTAACTAAGGTTCTGGTTCATTACTGAAGTGCTCCACTCTTTTTCAGCAAAGCTCTTACAGTATCAGAAGGTTGTACACCTTTTTTAATCCATTCTAGAGCCTTCTCACCATCTATCTTTAATTGCGAAGGATTGGCAACCGGGTTGTAATAGCCGATTTCCTCTATAAAGCGCCCATCCCTTGGAGACCGGGAGTCAGCAACTACGATGCGATAGGAAGGCTTCTTTTTAGCCCCCATTCGCTTTAAGCGCATTTTTACTGCCATCGTTTCACCTCCTTGTTCACATTTTCTTTATTGCAACAACCACCTATAAGCTGATCGTTGAAAGCAAATCTATTGTAGAAATGGCATTTTAAAACGCCCTCTCCTGCCGGAATTGCTCATGTCCATAAATTGCTTCATCATTTTCCGTGTACTCTCAAACTGTTTCAGTAGCTGATTCACATCCTGAATACGAGTACCGCTGCCGTTTGCAATCCGTTTTCGTCTGCTCCCGTTGATAATGGATGGATTGCGCCGTTCTTCAGGTGTCATGGATTTGATAATGGCTTCCATACGAGCAAACTGTTTCTCATCGATATCGATATTCTCTAGTTTGGCAGTGTTCAGCCCTGGAAGCATCCCGATGATATCACGGATGGAACCCATTTTTTTAATCTGCTGAAACTGTTCCAAAAAATCCTCCAGTGTAAACTGTTGAGCCCGAAGCTTCTTTTCCAATTCTTTCGCTTTTTTTTCATCAAAAGCATCTTGAGCTTTTTCGATTAGGCTTATCACATCACCCATACCGAGGATTCGCGAAGCCATTCGATCAGGATGGAAGGCTTCAATGTCATCCAGTTTCTCACCAACACCGACAAATTTAATAGGCTTACCGGTAACAGCCTTCACTGATAGGGCTGCCCCTCCTCTTGTATCCCCATCCAACTTGGTCAGGATAACTCCATCAATTCCCAATTTCTCATTAAAGGATTGTGCAACATTCACTGCATCCTGTCCTGTCATCGCATCGACAACTAACAATATCTCATCTGGACGTATCTTCCCTTTTATTCGGTCCAATTCATCCATAAGCTCTTCATTCACATGCAGTCGGCCGGCTGTATCAATGATGACCAAATCGTGGCTGTTTTCAACTGCTTCCTGAACTGCTTTTTTGGCAATCTCCACCGGATCCGCTTTTCCCATCTCAAAGACAGGTATGTTCACCCTCCGGCCTACTAACTCCAGTTGCTTGATGGCTGCCGGTCTGTAAATATCACACGCAACCAAGAGGGGATTCTTTCCTTGCTTCTTTAAATAATTCCCTAGCTTCCCGGCCATAGTAGTCTTTCCGGCCCCTTGGAGACCTACAAGCATAATTACAGTAGGAGGTTTTGAGGAAAAAGCAATTCTACTTTGGGTGGACCCCATCAAGCTTGTCATCTCTTCATTCACGATTTTTATCACATGCTGGCCGGGTGTCAGACTCTCCAAGACCTCTTGTCCTACAGCTCTTTCTGAAACTTTTTTTATAAAATCCTTCACTACAAGGAAGTTCACATCAGCTTCAAGCAAAGCAAGCCTTACTTCTCTCATTGCGTCCTTGACATCTTTCTCAGACAACTTCCCTTTACCGGTTAACTTTTTAAATACGGACTGGAGTTTATCCGTTAAACCTTCAAAGGCCATATTCATCCTCCCAGTCTTTTATAAAATCAACTATCTCCTTTTCCATCTTATCCAAATGTCCGCGGGAATTTCCGTGAACCTTTATGTCCTCTATATAGGAAAGACAGCGCTGCAGTAGCTGGCTTGTTGCTAAATGGCGTTGCAGAAGCCTCAGACGGTTTTCCATATCGATAAGGAGGGATTCTCCTCTTTTCAATGTATCATACACACCCTGTCGGCTGATCTTTTCATGTTCAGCAATTTCTCCTAGGGAAAGATCATCATTATAATGGAGGTCCAAAATCTTTTTTTGCTTGGCTGTTAATAAATCACCATAAAAATCTAAAAGCCAACTGATTCTTACACGCCTCTCCATATGTGCACCTATCCTTTTACGAGTGTAAAGGTCATGACCTTTACACTCGATATTATAAACATCCGCCATATAAAAAGTCAAGAATTTTTTTAGAATAGTGCATTAACAAAATCATAGGGGCGAAATTCCTGAAGATCCTCCAGTCCTTCCCCGACACCAATGTAGCGAATGGGTATGTTCAGCTCTGATTTCACCGCAACGATCACACCGCCTTTTGCTGTACCATCAAGCTTCGTCAGGATAATTCCCGTCAGATCCACTGCATCTTTAAAGACCTTTGCCTGGAATACCGCATTTTGACCCGTTGTTGCATCTAAAACCAGTAAAACCTCAATTTTCGCTTCCGGAGCTTCTCTTTCAATGATTCGCTTCATTTTTTTCAACTCTTCCATTAGGTTTCGCTTGTTATGGAGTCTACCGGCGGTATCACATATCAGTAGCTCCGAATTTCTAGACTTTGCTGCCTGTATGGCATCAAAAATCACAGCAGCGGGATCGGAACCTTCATCATGTCGTATTACCGGTACACCGGCACGTTGACCCCATATCTCTAACTGCTCTGCAGCAGCAGCACGAAAGGTGTCCGCGGCGGCCAAAATGACGCTCTTACTCTGCTGCACGAATTGGTATGCCAGTTTCCCGATGGTCGTGGTTTTCCCGACGCCATTCACTCCCACAACCAGCAACACCGTTGGCTCCTCGAAAGACAAGCCTTCGTCCTGGCTTTCAAGTATATCGGCAATAATATTCTTAAGCATGTCTTTGACCTGCTCCGGATTTCCTATTTTGGCAGCCTTTACTTTCTCTCGCAAAGTCTGAATAATTTCCAAAGTCGTTTTTACACCTACATCACTTGTAATCAGAATCTCTTCCAACTCTTCGTAAAAGTCTTCATCAATGTTCTTATAGTATTGTATCAGTTGTTCTACCCTGCTTGTCATGCCCTCCCTCGTTTTTGTCAAGCCATTCTTCAGACGGGCAAACAAGCTCTTTTTCCTTTCCTCTCCGACAGAATGCTCATCTCTCACATCATCAGGCTTGTTCTCAATGATCCCCTCCTGTCCCATTCCTTGTTGATCTGCCGAAACGGAAAGATTCTCATGATATTGGGAATGTGGATAGCTTTCTTCTGACTTATCTCCTTCGTCTTTTTTACGGCTAAAACGGCCGAAAAAATTTTTCATAGCTCTCACCTGCTTTCTTAGTTTGTAACCTTTAGCTTACTTTCTCCTCCAAACGTACGGATACCAAGCTCGATACCCCTTTCTCTTCCATCGTAACACCATATAATGTATCCCCTGCTTCCATTGTTCCCTTGCGATGGGTAATGACGATAAATTGAGTATTCCGGGTGTACTGGCGAAGATATCTGGTAAACTGATACACATTTGTTTCATCCAAGGCAGCCTCGATTTCATCCAAGATGCAGAAAGGTGTAGGTTTCAGCTTGAGGATGGAAAAGAGAATAGCGATGGCCGTCAAAGCTTTTTCTCCTCCTGACAGAAGGGAAAGATTTTGCAGTTTCTTACCGGGAGGTTGGGCAATGATGTCGATACCACATTCCAAGACGTTTTCCTCGTCCTGTAAAACAAGAGCAGCTTTGCCTCCCCCGAATATTTGCCGAAAGACCTCGTTGAAATTCTGGTTGATCTTGGAAAACTCCTCATAAAACTGTTCTTTCATCTTTTGGGTCAACTTGATGATGGCATCCTCTAAATTCGCTTTGGCTTGTAAAAGGTCGACCTTTTGTATATTTAGATGGTCGTATCTCCCCATTACATTCTTATAGTCTTCTATTGAATTGACATTTATAACTCCCAGGTCTCTAATTTGTTTTTTTAACTTCTCAATATTCTTCACAGCATGGTTTGGTTCAAAGCTTGAACTTCTATAAGAAAGTGCATGTAAATAGGATAACTCATATTCCTCCCATATCTTACTTTGTATGTTTTCAAGCTCGGATTCTATTCTTGAAACTTGCATCTCAAGTCTGTGTCGTCTTTCTGTTATATCCTGCAATTCTCGTTGCAGGGCTCGTTTTTCTTGGTCCCATTCCCTGCGTTTCTTCTGAAGCCTTTCTTTTTCTTCTTCCTTCTTCTTAATGCTGTCGATATTCACGGAAAGCTTCTGACGCAATTCCTGAATGGATCCGGTCTGCAATTGAATCTGCTCTTCCAATTCCAGCACGGCTTTTTCATTTGCCTTGATCTTCTCTTTCTTTTGCGAAAGCTCCTCCAAGAGTTTATTCCTTTGATCATTTACTCTATGAAGGGCATTCTGATGATTGGCATATTCCTTTTCCAGGGAGGCAATTCTTATCTTGATTTGTGTAATCTCGCCAGAGAGCTTATCCCTTCTATCATTTAGCTCTCGCATGCTATCCTGGGATTGCAGAATGCTTTTCTGGATCAATGAATTGCCTTCTTCCAGGCGCTTTTGCTCCTCCTCCAAAGCGTTGATTTCCTTCTGAATATCTTGCATATCCTGATGGAGGCGATTTCTTTCCCGCTCAATCCTCTCATCCTGATCTCTCTTATCTTCAATATCTTTTTCGGTTCTGTTGTAATGGTCATATGCTTTTGCCAATAAGATTTCAAGTCCATGGAATTTCTTTTCCAAAACGGCCAAAGAATCCTCTGCTTGTTTTTTATGGAGTCTAACTCTATCATAAGAGGATATGACATCCTTATAAGAATTATTTAACCGGATCAAGTGATGTTCAGCTTCCTTAATCTCCCGGTCTCTTCCCAGAAGGCTGGAATATTTTGAATGTAAACTTCCACCCGTCATGGATCCTCCGGGATTGATCATATCTCCTTCCAAAGTTACAATACGAAATCTATGACCACTCCTCCGGGCGACGGCTATTCCTGTTTCCATGTCCTTTACAATGACGGTTCTCCCCAGAAGGTTTTCGAAAACCTTCCTATATCGCTCATTGAATTCCACCAATTCAGATGCCACTCCGATGACCCCAAGCATATTGACATTCGTTTTCTCTTCCCTGTTGAGCATTCTGGATTTTATAGCTGATAAAGGCAAAAAAGTGGCACGTCCATATCGCTTGTTTCTTAAGTGTTCAATTAGTGCTTTTGCGTCTTCTTCAGTATTCGTAACAATATATTGAAGGGCACCTCCTAAAGCAGCTTCAATGGCTTTCTCCAATTCATGGGGTACATTCACAAGCTGTGCTACAACACCGCATATTTTGCTTCTTAGAAAATCGTTTTCTTCGCTATCTTTTAACAAACTCTTGACACTGGTTTGAAATCCATCATAGTCTTTTTGCATTTCTTTTAGCATATGAAGTCGTGAAGATATTTTGTCAATGTCTTCCTTATATTCCTGTATTTCTATTTCCAGCTCCTTTAATTTTTGAAGATCTTCTTTTGCCTGTTTTTCAAGGTCCTGTTTTTCGTCCAGAAGTTTTGCCTTTCGCTCCTCAATTGAAGATATCTCCTTCTTTGTCTGATCCTGAATCCGACGGAGCTCCTCCAAGTCCCGAAGAATCCCTGCCTTGGTCTGCACAATTTCATCAAGACGCTTCTCTACATTTCCTCCCATAGCATGATAGCGTGATATGTCGCTTTTAATATTCGAGAGTTGATTTAAAGCATCGATGATATCTCCTTTGGAGCGTTCAAGAACATCCTCGTCATGACGAATCCTTTGAAGAAGCTCCCCTAACTCCGTCTGAAGCTTAGCAAGCCTTCCTTGATACTTTTCCTTCTCCACAGCCGTCTGCTTTATCCTGTGGCTGATCTCATCCCTTTCAATGTCTAATCTCTTTAGCTCCTCTTCGTGATGTTGTAACTCAAAAATTACTCTCTTATCATCTTGCTTGAGAAATTGGATTCTTTCCTTCAGTACCTTTGTTTCACCTTCCATCTGTTCAATTTTGCCGGTAAAACCGATCGTGGTATCCTGTAGCTTCCCAAGCTCATCTTCAAGTCTGGCAACAGCCTTTTCGTCCTGCTGATCAAAGCTTTCTATTTCATTTAGCCTCGATGATTTTAAACGAAATTCATCCTGATTCCCTTTCAATACTTGTGAGAGATTCCCAAGCTGTTTCTTTGCCTTTTCATATTGGCAAAGGAAAAGGTTAATTTCCAGCTCTTTCAGATGTTCCTTATACTTTAAATAAGCTTTTGCCTTTTCGCTTTGCTCCCGCAATGGTTCCAATTGTTGCGACAATTCTTCTATGATATCATCCAGCCGTTGTAGATTCTGCTTGGTATGCTCCAGCTTTTTCTGGGCTTCTTCCTTGCGCGCCCTATACTTTACAACCCCAGCCGCTTCTTCAAAAATAAAACGCCGATCCTCCGATTTGGTGCTGAGAATTTCATCAATCCGACCTTGCCCAATAATAGAATAACCTTCCTTTCCCACACCTGTATCCATGAAAAGGCCAATGATATCCTTTAACCTGCATGCTGTACGGTTTATGTAATATTCACTTTCTCCTGAACGAAATACCCTCCGGGTAATCGTTACCTCCGAATAATCAATCGGAAGATCACCCTTGCTGTTATCAAGCGTAAGGGATACTTCTGCAAAACCAAGGGGTTTACGTTTTTCGGTGCCATTAAAGATGATGTCCTCCATTCGGTTGCCTCGAAGGCTTTTGGGGCTTTGCTCTCCCAATACCCATCGAACCGCATCAGCTATATTGCTTTTTCCGCTCCCGTTGGGACCTACGATTGCTGTAATACCTGGATCAAATCGAAGCTCTGTCCTTTCAGGAAAGGACTTGAATCCGTATATTTCAAGTTTCTTCAAATACAACGCTTAACACTCACTTTCCTTTGTTCGAAAACATCAAAGATTTGCATCTTTGAAACCCCCACACCCTGCAAATATCCAGTAACATTCTAGCATAATTCATATAAATAGAAAAGAAGATCCCTTGACAAGGATCCCTTCGTAAACTTCCTTGAATACAGACTTTGGCTTTCATGACAAAGCCCTTCCCGGAATTTCCAGCAACAAAAAAGCTTGAGCTAAACGCTCAAGCAAAGAGAGTTTATCTTGCTTCTACGATAAACTTAATGGCCGTTCTCTCTTCGCCATCGATTTCAATCTCTGAGAAAGCTGGTATAGCGACAAGATCAATTCCCTTTGGCGCCACATAACCTCTAGTTATTGCGATGGCTTTTACGGCTTGATTCACTGCTCCCGCTCCAACGGCTTGTATCTCCGCTACATTTTTCTCCTTTATCAAGGCAGCTAAAGCCCCGGCTACTGCTTTGGGCTGTGATTTGGTTGAGACTTTTAGTATTTCCATTCATATTCTCCCCCTTGTATGGAATAGTGTAGCTAAGCATAGCAGGATAAGGTTATTTGGATATGCTTGTTCTATTATTCTATTTAATAATATTCTATATCTTGTTTTAAATCCCTTCTTGTTTTCCAGAAAAATAATAAAACTATTATATTTTTGTTCAACATCATTCGTCAAAATAAAGTCAAGTCCATATTAGTGTGTAAATTTACTCGGTTAAAAAAACTGCATCAAAGCGTTTATGCCGCGAAAGCTGTTGACGATGAGTGCATGGCATGTTAGGCTGGTTGGCCGGGCATCACTACTCCAGCGTCAGACCTACCTATCATGGTGGAGTGATGGCCTTGATGCCTACAAACATGCCATGGGAGGCTCGTTGTCAACAGACCGTGGAATAAATGCGGCTATCCAGAGAAAACGTTTTAAGCAGCTGTGCCGTCTTCTGAATCATTACCTCGGACAGTATGGTAATAAAGCTCCATATCAAAATATCTGCGCCCTGTCTGCCATTTTTCGTCCTGCTCCATTAAAAGTGCTCCCATAAGCCGAATAACAGATGCCTCATTGGGGAAAATCCGAATGACCCGTTCCCGACGACGGATTTCCTCATTAAGTCTCTCTGCTCCATTGGTGGTACGAAGTCGCTTCCGGTACCTAAGAGGCAAAGATAGAACGGCAGTAATATCGTCAAAAGCTTCGTCCAACAAATCTGTGGCTTTTGGTGCTCTGGCTTCATACTTTGCGATAATCTGGTCTCGAACCTTGCGGGCACTCTCGAGATCGACAGACTCGTATAGCCGGCCCAGGTCTTCCTTGATTTCTGGCTGCAATGCCTTAGGGGCATGGTCCAGCATGTTCCTGGAGAAGTGGGTTTGACAACGCTGCCAGCTAGCTTCCTGAAAGTGTTTTCTGACAGCATTTACAAGGCCTTTGTGGTCATCCGAGGTCACAAGGTGGACATCTTTCAGCCCTCGTTCTTTTAAGGATCCAAAGAACTCGCCCCAGCTGTTTTCGGACTCACTGTTTGCCAGCTGAAATCCAATTACCTCCCGATATCCTTCCTCATTGATGCCGATGGCAATAAGCAGCCCTTTGGATTGTATACGCTTGTTTTCACGAACTTTTACATAAATGGCATCCACCATTAGAAAGGGATAATGGCTTTTCAGAGACCGTGTTCGAAATGCATTCACCATTGGATCCAGGTTCTTGCATAGAGTGGAGATAGTCGATTTTGAAAACTTCTTACCACAGAGCTCTTCAGTAATCGACTCAACCTTTCGGGTAGAGACTCCGTTGATGACCATCTCCATCATTGCTAACACCAGTGCCTGCTCGCTCCGCTGATAGCGCATAAATAGCTCGGTGCTGAACTGACCATTGCGATGACGGGGTACCCTTAAGGTAAGTGTGCCAACTCGAGTAGTTAGCTGTCTTTCTCTGGTACCATTACGATAGGCGGTTCTTCCTTCCGTCCTTTCATAAGGTTCAGCACCCAGCTGTTCTGTAGATTGGGCCAAGAGTACCTGGTTGAAGATTTCCTCCAACAGTTTGGAAAATGCTTCATCCCTGCCATTTGATAAAAAAAGTCCGTGCAAAAGTTCCTCGGTTATTGTAATATTAAACTGAGCCATAGTTCATCCTCCTCGGTTTGGTATTTGTTGGGTAACTTATATTTTAACCGAGGTATGAGTTATGGCTCAACTCATTTTTACACCATTATATAGACTTAATCCAAAATAATGAATCCTTCCACAAGTCATGTCAAAGATATCGTTATAGCTTATTCAAAAATTTCAATCATTTCACATATTTCTCGAATGCTTTTTGAGCTGCCAATTGCTCCGCTTCCTTCTTGCTCTTTCCGCTTCCCTTGGCAAGGACACTCTTTCCAATGGATACTTGTACATGAAAGGTTTTGTTATGATCCGGACCTTCCTCACTGATAACCGTATATTGAAGCTTCTCATCCGTCTCTTTTTGAAAATACTCCTGAAGCTCCGTCTTGAAGTCCCTGTAGGTCTGTCCCTTCACTGTACTATCGATATGAGAAAGCAACTGTCGGAGAACAAACTCTTGGGCATCCTTAAAGCCTCCATCTAAATATATGGCACCAATGACCGCTTCAAAAGCATCCGCCAATATAGAGTCCAGTTTTCTTCCTCCCGAAAGATTCGCTGCCTTTCCCAGAATTAAGTATTCACCAAGACTTATCCTTTGAGCAGCCTTTGATAAGGAGGGCTCTGACACAACTCCCGCCCGAATCCGGGTAAGCTTACCCACCGGTAAATCCGGATATGCCTTATAGATGTACTCACTGATCGAAAGGTTTAGTACAGAATCACCCAGGAACTCCAACCTTTCATTGTTTTGAATTTGCTCTTTCACATCATCCTGATAGGAACTATGAGTTAATGCCGTCTTCAATAATGTTTCATTCGAGAAACGATAGCCAATTTCTTCGCTTATATCAGCTAAATTTCTATGCTGCTCCATTAACAATCCTCTCACCTTCCTGCTAATCCGTTATAAAATAAAGGTCTCTCCTATATTTTTCTCATTCTTTGAATAAGCACTATACAAATGATTTGCCAAAAAAAGGGACAGTATCATCTATCCCTTTTTCTGTGCCACTTATACTATATGGTGGATACGCATACGACTCCCGCTTCCACCCCTCTGGCTGCGACCAATCAACTATCCTTCATACCTTTTTAATACGATGCATGCATTCTGTCCACCAAAACCAAAGGAGTTGGATAAGGCAAATTGTATATTTACCTTCCGCCCTTCATTCGGAATATAATCCAAATCACAATCAGGATCCGGATTGCTGTAATTGATCGTTGGAGGAATGAATCCTTCCTGCAAGGCCAATGCAAGAATAATGGTTTCTATTCCACCGGCAGCCCCCAATAAATGACCGGTCATGGATTTCGTTGAGCTTACTGCAAGCTTGTGGGCATGGTTACCAAATACATGTTTAATGGCTATTGTTTCGAATTTGTCATTCTTAAGGGTGGACGTCCCATGGGCATTGATATAGTCAATCGTATCCGGTGAAATGCCGGCATCCTTTATTGCCAATTTCATTGCCCTGGCCGCACCCTCTCCATCAGGAGCCGGATCTGTGATATGATATGCATCCGCCGTAAGACCATAGCCAATCACCTCAGCAATGATTGGAGCATTCCTCTTCAGGGCATGATCCAGGCTTTCCAGCACCAGTATACCTGCACCCTCGCCCATCACAAAACCATCCCTTTCAGCGTCGAAGGGGCGACAGGCCATTTGAGGATTATCGTTTTGAGTTGACATAGCCCTCATCGCACAAAATCCTGCGAGGGCTAGTGGTGTAATGGCAGCCTCTGTTCCTCCTGTCAGAATGACATCCGCATATCCCCATTGTATCGACCGAAAAGCCTCGCCAATGGAATTCGTTGACGAAGCACAGGCAGTGACCGTTGTGGTATTCACACCCTTTGCTCCGAAGGTAATGGCAATTTGTCCAGCTGCCATATTACTGATCATCATCGGTACCAAGAAGGGGCTAACCCTGCTGCTACCCTTGTTTACAAGCACTTTGCCCTGTTCCTCCAGAGTTTCCATTCCTCCAATCCCCGTACCCAGGACCACGCCCATACGTTCCTTATCAACCTTGTCCAAATCGAGACCGGAATCGTCAATAGCCATTCTAGCGGCTGCTACGGCAAATTGAGTATACCGATCCATTCTCCTGGCTTCCTTTTTCTCCATATAGTTTTCTGGTTGAAAACCTTTTACTTCAGCAGCAATCTTCGTTGCATAATCGGTCACATCAAATTTCTCGATTCGATTTACACCGCTGACTCCTTTTTTAACATTCCCCCAAAATGCTTCTTTACCAATGCCGACAGGAGTAACCGCTCCGACACCGGTTATTACGATCCTCTTTTTCATTCCAGACCTCCTTGATTTGCAAACAAAATCTTACAGTCCTATATATCCAATCATGTACAAGAAGCCACTCTTCTTCACGCCTGTTTTCTAGCAGCATTCACTAGCCACAGATCAAAAAGAAAAGACATATTTATGAAGTTGTTTTGCTGACATCTCCATCCCTTTATCCATAGCGGAAATAAAAAACATAATTCCATCATAATAATACCGTTTATTTTGAAAGTCCCGGAGCAAAAATTTACTACGGGACTTTCACCTTTTCATTTTAAGAATGATTTTTAATGTAGTCCACTACATCACCGACAGTAGTGACCTTTTCAGCCTCTTCATCAGGAATCTCCATATCGAATTCTTCCTCCAAGGCCATGATCAGTTCTACTATATCCAGTGAGTCTGCACCAAGGTCATCTATGAAGGAAGATTCCAATGTAACCTCATCAGCTTCTACGCCTAATTGTTCTACGATAATATCCCTTACCCTTTCGAAGCTCATCCTTTACACCTCCCTTCCAAGGTCTTTACAATCAATATTATTACATTACCATTCCACCGTCAATATGGATAACTTGACCGGTGATATATCGGGCTCTCTCAGACGCCATAAAGGCAACTGCCTCAGCGACATCCTCTGGAGTCCCAAACTGGTTCATTGGAATATTGGATAGTATTCTTTTTTTAATCTCATCAGGCAGAACCTCTGTCATGTCTGTTGTGATAAAACCGGGAGCCACTGCATTGACATTTATCTTTCGCGGTGCAAGTTCCTTTGCCATCGCTTTTGTAAAACCGATTATTCCCGCTTTTGCGGCAGCATAATTTGATTGCCCTGCATTACCGGTAATGCCAACGATGGAAGAAACGTTAATGATTTTTCCATAACGCTTTTTCATCATCGGGCGAATCACAGCCTTTGTACAATTATACACCCCTTTCAGGTTTGTATTCATCACATCGTCCCAATCCTCTTCACTCATACGCATTAATAGATTGTCACGAGTGATTCCGGCATTGTTAATAAGAATATCCACATCCCCCATAGACTCTCTTATCTGATGAATCATGGCATCTACCTGCCGGTATGAGCCCACATCGCATTGAACAATAACAGCCTTTCCGCCTAATTCTTCGATTTCCTTTGCAGTTTGGCGAGCAGCCTCTGCATTTCGTGCGTAATTGATCGCAATGTTTCCACCTAAAGAGGCCATCTTCAAGGAAATCGCTCTGCCAATTCCTCTGGATCCTCCGGTAATCAGGATATTCTTTCCTCTAAACATCATGGATCTCCCCCTTTATCACCGATAAGGCTTTTTCTAATGAAGACAAATCCTCTACATTGAGGACCGTGGATTCCTTATTGATTTTTTTCACAAAACCACTCAAAGCCTTACCGGGTCCCATTTCAATAAAGATTTTTACTCCCATATACCCCATGTTTCGGACGCAATCCTCCCATAATATGGGATGGCTTACTTGCTTAATCAGCAGTTCGGCAATTTCAGCCGGAGAATCTATCACTTGAGCCGTAACATTGGCAACAATGGGAATCAAGGGAGTGCCAATATGTATCTTCTCCAGTTCAGATTGTAATTTATCACCTGCGGGTTTTAACAAACTTGAATGGAAAGGTGCACTAACGGGCAGCATGACAGTACGCCTTGCTCCCATCTCCTTTGCATACTCACAGGCTTTTTCCACCGCAGGGATATGGCCGGATACGACGATTTGGCCAGGGCAGTTGAAATTCGCTGCTTCCACTACCCCAAGGAATGATGCCTTTTCACAACACTCGATCACTCTTTCCCTGTCCATCCCTATGATTGCAGCCATCCCACCTGTTCCCAAAGGTATCGCTTCCTGCATATATCGCCCTCTTTTTGCTACAAGAGGAATTGCATCCTTGATACTCAGGGCGCCGGAAGCAACCAATGCTCCGTATTCCCCCAGACTCAGCCCTGCAGCGGCATGCGGATAAATACCTTCGGATTTCAGGGCTTCCATGGCTGCAATGCTCACTGTCAGCACAGTAGGCTGTGTTAGTTCGGTTTTTTTGCAACTCCTCCTCAGGCCCTTGAAAACAGAGCTCTGCTACATCATACCCCAATGCCTCAGATGCTTGAATAAAAACCTGCTTTGCCGCCTCGTAGTTCATATAGAGCTCCTTTCCCATTCCGACGTACTGGGCGCCCTGGCCGGGAAATAGAAAAGCGATTTTTTTCATTGGCCATCCTCCTCAGTTATTTGTTCCATCGAATAAGGCATGAACCCCAGGTTAATCCTCCACCGAATCCAACGAGAATGATATGATCACCCTTTTGGATCTTCCCCTGCATTACGGCCTCGTCCAATGCAACCGGAATAGATGCTGCAGACATATTTCCGTAACGATCCAGATTGACAAAGATTTTCTCCGGCGGAAGTTTCATACGCTTTATTGCTGATTCAATAATACGAATGTTTGCCTGATGAGGAACCAGAAAATCTATTTCCTCCAATTTTATTCCGGCCTTTTTGACCGCTTCCAACGTAGCTGAAACCATAATACGGGATGCGAACTTAAATACTTCACTACCGTCCATTTGAATATAATGAAGTTCTTTTTCTACCGTTTCCCATGTAGCAGGCATGCGAGAACCTCCCGCCTGTATCTGCAGAAGATTTCCTCCTGTGCCGTCTGCACCGAGGTGCATTGTCAAAATACCCATCCCTTTCGGTACTCTGCCCATGACAACGGCTCCTGCTCCATCGCCGAACAAAACGCAGGTATTCCGATCTTTCCAATTCGTGATTTTTGACAGGCAATCTGCCCCAACCACGAGTATTTTCTCATAAAAGCCTGTTTGTATAAACTGTGCGGCGATCGAAATAGCATATAGAAAACCTGAACATGCTGCCTCCAGGTCAAATGCAGCCGCACGGGCAGCTCCGATGCGATTCTGTACAATACATGCAGTCGAAGGAAAAGCCATGTCCGGCGTAACGGTAGCGACAATAATGCAATCCAATTCATCAGCCTGGATACGGGCATCCTCTAAAGCCCTTTTAGCCGCTTCTGAAGCCAGATCGGAAGTAGCCATTTCAGGCGGTGCGATCCTTCTTTCCTTTATACCTGTACGGCTAACAATCCATTCATCAGAAGTATTGACTAGTTCCTCCAAATCATGATTGGTGATTACTTTTTCCGGCAGATATCGGCCGGTGCCTAAAATGCCTGGAGAATATAATGTACTCATTATGATGAAGCCCCCAAATTTTCAATTTCATGACGTATCGTTTCCACAACATTTCCCTTTACAAAATCCCTGGCCTGTCGCACGGCATTTTTGAAGGCAAGGGCATTGGAACTGCCGTGAGCTTTAATTACTCCTCCGTTAATACCAAGCAGAGGAGCACCGCCGTACTCGGTATAGTCCATTTTCTTCTTGAATTCTCTCAGTCCGGGCTTTAAGACCATAGCTGTCAATTTCGACTTGAGGTCCCTGGTAAACTCCTCCTTTAGCATATCAAAGAGGGTGAAAGCCAATCCCTCCATGAATTTCAAAATGGTATTCCCTACAAAACCGTCACACACAAGGACGTCGACGTTTCCTTCAGGAATCTTCCTTGCTTCTATATTACCGGCAAAAGCCAGTGAACTCTCCTTCAGGGCTTGATAAGCTCCTTTGTAAAGTTCGCTGCCTTTCTCCTCCTCTTCTCCGATATTCACGAGCCCAATTTGAGGTTTTTCCCTGCCCACTACCTTGCCCATATAGACCGATCCCATAATGCCGAACTGTACCAGGTTTTCTACCTTGCAATCAGCATTCGCTCCTGCATCAATTAACATAACACCTTGCTTCCTTGTAGGTATGATTGGGGCAAGGGCCGGTCGGTTAATTCCTTTTATTCTTCCAACCTTAAGCAGGGCACCTGCCATGAGAGCTCCGGTACTGCCCGCTGAAATAAAGGCCTGGGCATACCCTTCCTTAACCAAGCCCAAGCCAACCACCATAGAAGAATCCTTCTTTTTACGAATAGCAGTAACAGGTGGCTCATGGGTAGAGATTACTTCGGCTGCAGGATGAATCGTGATTCGGTTCTTATCCCAGGCAGCTTTATCCAACTGGCTGCGTATTTTCTCTTCCTGCCCTACAAGGGTTAAATGGATATCGTTGTATTCTTCCATTGCAAGGATACAGCCCTTTATCACTTCATGGGGAGCATGATCCCCGCCCATGCAATCCACTGCAATCTTGATCATACTGACAGCCTCCTATTCCTCATCTATTGAAACCAAAATAAATTTTCCTCGGAAGGCTTCGACCTGCCTCACCTTCGTTTTAACCCATACAAAATATTTGTTGCCACGTTTTCTCATCACTTCTGCCCTGGCAACCAACTTGTCCCCTGCATAAATGGGGAATTTGTACTTTATATTTGCTACGCCTGTCAACGCTACTTTGGCATCAATTACAGCGATTGCAAGGGATTCCGCCTGGGCAAAAATAAAATGTCCTCGAACAACCTTTGTTTTTTCGAAAACCATCTCATCCGTTGTCTGTAAAATCGAGATTCCTCCACTGCCCAGCTCGATATCGACAAGCTCACCGATGATTTCCTTGCCTCCAATCGCCTTCAACTTGGCATAATTGTCTTCTGCAACATTCTTTATTCTTTCCCTTAGCTCAGGAATACCTAATTCCAACCTATCCAAACGTATCGTCTGGATGCTCACTCCAAATAAATCACTTAGCTCCTCATCGGTCAGAAAAGGATCTTCCTTTAGCTTTTGCTGCAGGACACGATGCCTCTCCCTTTTGGGTAACGTTTTTCTACTCATCCATTCGCACCTCGAGGTTTTATCTTCATGATTATTGTCTCGTATTAGTACCTGATACTAGAAATAGTATATAGGAATTTCTGCTAGAATGCAACATTTTTTTAATCCCATACTTAAATTAAGTCAGCGTGCCGCTATAAAAAAAGCCCCCTTTATCCAAGGGAGCCTTTTTAGCGATCTTATTCTACTTCCATAACTTTTTTTCCATCATAATAGCCACAATGCTTGCATACTCTATGGGGGAGTTTTACCTGGTGGCATTGTGGACATTCACTAACACCAGGAACTGTCAGCTTCCAATTAGCCCTCCTGGAATCCCTTCGGGCTTTGGACACTTTTCTCTTGGGCACTGCCATCTCTTACACCTCCTTATCATCATCCAGTACCAAATGCTTCAATGCCGCAAAAGGATGACGACTTTCTACCTCTTGTTCGCGCTTACAGGAACAAGATTCTCTGTTTAGATTCGTTCCACAAACAGGACATAACCCTTTACATGTGTCACTGCAAAGGATTTTCAAAGGAAAATTCAACAAGAGCTGGTCCTGCAGCATCTCATCCAGAACAACTGTATCCCCGGCAAAATGATACACATCAGAATGTTCTTCATCCTGCTTTCGACTATACTCTTCGGCAAAATCCTTCAAAAACGGAAAGGAGAACTTTTGAAGACAACGACTGCATTGGAGTTCAAGCTGTATTGACATTTTCCCCTGAAAAACGATATTCTCTCCCATGCAGAAATAATCACCCTCTGCATGAACAGGTGCAGAAAAATGCAATATATCTCCATTAAATTCGATATCTTCCCATTCTTCCTCCAAGGCAAAAGGAAAGACTTTACCGGGTTCTTTCAATGCCTGGGACACATCGATTATCATTCTAACCACCTCATAAAAGTGCCAGAGACTATTATATGCATTGACAGATATTTTGTCAAGCAATGCTTACATTAGCATTTTTCTACTAATTCCAATGTATCGCGGGCAATCATCAATTCCTCATTGGTCGGTATGATAAGAACCCTGGTAGAAGCATCCGGCATGCTGATATCGACTTCTTTTGATCGTGTATTATTTTTTTCAGGGTCTATCTTTACACCAAGGAATTCCATATCCTCACAGATCATTTCACGAACGGAGCTTGTGTTTTCTCCAATGCCTGCCGTGAAAACTATGCAGTCCACACCGCCCATGGCAGCTGCATAAGCGCCAATGTATTTTTTCACCCTGTAACAAAATATTTCCAGGGCAATCCTGGCCCGTTCATTTCCTTCGTCAGCAGCCGCTGTCAGATCCCGAAAATCGCTACTAATCCCGGATATACCTAGAACACCTGATTTCTTGTTCATATAATTGTCCATTTCTTCAACTGTAAAGCCTTCTTTTTTCATAATATATGGTATGATAGCCGGGTCTAAATCACCGCATCGTGTACCCATGACCAATCCTTCCAAGGGAGTAAGCCCCATACTGGTGTCGATGCACTTTCCGTTTTTCACCGCTGCGATACTGGAGCCATTACCAAGATGGCATGTGATAATCTTTAATTCATCAAACGGCTTATTCAACAGCTGGGCTGCTCTTCGGGATACATATTTGTGGGATGTTCCATGAAATCCATACCTTCGTATGCGAAGTCGTTTGTAGGCATCATAGGGCAAACCGTAAAGGTATGCCTTCGGAGGCATGGTTTGATGAAAGGCAGTATCGAAGACTGCTACCATGGGCACATCCGGCATCACTTTCTGACATGCCTCGATACCCATAAGATTGGCAGGATTATGGAGAGGACCCAGTTCAATGTGATCCTCAACGGCCTTCTTTACTTCGTCATTGATAATAACGGATTCAGTGAATTTTTCCCCGCCGTGCAAAAACCCTGTGACCAACTGCGTTTATCTCGCTCATATCTCGAATCACACCATGTTCAGGGTGAACCAGTACCTCTAGAAATAACTTCACGGCATCAATATGATTTTTCATTTCTTTCTTTAGTTGTATTTTTTCTCCCCCAGAAGGTTCATGTTTTAGCATGGGATCGTCAATTCCAATTCTTTCAGCGATACCCTTTGCCTTAACCTCTTCTGTTGACATATCAATCAGTTGATATTTCAATGAAGAACTTCCTGCATTAATCACCAATATATTCATTGTAATAACCCCCTTAATTCTGTGCTTGTACGGCGGTGATGGCCACCACACTTATAATATCGTCAACACTGCAGCCCCGTGAAAGGTCATTCGCCGGTTTAGCTAAGCCTTGACAAATCGGTCCAATGGCTTCTGCACCGGCCAGCCTCTGCACCAGCTTGTAACCGATGTTCCCTGACTGCAAGTCCGGGAAAACCAATACATTGGCCCGGCCTGCAACAGGGGAATCCGGAGACTTCAACTTGCCTACCTTTTCAGCCAACGCTGCATCGGCCTGCAATTCACCGTCTATCAGCACATTCGGGGCCATATCCTTGGCCATTTGGGTAGCTTCTACGACCTTATCTACCAGTTCATGGGAAGCACTTCCCTTTGTTGAAAACGAGAGCATGGCTACACGAGGCTCCATTTGTGCCAAAGTCCTAGCCGTTTGGGCTGAAGATACTGCAATGGCAGCTAATTGCTCCGATGTTGGATTGGGGTTAACAGCACAGTCAGCAAACACCAAAATACCGTTTTCTCCATACTGTCTGTCGGGCACATCCATTATAAAACAGCTGGAAACGACGGGTATCCCCGGAGCAGTTTTAATAATCTGAAGGGCAGGACGCAGTACATCACCGGTAGTGTTTATCGCACCTGCTACCATACCGTCTGCATCACCTAATTTGACCATCATTGCAGCAAAATAAAGCTCATTCGTTATGAGGGAGTGAGCCTGTTCCAGTGTCATCCCCTTTGCCTTCCTCAACTCATACAACGTATTGGCATAGGTCTGAATTTTTAAAGATTTTTGCGGATCGATTATTTGAACCTTGGATAAATCCAGGTTAGCCCCAATTTTTTGAATCTCTTCTTCGTTTCCCAAAAGGATTACATCTGCAATCCCTTCTTTGACGATCATCTCCGCTGCTTTGATAATCCTTTCTTCCGTACCCTCAGCTAGGACAATTCTTTTGCGATTCTGCTTTGCTTTTTCCCTGATCATATCCATCAAAGCCATAAACCTTCCCCTTTCATCAAAAAGATAATATATTTTAAATTACGCAAAAATCGTCAACCAAAACATTATTCTACAAAAAAATTAAAAATCCTTCTTTTTTACACAATAAATTGAACCCAAATTGCAATATCAAGTCGAACTAGTACGTTAGGTAGTTTTGAACTAAGGAAACGTTAAGCCTAAGTCAACTGAGAGGGGTTGACATGTCAACCCCTGCGGCTGTAGATCAACTGCACGCAGCGTAGATTGTGTCCAGTTCAGCGTCAAACAGTTCCTCTGGGGTAGCGTAATCAAGGATCTTCCTCGGCAGCTCATTGCTCCAGTCTTCTATCCACTTGATATCCTCTTCGCTGTAATCGTCAATGGAGCTACCTTTGGGGATAAAGCGCCGAACTAAACCGTTGTGTCGTTCATTCGTTCCACGTTCAAAGGCCGAGTATGGATGCGTGAAGTAGATTTGAGTACCGTTTGGAGCTTCGATTTCTGTGAGTCTTGCAAACTCAGATCCATTGTCAGCGGTGATGGTTCTAAACACTTTGCAAAACCGGTCTCCATACTCATCGCGTAGTTTATCTAAAGCTTTCATAACTGAGTCTGCGGAACCATCGGGAAGCTTGGTCAGTATGGTGTTTCTGGTTTTTCGTTCGGTCATGCTCAAGATGGCAGCCCCGCTTTCCCCTCTGGGACCGCGTAATGTATCAATCTCCCAGTCTCCAAAAAACTTTCTGCTCTCAACTGAATCGGGACGCAAGTCAATACTTTTACCCAGACGTCTCTTGTTATTGCGGACTCTCTTCTGCTCGGTGTTACGCTTCAGTTTTGCAGGTAAGTCTGTGTTCTTTACTGGCAGAAAGTTAAGATCAATGTAGTTGTATATAGCCTTATTACAAACCGTTGGCTTATCTGCATATTTCGGATCCTGCTTCAAAAAGCCGACTGCCGCATCAACAGACCATTTTCTCTCGTACATGAGCTTGCAGACGTCGTCCACAAACTCTTCACACTTCAGCACTTTGAAGGGTTTCAATGAATTCATTCGGCTCTTTTCATATACAGCCTGGCTGTGATCTGCAAGATACACCTTTATCTTTTTCCCCTGTCGGATCTGCTCTGTCAAGCCATTCTTTATCGCTGTGTAAATCGTAGACTTCGCTCTTCCAAGTTTCTTTGCTATCCAAGAACCGTTATGACCTTCCTGTAACCAGACCTCAATCTTTATCCTCTCCGCATAAGATAGGTGTTTCCCTTTGCGGTCATTAGTGGTATGATCATTATGATCCATAGTGATTATGCCTCCTGTCAGGTTTTGGTTCGTCAAAACTATCCTAACATGGAAAGCGATCACTGTGGATCTTTTTTAGTTCGACTTCATTTTACAATTAAGCTATGGAACTCTTTTCTTCATCCTGAAAACATAATATAATGATTCTATCACACCGGATCTTTCGATTAAGTCTATATAATGGTGTAAAAATGAGTTGAGCCATAACTCATACCTCGGTTAAAATATAAGTTACCCAACAAATACCAAACCGAGGAGGATGATCCATGGCTCAGTTTAATATTACAATAACCGAGGAACTTTTGCACGGACTTTTTTTATCAAATGGCAGGGATGAAGCATTTTCCAAACTGTTGGAGGAAATCTTCAACCAGGTACTCTTGGCCCAATCTACAGAACAGCTGGGTGCTGAACCTTATGAAAGGACGGAAGGAAGAACCGCCTATCGTAATGGTACCAGAGAAAGGCAGCTAACTACTCGAGTTGGCACACTTACCTTAAGGGTACCCCGTCATCGCAATGGTCAGTTCAGCACCGAGCTTTTTATGCGCTATCTGCGGAGCGAGCAGGCACTGGTGTTAGCAATGATGGAGATGGTCATCAACGGAGTTTCTACCCGAAAGATTGAGTCGATTACTGAAGAGCTCTGTGGTAAGAAGTTTTCAAAATCGACTATCTCCACTCTATGCAAGAACCTGGATCCAATGGTGAATGCATTTCGAACACGGTCTTTGAAAAGCCATTATCCCTTTGTAATGGTGGATGCCATTTATGCAAAAGTCCGTGAAAACAAGCGTATACAATCCAAAGGGCTGCTTATTGCCATCGGCATCAATGAGGAAGGATATCGGGAGGTAATTGGATTTCAGCTGGCAAACAGTGAGTCCGAAAACAGCTGGGGCGAGTTCTTTGGATCCTTAAAAGAACAAGGGCTGAAAGATGTCCACCTTGTGACCTCGGATGACCACAAAGGTCTTGTAAATGCCGTCAGAAAACACTTTCAGGAAGCTAGCTGGCAGCGTTGTCAAACCCACTTCTCCAGGAACATGCTGGACCATGCCCCTAAGGCATTGCAGCCAGAAATCAAGGAAGACCTGGGCCGGCTATACGAGTCTGTCGATCTCGAGAGTGCCCGCAAGGTTCGAGACCAGATTATCGCAAAGTATGAAGCCAGAGCACCAAAAGCCACAGATTTGTTGGACGAAGCTTTTGACGATATTACTGCCGTTCTATCTTTGCCTCTTAGGTACCGGAAGCGACTTCGTACCACCAATGGAGCAGAGAGACTTAATGAGGAAATCCGTCGTCGGGAACGGGTCATTCGGATTTTCCCCAATGAGGCATCTGTTATTCGGCTTATGGGAGCACTTTTAATGGAGCAGGACGAAAAATGGCAGACAGGGCGCAGATATTTTGATATGGAGCTTTATTACCATACTGTCCGAGGTAATGATTCAGAAGACGGCACAGCTGCTTAAAACGTTTTCTCTGGATAGCCGCATTTATTCCACGGTCCGTTGACAACGAGCCTCCCATGGCATGTTTGTAGGCATCAAGGCCATCACTCCACCATGATAGGTAGGTCTGACGCTGGAGTAGTGATGCCCGGCCAACCAGCCTAACATGCCATGTACTCATCGTCAACAGCTTTCGCGGCATAAACGCTTTGATGCAGTTTTTTTAACCGAGTAAATTTACACACTAATATGGACTTGACTGATCTTTCAAGGAGGATGAGCATGAGAGTATGTGGTATTGTTTCGGAATATAATCCGTTCCATAATGGGCATCTTTATCACCTGATGCAAGCTAAGAAACAAACAGGCTGTGATTATATCCTTTGCATTATGAGTGGCAACTTTACGCAGCGTGGTGAAGCAGCCATTTTTGACAAGTGGGTAAGAACCCACATGGCACTCTCCGCCGGTGCCGATGCGGTAATAGAATTACCGATTCTCTACGTCCTTCAGCCTGCTGAATGGTTTGCGTATGGTGCTGTAAAAATATTACATGAATTGGGTGTGGTCACCCATTTAAGTTTTGGCAGTGAAATTGCAGACTTTTCCCTTTTAAATCATCTGGCTGAATTCCTTCTCAATGAACCCGAAGAATATCAGGATATTTTGAGAGATCATTTGAAAATAGGCATGTCCTTTCCCAAGGCACAGGCAGAAGCCCTCATATCCTACTTTACCCGTTTTTCCTTTTGTCATCAATCCCCTAAAGCTGATATTATAAAAGCCATCTCTTCACCTAACAGTATATTAGGGATCGAATATCTAAAGGCTCTCCGTAGATTAGAAAGCTCTATTATTCCGGTCCCCATTCCACGAATCCACGCATCCTATCATTCAACAGACCTGAAAGAAGGAATTTCGAGTGCAACTGCAATTCGAAAAGCCATACAAGCGAAAGGGTTTTGTCAACAGGTAAAGGATACTGTCCCTTCTTACGTATATGAAATCTGTAACGAGGAAGCTTCCCATGGGAACGGACCGGTCTTTACAAAAGACTTTGAAAACATCATACTATCTGCTTTTCGAAAGTTGGATTTACAGGAAATCGCCAGCCTTCCTGACATTTCAGAAGGCTTGGAAAATCGCATTAAAAAAATGTCCAATGAAAAAACAGATTTAGAAGATTTCCTGATGGCTATTAAGAGCAAACGGTATGTTTTTACACGCTTGCAACGGATTTCTCTTTATGCTCTCTTAGGAATTCAGAGAAAGCTGATCAAGCAATATACCAGACTGGAAGCACACACATATGCCCGTTTGCTTGGTTTCCGTAAGAATAGTGTGCCCCTGCTGACAGAAATTAAAAGAAAATCTTCAATCCCACTTATTTCAAAAGCGGCCGATTTTTTTAGGGACGCTGATGGAGACATGAAAAAACTGCTTTCCTACGATGTTTTAGCCACGGATATCTACAGCCTGGCTGTAAAAAACCCCTTAAAACGAATGGGCGGACGGGATTTTTCTGAAGAAATTGTGATTATGCCCTAGCCTCCATCAAAGTTGTGCCATTCCTTTCCATCCACTCCAATAGTAGTCTTCGAATCTCAGGAACGGCCGTTTCGGCAGCCTTTCTGCCCAGTTCTATGCTTTCAGAAGCCTGAGCAAGGGTTGTCGGGTTGATATCCATGAGGTCGGGGGTAATCATAACATCTGCATCCATTGTCCTATGCTTTACCATTTCCCATTCCATCACCTCAAAGGATTGTAGGATAATTTCCAGTATACCGTTTGCTTTTTGGTGAGTACCGCGAAAACCTACATCGACACCAATGGTTATATCCGCTCCCATTTCCTGCAGTGCACTGACGGGTACTCGATCAATGATCCCTCCATCTACCAAAACCATTCCTTCCGTCTCCACCGGTTCAAACAATCCGGGAATGGAGATGCTCGCTCGAACTGCTTTATGTATTTTTCCCCTTCTAAATATAATTGCTTTAGATTGATTCAAATCCACCGCAACTACCCCCAAGGGGATGGCCAAGTCCTCAAAATTCTTGTTACCGGTAAGGGTTTGCACCAATGACTGGATTCTGTCTCCTTTCATAAAGCCTTTACGGGGTACCGTTACATCAAAGTATGCCTTTTCATCCAAATGGAGGGCAATTTTCTCCATCATCCTGCAGCCCACTCCACAACAATATAATGCACCGATAATAGCTCCTATACTGGTGCCGGCAACCATATCAATTGGTATCTTTTTCTCCGTTAAGACCTGTAAGACTCCAATATGGGCAATGCCTCTTCCGGCACCTCCCCCCAGTGCAATACCTACTTTCGGTTTTTGCTTCATATTTGTCCTTCCTCCTTAATAAACTATTCTAAGAGTCGATTTGCCAAACTCTCCCATGTCCCGCTCTCACATCAAGTAAAAAGGAGGCCTTCATATTGTATAAGTTTTTTAAACTGCTGCTGCCTATATTCTGTACTATTTTCATCGCTCTAGTCATCCGATTCCCTGAACAATCCTACGAAGCTGCCAAAAAGGGATTGAATCTCTGGTTTACGATTGTAGTTCCGTCTCTATTACCCTTTTTCGTCGGATCCTCCCTCCTAATCCATTTAGGAGTGGTGGATTTCCTTGGTATCCTTATGGAACCGATTGTCAAACCCTTATTTCGATGCCCGGGAATCGCAGCATATATCTTTGTGATGAGCATTACCTCAGGGTATCCAATGGGTCCTAAACTAACATCTCAACTGCGGATGGAAAACAAAATTAGCTCCAGCCAGGCACAACGAATCCTATCTTTCGCCAATACATCCGGTCCCCTATTCATGATTGGTGCTGTAGCCGTCGGTATGCTCAATAATCCGAAAATGGGAACGATCATTTGTATAAGCCACTATTGTGCAGCTATCCTAACAGGCACCCTGTTCAGGCATTACGGCGATGCTGAAGAAGCCCACAAGAAATCAGAAGCCTCAAAAAGAGAGAATGCTTTCATTCAAGCTTTTTCTAATTTATACAATAACCAGCTAAAGAGGGAGCTTAAACTAGGTGAATTGTTGGGGGATGCAGTTCGCGACTCCGTTCATGCCCTTCTGACAGTGGGAGGTTTTATCATATTCTTCTCCGTTATTATACATATTCTCCTGGAAGTAGGAATGATACAGATTCTTTCCGTTCTTTTGTACCCTATTCTTAGTCTTCTGCATGTTCCTACTGAAATGGCAAACGGATTCGTCAGCGGGTTTTTTGAAATAACAACAGGGTGCATGACTGCCAGCCAAGTACAAACATCCATCTTCCACAAGGTTTCTGCTGTAAGCGCTATCATTTCATGGGGTGGTTTATCGGTCCATGCCCAAGCCCTATCTCTGCTAAGCAAGGCAAATATTCGGCCCAGCCTCTATCTCCTTTCAAAGGGAATACAAGCAATTCTATCCTACATCATTACGACCATTTTACTTGTTTTTTTCTACCGAGTTGCCGATCCGGTTTTTGGAGAAACACCAAGAATCCTTCTTGCAACCTGGCCTTCGATCCTTTTTACCTCCTCTGCACTATATCTAAGTAGTCTTCTTGTTCTGTTTGCAATGGGAATCCTTGCTTGGATAAGCAGTAAAATCCGTATCATTAGATAACGCATAAAAGCAATGGAAAAACTGGTCGCTTAGGACCAGTTCTTATCATAAATTTCCCCTTAATTCTGATCGATTCTTATGTATAAGCCTTAGATTTGCCTCAATCGCTTCTTGTAGCTCTGCCAAGATTTCATCTGCATACTCCTTGGCTCCCAAGCGGATTTCTTTTGCATTCCTTTGTGCATTGGCTACAATTTCCTGAGCCCGCTGATATGCTCTCTTTGTGATCTCATTCTCATCAATGAGAGTCTTGATCCGATTTTCAGCCTCCTGAACCGTTATCTCCGCTTCTCTTTGCGCATCGATAAGGATCCGCCGCCTTTCTTGTCTTATCATTTCGGCCTGTTTAATCTCTTCGGGCAAATTGATTCGAATCTGTCGGATAATTTCGAGACATGCTTCGCGGTCTACTAAATTCTTCCCCATAAATGGAACGGACCTTCCCTTATCCAACTCATCTTCCAGGCTGTCAAGCAATGACAAAATGTTCATACAGCTTCTCCTTTCTTGCTATTCAGGGCCTAAGCTTTTCTTGAATATCCTCCAATATCACCTCAGGTACAAGGCTTTGGATACAACCGCCTAACCTTCCGACTTCTCTCACAATGCTGGAACTAAGATACGAATATTTTATACTGGTCATCATAAAAATGGTTTCAATGTTGGGAGCCAGTTTATGGTTCATCGATGCCATCTGAAATTCATATTCGAAGTCGGATACAGCCCTTAAGCCTTTAACTATGACATTTGCTCTCTTTTCCTTTACAAAATCGACAAGTAATCCGGAAAAACTCTCTACCTCAACATTTGGCAAGTGCTCTGTTACCTTCTTTATGAACTGCACTCTTTCTTCCGTACTGAAAACAGTCTTTTTTGAAGAATTTTGTCCTACGGCAACAATTACTTTATCAAAAAGCTGCGCTGAACGCTTTATAATATCGTAATGCCCGTTTGTAACAGGGTCAAAGCTTCCTGGGTAAATGCAAATTTTCAATCTTCTGTCACATCCTTTGCTATAAATGAGACCATTGTAATGCCATATTTCCTCTGATCCTTTACCTGCAGCGGGATTCCGCCAGTGTCTATCGTCTCATGAATGCTATGCTCCACTACAATAATACCATTTTGGTCCAATATGTCCATTTGATGAATCATGGCAACGACCGGCTGAATGAATCCCCTATTATATGGAGGATCTACGAAAATTACATCAAAAGTTTCATTGCGACTCTGGAGCTTTCTCAAAGCGCTTCGATAATCCGACTGATATACCCGTGTCTGTGTTGTAAAGTTTAGATTGATTGTATTTTTCTTGATGACCTCTATGCTTGTCCTATCCATATCGATAAAAACACAACCCTTCGCTCCACGGCTAAGGGCTTCCAATCCCATATTACCCGAGCCTGCAAATAAATCAAGCACTCGGCTGTTCGGTATATAATCCTGGATAATTGCAAACACAGATTCTTTGATACGATCTGCAGTAGGACGGGTTCTTTCTCCCTTCGGTGTATAGATGGTTCTTCCTTTTGCTATGCCACCAATAATACGCAAACGATACCCTCCTGCATGATTTCATTGTTTATTTTAGCATATTTATACAGATGCTACAAGTTCCTTCTTCCATCCTTCATTTGAGATTTAATTTCACAATGTATGTATATTTTTTGACGGATCTGCTCATAATACTAGTGTTAAATAATCTAAACATTATTTAACAAATTCCCCATAGAGCTCTTCCTTCAATTTCTCCTCTCCCGACACTGGTGACAACATGTCACCAGTTTTTTTTTATCCCCTTACAGATGCGCCCTCATTGTCCAAACTGACAAGAGCAAATGAATGCTCCGATCAAATCGGAGCATTCATTTCATAACCCGTGTTCTTCTATGGCCCGACTGAAATCCCGGATATTTCAGCATGTTCCGATCCCTCTATTTCACTTTGAGCCATCTCCTGCCGGATGATATCCGCAACAGGCTCCAGGTGCTCATAGAAAATTGTAATCAAGTCGCCGGGCCGTGCCTGTTTCATCGCTTTTTGCAAAGCATGGGTCTCAGATAAAACGATTTCTATCTGACTTAATGAAGCCCCCCCTGCCAAGGCGCCCCGCTGTAAAATTCGACTGACTTCTCCCTGCTTCCTCCCTCGTAAATCTTGATCTTCTTTGATAAAAATATATTCAAAGGATCTCCCTGCCAATTGCCCAATCTCATAAATTGACTGATTATCCCTGTCTCCGGGAACTCCAATAATCCCAACAAGTCTGGAAGCGCCCATGTAGCGCAATGCATGGATGACGTTCTTATAACCTTCCATATTATGGGCGTAATCAACCACAACACGAAAATCTCTGATATTGTACACATTGAACCGGCCTGGATTTTGTAATTCATCTGAGTAGAAGTTCATTAAACCCTTTTCAATAATAGGTATGGGAATTTTCAATCCATAGCATGCCGCCACAGCTGCCAGGCAGTTTTCAACATTATGGGTTAATCGCCCCCCATATGTGGCAGGTAGCTGATTGATATCAGCAACCTGCAGCAGTCCGTCTCCCGTGGATATGATGATGTAATTTCCTTTCAGAAAAACAGCGATGCCTTCCTGAGCCACATGTTTATGGATCACCAAGTTTCCCTCGTGTTTTGAGAAATAAATAATGTTTGACCGGATTTCTTTGGCACCCTGCACGATAATCGGGTCATCAGCATTCAAAACGGCGTAACCATTGCTTTTTACAGCTTCTATCACAAGAGATTTCACATGAAAAAGATCTTCTTTTGTATAAATGCCATCTAATCCCAAATGATCTTCGGAGATGTTTGTAATGATTCCAATATCACTTAAGTCGTAGCCTAAACCGGCTCTTATTATCCCTCCCCTGGCTGTCTCCAGAACTGCCGCATCCACACTTTTATCCATTAAGACTATTTTAGCACTGTCAGGCCCGGTTGTATCTCCTTTTAAGACACATTTTTCATTTATGTAAATACCACCGGTAGTTGTCATGCCCACATTCAATCCGTTTACCCGTAAAATATGGGAGATAAGCCGTGTTGTTGTTGTTTTCCCGTTTGTTCCAGTTACCGAGATAATAGGGATAGAAAATTTGCTGCCGGGCGGAAAAAGCATATCGATTATATTCTTTCCCACGTTCCGCGCTTTTCCCTTTGAAGGGTATAAGTGCATCCGGATCCCAGGCGCCGCATTGACTTCAATGACAGCACCTGTTCCTTCTTTGATGGGAAGGGAAATATCAGGGCATATGACATCAATGCCGGCTATTTCCAATCCAATTGTTCTCGCTGCACGTATGGCTATTTCACAATTCAAAGGATGGATTTTCTCGGTACAATCGATGGCAATCCCTCCCGTACTTAAGTTGCCATTTTCTCTCAGGTAAACCAGTTGTTTTTTTGCAGGAATGCTCTCAAGTCCCAAGCCTTGTTTTTTTAGCATGGACAGAGTTATTGCATCTACCTTAATTCGAGTTAGAGGCTTTTCATGATCTTCGCCCCGGTTTGTGTCCTGATTGATCTCATCGATCAATTCTTGAACGGAATGAACACCGTCACCGACTATATGGGGAGGGACACGCTCTGCAACCGCCACAACCTCATCCCCTACCACCAGAATCCTATAATCCTTGCCTTGAATATACTTCTCCACTAAAATGTTTTCATCTATCCCTTTGGCTATTTGAAAAGCTTCTTCAACTTCCCTTTTTGAACGGAGATTCAAAAAAACTCCCTTTCCTTGGTTACCCATCTGAGGCTTTATCACAGAGGGATATCCCAATGATTCAACTGCCCTTTTTGCCTCATCCATATTATGGCAAACAATGCCTGTTGGAACGGGTATTCCTGCCTCTGACAAAATTGTATTTGTCAGATTCTTATCACAAGCAATATCGACAGCAATACAGCTGGTATCATCGGAAATTGTAGCTTCTATTCTTTTGTGATATCTTCCGTAACCCAATTGATAAATGCTCCCATTTCCCAGACTAATGACAGGGATACCCCTTTCCTGGGCTGCATCAAGAATGGACTTTGTGCTGGGTCCTGGGCTGGTACGTAAGTCCAGGTCTCTTATATTTCGGAGCCTCTCTTTTACTTTAGGATCAACATGATTCAACAGACAATTTGCTATTTCTACGGCATTCTCTCCCGCATTCATACCTACGGGTTGTGATTCATATGCATAAACAATTTCGTAGCGATTTCCTGCATCCCTTACTTTCCTAGCCTTTCCGAAACTCACAGGATAGCCGATACAATTTTGGATTTCAATGGCCAAATGCTCAATCACATGGGGAAGATAGGTTCCTTCCTCCAACCTTTCCAAAAATCCTCCCTTATATCCTCTTGAACAAAAATGGTCCTTCAATCCTGGGAAATATTCGATTAAAAGTTTGTTGAAGTTACCCAGATCCTTTGTAGGGAGGTCGGGAAGAGACTGCATATCCAAAATCATCTTGATTACTTTTTGGTGGCTGTAAATATTTCTGCCCTTATAGGCTCTCATCTCTACTATTTTCACTGGATTTCCTCCTGATTTCTTGATACATTTTCAATTGGTTTTCTCAAATATAGATTGTATCCGTATCCGGCAGGCAATACATGCAGAGTAACGTTGGTGAAGGCTAATATTTCGTCAGGCTGCAGCTCGGAAACGTTCGTATGACTCGATGATACTGCATCCAATATGGTCACTGCGTGGGATCCAATGACCTTCAAAACAGCATCGGGCGTTACATGAATCGCCGTATCTTCATCAATACCAACGCCTAGCATGTGAGGGTTCTGGGCGATGGCAGTCAGGAGCCTGCCTATTCTACCCCTTTGAGCAAAATGCTGGTCAATGACTACCTCTTTCAACAATCCCAACCCTGGAGCCATTTTTAAAGTACATTTCTTTGGTGTTTCATCATCCTTTCCGGATATAATCATGGTCTCACTCATGACGGAAGCTCCGGCACTGGTTCCTGCAATCACGATTCCTCTACGGAATCCTTCCAACATAGCCCTTTCAACCTGTGTGCCTCCCAACAAACTCGTAATACGAAGCTGATCCCCACCGGTAAAAAAAATACAGGAGGCTTTTTCGATTAGCTCCACGCTGTAGCGATTATTGGCATCGTTTCTTGATGCAATATCTACTGCATTTATATTGCGAACACCCAGTTCCTGAAAAATATGGATATACTCATTACCAACCTCTTTCGGATATTCCGTTGCTGCTGTCATGACTATGATTTCAGCATTATTGCCTCCGGCCAATTTGACAACTTCCCGGAGGATAACACAGTCCCTCTGTTTATCTTCAGCTCCTCCAATGATGACAAGATTTCCTTTCGCTTTTTCCTCCATATTTACCTCCATGAAAGGTTTTTGCGGGGAATTCTAACCCTTCTGGCTTCCAGAACTAGTTCATACCGATATAATTTTCTTTATATGAAACAACATTTTATATTTTATCTAGAATGTCAGATATTATACAAAATCTGGATAGTTGGTCTGAACATCCCTTATAAAGGATTTCAAACAGCAAAAAACCACCTTTCAAAGGTGGTTTATGATTAAACAACAGCTGCCGGGCGGGCGTTCCCTTCATTTAAGAAGAGAGAGCTGATGTCCTTCCAGTCTATCATTTGGCTGAAAGCTTCCGTATCCCAGCTCCAAAACATATTTTGCATTTTTAACGATCGTACTGATTTGCCAGGGTTTTATCCCATTAATTTGCTTCAGCACAACCATATCCTCATCTAGAAAGAGAATATCCAAAGGTATTTTCATAAAAAACATATGGATACTGTTGCATGGGTACAAGAGAATTCCTTCGCCTGGATCAAGATGATCGCGAAACATCAGACCTTTCAATCTGGGTAAAAAACGGTTAGCCAATTGAATTCTGTCTCCTATTATTTTGCCTGATGTGACGTCAATTATCTTCATTGGCATCCCCCAAGAATCTCATCTCTTCTTTTAAGGCCTCAGACATATCAGTCATTCCATCCATTTCAATATACCAGATCTTACCACTCTTGTAAAGAAGGTATAGTCTTTTTGATCCCAAAGCATTGATAGTATCCATCCCTGCTTCAATACTATGGCTGCAAGCAAGATCTGCGATTGTTGTAATAAAAAGGATAAGAATGATTTCCTATTCCTAACTATGTCTTATACTTGTACGGATCAGCTCTTTAAGTGGTTCTTGAAGGCATATATCGCAGCTTGAGTACGATCACACACATCAATCTTTCTAAATATATTGGATACATGGTTCTTTACGGTCTTTTCACTAATAAACAATTGCTCGGCTATCTCGCGGTTATTTAGTCCCTCAGCAATAAGCAGAAGGACTTCAATTTCACGTTGAGTTAAATTGTGATCATCAAACTGCTTCTTTACCGTCCGGTAACTCATCCGATCAAATTCCTTGATTAATTCGGTAGTCAGATTTGGCTGAACATATGATTCTCCTTTATATACATCACGGATAGCATCGACTAAATGATCCGCCTCTGCATCTTTCAATACATAACCTGAAGCCCCCATTTTGATCGTCTCGAGAAGATATTCCCTATCCTCATGGATAGTCAGGATGATAATTTTAGAGTTACATCCCTTTTCTTTTAACTCTTTTACTGCCTGTATTCCATCCATAACGGGCATATTAATATCCATCAGGATGATATCAGGCTCAAGGCTGAGCGCCTTTTCAACAGCTTCTTTACCATTTACAGCCTGCTCAACAACTTCAATATCATCCTCCAGTTCCAGCACCTGTTTTAAACCCTTACGCATCAGAGAATGATCATCAGCCACTAAAACACGAATCTTCCCCATGCTTCTCCTCCTTTAAGATCAATCTTTTTATGTATCCTTCAACGGCCTTTTTCAGTCCCCCAGTCCATCCAGCTCATTTTTATCCAGTACATTATTTAAATGTCATTGATCTTATCTTTTTCCATCGTAATCCAGCGCATATGTAAGGACATCTCCTAGTATCGAGACGTCCTTTCCAGCGGAATGACCCTGTTATGTCATGGATGATCTGTTCTATATTACCGGTGTGCACAAAAACGTTTTCAAAAAATCTATTCGACATTTCTCTGTGAAATCCTTTAGAAGCTGCCAAAAATTATTTCAAAACAAAAAGAAAGAACCAACGGTCCTTTCTTTTCAAACAACAATGAACTGATATCACCAAATCCCCGAACAATTATGGCGTACATTCATAGACATGCTTATCCGTTATAATGATATCCATAGCTATATCGTGATTGTCTGCAGGTATATGGGAGACGATCTGCTCCTGAAAAGCCAATCCTAGCTTCAGTGTCTTGGATGAGAGACAGGCCAGAAACCTGTCATAATATCCGGCTCCATATCCTATGCGACAGCCTTTGGGATCAAAGGCAACTCCCGGTACGATGATGATATCTATTTCCTTCGGGTCTATCTGAAGACTGGCATGCTCAAGACGGGGCTCCTGAATACCATAGGCGCCTGGCCTCAAGTCCCTTTCAAAATCTGATACTTCTGCAATGAGGAGGGAGCGATCTCGAGGTACGCAAATTGGTAAAAGAATTCGCTTTCCTTCCCTTTTTGCTTCTTTCAAAATATGGTCCATCATTACTTCATTCCGGAAATCCATATATCCCATGATGATGGCGGCTTTTTTATAAAATCCCATTCCCTGTAGCTTTTGTCCAATGATTTTGGATTTCCTGCCCCGATCTTCAGGAGTCATCCTCCCCCGGATATCCAATATTCGTTTCCGAATACCTTCCTTGCTTTCCATGCAGCCCTCCTTATTGATCAGAAAATACATCATCTTTTTCAAGATAAACTCGGGGGACGCGTTTACCAATGCCGGTTAAGATCTCATATGAAATGGTATGACACCATTTCGCTATTTCGTCTGCATCGATCCATTTCTCTCCCTGTTGCCCCAGCAAAACAACCTCATCACCCACTTCCACATTCGGAATATGAGACACATCAATCATACACTGATCCATGCAGATTCTTCCGATGATAGGTGCCCACTCTCCCCTAACTAAAACGCTCCCCTTATTTCCAAGATCCCGACGGTATCCGTCCCCATATCCGACGGGCAATGTTGCGATCTTCATTTGCTCCTTTACTTTATAAGTCCTACCATAACTGATCGTCTCTCCCGATTGAACGGTCTTGAGGTGAACAATCCTGGTCTTCCAGGTCAAAGCAGGCTTTAGGCATACTTCATGGGACACCTCTTCCGAAGGATAATATCCGTATATGCTGATCCCGGCCCTCACCATATTATAATGGGTATCGGGGCAATCGATCATGGCGGCGCTGTTTGCTGCATGGACAACAGGAATCTCCATACCTAAAGATCTGGCATATTGAACGGCTTCTTTGAATTTCCTGTTCTGCTCCATAGTAAAGCTCCTATCGGTTGTATCAGAAATGGCAAAGTGGGTAAACATCCCCTCTAAAGCCAGAAATGAACTATCCCGGATTAATCCCAAAATGGATCTCAGTTCCCTACCACCACGGATACCGATGCGATTCATCCCTGTCTCAATCTTTAAGTGGATATTTACTTTCCTGTTTGCCTTCCTCCCTGCTTTTTCCAAAGCTTCGATTGTATCCTGACGAAATACTGTAGGACGCAGATTGTATCGTAGCACATCCTCGGCTGCCTCCGGTGTTACAGGACCCAATACCAGAATAGGTGCGTTTATCCCTTCCTCCCGAAGAAGTTGGCCTTCCTCCGGGATAGCTACTCCCAGCCAATGGGCACCACTGTCTAAAGCTTTTCGTGAAACCGGAATAATTCCATGACCATAAGCATCTGCTTTTACAACGGCCATAAAGAGCACGTCTTCAGCTAAGACCGACTGAAGACCTCGTATGTTCCTTTCAACATTGCTTAGATTTACTTCACAAACGGTCCGTCTGATCATTGGTATTCCTTCTCACTTTATCGATGTTTTAGGAGGAATATACTTCCTCCTGGTTCAAAACTACTTCTATCCCATTGTCTTGGAGGAGCTTTATCGCCTTTTTCGGATCTTCCACTCGAAACAGAATCAATGCGCTTTCGTCGGGTCTGCGTACAAAGGAATAAAGATACTCAATGCTGATATCTCCTTTTTCCAATATTGCCAAGACCTTTGCCAATCCCCCAGGTCGATCATCAACTTTGACGGCAATTACTTCTGCTGTCTTGACCGTAAATCCAGCCTCGCGAATCACCCTTAGGGCTTCATCGGGTTTGTTTACAATGATCCGCAGGATACCAAAATTAGCAGTGTCTGCAATAGAAAGCGCAGTAATGTCAATATCATGGTCACCGAGTACTTTTGTTAGCGTTGCCAAACGCCCTTTTTTGTTTTCAAGAAATACAGAGATTTGTTTCATCAACATAATAAACCCCCTTTATCTGGGTATTCCTCATAAGTATTGTATCATATTCAAAGGGAGTTTCATACAAAAATGCTCATCTCTTCCCAGAATCCTATCGATCCGGATTCTGCCTTCTTCTTTATTCAGATGGAGCTTCCTATATCATATCCCGCCAAAAAAGCCTGTTTGTTCAATGCAATGGTTTTCTCAGGTACTGTCTCTTCTATGACGAATAACCAATGATCAGGTTGAATATGCAGATGTTTAGCCAAGACTCCAAGCAGTACCGTATTCACTACCCTTTCATTTCCGCAGTCCTTGGCAATTGACAATCCATCCACTACAAATACCTTTTCGTTTTTTCCCTTGATCGTTTCCAGGATATCCTCGGGATAACGGTCAACTCCCATAATCACCGGCATGGGGTCAATAGATTGATCGTTTACAATCATGACTCCCTTCGCCTTTAGATAATGATGCCAGCGAAGGGCTTCCAGCTTTTCAAAAGCTAATATGATATCAGCTTCACCAGGCTCAACAAGGGGTGAGTGCACCATTTTTCCAAAGCGAACATGCGTAACAACACTTCCACCTCTTTGGGCCATGCCATGAACTTCCGAGACTTTTACGTCAAAACCAAGGCGGATTGCAAGATTCCCCAGTATACGGCTGGCCAATAGGGTGCCCTGACCTCCCACACCAACAATCAGGATGTTTTTATTCTTCAATTTACACACCTGCCTTTTCAATAGCTGAGAAATAACACACACGAGTGCAAAGGCCACAGCCATTACACAGAGCTGTGTTAATTACGATACCCTCATCCCTGTTTTCGATAGCAGGACACCCCAACTTGAGACATGCCCTGCAGTTTTTGCACTTCTCACTGATGATTCTATAGGGCATAGAGCGTTCTTTGCTGAGAAGGGCGCATGGTCTTTTCGCAATCACTACAGAAGGTGCCTCCCTCTGCGTCTCTTCCCGAAGGACTTTCTCTACTTCCTTCAGGTTAAAAGGATCGACCACCCGAACATGCTCCACCCCCACTGCTTCCACGAGCTTTACGATATCCAAAGCAGGTGCCGGTTGAGCCTTAATATTTCTTCCGGTAGCAGGATGATCCTGATGGCCTGTCATCCCTGTGGTGGAATTATCCAAAATAACGACGGTGGAAATACCCTCGTTATATACCACATCAATCAAGCCGGTAATACCTGAATGGATGAATGTGGAATCACCGATGACTGCCACCAGCTTCTTAGCAAATTCATTCCCTCTGGCCTTCCCTATGCCTAACGCATTCCCAATGCTTGCCCCCATACAAATACAAGTATCTACCGATTGTAGCGGAGGCAGGGCACCAAGGGTATAGCATCCAATATCTCCCGTTACATGCAGCTTCAATTTATTCATGACATAATACATGGCCCTATGGGGACATCCAGGACACAGAACCGGAGGCCGTGCAGGTAGTTCCTCATTTGGAACAGGTCCTGCCGGATCTGTCTCATCCTTTGAAAGAATTTTTGTTTTGATCAATTTAGCGCTCAATTCCCCCAGGGATGGAAACAGCCCCTTGCCAATCACAGAAATTCCCCAGCTTTTTACCTGATCTTCTATAAAAGGCTCCAACTCTTCAACCACATAGCACTTATCCACTTTAGCAGTGAATGCACGGATAAGATCCTTAGGCAAAGGATATACCATCCCCAACTTAAGTACGGATGCATTGGGCAAGGCTTCCTTTACATACTGGTAAGCAATGCCACTGGTGATAACACCTATTCTTGTATCCTGCAACTCAATACGATTGATCTCCAAACGCTCTGCTTCTTTCCCTAAACGAGCCATTCGGTCTTCTACAATCTGACGGCGCTTACGGGCCATACCCGGCATCATGACATACTTTTGATAATCCTTCCGGTAATCCTTTAGGACATCTTGGCGCAAGCCATCCGTTTCTACAATGCTTTGCGAATGGGATATTCGGGTTGTCATACGCAGAAAAACAGGGGTATCATATTTTTCGCTCAGTTCAAAAGCCAAACGGGTATAATCCCTTGCTTCCTGGCTGTCAGATGGTTCCAGCATAGGTACATGGGCTGAACGGGCATAAAACCTGCTGTCCTGCTCATTCTGAGAACTGTGCATACCTGGATCATCGGCTACTACAATCACCAGCCCCCCGTTCACTCCTGTATATGAACAGGTAAACAATGGATCGGCAGCTACATTTAGACCAACATGTTTCATGCATACAATCGCTCTTGCACCGCCGATCGAAGCACCAATTCCTACCTCCAAAGCTACCTTCTCATTCGGTGACCATTCCGCATACACCTCGTCATATTTCGCAATAGCCTCAGTTATCTCAGTACTCGGAGTACCTGGATAAGCTGCTGCTACTTTAACACCCGCTTCATATGCTCCCTGGGCAACTCCTTCGTTTCCCAGCATTAACTTCCTCACAAAATCACTCCCTGAAACGTATTCTTTATCTCTTGTCATAAAAAGTATTGAGCCACCTGATCTCATACACAGGTGGATATCATTCGCTTTCTCCCTAACAGGACATCAACCTTACAGGCATTTCTATTAAAGAAAGCCTTTAGCTTTGCTGTAGTGAACCCTAAGCCTTTTCGGGGTATGATGGTTGTATCCACTGGACGGGAAAACATGCATGAGAATCTAAAAAAAGAAAAAAGAATAGAAACCCACTGCTCTTCTATACTTCAAACCCTTATGCACAATAACCGTACTACCATGCCCCTGTATTGCACTGGCAAAAAGACATGCATAGATATTAAGATTATAACCTATCGAAGGAAAAAAAGAAATAGCTTTTCATCCTATTGGTTTAAACCTGTCAAAACACTATATCCATCTGCGATTTCGATACGGGATATCGTTCCGGGTTTGATTTTATATCGCCAATACCCTTCGATGCCCGTACCCAAAAGATAAGATATGATTCCGCGTATACAGCCATGATGACTAACTATCAGGACCTTCCCATCCTGATGGCTCTGGATAATATGATCTATTTCACAGGTTACCCGCTGATATAACTGACGAAAGGATTCGCCCCTTGGAAAACGAAAATCCACCCAATTCTCGCACCATTCTTTCCAAGGTTGAGGAAAATTCTCCTGAATCTCTGAATACGTCAAACCTTCCCATTCACCAAAATGAATCTCTTTCAAATCTTCTCTCAATAGGATGGGGGTATCCTGATCAGGTTTGATCCTGCTCGTCGTATCCAACGCCCTGAGAAGTGGACTGGTATATATGGCCTCAAAGGTCATATTTTTGATCTTTTCTCTTACCTTCAAAGCCTGGGCCTTTCCCAGCTCATTAAGGGGAAGGTCAAACCATCCGTAATATATCCCTTCTTTGTTCCCATCCGTCTGCCCATGGCGAACTAAGACTAATTCCAGCATATCTATATACTCCTTAACAGTCCATAACTCAAAAGAAAAAGCATTTCACTGATTTCGTTTATAGCTCCCAAAGTATCCCCTGTCAAGCCACCAAGCCTTCTCTCCAAGAATTTGGCAGTCAAGATGCTTCCGGCAAGAACTGTAAATAAAAAGAGAATGCTTTTCATTCCCAATAGAAGATATAGAATAACCCCACCGAAAACCACGCTTCCCATCCATTCAGGAAAACCTACACCGTCCAGAAAGTAGCTCCCCAATCCTCCTTCCTTCCGAGCATAACGGCTAATGCCGGAAGCTGTAACAATACCAACCTTTCCAAGGACGGGGGTTGCCAGTAACACGAATATCCATTCATCGCCGTAGTTCATATAGATTTCCGTTAACATGACGGCTTTTAGAATCAGGTCGAAAAAGACAGCAATACAGGCATTCATACCAATCCGGCTGTCCCTCATTATTTCCAACATTCGCTCTCTGGATTTATTGCTGAAAATGCCGTCACAAGTATCTCCCAGGCCATCCTGGTGCAATGCTCCTGTAATCATTACCTGTAAAAGCAGAGCTACTATCATGGCCATCCGCCCATATTGCAACCAAATGACGCAATAAGCTCCCAACAACATAACAGCTCCTATTATTACACCGACTACCGGAAAAAAAACCATTGACTTTGCAAAATCTTCCTCCCCTACATTCAGTTGCAGAGGAATGGGTATCCTTGTTAGAAACTGAATGGAGAGGATAAATCTTTTCAACCACGTCATATATGTCATCCCTCTCTTATTTTCAGGAAAGTCCATGGCTTATTTCAAACGTAAGGGAATCCCTGAAACTAAAAAATAGGCTTCATCGGCTGCCTTCGCCAGTAATTGATTCATGCGCCCAGCAATATCACGGAAAACCCTTCCCAGCGGGTATTCGGGTACCAGGCCCATACCCAACTCATTGGTGACAACAATCAAGTCTGCAGTCCCTTCTTTAGCAGCACAAATTATGTCCTTCACTTCATTTCGAATGTTGCCTTCGGTCTTTTGAATATCCTGAAGGGTAGGATGATCCCAATCAACCTCTTCGTCAAGCATCTGATTTGTTATAAGAACAGTGATACAGTCCAAAATAAAAACAGATGCTTGATTTTTTCTGATAATCTCTCCAATGCCCCGATAGGCTTCATAAGTTTTCCAGCTTTGAGGCCTTTGTTGTCGGTGCTTGGCAATCCGATCCTTCATTTCATCATCAAAGGGAATTGCCGTTGCGATATAGGAAACTAAACTTCCATAGTTTGCTGCTAAGTTCTCGGCAAAGGTACTTTTACCACTCCTAGCTCCACCGGTTATATAATACAACTTACCCAATCGATCATTCCTCCTTCAGGCTGCTTCATTCACCCCAATGGTATACTCAGGTTATTCCGGAATTCTTATTTCCATTGGGATTTTTTCATCTAAGGGCCATCTGTAAGTCAGATTTGAAATCGTGATATCAATCTCATCGGAAGGATTAATATAGCGAAAAGGGAGGGAAAGGGATATCCTGCTTCCATCTATTTTTTGCCTAGCTCCTAAATCCCTTACATAGCTCTTTTCAAGGTCCCTATTACGGACGGAAACCACATTACCGAGGGGGTAATGGGCTCCATATACGCGTTCGTATTGTTCCTTTTGCCCTTCATCGATGGGAGTTTCCCACCATAGAAGAGGATCGTTGGGTGATAGTTTGCCGGTCGGACTATAACTGAGCTGAAAAGTCAATTCTTCCTTCATTCGCTCAATATTTTCCAATAAGATATCCGTATTTCGAACTGTCTTTAGAAGCCGAGGTCCTTTTTCTGTCTTTTTTTCCTTATATTGTTTTGGATCCAATGAAAATGTCAGCTCATCATTCCCGATCAGGTACATGGAATCCAGTTCAAGAAAGATTTCACCTGGGACTGTATTGAAAGGCTCAAATGAGATACTATAATGGTAAGGATATCCCTTTATGACATACACATACTGATCCACCTCCCGGACCTCTTCTTTGTCACTAATTATCTTCCCTTCCAGGCGGTAAACCATATCCTTGTCGCGGTTATTAAAGAGAAAATAAAGACGATTCTCAGAAACTCCTATATCCAGTTGATAAAACTTCATTTTGCCGTTCCCGATATTGATTTCCTTGTTCAGACGATGTTTGTCAATTCTTTCATCATCTGAATTGTATTCAAGGGAAATCTGTATCTCCTTAAAACCGTATCCTTCGCCGGGTTTGTTTATCTTCCCATCATATTCCAGGAGGAGGTATGGCTTATATATAACAACAGGAATATCCGTAATCACCCTGGCTTCTGCATCCTTTAGAGCCGGTATGCGCAGACAACTGTAAAAAGAGTCATTAAAAAAAACACCATGGTAGTGTTGAAATCCGACACTTCCAATCCCCCAGAATTCTGTCACATCTTCCTTTTCATCCCCTGGCAAAAAAAGGTCACCGGCCAGATAAACCGGTTTGTTTATCTGATCCATATGATATAATATAATAGGTTCCTTTTTGTTGTACCATATGCTGTCAATTGTCAGCTTCCCTTTGTGTCCTGGGACATGAAAGCTCTTTCCGATGGATGTGACCAGTCCAAGCTCCTTAGCTCTTTGTATGCCGGGAATGGCCTGGCGGTAGAAATGCTCTACGTCCTTCCAGCTGTTTACCCGTAGAACATCTTGGATATTTTCATCGGGTTTATATAGTAGGAAGAATCCTGCCAATAGCAACACAATCAGAATTCCAAGGCAAAACACCCCAGCCCTTCTCCATTTAAACATGGATCTGCCCTCCCCACTGCATATGTGTTTATCATCATTTTATCACATAATTCTATTCAATTCTTCATGTTTTTTGTATTGATTTTCACAGAAGGGAGGTTTAAGATCCGTCAGACTTGGTGTCCTGCTTTCCCTCATTATTCTGCCAGCTACTTTGAATCAGTCTATTCAGACATTACGGTTTTTTATCCGCAAACGGCTTAGGGCACGGGCAAGGGAGGTTTTGGACTGAATATACTCCTTCATACTTCGTCTTTGACGCAGCCGCTTCTCTGCCCTTGCCTTTGCTGCCAACGCCCGGTTTACATCGATTTCCTCCGGCCATTCAGCAGCTTGGGCCAGTATGATGGTTTCATCGGGACGTACTTCCATAAACCCCTCTGATACGGCCGCTTCCTTCCATTCATTATTCTGCTTTATGCGAACCATGCCTACATCTATTGCAGTTACCATGGGAACATGGTTCTTCAAGATTCCCAGTTCACCATCTAAACCCGGTACAATAACCATCTCTACTTTTCCCTGAAAGAATTTGCGCTCCGAGGTAATGATTTCCAGATAAAAATCATGGGCCAAAACGTTCACCTGCCTTTCAAAGCTTTCTCGCCTTCTCCTTTGCCTCATACAAGTCACCCACCATAAAGAAGGCGGCTTCAGGTAGATCATCCGCTTCCCCATTTATGAGAGCCTTAAAACTTTGAATCGTTGCTGACAATGGTACATATCTGCCTTCTTGTCCCGTGAAGTGTTGAGCCGCAAACATAGGTTGAGACAAAAAGCGCTGAACCTTTCTGGCTCTATAGATGATTGTTCGATCCTCCTCCGTTAGCTCATCCATCCCCAGGATGGCGATGATATCCTGGAGCTCTTTATAGCGCTGTAGGATCTCCTGAACCTTTCGCGCTACCCTATAATGCTCTTCTCCTACGATCCTGGGCTCCAATATGCGAGAACTGGAATCAAGAGGATCAACAGCCGGGTAGATACCCAATTCCACAATTTGCCTCGAGAGTACCGTCGTTGCGTCCAGATGGGAAAAAGTAGTTGCCGGTGCCGGATCGGTAAAGTCATCAGCCGGCACATAGATGGCCTGAACGGAAGTGATGGACCCGTTCTTCGTAGATGCAATCCGCTCCTGCAGTGCTCCAGGTTCCTGCGCAAGGGTAGGCTGGTATCCCACGGCCGAAGGTATCCTGCCCAGCAGAGCAGATACTTCAGATCCTGCCTGAATAAAACGATAGATATTATCAATGAAAAGCAGTACATCCTGCTCCAGTTTATCTCGAAAATACTCCGCCATGGTAAGGCCGGTCAATGAAACCCTCATCCTGGACCCAGGTGGTTCATTCATCTGGCCGAAGACAAGGGCAGTTTTTTCAATGACACCCGAATGCCGCATATCTATAAAAAGCTCGTTCCCTTCCCGACTTCTCTCACCCACACCGGTAAAAATGGAATAACCGCCATGCTCCGTTGCGATATTGCGGATCAGTTCCATGATTAAAACCGTTTTGCCAACCCCTGCACCACCCAGCAATCCGATTTTTCCACCCTTTGCATAGGGAGCCAGAAGGTCAATGACCTTGATGCCCGTCTCCAAAATTTCTGTAGCAGGCCTTTGGTCCTCAAACCTAAGAGCGGGCCTGTGGATGGACATTTTTAGTTTGGCAGCAATCTCAGCTCCCTCATCAATGGGACGCCCAAGGGCATTCACAACCCTGCCCAGGACTTCCTTCCCTACCGGGACCTGAATGGGAGAACCCGTGTCGATCGCTGTAAGGTCACGGGATAAGCCCTCGCTTGCTTGGAGGGCTATACAACGAACGGTATCATGTCCGATATGCTGAGCTACTTCAACCCAAACTTCCCTTTGACCGTCCTGTATAATTAAAGCGTTGTGTATCTCAGACAATTGATTATGGGGAAAACGAATATCAATAACGGGCCCGATAACTTGAATCACCAAACCCTTTGCATGTATCTGCCGTTCCTCCATGTTCTCACCCCTTTCTTACACGTTCTTTCACTGCCATCCAAGGCCACCGGCTCCCCCGATAATTTCTGCTATTTCCTCGGTAATAGCTGCCTGCCGTGCTCGATTATACTTCATATTCAGCTCTTTAAGCATCTTGTCGGCATTTCGGGTTGCTGAATCCATAGCTCTCATTCGAGCACTATGCTCACTGGCATACGATTGCACCAAGGTGGCATATACAATTCCTATGATATACTGGGGGACCAGCAATCAAAAACCGCCTTTGGAGAAGGCTCATAGAAGATATCTCCCCGAAAGCTCGTGTCCCACTCAATGTCTGCAAAATCCGAAGGCTCCACCGAAAGTAGCTTAAGAACTCTGGGCTCCTGCTTCAAGGAGTTAATCATATGGGTATACACCACATACACCTCATCCATCAGATGTTCCTTATACAGATCCACGATATCACCGGTAATCCGCCGAGCATTATATAGGGAAGGGTTTTGAGCTACATGAAGGAATTCTACATCCACCATAAATCCTCTTCTTGTGAAAACTCTCGGCCTATTTGCCCCACCGTGAAGATATACTTCTCTTCCTTATTCTTCATATGGTCCAGAGCAGTCCGAAGCACATTATGATTATATCCCCCAGCTAGTCCTTTATCCCCGGCGATGACAATATATGCCGCTCTTTCCCCCGCTCGGTGCTCCAGAAAAGGGTGATGAATATCATGGGTATGGGCCAGAATATCCTTTAATGTTTTCCGAACATCTTTAAAATAACTGGCATTGGCTTCATATCGGTCCATGGCTCCTTTCACCTTGGCGACAGAAATGAGGTGCATTGCCTTGGTAATCTGTCTCATTTCTCTGATGCTTCGCATTCTATATTTGATATCTTCTATACTCTCCACGCTATCACCCTTATTGCTTTATTGCTCATCGTGGTCCAAAAGTGGCTTAAACTCTGCTACAGCTTTTTCGAGCAGCCTCTGTACCTCCTCATTACATTCCCCCGTCTCCCTGATAAGATCTTTGATTCCAGGGTAGTGGTAGTCGATGAAACTGAGGAATTGTAGCTCGAAGGTTTTTATCTCCTTCACAGGAATATCCATTAGGAATTTATGAGTGGCTACATACAAAAGAATGATTTGATTTTCCACATCCAAAGGTTTGTACTGTTCCTGCTTCAGAATCTCGATAATTCGTTCGCCCTGCGCCAGCAATTCCTGGGTGGATTTGTCCAGTTCCGATCCAAACTGGACAAAAATGGCCAATTCCCGGTATTGGGCCAGCAGCAGCCTCAAAGGTCCCGCTACCTGACGCATAGCTTTGATTTGAGCAGTGCCTCCCACTCTGGATACAGAAAGACCTACGTTGATTGCAGGCCTTAGTCCTGCAAAAAACAGTTCGCTTTCAAGGAAAATCTGTCCATCCGTAATCGATATGACATTTGTGGGAATATACGCTGAGATATCACCCGCCATGGTTTCAGTGATCGGTAAAGCCGTAATGGAACCACCCCCTAGCTCATCCTTCAGCTTTGCTGCCCTCTCCAGCAGCCTGGAATGAAGGTAAAAAACATCACCAGGATAGGCTTCGCGCCCCGGAGGCCGTCTGAGCAGCAGGGACATGGTACGATAGGCAATGGCATGCTTTGACAAATCGTCATAAACGATCAGCACATCCTTTCCCCGGTACATAAATTCTTCTGCCATGGCACAGCCGGCATAAGGGGCGATATACTGCATAGGCGCCGAGTTGCCGGCCGAGGATGTCACCATGATGGTATAGTCCATGGCGCCCGTTTCCTCAAATATAGTCTTTATCTGTGAAATAGTGGAAGCCTTCTGACCGATCGATACGTAAATAAATATGACATGCTTGTTTTTCTGGTTCAGAATCGTATCAACAGCAATAGCTGTTTTCCCGGTTTGTCGGTCTCCTATGATCAGTTCCCTCTGTCCTTTTCCGATGGGAATCATGGCATCGATGGCCATAATCCCCGTCTGAAGAGGCTCGGATACAAGCTGCCGATCCAGAATGCTCGGGGCTTCCGCTTCAATGGGTCTATACCGGGATGTTCGAATTTTCCCCTTCCCATCTATCGGGTATCCCAAAGGATTTACGACTCTTCCGATTAACGCCTCACCAACCGGTACCTGTATGATATTGCCTGTACTGTGTACTGTCATTCCCTCGCTCACCTTGCTCTCATTATTCAAAAGAACAGCCCCTACCATATCCTTTTCCAGATTTAAGGCCACTCCAAATGAATTTTCACCAAACTTTAAAAGCTCACCGTATTTACAGGCTTGCAAACCTTGGATACGGGCAATTCCATCTCCTGCCTGTATAACTGTGCCTATACTTTGTACGTTCAGTTGTTCTTGATACTCCGCTATTTTGTCATGTATCGTCCTGCTGATGGACTCCGCTTTGATGTCCATGTTATCACCTTCCAATCTCGAAGGGACCCCTATTCATTTAGCATATACTCCTTTAAACGCAGCAGCTGACCACGAATACTGCCGCCAAAGACCATGTCACCGATAATTACCTGAATACCTCCAATCAGATTCTTATCCAGCTCCAGGGACAGCCGAATTGCCTTATTGAAGTATTTTTCAAATCGCCTTTCAATCTCGTGGATTTTCCTATCATCCATTTCAAAGGCGGAAAAGACTTTTCCTGTAAGGACCCCATCTTCCCGGTTAGTCCTCTTAAGATATTTCTGATAAATGCTGTCAAGCAAGTGGATCCTGCCATCCGATGCAAGCAAAATGAATAGATTGAGAATTTGCCGGTCTACCGGATCATGGACGACCTCCTCCAGGCAGTTCTTTTTCTCTTCTATGGAGATCTTGGGTTCAGCCATTATACGAAGAAGCTCAGGATATCTGTGAAAAGCGGAAGTGATCTCTTCCAATTGTTTGCAATGAACCTTTTCTTTACCAGCTATGAGGGCATCTGCTAAAATATCCGCTGAAAACATCTCCATATATTAAACCACCTTTTTCAAAAAATCATCGATCAGCTTTTGATTATCTTCCAATGATACCTCCCGTTGCAGGATTTTTGATGCGATTTCAACGGCCATCACAACAGCTTCCGTTCTTAGCGTATCCTGAACCTGCTTTCTTGTATCTTCAATCTCTTTTCTGGCCCTATCTATCAAATCCTGGGCTTGCCTTCTGGCTTCGTTGGTTATCTCAGCACTGCGTTCTTCCGCCAGCTCATTCGCCTGATCGATAATATGAGCAGCTTCATCTTTTGCTCCATCCATCATCTTCTGATATTCCTGCCTTAAAGCCTCCAGTTCTTTTTCCCGTGCCTGTAGATCGTCCAATCTCTGCTGATATTGATCTTCGCGTTTCTTTAAAAAGCCCGTGACCGGCTTATACAGGATTTTCTTCAAAATAAAATATAGAATGATGATGTTTGCGATACGGGCAATTAGGTATAAAGGGCCTAAATCCATTTACATTCCCCCCAATGCTCAGAGTATCTGGGAAAATACGAATTGAAACAGAAACAAGCCGGTTGCGTAAAAAACCATGCATCCTAGTTTCGCCCATTCACCTCTTCATCTTCCTAAAGTAAAAAGAATGATAAGGGCGATTACAAAACCATAAATCGCGGTAGATTCCGTAATTGCCAGACCCAACAGTAATATCTGGTTAATCTTATTGGATGCTTCAGGCTGTCTGCCCGCTGCTTCCACCGCCTTTCCCGTTGCTATTCCCATTCCGATACTGGCTCCTAAACCTGTAAGGACCGCTATTCCTGCTCCCATGGCAATCAATCCAACTGTGTTCATATATACACCTCCAATTCTTAACACATTACGGCCAGTTTCTGTTTGATCTTTTGCTCCGTCATTCAATTGCTTCCCCAATGAATCTGATGGATAGGGTTATAAAAATAAAGGTCTGCATCCCGGCATGAAATAGGTTGAAATAGATTGAAAGAAAAGCCGGAATCACAAAGGGAAAGACGATGTAAATAAGATCCATTACAATCAATCCGCCCAAGATATTGCCGAATAATCGGCAGGATAATGATACAGGGGCTGCCAAGTCCGTCAGAATCTTTATGGGTGCAATAAAGGGCATGGGCTTAGCAAAATCCTTTATCCTTCCTCTAATCCCTTTTTTACGAATTCCGAAATAATGAATCAGAAAGAAGGTCATGATGGCCAACGCAGCCGTCATACTTAAATCAGCTGTAGGCGGACGCGGGCCCAGCAGTTCAACCAAGTCGGAGAAAAATATAAAGAGGGCCAAGGTCAATACGTAGGGTGCTAACACCTTCCCTGTTTCACCCAAATAATTAATCGTAAAAGAATGCTTAATTGTAAAATGAAGTCGAACTAAAAAAGATCCACAGTGATCGCTTTCCATGTTAGGATAGTTTTGACGAACCAAAACCTGACAGGAGGCATAATCACTATGGATCATAATGATCATACCACTAATGACCGCAAAGGGAAACACCTATCTTATGCGGAGAGGATAAAGATTGAGGTCTGGTTACAGGAAGGTCATAACGGTTCTTGGATAGCAAAGAAACTTGGAAGAGCGAAGTCTACGATTTACACAGCGATAAAGAATGGCTTGACAGAGCAGATCCGACAGGGGAAAAAGATAAAGGTGTATCTTGCAGATCACAGCCAGGCTGTATATGAAAAGAGCCGAATGAATTCATTGAAACCCTTCAAAGTGCTGAAGTGTGAAGAGTTTGTGGACGACGTCTGCAAGCTCATGTACGAGAGAAAATGGTCTGTTGATGCGGCAGTCGGCTTTTTGAAGCAGGATCCGAAATATGCAGATAAGCCAACGGTTTGTACTAAGGCTATATACAACTACATTGATCTTAACTTTCTGCCAGTAAAGAACATAGACTTACCTGCAAAACTGAAGCGTAACACCGAGCAGAAGAGAGTCCGCAATAACAAGAGACGTCTGGGTAAAAGTATTGACTTGCGTCCCGATTCAGTTGAGAGCAGAAAGTTTTTTGGAGACTGGGAGATTGATACATTACGCGGTCCCAGAGGGGAAAGCGGGGCTGCCATCTTGAGCGTGACCGAACGAAAAACCAGAAACACCATACTGACCAAGCTTCCCGATGGTTCCGCAGACTCAGTTATGAAAGCTTTAGATAAACTACGCGATGAGTATGGAGACCGGTTTTGCAAAGTGTTTAGAACTATCACCGCTGACAACGGATCTGAGTTTGCAAGACTCACAGAAATCGAAGCTCCAAACGGTACTCAAATCTACTTCACGCATCCATACTCGGCCTTTGAACGTGGAACGAATGAACGACACAACGGTTTAGTTCGGCGCTTTATCCCCAAAGGTAGCTCCATTGACGATTACAGCGAAGAGGATATCAAGTGGATAGAAGACTGGTGCAATGAGCTGCCGAGGAAGATCCTTGATTACGCTACCCCAGAGGAACTGTTTGACGCTGAACTGGACACAATCTACGCTGCGTGCAGTTGATCTACAGCCGCAGGGGTTGACATGTCAACCCCTCTCAGTTGACTTAGGCTTAACGTTTCCTTAGTTCAAAACTACCTAACGTACTAGTTCGACTTGATATTGCAATTTGGGATCGTAAAAGAATTGATGCTTTCTACCAGAATTTCAACTACGTTCTGAACCCCTCTGGGCACCTCGGTAAAACGCTTGAGTAAATAAAAGCGTATAAAAAGTGCAAATAATGTAAGAAGAATCATCACAAACCATGTTGCTAAAATGGTATTACTGATCTCAATTCCTCCAAGAATGGGTAAAACGGTTGTTCCAGGGTCAATGTGCATGTTTTCCATGGGAATCTACCCTTTCTTCTCATATCGAAAAAACCTAACCCCTGTCTGGCGCCATAGGAAAAGGAAGAGGTTTTATAATGTAAGCTTTAAAATACAAAACTTACTTTACTCCTATGGAAAAACAATTGCAAAAAGAAAATAGCGCCAAATAGCGCTATTTATCCTGATACTACCATATAATGATCATTTACTGTAAAATTTCGCATCAACAATCTTATTCACTAGACTTTATCCAAAACCTATTCACCATTAATACATCTCATACAGAAAGGTTTTTTGCCCTGGGAACAATGACTCCAAAAAACAGAGGGCTTCCCAAGAGCAAGCCACGGATTTCCCCATAGCGGCAACCTGTGAAGGAGTTATGAATCCTAAAATGATCTGGGTCAATACACCAATGGACAATTCCAAATCCCAATTCTGAGTATCCAATGGTTGGATCCGCATCTTTCCGCCACGAGCATGTATAAAAAAAACTCTTTGGTTCCAAGGTGCGCAATCATCAGTGATTTTTATGTCGATGCTTCCTTCTATGTCTTTTGGAACAGGTAGCAGGGTTAACAGGGCTTCCACATCAACAATTCGCAGCATTGCAGAAGGATTCATTAGGACATTTCCTCTGGCGTCTTCCATGGTCAAATACGTCTTATCATCTGACGGTGATATCCATGAACACTTCTCCACCTGAGAGGAGTGGGAAAAAATAAAAGAGAGCCACTGATATTTCGCCTCATCGGAGGTGTACACCATTTCATCCACCTCAAACACGTTCTCTTTTAAATGATATAGTAAATATCCTGTCGGCTGATCTCCTTCGAGGGCGAGATATCCATATCCCCCATCCAAGCTATGTTCACGTCCTCTGGCTGTCCAATCCTTCGGTTTCCGCCTTATATGGCCTGTGTAACCTTCCATGAACCGGTCATAGGCTTTAGCAAGGAGGGGGATATCCTTTTCCCAGCAAATTGGCTTAAAGTGTCCTTTTTTGCCCTTAAAAACAGATAGTTTTTCGAGAGGCAAGTTATATAGTAACTGATTATAACAAATTTCCCAACCATATTTCCGATAGAAACCGTATTGAAATGGATATAAAGGGCTCAAAAGGATGCCCCGCTCCTTCATAACCTGCAGGGCATCCTGGATTAACACGCCCATATGCCCATGATTTCGAGCCTCCGGCAACGTCGCGACCCCTACAATATAAGCGGAAGGTATATCGGTGTTCCTGCAGGACACGGTGTAAGGCACCATCTGAAGATTGGATATGACATGTCCGTCTCGCCTTATTCCCAGGGTATTGGACGGTTTATATTTATCTTCAAAAAACCATTCCGTAAAATCATCCGAATCCCCAAAACAGTATTTCCACATCGCTTTGATTCTGTTTGTATCTTCATTATTGAGAATTTCACTTCTCATTACAGTTCACTCCTTCAGGGTGACATTATATTTTTTGACCATTCGTACTGGATAGTAGGATCGCTTTGACTTGCGAAGACCTGGGATCCCCATATCCTCCTCGCGATTGATGTAAGTCACGTCGCTCCAAGCATCCTCCGCAAATTTTTGATTGATCATGGCATATAAACCCGGAATATCCGGGTTGGCCTTTTCTATATGGATGACGGCAGTATCTCGATTCAACCTCTCCCCAAGCGAAAAAGCCTCAACTCTTCCTTCCACCCGGATGAGACCTCCCTTTAGATTTAAAGCCTCCATATTTTGCAGAGCTTCCACCACAGCAATTTTCTCATCCTCCAGATCGTCCCCGACACCTGAACTTCTCTCAGAGAACCAATGAATGGACGCAATTTTGCATTCCTCTACGTGCTCCTCCCTCATGGCTTCATACTCGTAATCATATTTCCGCACAAACTTATTGATGTGATTTCTCTTTTTATGATATTTTCTCCCCGTCAGGTTGATTAGATCGCTGCTGTTGTATACATAGTCAAAGTTATCCCGATCTTCTTCAAAATGGAACATGCCGGGATAGTCGTTTTCTATTTTCATTTTCATTTCTTCCGTAACACCTTTGACTAAGAAAGGAAAGCCCCTTGCTTTAAAATCATCAATAATCGTCTCCATAGGTATTCTATGGGATGCATTCGGATCTCTCAAGATGGGAGGCATGAAGAAAGGAAGGCTCTTTTTATATCGCCCCATAATATATAAGACATCATCCTTAACACAGAATTGCATAAAATAGCTGTGACGCCAAATGTACAGGTTTGCAAAGGAGAACTCTGAATTATCGTAATAACCCTTTTCAAAAAAACTCAAAAAGATTTCCCTGTCTTCTAATGTAATTTCCCTATAATCAAGCATAAAAGACCTCCAAGATTTTCTTTATTTATATAATTGTATACGATGCAGAAAGGAAAATGAAACAAAATTTTGCTGAAGATCCCTGAACAGACATGAAATGCTTGCTCATTGACGAAATCCCATCCGTTCATTATAATATATTGTAAACTCAAATGCTCAAAACAGTTTACAATACAGGAGGGTTCTGCATGAAAATCACAACACGACAAATGGTACTCATTCCCTTATTTACCGCTCTAACCATAATTGGCAGCTTTTTTCGCATGGAAATCCCCGGTTATCCCGCCCCCTTCACTTTGCAGATCTTCTTTGTCGTCCTTTCCGGATTATTACTGGGAAAAAAAGGCGGTTTATTCTCCCAAATACTGTATGTAGTTATTGGATTATTGGGAGTACCTGTCTTCTCCAGAGGTGCAGGAATCGGATATGTCTTCAACCCTTCCTTCGGTTTTATAATCGGATTTGTACTGGCTTCACCGGCAATCGCTGTCCTTTATCACAGGCTCAGGAAATTTACAAAGGAGATATCTGCCCTGTTTCTCTCCTCATTAGTCGGTATCTTTATCATCTATGGCATCGGCGTCTCATATATGTATATTATACTCAATAAAGTCCTCCAAAACAATATTACCTTTATTCAAGCCCTTTGGAGCGGCTGTTTGATCTTTCTCCCCTTCGATTTGTTAAAGATTACAGCTGCCTCGATTGTTTCCCAACGGATTCTGCAACGAACTTCAAAGGTTTAAAACGAACATGATTTGTTAATAGGAACAGTACAAAAAAAGCTTCTGTTCTTAACAGAAGCTTTGGTGGGCCATCAGGGACTCGAACCCGGGACACCCTGATTAAGAGTCAGGTGCTCTACCAACTGAGCTAATGGCCCACAAAATAAGATGTATTTCTGGTGCGCCCAGTAGGATTCGAACCTACGACCTCCAGATTCGAAGTCTGTCACTCTATCCAGCTGAGCTATGGGCGCAAATGATGGTGGGCCATCAGGGACTCGAACCCGGGACACCCTGATTAAGAGTCAGGTGCTCTACCAACTGAGCTAATGGCCCACATCTCCATTTTTGGAGCGGGTGATGGGAATCGAACCCACACAGCCAGCTTGGAAGGCTGGAACTCTACCATTGAGTTACACCCGCATTTGGAGCGGAAGACGGGATTCGAACCCGCGACATTCGCCTTGGCAAGGCGACGCTCTACCACTGATCCACTCCCGCATATATCAAAATTATCCTATTACTGAATAAATGGGATGGTGCGGGCGAAGAGATTTGAACTCCCACGCCTATTGGCACTAGATCCTAAGTCTAGCGCGTCTGCCAATTCCGCCACGCCCGCATGCCCGACTCAAAGTTATAAATCCTGGAGAAAAAATGAAATTGAAGCATTCTTCAGTTTCCGTACGCTAAATCTCCAGGTGATATAATGGTGACCCATCGGCGATTCGAACGCCGGACACCTTGATTAAAAGTCAAGTGCTCTACCACCTGAGCTAATGGGTCATATTGGCTGGGGTGGCAGGACTCGAACCTACGCATGCGGGAGTCAAAGTCCCGTGCCTTACCGACTTGGCTACACCCCAGCAAAAGGGATTGAGAAAAAAATGGGGTGAGTAGTGGGATTCGAACCCACGACCTCCAGAGCCACAATCTGGCGCTCTAACCAACTGAACTATACTCACCACATCAATGCAGTTTTATGTGGCGCGCCTGCAGGGATTCGAACCCCGGACACACGGCTTAGAAGGCCGTTGCTCTATCCGACTGAGCTACAGGCGCAAATGGAGCGGGTGATGGGAATCGAACCCACACAGCCAGCTTGGAAGGCTGGAACTCTACCATTGAGTTACACCCGCAATTCTGCTGACGATTTAAAATTGTATCACATGATTTTAAATTTGTCAACATCTCATTTTTATTTCATAAAAATGGAGATGGCTATCCGGCTTATGAAAACAAAATTCAGCATATCGTATTTTGCCGTTTCTGTCAAGCTATTAAATAAGAGAATATTCCCCTTTGCCCTTAAAGAAGATATTCATAGCCTATACCTTTCTCATCAGCTTTTCCCGAAGGGCCTGGAACGCTTTGGCACGATGGCTGATTTGATTCTTAATAGAAGGTGCTATCTCGGCAAAGGTTTGTCCATATTCAGGCACAATAAATAAAGGATCATATCCAAAGCCTTGATCTCCCCTTGGTGCAAAGCCAATATAACCCCGGCAGCTTCCTTCAGCTGTAAGAATCCTCCCATTGGGAAAACATATGGCAATGCAACATCTGAAAGCCGCTTTTCGCTTTTCAGCCGGAATTCCCTCCATCAAAGCCAAAAGCTTTTGATTGTTCTCTTCATCCGATGCATGTTCGCCTGCAAAACGGGCTGAATATACTCCCGGCCGGCCGCCCAAAGCTTCTACTTCCAGACCCGAATCATCTGCCAAAGCTGCGCAGCCGGATATCTTCATTGCTTCAAAAGCCTTCTTGATGGCATTTTCCTGAAAGGTATTTCCGTCTTCTGTCACGTCCAGCTTCAAGCCCATATTCTCCAAAGAGACGATTTCTCTGTAGAATGGATTCAGAATCTCCTTGATCTCGGCAATCTTTCCTTTGTTATTCGATGCAATCACGAGTTTATCCATCGTATTTTTCTCCTATACTGGCGTTCATTTTACCTAAGATATCCATCTGGAGACGAATCAATTCTTTAATACCTTGTTCTCCCAAGGCCAGAAGCTCATACATTTCTTCCTTCGTAAAGGGAGATTCTTCCCCGGTACCTTGGATCTCGACAAATTGTCCCTCATTGGTCATGACAAGATTCATATCCACCTTAGCCGCTGCATCTTCTTCATAGCATAAATCAAGACATGGTTCATCATTCACAATTCCAACACTGATGGCAGCTACATATGCATGAAGAGGCGATTTTTCTATCTTCTCCTCTTTTATCAAACTATCGATGGCCCATGCAAGGGCCAGAAAGCCCCCGGTAATGGAGCAGGTTCGGGTTCCACCGTCTGCCTCTATGACATCACAATCGATCCAAATCGTCCTTTCTCCCAAGCGATCCAAATCCGCTACGGAACGCAAAGCACGACCGATCAAACGTTGAATCTCCATTGTCCTGCCCTCTAATTTCCCCCTTTGACTTTCTCTTGGCTTTCTGTTTAGAGTAGATGCAGGAAGCATGGAATATTCAGCAGTAATCCAACCTTTACCTGTTCCCTTTAAAAAAGTCGGTACCTTATCTTCGACGGTAGCCGTACAAATAACCCTGGTTCGACCCCATTCTATTAAAACAGAACCGGCAGCTGTTTTGATAAAATTGGGAGTTATTTTAATCTGTCGGATTTCATCTCTCTTACGTCCATCTACACGAATCATAATATCCTCCTTTGTCTTTACAGAGGACTACCTTCCCTTCGGCATGATGGGGAAGGTAGTTTCTCCTTTTACCTTTGTAAAAAATGGTCCGTTTTATTCATACTCATTAACGAAGGTGGGTGCTATGTAGTTTTCGATATCTCCCGGTATATAATCATTTCCATCCACCGTTATTTTTACTTCTTCGATCTCCGGAAACTGTTGACATGTCAGCATAATCGATTTTAGCACCAGTCTTTCCTTGTCCACGGACTCCGCCAATTCCTGGAATTCTTCCGAGAAATCAATGGTGGCAATCCCTTCCGATACATCTACAGAATTTATTCTGCTGCCCTTTGGAATACTTGAGGTCAATGAACTCTCTTCACTCGGTCCATTTAAGAGCTCATCGAGGGCAACCTCCAATGATGCCTTTGCTTTCGTGAATCGAGTTACAGGAACCAGGTAGGCACCCGCCTCATCCTCATAGTAAACGACTACTTTAAAGGCACTTGCAACATCCACATCCTCTCCTGCCACTTCTGGGTTTAGGTCGATTTTTTCAAAGACTTTGCTGATATCCGTCCCAAATTTCAGCTTTTTATCAGCCTTCCCTTCCAAGAGAATCTGAACTTTTTCTACGGCAGGAAATTCGATCAAGGTATTGACGATACCGGCCACCATGTTGGCTTCATGGACCGCGTCATCACAATCAAGCGCCTCCTTGCTCAAGTCCACGATTGCTAATCCGTCTTTGATATTCAGGTCAATTTGCGTCCCCTCTGGAATAAGGGTATTCAAGCCATACGTTTGGGCATCTTTCATATTCTCATCGGTGCTGATCAACCTGGACAGTGCAGCTTTTCCGATTCCCTCTTCCCAAGGGATCTGCCTCATCACAGGTACTAAGTATCCTTCATTATCCTGATAGTAGAGTACTGTTTTTCGTAAATCGCTTTCCTCATCTTCCATTTGGCTGGTAGGAATCTGATCTTCAGGTTCCAAGTTCGTTTCCTCCCTGGAGAAGAAAGAACAGCTTGTTAAAAGGAAGCACAGAATACCTATTACTGCAATAAAAATGGTTCGATGTCTACGCATTGACACGTACCCCCTCGCCATAATCTTTGATACAATTATATTAGACAAAAATGGCGAGTATGTTTATTTTACCATATATTTTCTTTCTTTTGTATTTTTTTGTGAAAGCTTTTCCCAATTCCTTTGAGACTGTTGAAAAAGTAGCGTATAATATAAAAATACGACTCATGATTGGAGGATAAACCATGCCTTTGGACGGAATCGCAATTCACGCAGTGGTCAACGAACTAAAAAAGAACCTGATTGGGGGAAGAATCGATAAGATCCATCAGCCTGAACGGGATGAGATCATCCTGTCAGTACGAAATCAGGATAGAAATTATCGCTTGCTGATGTCGGCCAGCCCCAATCATGCCAGAATTCACTTGGCTTCGGAAAACAAACCCAACCCCATACAAGCTCCCATGTTCTGTATGCTCCTACGAAAGCACCTTATGGGAGGTAGAATCTTGAATATCCATCAACCCCACTTCGAGCGCATTGTTGAGGTTGAAGTTGAAAACCTGGATGAGTTAGGAAATGTTTCTTCTAAAAAATTGACCATCGAGATGATGGGACGTCACAGCAACATTATTCTCTGTAGCCAGGACGGTAGGATCATCGATAGCATAAAACATGTGAATGAGGGGATGAGTCGTGTCCGACAGGTGCTTCCCGGTCTTTCCTACCAACTGCCTCCCTCCCAAGGAAAAAGGGATCCTCTTCTTCTATCAAATGAAGAGCTCGTTCAACTCTTAAGAACGGATGACCGGAATATCGCTTTGGATAAGCTCATCTCCGGACTGCTGACCGGTGTTTCCAGAATATCTGCCAGGGAAATGATTTACCGCTGGTCCCATGACCAGACGGATGTATACAGCGCTTCCCTCTCCCTGGAAAAGATCGAAGCATTATCTCAAAGCATTCTAGCCTTCTTTGCGCTAATAAAGGACGGGAAGTATGAACCTACCCTTTATCTGGATGATCTAGGGAATCCTATTGATTTCTTTCCTTTTTTATATCGCCAATACCCAGCTACATTGCAAAAGAAATTCTCATCCATGAGTGAAATTTTGGAAACCTTCTACAGCCTGCGGGATAAGAAGGACCGTATCGCTCATCGCTCCTCTCACCTCTATCGGTTGCTGCAGAATAATCTGGAACGATGCGATAAGAAAATCGCCATTCAGCAGGAAACCATACAGGAAGCCGCCCAAAGGGATCAATATAAGCTTTTTGGGGAACTGATTACGGCCAACCTTTATCAGATAACAAAGGGAAGCAAAGCTGTCCAGGTACAAAACTATTATAAGGATCCACCGGAATGGATCACCATTCCTTTGAATGAACACCTGAGCCCTTCTGAAAACGCACAACACTACTACAAACTTTATGCAAAGGCAAAAAGGTCTTTTGAAAATGCTGTCATCCAGCTGGAAGAAGCTCGCCAGGAGCGCGCCTATTTGGAAGGTCAACTGGACAATTTAAATAAATGTACAGAAGAGTCGGAGATCAATGAGATCAGGAATGAATTAGCACGGGAAGGCTATCTGAAAACACGATCTGTCACGAAGGTAAATAAAAACCTTCCTCCTTCCAAGCCTTATCGTTACATTTCTTCTGACGGATTTGAAATCTTCGTCGGTAAGAATAACGCTCAAAATGACTACTTAACTTTGCGTTTTGCCAAAGGAGATGACCTTTGGCTTCATACCAAGGATATTCCCGGTTCCCATGTCATTATAAAGCTGGAAGGTAAACCTGTTTCGGATGTGGCGCTGCAGGAAGGGGCTTTGTTGGCAGCCTATTATAGTAAAGGTCGCTTATCATCCAAGATCCCGGTTGATTATACCTTCGGTAAGTATGTGAAAAAACCGGGGGGAGCCAAACCTGGAATGGTCATATATGTGAATCATATGACCATTCATGTGACTCCCAAGGACAACGAAATTGGTAAAATAAAAAGGTTGGACTGATTCTTCAGCTATCTCCTTTGTGGAGATAATCATGTTGTTCATACCCTCTTAGCGTTTTCTCATTTCCTGTATAATACAGGTCAGCGTGAATGGTAACCAGGTGGGTATTGCGGTTATGCTTGATCTTCACATCCTCCGGACGCCCATCGTCCCCATGGTATTGGAGGTAATTCCTTATCAAGCCTTCGGCATCCTCTTCATTCAATCCGTCATAGAAGGCGAAATAATCCTTCTCATTTATCTGCAATCTGAGGCTGTGAAGTCCTTCGTAGACCTTCCTGGTTTCTACAATGCTGTTCAGCATCCCGCTTCCTCCTATGGAGATTTGATACGGCAGGCATTTTTGATGCCTTTTTATGAACCGTCCCATCTTATTTTGGGAAAAATCCATGAATTTAACCGATGAAATTAAAGGCAGCCAGTGCTCCTGACCAGCTCCCTGTTTCCAATGGTCAAACTTCTGGTTATAGATTTCTGCTTCCCGGCTTCTCCAGGGGCTGATTCTTTTTGCAGAATGGACATTCTTCAGGGGAGTAAGAAGGCAGCTCGAGTGTAATGACCGATTCCATTTTCACTCCCAAATCCACATTCCCTCCAGTTCGGTCGATCATTACTCCGACACCTGCTAGCCGAGCACCCATATCATGGACCAATTCCATCACCTCTTTTACAGAGCTTCCGGTGGTTATGACGTCCTCCACTATCAATACATTGGAATTCTCCGGAATAGTGAAGCCTCTCCGCAGAGTCATGATCCCGCTTTCACGCTCAGCAAACATTGCCCTTGCTCCCAGAATTCTTCCCATTTCATATGAAATAATGATTCCTCCTACAGCCGGCCCTATTACGATATCCACCTTGTCCTTCCCGAACTTATTCGCTAGTTCTATGCATAAGAGTTCACTCAAATCCGGGTATTGAAATAAACGTGCACATTGTAAATAGCTGCCGCTGTGACGGCCTGAAGTTAACAAAAAATGCCCCTCCTGCATAACCCCGGTCTCTTGAAATATTTCCTTTATTCTTTTCTCTGAAAGCATTTGCAAGCTCCTTTCACTAATCACGCGATATATACTGACTTTCTCTCAAAAATCCACCTTTAAACCACCGACCAGCTCTTTGACATCCTGGATTCCTTGCTGAAGCATATACCGCTTTAATTCCATCAAAACCCTTATACAGGCATCGGGGTCAATTAAGTTAGCAGTTCCGACGGATACAGCTGTAGCTCCAGCAAGTAAAAAAGAAATGGCATCCTCCCCGCTCATAATCCCTCCCATACCGACTACCGGTATGTTTACGGATCTGGAAACTTCCCAAACCATTCGCAAAGCAATCGGCCGCACAGCAGGTCCCGATAAACCTCCAACTATGTTGGCCAGAACAGGTTTTCGACTATGCACATCAATTGCCATGCCCAGAAGGGTATTGATTAAGGAAATGGCATCCGCCCCTCCCTCTTCAGCTGCTATGGCTGTTTGCTGAATATCGCCCGTGTTTGGAGACAACTTGACAATCAGAGGATGCCGGCAATTTTTCTTCACTTCATGGGTAATTTCATACACCATGTCAGGCTGTGCACCAAAAGTGATGCCCCCTTGTTTCACATTGGGACACGAAATATTGAGTTCTATAAAATCGACTTCCACTTGGCTCAATTTCTCTGCCATCTGACAATATTCATCTATGGTAGTTCCTGCAATATTTACAATTATCCTGGTGTCATACTCCTTGAGAAAAGGCAGCTCCGATTCTACAAAAGCGCTCAATCCCGGATTTTGCAGGCCTACACTATTGAGAATCCCACTGGGAGTTTCTGCAATTCGAGGGGCTGGATTGCCTTTTCTCGGTTTAATGGTTAAACCTTTTACAGCTATTCCACCCAATTTCCCAAGGTCAAAAAAACAGCTGTGTTCTCTGCCAAAACCAAAAGTCCCGGACGCAGCAATGATGGGATTTTTAAGCCGAAGTCCGCAAAGTTCAACTGATAAATCCAAATCATTCATCCAGGATCACCTCCCTGCTATCAAATACCGGACCGTCTCCGCATACCCTTTGATAGGTCCAGCTACCATTCTTTTTTACTTTACAGCTACAGACGAGGCACCCTCCAATCCCGCATCCCATCCTTTCCTCAAGAGAAATCTGGCAAGGGATCCCATATTTTTGCGCTATGGTCTGAAGGGCAGAAAGCATGGGTTTTGGACCACAAGCAAGTATCAGCTCCGGAGCTACTCCTTCCTTTATTACCCTCTCCAAAGCCTGGATTACAAGCCCTTTTTCACCTATACTACCATCCTCACTTGTAACCCATAAATCCTTGGAATACCTGTAGAAATCATCTAACATGTATGCATATTCTTTCTTTCTGAATCCCAGGAATGAATAAAAGGTTCTGCCTCCCCAGAAATCCAGACAGTAGCGAAGAGGTGCTATACCGATTCCGCCTCCTACAATAAACACACGATGAACTTTCGTCGGGATAAAAAATCCATTTCCAAGGGGGCCTAAAAAATCGATTTCCTCATTTACTTGAGCTTTAGATAGGATGTTCGTCCCTTCCCCTTTTACCTGATACACAATGATTAGCAATTCCCCCTGCCTTTCAAAGCGGTTGACACTAATCGGTCTTCTAAGGAGCAAATGTGCTGCTCTGGGAATCCGAATATGGATAAATTGCCCCGGTATAAAGGAAGACATATCCAAATCAGAACATTCAATCGCCATTTCATAAATCCCTTGGGCGATCGCTTGGTTCCACATTACCTTTCCCCGATATCTTTTCATCTGCCTTCACTCTCCTTATACCGGATATACCGGTGCTATGTCCTTATTTCCTTTTTGGGCTTCAAACAGTTAATCAATACAAGATAGCTTCCATATCCCTGTTAATATGTCAACTTAGCAACCTTCTTCAGACTGGATCGAATATCCTCCCCCATCATCAGCAGCTCTTTCCTGGCCGCTTGAGCAAACTGCGAAGGTGAATATTGCTTTATCCAAGGCTTTTTTCTATAGGCACATAATATATTTCTTGAAGAATTGATGATTGCGCCAAGCCCATCCTCATCAAAAAAACCTGTCAAATCCTCTCCGCTGGCTCCCTGTGCCCCATACCCAGGTACGAGAAAAAAGACTCCGGACATCCTTTTACGCAGTTCCTCCCCCTGACGGGGATATGTAGCCCCAACAACAGCTCCAACCCGGCTATATCCAAACTTGCCCACGAGATGTAAGCCCCATTGCCTGACATAATCTCCGACCAGTTCGTATAGCCTGTCTCCATTCACCTTTAAATCCTGGAATTGGCCTGATGAAGGGTTTGATGTTTTAACCAAAATAAAAAGTCCTTTGTTATATTTCTCTGCATTCGATATGAACGGGTGTACGCCATCATAGCCAAGATAAGGATTGATCGTTATAAAATCAAGGGGAAAGGCTTGGTGATCGTTCTCCTCAGTCAGAGGGGTATAGCCTAAGTATGCTGCTGAATATGCTTCTGCTGTTGTACCGATATCATTTCGCTTACCATCTCCAATCACAAGCAAGCCCTTTTTACGCGCGTAGCTACAGGTTTTTTGAAATGCTTCCATACCCGGCAGGCCATACATCTCATAACAAGCCATCTGAAGCTTCACCGCAGGCACAAGATCCCAAACATGGTCAACAATGGCTTTATTGTATTCGTAGATTATTTTTCCTGCAACAGAAAGATCAACTTCTCCATCCTGCCAGTGGCTTTTTTGAAATTCTAGCGGTATATATTCCAGCCTGGTATCCAAGCCCACAACAATTGGATTCCCCTTTTTCCTGATTTCCTCAATAAGCCGATCGATCATATAACCTTCCTCCCTTATACGTTAAACTGTCAGCATGCCGTTTCTGATGACAGCCTTTCCCCCGACAAGGGTATGACACACTTTCCCTATAACGGTTTTTCCGTGAAAGGGAGTATTCTTACCCTTGGATAGGAATGCTTCCCTGTCAATGACCCACTCCGTATTCGGGTCTACAACCACTATGTCCGCAGCTGATCCAACGTGCAAACAACCTCCGGGTATACCCAAAATTTCACAGGGCTTTTGCGACATTTTTACCACCAATTCGTCAATTGTGAGGATACCAGAAGCTACAAGCTGGGTATATGCTAAAGAAAAGGCAGTTTCAAAACCGGAAATTCCGGAGGCTGCGAGATGAAATTCAACTTGCTTATCATCCAAGTGATGGGGAGCATGATCCGTTGCGATACAGTCAATCGTACCATCCCGAAGGCCTTCTTTGATTGCCTCGATATCATACTGCGTTCGTAAAGGGGGATTCACTTTTGCATTGGCATCATACCCTTCGACCCATGTATCCGTTGCAGTAAAATAATGAGGAGCAGTTTCAGCCGTCACCTCTATCCCCCTCTTTTTCGCATGCCGTATAAGTTCCACTCCGCCCCTTGTACTGACATGGGCGATATGAATGCGGGTTGATAACATATCCGCCAAGATGATGTCCCGTGCGATCATGACCTCCTCCGCTGCTCTGGTACTACCTTTTAGCCCGAGTAGAGTAGAAACATAACCCTCATTCATGACTCCCTCATCTGATAACTGAGTATCTTCACAATGAGATATGACAAGGAGGTTAAAATTACTGGCGTATTCCATGGCAAGTCTCATCAGATTCGCATTCATAATGGGCTTCCCATCATCCGAAAGAGCAATAGCTCCGGCCTCCTTGAGCTCACCCATTTCAGACAACTCTTCTCCCTTCAAGCCCTTTGTAACGGCACCCACCGGATAGACCCGGACTACTCCTTCCTTTTTTGCCTTTTGGGATATAAAGGAAAGTACAGCCGCATTATCGGCTACAGGCGAAGTATTTGCCATGCAGACAATGGATGTGAATCCTCCCCGAGCAGCAGCCCTTGTTCCAGTGAAAATGGTCTCCTTATATTCGAAACCCGGTTCCCTTAAGTGGCAGTGCATGTCTACCAATCCAGGCAGCACCAGTTTGCCCTTTGCATCGATTATTTCGCAATCATCCTTAGGAGCTATGGCCGGTTGTATATCACGTATGAAACCATCTTCAATCAAAACATCCATCCGGCTGTGGATATCATTAGCCGGATCAATTAGCGTCCCGCCTTGTATGCAGACCTTCATATGATACCCTCCTCCTCGTCATCAGATATAGCAAGGCCATACGGACTGCTACTCCATTCGTTACCTGCTCCTCAATCACCGAAGCAGCACAGTCAGCTGCTTCTGAAGCAATTTCTACTCCCCTGTTCATTGGTCCGGGATGCATAATGATGGCATCCTCCTTAGCCAAAGCCAGTCGTTCCGATGTGATGCCGAAATATTTCGTGTATTCCCTTATAGAGGGGAAAAGACCTTGACGCTGTCTCTCCCTTTGTATCCGCAGGCCCATTATCACATCGGCATCCTGAATAGCTTCTTCCACCTTGCTGGTCACACTCACTCCTGTTTTATCAATTTCAGGAGGTAACAGAGTGGAAGGGCCCGCTACCCAGACCTCATTATCCATTTTTGTCAGTCCCCAGATATTGCTTCGGGCTACACGGCTATGGCTGACATCACCAATAATCGCAACTTTAAGACCCGTAATCGTCTTTTTCTTTTCCCATATGGTCATCATATCCAGTAATGCCTGGGTAGGATGCTCATTCATTCCGTCCCCACCGTTGATGACCCTTGCCTGAACATGTTTTGCCAGAAGATGGGGCGAGCCTGCCAAAGGGTGACGTACGATGATAATATCGGCACCCATTCGATCCAAGGTTTTTCCGGTGTCTACCAGTGTTTCGCCCTTAGCTACACTGCTAGCGGATGCAGATATGTTGGTGGATATGGACCCCATATATTTACTGGCGAGTTCAAATGACAATCTTGTACGGGTACTGTTTTCATAAAACAAGGTTATCACAGACTTACCTTTGAGATGAGATATCTTCTTTTTATCCTGTTGCAGAAGATTTTTCATTAGTTTTGCAGTATGAAGGATTTTGTCTATTTCTGTCCCTGTTAAGGTACGCAAACCTAATAGATCTTTCTGTTTCAATGCCATAAATACACCGCCTTTTCCTTGTAATTTGAATCATTGTTAAGCTCCTTATCCCTATCGATTCACCCTACATATGGATTTTTTCTCTCATCCTTCCTCCAATCCTGAAGTTCCAGAAAACAAAAAAGTCTTGCCCGACTGGCAAGACAAATGATGAACGCAACGATACAAGGGTACATTGCGCCTATTACTATGAACACCTTACCAGCCTCACGGGACTAATTTAAAGGTTCATTTTAACTTGAAAAGAGTATACCATATATCTTTTCATCTGTCTATTAAAAATTCCAAAGCATTTCACCTTTTTCGTAATTTCCCCAGGATATCCTCGAAATACCGGGGAAGAGGCGCCTCAAATTCCATCAAGTTCCCCTTAGTGGGATGAACAAAAGCCAAATACTTTGCATGGAGGGCTTGTCCTGATAAATGTAATTTCTGCTTCTTCCTGCCATAACGCGGATCCCCCATTATGGGAAATCCGATATGAGCAAGGTGAACACGGATTTGATGGGTTCGACCTGTTTCCAGTTTTGCTTCGACCAATGTGGCATCTTCAAAGGATTCCAGCACCCTGATATGGGTGACTGCCTGTCTTCCCCCCGGAACCACAGTCATCTTCTTCCTTTCAATGGGATGGCGTCCGATGGGCGCATGAATGGTCCGGGCTTCCTCCTTTAGTTTGCCATCCACCAAAGCCCAGTATATACGGGTTACTGTTTTTCCCTTGATCTGCTTCGCCAGATGCTGATGAGACATATCATTCTTTGCTACGACCAAAAGGCCACTGGTATCCTTATCCAATCGATGCACAATACCCGGCCTGACTTTGCCATTTATACCCGACAAATGATCACAATGATAAAGAAGGGCATTCACCAAAGTACCGGAGAGATTCCCGACGGCTGGATGAACAACCATCCCTTGAGGTTTATTGATCACTACAAGATCCTCATCTTCATAGATGATCTCAACATCTATATTTTCAGGATCAAGAGAAATTTCCACTGGGTCGGGAATAGTAACGATGAACTCCTCGCCTTCCTTGACTCTATGGTTTGGTTTGAGGGGCTTCTCTTTGGATCGAACGAAGTTCTGTTTGATAAGATTCTGAATACGAGATCTGGTCAGATCAGGAAAAACATGGGCTAAAAAAACATCCAAGCGTTGTCCCACAAATTCCGAAGTGACAAATGCCTTTTTTTGTTCCAATCCTTATTACACCTAACCTTCCGGAATCTATCCGTTCATCTTATGGAATGATCTGCTTGTGGTCATTTTTTCCGCTCACAAACAGCAAATAATAGGACAGCAAAATCGTTCCCACCACCACTGAGCAGTCTGCTATATTGAAAACAGGGTAATTAATTAAGCGAAAATCCAAAAAATCGATCACATATCCAAAGCGGATACGATCTATCAAGTTGCCGATGGCACCTCCCAAAACCATGGAAAGGCTGATTTTCAATAGAAGGCTTTCATCAGGATGTCTAAACAAATAATAGGTAATCCATCCGATTATCATGAAAGATATCGCAATAAGAAACACCTTTCCATTCTGCAGAATACCGAAGGCCGCTCCATAATTCTCTACATAGCTAAGGTGAAACACATCACGTAAAATCGGGATCGTCCGGGAAGGCAACTGCATTAAATGGCTTTTGGACAAGTATTTGGTCGTTTGGTCCAGGACAAGTACAAAAAACACAATAAAGGCCTGAAGCATGGGAGCATCCCCCTTAGATAATTATGAAAATCCATCTAGACTTTCCTGAAGTTTGCTTTATTTATTATATCATAGGAATGCACCTTTTCAATAGGACCCTAGTTATCATCTGCATGTCCATCGCCAAAATAATCAATTTTTGGAAGACGTCCTTCGTCCACGGTCTCGACATAGCTATCCGGTATCTGTTCAATATATTCCTGATTGGATATCTTCTCCACTTCCTCCACGACACCTGTTTCTTCATCATTTTCCGTATCGAAATAATGATCATACCAGTCAATATTCACGTGGTCGGTTTTGTTGTATACTGCTACATCCTGCCAGGCATCCTCTCCGTCATACATATTTGTTTCCTTTTCAAGTTTGGATGTCCTTCCAAAAGGCGGCTGCAATACTCCCTCTTCAATGGGTCGATCATTATCCAAATATTGAACATTTATTCTCGACTCTTCCTCACATTCAATGCATAGGTTCGCCTGGGGATATGCCTCAAGTCTTTCATAGGGTATTTCTTTTTCACATAAGTCGCATGTTCCATAACTGCCAGCCTTTATCTTTTCCAAAGCATGATCCACTTCACGAATGCGATGTTCCTGATGGGACATTAATGCAAATCTTTTCTCCATTTCATAGGTTTCTGATCCAAGATCGGCCGGATGGTTATCGTAACTGGACAGCTCCGATGTACTGTCCCGGAGAGAATCTTTGTAGTTGTTCTGCTCTGCAAGCTCTACACTTTCTTCCAAGCACCTTTTTTCATGCATTAGCCTGTTCTCAAAATATTGAAGTAGCAGTTTATCCATTCATGTTTACCTCCTCATAAGTGATCTTTTACGATTTTTACAATCTCAGCGATAAAATCCCCAATAATGGGGAGTTTTTCATAGGCAATCCTTTGAAGAAAATATAATGCAATGGCACCAAGTATCGTAAATCCGATGGCCATCCCGAAGCCTCTGGCCAGCCCTGCAAGGAAATTATCAAGAAGCATTTTTCTGGTATTGGCCAAATATTTGGTATATTCAGCTATTTTCATCTTCTCCATGGCTATTGCCAATTCATCGATCTTTCTGCTTAGCTTTTCTTCACTGGAGTTGGATTTCGCCATGGCTAACCTCCTATCTGACTGCTTCAGCGTGACCCATACATTAACAGCTGCATTGCCATTTTTCTTCAAAAGGCCTTTTCGAACTCCATTGAACACATTTATAATTTCCCCTAGCATAGAAAAAATAACCCCAATGAAATTTGAGGTTATTTTCAGTGTTTCGCCGTTTTATATGTATTACTCTCCGAATAAGTCCTTTTCATTCATCACCATCTCTAATTGAGTCTCGAGCAAGGTTTTAAAACGCATCTTGAAAACTTGCATCTGTTTTCGCAGTTCATCCGACTCTTTTTGGATCTCCATTACTTCCCTTTTAGCCTCTTCGACGATTTGTTTTCCTTGATCTTCAGCTTCCTTAATAATTAATTCGCCTTTTTTCTGAGCATTCTCTATCACTTCATCAGCCGTTTTTTGAGCAGTTATCAGCGTTTCTTTTAATGTGTTCTCCATGGTTTTGTAGTGAGTGATCTGTTCATGTAACATGGAAATGCGATCTCGAATCTCCAGGTTTTCCTTGTATAGCCGTTCAAATTCCTCAACGACCTCATCAAGAAAACTATCCACCTCATCCTCGTCATATCCTCTAAAACTACGGGAAAACTCCTTATTATGAATATCCATAGGTGTAAGAGGCATTATCGTTCACTCCTTCAATCGAAAATAAAAAAATCCATTGGGTATCAAAACGAAAAGCATGAAGTCAATTTCAACAGACTTTATTTGTAAAGAATAATCGTAATAGCGATACGTCCCTTTTTTGCGAAATCTCCAACTTGCCTTATCTTTGCTCTCCCCTTCTTCTTAACGGATATGACATCTCCTTCTTGGAGTATCTTATCCGGTTTTAGCACTTCATCCCAGTTTACGCGCACATAACCTCCCTGTATAAGTGGGAGTGCCTTCGAACGAGAAATTCCATAAGCTGCAGCAACGATAGCATCGAGGCGAAGGGATGGGACTGTTGTGCGCAGCTCTTTCGTCTTGGGAACAGGGGGAATGAAATCTTCTATTGCCAGCTTCTCCACTTTTACACTGGCCTTCCCTATAGAAAGAAGATGAAGCAGAAGGAAATCAACAATTTCATCCAGCACAAAAATAAAAGCGCCATCCTCATCAACAAGTATATCTCCGATATTCTCACGGATGAGCCCTAAGGACATCAATGCACCTAAAACATCCCGATGGCTAAAACGATAATACCGTTTGTTCCATGCAACCCTTAAAAGCGAAACGGGACTTCTTATTTCTAAATCGCTATTCCCTTCTTGAAAAAAAATTGCCACACAGCGTTCTGCATCTTCATATCCCCCGCACCAGATACATCCTATTCCAAAAGACTTTCTTAAAAGCTCCTTTGTCATTCGCTGTTGAAGGGGATCCAAAAAACGTGTATGAACAGGTTGGTGGGTCTTCTCCACCCTTCGAGTACAGTCACGCAAGAATGCTTCAAGCATTATGTTTTCCCTTTGTATCAAACAACCATTCCTTTATATCTGTTTTATCATTCATCTCTTATCATTGAATGGTGCTCATAATCCTCTTCTAACAGATTAAATATACCAATTGATCCAGCAGTCCTCGAACAACCGTCTTGACAAGATTGATTGCGAAGAAGGCAAATAATGGTGCCAAATCAATGGGTATACCTGAGCTGATAAACCGATCCGTTATACGACGAAAAGGATTGACTACAGGATCAACAAATTGTCTTATGAGACTTCGTATTGGATGATACGGATCCATAAACCAGGATAACAGTGAATTAATAATGATCAGCCATGAAAAAATATTCAAAAAATAATATATGCCCTGCAATATGCTATAAAGGATCCTATAAGTCAAAAATAATTCCTCCTACTCCCGTTTATTATTCAAAGTAAAGAAAGCCTTTCCCTTTAGTTCGTCAGGAATATTCCCACTAATATCGACATTATTGGGAGCAAGAACAAAAATACCTCTGGAAACTTTGTGAATTGTACCATCCAAGGCATATACAGCACCGCTCATAAAATCAAGGACCCGTTGTGCCAAATCCACATCCAGGCATTCTAGATTGACAATGACCGGCTTGCGGCTTTTTAGATTGTCAATAATATTCTGGGTATCGTCATAACTTAAAGGCTGGTATACCACTACCTTTACATATGCCGAAGAATGAATATTCACTACTTTCCCCTTCTTTTGCTTATTGTACCGAATGGGAGTTTCATCCAATTCCATCCTGTCTGAATCCATGCTTATGTCGAAATCGTCAATGTCGTCTTCAATGATATTCTCTTCCAGACCAATAAAATTCAAAATCTTGCTGAAAAATTTGTTGGCCATCCTTTTTCCTCCCATATTTCATCTAATGCGCCTTTTAACAATACCATAGAAGTTTAAAAGGCGTTTGCCAGAGTCGATCCAACACTCAGGTCATTGATTGTTCCGCTTACCAAATATGACCGACCCAAGTCTGACCATGTTAGATCCTTCCTCGATCGCAATCCTGAAATCATTTGACATCCCCATAGATAGATAACGCATATCTACTCCCGGTATATCCATATCCTTCAAACGATCAAACCAGTCCTTCATCCTTCGGAAATAAGGGCGAAGCTCCTCCGGATTTTCACTAAACGGAGCAATCATCATTAGGCCTTGTACAGCCAAGGATGGCATCTTAGATAGCTCCTGCAAAAAATCTAGCAGGTTTTCCTGATAAACACCGGCTTTCGATGCTTCCCTCGCAATATTAACCTGAACAAGAACCGGCATCCTACGCCCTGTTTTTTGACATCTCTTATGAATTTCTTTTGCCAGTGATATGCGATCTAAAGAATGAATAAGACTAACTTTATCAATAATATATTTTACCTTATTTGTCTGCAATTGTCCAATAAAATGCCATGTAACCTTTCCGGAAATCTTGTTATATTTCATCAGCAATTCCTGCACGCGATTCTCTCCAATATCTTGAATACCATTTTCAATCGCCAAATTCATATCATTGGCGGCTACTGATTTCGTAACGGCAATCAAATGAATGTCACTCAGCTTTCGACCGGATTTGTCAGCTGCTTCTGCGATTTGATCTCGTACCATTTCGATTTTTTCTGGAATATTGTTCATTTGCATCATCCTTTTCCTAGGGCTGCATTCTATTTTATAATAATTTGCTGATTAACTTTCAAAGATTCCGTATCCTTTGGCTTGACAATTGCATATTCTTTATCCTTAATCATCACTTCCACAGGAACAAATACTCGCTTCCCCTGCTCGAATCGTATAATCCCCTCCTCTCCATCCCTTTTTTTAATACCTTTTACGGGTACTTTCAATCCCTCAAAAGTATTGTCTATAGTAATTTTGCCTTTCCGTACATTCAAAAGAGGGCCGATTTCTTCTTTCATCTCCATCACATAATACATATCTTTCTTGTTTCTTTTGCTTTGGATCACCTTTCCACGAAAGGAATCATCATGATAACCTTCAAAAAGAAGGTCATAAGTTCCCTTGTTCTGTAGCAATTGACGGTTTTCCCGGTCAACTATGATCACATACCAGTTATGATTATTCACCAGCCGATACAATGGACGAAAAGCTTGGGCTTCTTTCGCTTTCTGAATTTTTGCGTTCTTTAAGATATTATCAACATCTTCAGGCGTTAAATCCTTCAGTCGATCAGGTGACAGCAACATCTCACATCCATCAAAACAAAAGCTGACCACACCTGAATCCCCCGCCGTGATATCGATTTTCCATTTGTCAATTTTTTCATCCAACTTTTCCTTTTGCTCATATAACCTTTGCAAATATTCATCCGCCTTTATCGTCCTTTCCAGATACTCCTGTCTTTCCTGCATCAAATTCTTCAACTGTTGATCTTGGTACAGAAGATCATCCCGTGCACCACTTTGTACGAAAGTGTAAATGTTCTCAGCTTTCTCAGCGATATCCTGATTGAATTTTTTAAGATCCTTATTCACAATATCCTGAAGAATATTCTTCTCCTGGTAGTCTTTTATCTTCTGTTGCAGCATATTTCGCTCATCTATAACCTCTTGATCATAGCCCAGTGTATATAACGTGGCAATCTGCTGCCCTTTTACAACCCTTTGACCCTCAGGAACCAAATAAGTAACCTTTCCATATTCCTCCGATTCGATCAACTCTTCATCACGAATGATGATGGCATCCATCTGATACGTGCTCTTCATCTCTCCCCATTGCACGAAGGCAACTACAGGATTACCTTTTGTTCCAAAAAGAAGGATAAGCCCAAGGATACATATGGCTAAAAACATAAAAAAACGGAAGCGTATTCTTATTTTCCCTATTATGATCATAATAAATGACCTGATTCCTTCCCATCCAGTGATCATTATTATATTTCTGCAAAAAAAAAGAATCTCCTGCAAAAATACAAAAGACCGTACAAATAAAATATATGAGATCCCTTTATCCTGCTGTTTCAGCTTATGTTGTAATCCAATCGAAAAGCTTCCACAAGATCGACTATAATGAAATCTTTACCAGGACTTTATTCCCCTTACGGTTGAACATCAATACATCCGACATGCTTTTTACCAGCTTCAGCCCCCTGCCTCCTTCAAGGAGACAATCTAAGTCCACCGTTTCGTTTTCTTCGCAACACTTTAGTTTGCTGCGATAATCAAATCCATCTCCCTCATCGATGATCAGAAAAGTGACCCGGCCAGGGCATCCTACCTTCATATATATATGAACCAGTTTATCTTCTTGCATTCTGTTTCCATGGATATAACCATTTGATATCAGTTCGTTCAGAATCAAGCGAATCCGATATTCATTTTCCACATCCAATACGAAATGTGTCTCAAGAAAAGAAACCATATTCTTTATGGTTGTTCGTACCATGGATAAACTGTGGATCACAAAATGCTGGATATACGTTGGCTCCAATCCCATAACCTCCAAATAAGAGCCACCCTAAAAAGTCAATATGGGTGAAGTCTCTGTTAAGTGCTGCTTTGATTCATATAATATATACCCAGTGTTGAAATCCCTCAAACAGGCAAGGCAAGTTATTTAAGTCGCTTTCAACATTCTGCGGAATCGCTCCAAAATTCTTCTTTCCAGCCGCGAGACATACATCTGAGATACTCCTATGCTTTCAGCAATCTCGCGCTGGCTTTTTTCATTGTAAAAACGCTCATAGATAATTTTCTTCTCCAGCTCTCCCAAACCTCGCATGGACTTCTCGAGAAAATCTCGATCTTCTAAAAGGCTATACTGTTTTTCCTCATGACCGATCATTTGCAAAAGATCCGTCTCTCCATCCTCATCTATATAATGATCAAGGGAGGCAAGCCTTGTGGCATAACTGGATTCCATCAGTTCCAAAACCTGTTCTGTGGAGATGTTCAGATATTCGGCTATTTCTTCTGCCTTTGGGGAACGACCCAATTGATGGGAGAGTTGATTCTTAGCCATCTCCATTTTTTTAATCTGTTCGCTATCTTTCCGGGGCAATCGAATCAAACGGCTTCGATCTCGGAAATAATTCTTAATCTCACCTATCACTGTAGGGGTAGCGAAACTCGAGAATTTGTATCCCTTGCTGATATCATAGCGTTCCAAAGCCTTAATCAGAGCAAGGGATGCTACTTGAAACAAATCATCATATTCAACGCCGCGGTTCACAAATCGTTTGGCAATGATCTCTGCAATATACAAGTATCGGTTAATCAGTTCGTTTCGTATCTTGATATCACGAGTCTGACTATATTGAAGCAGCAACTCATCTTCATCACTATGGGGGGATCCTTTTACATGTTTTTCTGCCATATAACCTTTCCCTCCCCCTATTCATTCGTTTTTTTTATCATATCAATTCGCAGGATTCTTCCTTTCTCTTTCTGAAAGCTTGCAGAATCCATTAAAGACTCGATAATAAACAGGCTTAAGTCATCCTGGTCCTCTTTTTCCCCGTTTGCCTCTTGTAATGTAGTATCAGCACTCTTTTCTCCTTCACCAACGATTTGAATGCTTAATCCTCGGTGGAGCTTATATTTGATATCAAAGGATCCTGCAGGCCTCTGCTGGTTCATCATAGCAATGCATCCTTCTGCTACAGCAACCTTGATATCCTCAATGGCATCCACATCAAAGCCTGCACGGCTGGCCAAAGCGGAAGTCGTCAAACGTATGGCAAGTACATATTCAGGTTTAGCAGGCAGCTTTAAGGTGATTACATCAAAATCCATCAGGCTTCCACCTCAATCGTAAAAACTCGATCCAATCCTGTGAGGGTAAAAATCTTAAGAATATATGGTTTCAATCCTCGTATTGTTATCGTACCATCATAATCTTTCACCCTTTTCAGGGCACTGATTAATACACCCAGTCCTGTACTGTCAATGTATTTTAAATCTTGACACTGGAGAATTACATTTGCTTTCCGCTCCTCTAGTAATGAAAGCAACTGCTCCTTCAATTGGGGAGCATTATAGATGTCCACTTCTCCGATAATTGACACGATCCATGAATCCAAAGCTTCATCATAATAATAATCGACGTGCATAGGACCTCCCCCTTGTTATCTTCATTTTACGCTCACATATGAACATTATATCATATAAATGGGAATTATGGAAATGGGCATGCTGAAATGATAGCGTCAAGATACTATGGGTTTTAAAAATAAAAGTAATCTCCTGTTTACCTGCTACTTTAAGCATCCCTCACTGACTTAAGGAACTGGGAAGCCCAAGTCCTTTTGCCAATATTCAAAATGGTTATGTTACCGATGGTTTCGCGCGATGCTGTAAGCTTTCTCTTCCTGATAATCTCCCGGTCTACTTTTACCTCACTTGCTTCATTTATTGCTGCTTTTTTCTTTCGCATAAATATGTCATACACATCTCCGCCATTCGCTACAAAGACCCTTAACCTGGCCATCTGGTCCACACCCGTTCTACTCCAGCCCAAGGGCCTTGAGCTTAACCTGGACGACAAGATATGGCTAACATGACCTTCTGCACTGCAGCCGATGTAATCCGACGCATACTGACGCATTATCCCTTCCCAGTTGCCTAGTATATTTCTTCTTGCTTCCTGCACAGCTCTCTTCTTTGTTTCCGGCTCAGTTGTACTTATGATTGCTTTAAATAGCTCTTTTACTCTTCCCTTGTCTCCAGCATTTATATAATCCCACATAATTGGTGTGGTGTAGCCCATTTGCGCCGTAGCTTGAGTTACATACTTTGATAAGTGATAACGGTCCAGTACAAAGATGCTGCCCTTTATCCAGCCTAGTCCATTCTTTATCCATGCAGCACCATCCCCTGATAGGTATATCTTTTCAATAGAATCCATATCTTAAGTCTTATCTATGTAGTCCAAAACTTCCACCCATAGCTCATCACTGTTTGCATAAATACCGCTGAAATACCTTGCATTTATTAACCTCCACCGATTTTCCCCATCCTGTTCCCTACCCTCATGTACATATACAAGCTTTGGTTCTGCGTAGCCCCCAGTCTGAAGTGGTACATGATCTTCATCAGCTCCTATGTACAGTACCTTTATCGCCTTTTTATCTTGCTTAACCTCTACTGCGTCATTGTCTACACTGCCAAGCTCACGGATACTGTTCATTACTGTCTGTGATGTTAGATCCACAGCTTCAGCTGCTTCCTTTGCACTCCTACTATAGGGCATAAATACTGCTCCCTCTATGAGCCTTGCCTTTAGTGAAGCATCCATTTTATCATGGGCTTTTATGCCCACAGCCTCATCTGACAGGTAGCTGTATTCGCCTGTCTTTTTATTCTTGTAATATGTCCTTTCATACCTGACTTCGCCAAATATTGTCATAAGGGTCTTTTCAGCTGCTTTCTCCTTTACTGTCCAGTTTCGTTTCCGGTCTTTACTGTTTCTATACGCCTCGTCTATTGTTTCCAAGGCTTCGGCCACTAGGGTTACTCCAATCTCGTCCAACGTCTTCTTAGTAGCTAGAATAAATTCGGATATGTCTCTTCTTTCACGTATCAGATTCTCTAGTTCCTTTTCAAAACTACTGCTGATTTTTTCTATGATTCCCTGTATAATTAGTTCCATAAGAGTATCTCCTTTCCTGTGATTATTGTGGTTCTTCACAAATTACATGATATCACAGGAGAGATACTCTTATCTTTTATTTTTTGGTTTTTTCCCAAAGTAATTTTACACTAACCGCTGAAATCACAAATGAACAGGAATCTCATCCTGTATCTCAACGACTGCGTCTGTTATAGAACATTTATATGCCCGGATAAGTAATCCTCGGTGAAAGGCTCTGCGCAAAAAATCGCCAAATTCTTCATCCATTCTGCCATTCGGACGAAAAAACAAACAATCCGCCCTCTGTACAATAAAAAAAACAGCACATTTGAAACCGTCTTCTTGGGCCGTCATAAGCTCTAACAGATGACGTCTTCCCCTTTCTGTAGGAGCATCCGGAAACATGGCACAATCATCCTCAACAAGAGTAACACATTTATTTTCAATCATCCATGGCTGGCCCTGATTCACTACACCGATATCAAAACGACTATGTCCATAGGATATTTCCTTCTGTATGGAACTGATGCTCTCAAACCCTTTCAGCTGTTTATCCAACATTCCTTGATATACCAACTTGTTTGCAAGGTGGGAATCGATGGCTACCCACTGGCCGTCATGATCGACCAGCAATAAATCGTATTGGGTCTTGCGGAGGGGTGAAAGGGCTTTCCGAACACGAACCATACAGCCTTCTACCAGGAGCTCCCTTAACCTCCCGGTATTGGGAACATGACATAAGGTCTCCTTACCGTTTATTTGAACAATCGCTGCAAAACGGTTTAAACGCTTTACGAAAAGACCGTTTTCCAAAATACCCAAGTCAATCAATAATTATCACCCATTTCATTCTGTCTATTCATTCACATAAAAAAATCTCATTATAAAATAAAGATGTAATCCTTCATCAGGATTACATCTTTTGGTCTGGGTGAGAGGATTCGAACCTCCGGCCTCTTGAACCCCATTCAAGCACGCTACCAAACTGCGCCACACCCAGACGATTGCAACGGATTCATTATACTAAAACTTTTACTAAATTGCAAGGGGTTTGTCGTTTTTTTATTTGGCATTCTTCACCAAGCCAACAAAAAAGCAAGCATTCTTCGTGAATGCCTGCCTTTATCTCTGTTTTTTTTCTTTTACAGGATAATACAGATCAAACCACCGCTACCTTCGTTGATGATACGCTGTAGGGTTTCCTGAATTTTTATCTGGGCATCTTCAGGCATCCTCATCAACTTGTTGGATAGTCCTTCCCTGACAAGCTCATGGAGGGACTTACCAAATATATTCGTACTCCAGATTTTTGAAGTGTCGCTCTCAAACTCCTCGAGAAGGTATTTCACCAGCTCTTCACTTTGCTTCTCGGTACCTACAATAGGTGAAACTTCTGTTTCGATATCTGCACGAATCATATGCAGCGAAGGAGCGCTGGCTCTTAAGCGCACTCCAAAACGATTACCCTGCTTTACAATTTCAGGCTCTTCCAGAGTAAGCTCTTCCATGACCGGAGGTACCAAACCATATCCTGTCTCCCGAACGTCCTTAAGGGCCTGGGCAATGCGATCATATTCCTTTTTTGCAAATACCAAATCCTTCATAAGGGAAATCAGATGGTAATCCCCTTGAACAGGATATCCGCACTCTTCCCCTAGAATCTGATAGAATAAGCCTTCTTTGGGGTTCAGATGGTAGCCAACAGCCCCTTCACCCAAACGGATATAATTCTTTACGGGAGGGTCCACATATTCAGAATCAACAAACGCATCCTTTACGGAAACATGATCCCGTACACGACACATATCTATAGTGGCTTCCGAAACAGTATGAAGAATATGTTGAATAAGCCAATGATCCTCGTCCAGAGCCTGGACCCACCTGGGCAGATCGATTTTTATCTCCCTAAGGGGGAACTCAAAGAGAATTTTTTCCAGAATCCCCTGAATATCTTCCTCCGTCATGTCCATTACGTTCATCAGCAGAACAGGCACGTCATATTTTTCTTCCAATGCATCCCGCAGTTTTTTGGTATCCGGATTAAAGGGATTCACTGTATTGAGCACCATAACAAAGGGCTTATTCAGTTCCTTGAGCTCCTCGATAACTCTTTCTTCAGCCTCGATATAACCAGATCGTGGAATATCGGTAATCGATCCGTCCGTCGTGATAACCAAACCAATCGTAGAATGGTCAGTGATTACTTTACGGGTTCCTAACTCAGCTGCTTCCTCAAAGGGGATGTCATAATCAAACCAAGGCGTTCTGACCATACGGGGTTCATCATTCTCAAGATAGCCCAATGCACCCTTTACCAGATAACCAACACAGTCCACCATCCGTACTTTAAATTTGGCATCTTCCTTTAAAAGGATTTCCACTGCTTCATTGGGTACAAATTTAGGCTGGGTAGTCATAATTGTCTTACCAGAGCCGCTTTGGGGGAGTTCATCTATCGCCCTTTCTTTCCTGTGTTGATTTTCAATGTTTGGTATCACGAGTAAATCCATAAACTTTTTAATAAAGGTAGATTTCCCTGTCCTTACTGGTCCTACGACTCCTATGTATATATCTCCATCCGTCCGCTCAGCAATATCCTTATACAGGTCAAAATTCTCCATCCCATGTCCCTCCTCTTCTTTTAAAACCTTATGATTATCGAAGGAAATTGCATTATTCACAATTTGCGATGTAAAGCTCTTCAAGTAGATCCTTGAGCAAGCAATTTCCTACTTATAGCAATTGGATAATCCCAGGTCATCAGGACAAAATGAAAGATTAACACTATATATATATGACCATAATATAAGAATATGCCGAGTTGTTCATTTTATAAGGGATTTGTTTTTTACTCCGAAGTTTTTCTGAATTTCAACCTGTTTTCTGTACCGGAAAGAAGCCGGCGGATGTTTTCATAATGCCTTATCAAGGCGATGACACCTAAGAGCAGCGAGAACACAACCAGAGGTCTGTTATCACTCTTAGTTAAAAGAACAATCACAGGAAATGCAACGGCACCACCTATTGAAGCAAGGGAGACATAGCGGGTCAAGATAATTGAAGCAATACCTACGGCCAGCATCCCCAAACCTATAAGAGGCTGCAATACCATAATGGCGCCAAGGGATGTGGCTATTCCCTTGCCGCCTTTAAATCGGGAGAACGCCGGCCAATTATGCCCGATCACTGCCGCACTCCCGCAGATATATGCGCCTATCTCCAAGCCGATCCAGCCGCCAATCAGTGATGCCAAAACTCCCTTCAGGCCATCCCCCAAAAAAGTAATGACTCCTGCTTTGGCGCCCAGCACGCGAAACATGTTTGTTGCCCCAGGATTTTTACTGCCATACTTTCGGATATCGATGTTTCCCATTACTTTGCCTACGATATAGGCAGTTGGAAAGCTGCCTATAAAATAACCCATGACAGCCAAAAGAATATATCGACCAATCATTTGCCTTCCCCCTTTTTCCTGGCTCGAATGATAAACCGCAGGGGCGTTCCTTCCAGACCAAAAGTCTTTCGAAAAAAATTCTCCAAATACCGCTCATATGAAAAATGCATCAGCTCCGGATCATTTACAAACAACACAAAAGTCGGAGGCTTTACAGAAGCTTGAGTGCCATAATATACCTTCAACCTTCTTCCTTTATCGGTAGGTGGTTCATGGACAGCTACTGCATCACTGATCACATCATTTAATGTTCCGGTTGAAATGCGGAAGGTGGACTGTTGATACACATACTTCACCAAATCGATGATCCGGTGTATCCTCTGATGGGTCTTTGCTGATATAAAAAGACTAGGAGCATAGGTCATAAAGCTCAGTTCCGTTTGCATACGCTTTCTATAAAGATCCATCGTTTTTGTATCTTTCTCAACCAGATCCCATTTGTTTATCACGATGATTGATGCTTTTCCTTCTTCATGTACATATCCTGCGATCTTAATATCCTGTTCCGTGATTCCTTCCACGGCATCAATGACAATTAACGCAACATCACATCGCCGTACGGCAGCTAAGGATCTGATCACGCTGTATCGCTCCAGCGACGCTTTATCGATTCGACTTTTTCTTCGGATCCCTGCGGTATCAATGATCAGAAAACGCTCTTCTCCTGCTTGGAAAGGTGTGTCAATTGCATCCCTTGTTGTACCGGAGATGTCGCTTACAATGGTCCGCTCCTCTCCCAAAATTGCATTGACCAAAGATGATTTGCCAACATTCGGCTTACCGACCACTGCGATTTTAATCTCATCATCTTCATCGTCTTCCTCATGAGGTTCATCGAAATGATGCACAATCTCATCTAACAAATCCCCGATGCCCAGCCCTTGGGCGGATGATATAGGAATAGGATCTCCCATCCCTAAACTGTAAAAATCATAATAATTATCCGGAAGCCAGGAGGTATCTACCTTGTTTACTACCAGCAGCAATGGTTTTTGACTTCTTCGAAGAAGATTGGCAACCTCTTCATCCGTCGGTGTTAAACCCTCTTCCCCATCCACAAAGAAAAGGATCAGATCCGCGGTATCTATAGCTATTTCTGCATGCTGTTTCATCTGCTGTAACAGGATATCATCACTGTCCGGTTGAATCCCTCCTGTATCGATTAAGGTAAACTTGTATTGAAGCCATTCCACATCCGCATAAATACGATCCCGGGTTACACCAGGGTAATCTTCCACAATGGATACGCGTTTTCCTACGATATAATTGAAAAAAGTAGACTTGCCTACATTAGGTCTTCCTACAATTGCCACAAGGGGTTTCGCCATATTTTCACCTCATTCATCTGATTCAATGCCCATCACCGCCATAAGCAAATCCCGACCGTTTACCCTGACAGGGGTCACCTTGGTTTGCAGTTCTCTCTCTACTTCCTCCAAAGAAACATCATCAAGAAAAATATCTTCTCCTGCTTTCAGCATAGAGGTGGGCAATAAAATGAGGTCACCCAACTCCTTACCTTTTAACTGTTCAATAATATCCCTACCTGTCACAAGACCTGCTACGGTCACTGTAGGGCCAAAGAAGTGATTCATAATAGAGAAAACTTCCACTGTAAGATTTTGGACCCCATTTAGCCGCCTGGCAATTTCTTCTATGAAAGGGGCTGCAGAGTAGCCGGTCACAATGGAGACCCTTCTCTTCTTTTTCATCGCCCTTGGTATTTCAAGCCACGCTTCGTTAAATTCCTTTTCAAACTTAACCAAAAGACCTACGCCATTTTCTATTTGAGGAAAGTCCTCATAAGCTTTGTAGGTCGGCAGTTCTTTTTCTCCAAGCATATAGAATTCGTCTGCAGCAAATACGAAAGCCGTTCCTGCCTCCGCAAGACAGTTTTTCTGCCAGGCTTCAACTAAAAGGAGAACTTGTTCAGCCGATCCCCTGTCATAAGGTAACAACGGATAGAGACCTGTCCGATGTTTTGTCAATCCAACGGGCACCACTGCAGTAGATTTTATGGAGGGATATAGACTCCATAAATCCCTTAATGTCCTGTTCAACTCCTCACCATCATTCATTCCTCTACACAAAACGATCTGACAGTGGTAAGTTAGACCGGCACCGGCAAAACGGCGAAGGATATCCAGTATATTTCCTGCCCGTTTGTTGCCCAGCATTTTCACACGCAGGCTGGGATTTGTGGTATGCACGGATATATACAAAGGAGAAACCCTTCGATCAATGATCCTTTGAATCTCATCATCGGATAAATTAGTCAAAGTAATATAATTCCCCATTATAAAGGATAAACGCCAGTCGTCATCCTTATAGTAAAGGGATGCTCTCCTGCCTTCGGGTAACTGGTCGATAAAGCAAAAAATACAATGATTGGCACAATTCCGTTCCACATCCATAAGACCAGGCTTGAATACCAGCCCTAAACCCTCTTCAAAGGCTTTTTCGATCTCGAAATCCCAGAGGACCCCATCCTTCTTCTCAATGAGAATGCGAATATTTTCATCACTGCATAGCGTTTCATAATCAATAATATCCCAAATAATCTGGTCATTAATGGACAGAAGCTTGTCTCCCGGAACTAAATCCAGCTCTTCTCCAATGCTTCCGGGCATAATTTGTATGATTTCATGGGCTTTTCTTTTCAAACTATCATCACCATATTCATGAGCTACTTTTATTACCTGATACTAATTCCTATTCCACTATCATTATCATCGAAAAAAATGGGAAAGTCAAGAAAATTAATTATATCGAGCAACTGTCTCTTTCACCCGCAAAACAAGCTGTACAAGAAGGGGATAACTCTTTCGGATCCCCCATACGGTCATCGGCCTTCCTTGCTTAATCAAATGGAGCCTACGGGAAGCAATACCTCCTATAGAAGTAATCGGGTTGAGCTCTACCAATGCATTCACCAACATGATTTCCTGTTGAGAGATATCACATGATTTCAGATAACTGTAAATCCCATTGGCTACCAATGGCCTTGCATTGGCTGCACCCATAATATAAATATCATGGGAGAACTCATCCCTTCCAACATATTGTATGGAGCCTAGTTCTTTGTTTTCCATTTTATCATAGAATGGTACACCGGCAAATTCTTTTCTCTGCGGGATGCGATCCTGAGGTAGAAATCCAAGGTGTATGGAGGCACATGTAACAGAAGTATGGGCGCCTCCAAAGCAACAATAGATAATCTTCATTTTTCATCCTCCGTCAACCGGCTTTTTACTTCATGTACCTGCTTTACTAAATAAGGGAATACCCTTCTGATTCCATTGACGATCAGTCTTTCTCCCCATTTACGGGTCATTCGCCACCTATAAAGTCTCTTCCCCAAACGCAACGGAATACCTTCCCATTTCGTTGCATTCACATAATAAAGCCCATCCCCAATATGAAATATTTGTTGCACATGGGTTTGGACTTTCCGGATGATATGAAAGTGCTTTCTACAGCCCATTATATAAATTTCATGATACATTTCATCCAGCCCGATAAAATGGAGCACACCATCAGGCTTGATAAGGCCGGGATGACAATAGGGAAGTCGGTGTAATACTTCCATATCCGGGTTAAAATCCTCCTTTATTATGCCGATATGCAAAGCAGCACCCACAATGCTTAAATAATCAGCATGAAAACCGTAGTATATGATTTTCACAATCTTTTCTTCTCCCTTACGAAGTGCTTCATTCTTGATTTCAAATGATAGATGATTGTTTATTTATCAGTGCTTTACCAATATATAGCATCCGTTATCAAGGTTATGAACCATTGCATTGGTAATTCGAGAGAGGTAGGAAGAGACCCGTTCCCTCTCTTCCTCGCTATCACAATAAAAGATTGGTGCCGATCCCCCTACCACTTTCTCTCTTTTAGTCGTTACGATTGCAATAATGAATTTGTTCAGTTCAACCTCCATCCCTTGCACACCTTTCCTTTATATGATAAAAGGAGTCGAATTTTTGATGGGATCAATCTGCAGCTGCCTTCCCCGCTCTGGATTCCAAAGGATGACGTTTTACACTCTCTAACACCGGACAGTTCCGAACAGCCTCTATCATACACTCCATATCCCCTTCCATAGCCAGGGTGACCACACCTATTACACCGGTATCCGAATTACGTTTTGTCATGGGTGAAAATTCCGGCTCGTCCTTTTCCTTTCGAATCCCTAACTGAACGGAAAGGTCATGAAGAATGGCCTGCCTTTGACCGATGTTGGACAGGGTAGCCATAGCATTTTCATCTTTCGGTATGATGATACAGGCAATGGCTTGTTTTTTCAGCTTCTCTTTGGCGGCAGTCAGTCCTACATTGGTAAAAACAATTCCCTCCACCTTCAGAAACGGTCCTTCAAATACAAGCTCCGCCGGCCGGACCTCCGCAATATCCTTTATATGCTTCGTACGAACGGTAAGCTTCAGTACCCCGATCATAAAGCCGCCTATAAGGACTCCTGCAAAATAGGACCGGAATATGATGGTACTCAAACTGGTCAAGAAAGCAGTTATAATCGCTACATAATTACGGGATTCAAACTTTTTAGCGATGTCCTCTATATAAGCCGAACCCCTTCTTACCAACTCTGTCTCTTCCATTTTGGCAAGGCTATCCCTCTCCATACTCCTTACATCCCGAAAATGTTGAGCCGCTATAGCCAGAAACGTTACCGCTGCATATTCCTTTTCTAAAAGGGCTGGAATTGAAACTGCCCCCAGAGCAGCTGCAACAACGCCCAGGCTGAGATGGACGATGTAACCCTGAGGATAGGTTGGATATTGGCGGTAGTCTATATGTAGCAGGAATAAACGGGACAAAGATCCCATTAGAACCCCCAATGCGATTACCGTTTCATATTTCATATGGCATCCTAATCCTTTTTCTTTTTGTTTTGCCTTCCTAAAAAGCTTGAAAACTCCTGCCCAGTTTTTGAAAGCTTGGACCAAATCTCTTTTCCACCGGTACTGATAAGCAGGAAACCAATGCCGCCGATCAATAGAACAGCTATTATCCAGTAAATACCACTACTTGAGCCGGTACTTTCATTATCCATGGGTTTTACCTTTACATCCTTTTTCACCTGAGTCGCTTCATTCGGTTCTGCTGCTTTTGCGGTTCCGCCGTATAACGTCTTTACAATCACATCCGCCAGATAGCTTGTAGACCTCAATGCCCTTTCCTTGGTATGACTGTATGTGCCAAATTCAAAAAGGAGGGATCGAGGAAGCAGCTCCTGATTATAGTTCCCTTTACCGTAGTAGATATCCTTGATCAATCCCGGATGTATTTTGTCAGCCACTGCTTTGATTCGATAAGCGAGGGCTTCATTGCTTTTCCAATTTTGATTTCGTCTGCCGATAACGATTCGAACCTTGGATATTGGTTCTCCTTTTAGTTCTTTGATGTAGGCCTCTTTGGGTACTGCATCGCGGTGCACATCGAACAAAGCCGCAGGTTGGTTTTCCTTCAGGAGATTGACAGCCGTTTTTCGTGATCTACGGTAAGCCCCTGCATCATGAGGATCATGGGGTGTCTTATCGACAACCACCTTTACATCCCGTTTTTCCAACTCCTTGCCCAACTGGGCGGATACATCAAAGATACCGCCATTACCCTTGATACTTGCTTTCCCATCGGAGGGTACATAGGATTCGTCACTATGGGTATTGTATATACCAATGACCTTATTCTGTTTATCCTCTAAAGCCACTGCCATCATCGAAAGCTCTTCGTCCGTAATCTCAGGAAGAACAACATTTTCTATAAAACGTGCTTCGGCCCTCTTTTTGTCTTTTTCCACCCTTACAATCCGATACCTCTTGTTATCTTCACTCAGATATTCATCGTCTATTGACACTTCGCTTCCAATTATAAACAATTCCCGTCCGTTTTCCTCATAAACAGTAAAATAACCCGGCTCCGTTTCATACCAATCATCTGCAGCGGCCTTCTTGGGAATCAATAGCAGAAGAACCCCCAGGATCATGACGATTTTTCTTCTATTTTTCATCTGTATCTTTTTCTTCTTCCCCTTTCTGTTCCCTCTTATTTTCTATGCCCAAGGCACTTGAAAACTCGCCGTCCTCAAAACTCAATCTTTTTTTAGCTGTACCACCCTGAAGCTTCTCCCGCAATTCACCTACGAATTCTGCCAAAATGACTGCCAACAGGCCTGAAAGAACTACGGCATCCACAGCACCGGCTGTTCCCAGACGAAGGGGGGAGGGTGTCCCGGTAATTGCATTTTCAATTCCTTGAAATATATCACCTAAAAGAACTCCCATGATACCTGCAATAAAAGCCGAACGCCTGGATCTTCCAAAAAGATAGGCAATCCCACCGGCCAAAATCCCGTATAAATAATTGGGATCAAAAAACATGGTTTCCGGTTCATGGGGCAGAAATCGCCCAGCCAGATATACGGCTGTACCGGACAAAAGAGAAGCCCAAACCGCTCGCCATCGTTCCTTCGATGTCCCCGCTTTTGCAAACAGGTAAATGCAAAGAGTAATGGGAATAAGGGCACCTCCGATATTGATAGAAAAATTAGGAGTAATTCGAATATCCGGCATCAAACTTCCAATGAAAATTCCAGCTGTAAAGAGCAAAGCCATCCTGTCACTTAGTCTCATTCTGTCCAAGATCCGATGGGCAACACCAAAAATCACGAGAATGCTTATAACAACCAATAAGGTTAATCCAAAAGGCATATGATCACCTCGGTAAAGATTCTTGTTTTTTAGCTTTCCCGTCAAACAATCAATGTATTCAATCAGCATTTCCAGAAAAAAAAGCAGAAAAAGAAAAATACCGGTATCTCTACCGGTATTCCACTGAACTACTGAAATCTTAACTTTGGACGGTCATGTATTAGGTAAACTCGATCCCTTCCAGTACATGTACCTTATCGTTCATCCCAAAGATTCTTTTATCTGCTGTTGAATTTTTCTTTCTTTTGTTCATAAACCCTACATTAGGAATTGGTCGGTGTATTCACCAGCTGAATAATAGCAGAAAGGCTGCCGGTTCGCCCCTTGTCCCTCCGATGGGAAAAGAATATGTCCGGATGGCAGCAGGTACATAGTCCCGCTACCGTAATATGGTGGGCAAGGACTCCTGCTTCCATGAGCTGGATCACATTAGCCATCCAAAGATCGATATGATATTTACCTGATTCATGCTTTGAAATGAAGGTATGATTGTTGAACGCTTCCACAAAGATATCCTTTACCGGAGTGTCCACTTCAAAACAGCAGGGACCAATGGAAGGACCAATAGCTACCAGACATTCTTCAGGACGGGTACCAAATTTCTTTCCCATTTCCTTCAAGGTTTTGACTGCGATTTTCTTTACCGTGCCACGCCAGCCGGCATGGCTGGTACCAATGGCTTTATGGATAGGATCAAGAAAAAAAAGAGGTACGCAATCGGCATAAAAGGTCACCAGGGGAATATCGTGCTGATTGGTGATGAGTCCATCCTTTCCATGGATATCACTTTCCCTGTACAGACCCTTGCCTTTGTCTTCATGGGTTACGGTATGAATTCGATCGCAATGGACCTGATCGGAAAAAACCAAGGATTGGGGATCAACCCCAATACAGCGACACACCCTTCGAAAATTCTCAAATACATTCTCCTTTGAATCCTTGCGCTTTAGACCCAGATTCAAACTATGACATTCGTCGGAACTGACCCCACCGATTCGTGTAGTAAAGCAATGACGAACCAATCCCCTCTCCACGAAAGACGGAATGACATAATAGCCAACATTGCCATTTTCAATATATTCGAAACCTTTGTGAACCATTTGCAACACCTTTCAAATCTGCCCAGGAAGATTTGCTCATTTTTCCTGTAAAAGCTTATTCAGCTCCTCCATAAATGTGTTAATATCTTTAAATTGTCGATACACAGAAGCAAAGCGCACATATGCCACTTCATCCATTTCCTTCAGTCTTTCCATAACCATCTCTCCAATACGTTGAGTGGTTATTTCCTGCTCTAATGAATTATGTACCTGCTTCTCTATATCCTGGACAATCTCCTCTACTTCTTTAATTGAAACAGGCCTTTTCTCACATGCTCTGAGTATGCCGTTTCTGATCTTTTGACGGTCAAAGGACTCCCGTCTCCCATCCTTCTTGATCACCAGGATTGGAACATCCTCTATTTTCTCATAGGTTGTGAACCTTCTTCCACAACTTGTACATTCTCTTCTCCTTCGAATGGAAGTTCCTTCGTCGGTAGGGCGAGAATCAACTACTTTGCTTTCCATAACATTGCAAAAGGGGCATTTCATCAGAGCTTCATCCTTTCAGCCTTCTTTAGTACATTATAACGAATTGCCCCATAAACGTCCAGTGAAGAAAGATCATCCGCTTATTCATCCCTATAACGCCTGAAAAACGAGTCATCAAGTTCCACCAAGATCACATCATCTCCTATTTTACGAATCTTATTCCATGGGATGACATAATCTCGATCCCCTTTGAAAAAATTCATAAACCTGGCTGGTCCGGGTACTGTGATCGATTCGATTCTTCCTTGTTCCAGATTAAAATCCATATCAATAATAACTCCCAACCTTCTCCCATCCAAAATATTTATAACTTCCTTTTGTCGAATCTCGGATGATTTTACCATTGACAATACCTCCTTAGCCCTCATCCTATATTTATCTATATGAGTATTCTTGTAAATATTGCACAAAAAAAGCTTTACCGAATATACAGGTAAAGCCTTCATGTCTGTTGGATTATCTAATAAATAAGTTTGAACGGGGAGATCTATCAAAATGGCTAAATATATTTCCGCATATGATTTAAAGCCGTTTTTTCTAATCGGGAAACCTGTGCCTGTGAAATACCGATCTCTTCCGCTACCTCCATCTGTGTCCTGCCTTCAAAAAAACGGAGGGATAGTATCAGCTTTTCCCGGTCGTTGAGCTTTCGCATGGCCTCCCGTAGTGCAATGCCTTCCAGCCAGGAATCATCCATATTCTTATCATCGCTGACCTGATCCATAACATAGATGGCGTCACCACTATCATGATAGATGGGCTCAAATAAGGAAATGGGATCCTGAATGGCATCCAGTGCAAAGACCACCTCTTCTCTGGGCAGATTAAGCTCCTCTGCTATTTCCGAAACGGTAGGTTCCCTTGAGTGCCTGCTTACCAGTTGATCCCGCACCTGCAGGGCTTTGTATGCAATATCGCGCAGAGACCGACTCACACGAATGGCATTATTATCACGAAGGTATCTTCTGATTTCACCGATGATCATCGGTACGGCATAGGTTGAAAATTTAACATTTTGACTCAGGTCAAAGTTGTCAATGGCTTTAATAAGGCCAATGCAACCTACCTGAAATAAATCATCCACATATTCTCCACGGTTATTGAAACGTTGTATTACGCTCAGGACAAGCCTCAGGTTCCCTTTAATAAACTCTTCACGGGCACTGTCATCCCCCTCATACATTCTCCCAAAAAGCTGTCGCATCTTCTCATTTGTCAAAACAGGTAATTTTGAAGTGTCAACCCCGCATATTTCAACCTTGTTAACAAGCATCTTAACTCCTCCATACCGCAACAGATCAATTCATAGAAATATGATTACCATACCTTTTCGATTTTATACTGGTTTATATTGGACATTTGGAGATATTATGTTAATGCTTGTTAACAATAATTGATCATTAGCAGAGTAAGCTAGATCATTCTGCTGATCTCTTTCTTCAGTCTTTTTATGATCCTTTTTTCAAGACGGGAAATATAGGATTGGGAAATGCCAAGCATATCGGCTACTTCCTTTTGAGTCTTCTCCACACCATTATCCAAACCAAAGCGCAGTTCCATAATGCTCCTCTCCCGGCTGGACAATTTCTTCATAGCAATAGCCAGGAGTTCCTTATCCACCTCATCCTCAATAAACCTATATACCAAATCATTTTCTGTACCTAATATATCGGACAATAAAAGCTCATTTCCATCCCAGTCAATGTTAAGAGGTTCATCGAAGGATATCTCGGATTTCAGCTTACAGTTTCTTCGAAGGTACATCAGGATTTCATTCTCAATACAACGGGAAGCATATGTTGCCAACTTAATCTTTTTTTCCGGATCAAAGGTATTTACCGCTTTAATCAGTCCAATCGTCCCAATGGAGATTAAGTCCTCAACACCGACTCCCGTATTTTCAAACTTTCGTGCAATATACACCACCAAGCGAAGATTCCGTTCAATCAAAATGCTTTTGACTGCTTTGTCTCCCATCCCTAGCTTATTGACCAAAATACTCTCTTCATCACTTGATAAAGGAGGTGGAAGTGCTTCATTTCCGCTAATATAATAAATACAGTGTGTTTTCAGTATTTGAAGTTTACTGACGATCTTTAGTAAAAACACCTGATACTCCAGCATGATCCGACGATATGACTTCACATTTATCCTCCTCTCTCACAGTAAGATTATGTAGTCATAATTCCCGGATGCATTAACGCATCATAGTTCCCCTCTTTTGATAAATGCTTGGCATAAATACCGACAATCACATCCTGCAACTCCGTTTCTCCCGACTGATGAAAAATACGGATTCTTGTAGGTCGAAATCCCAAAAGCATTCCATTCTCTTTACCAAGGGAAGTGTAAGGTATCAAACGAAACCTCACGATCCAAGGAGAATGAGAAAGAATTCGGGTCACGGCATCCAAATCATTCTCCATGGATGCGATGTATATCTCCTGGATTTCTTTTGGAAGAATTTCCTTGATCCTATTGAATTCAACGACCATGACGGGTACTTTAGTAATTGGATCATATAAGGCATTTCCAGTGTCCAATAGTGCCTTTATTCGTTTCGTATGACCGTCGAAATCGATTTCTATTTCCATGATAAGCTGGTCCTGGGCCAAGCGATTTCTTACCCAAAGCCATGTATGCTTGATGATGAAAATCGAAAATACACCTGAAATCAAGAGCAGATGGAAGGGTAAGTCGTGAATATAGAAGACTCCATTTTGCAGCATAATCTGAGTGTCGAGAAAGTAAAATAAACCAAAGGCTGCGCCCCCAAAAATAAAGGATACACCATAGAATGTCCCTAAAGTCTTCATAAACAGCTTTAAGTCATCGAAGCGGAAACTCACAGTTATCATAAGGATAGAAAGAACGATTTTGAAGCCAAGGAGCTTTAGAAAATAAAAATTCGGCAGAAAGAAAAATACGGTATAGAAAGTACCAAGTAAAGAGCTTGCTGCAATTCGCCATGATACCATTCCCAGCTTGATAATTTTCCCGGTAACCCATAGAATAAGGTAATTCATTATGAAATTATCCAGAATTAAATATTCAAGGTATACAAGCTTCACAATTCAGCCCTTCCCCCATCCCATTCCGGACCCAGTGACCGGCAGCAGCTCCGGACAATACTTCTAAACCCTGAGGCAGGTGCTGTCCATGGCCTAATGTACGAATCCATTATACAATACCTGTTGGATAAATATTGTAGAATGGTGTACAGTGAACAAAAAAATAAACGACAAAAAAATGAACATTTTCTTGTCGTTTAATTAGTTATGTAATGATCAAAAAAGATTAAATGCTGTTTGTGTCTCTTTTTAGCGGAGGCGGTTTCTCCGTAAGAAGGTGGGGATATCTAAGTCATCTTCGTCTATGTCTTGCTGAACAGTGGGTTCAAAGACCCTGTCCACCTTTTTGCGCTCTTCTGCCGCTGATTTCTTCTTTTCAAAACCGGTAGCAATGACGGTAATCCGAATCTCATCCTCCAATGACTCATCGATTCCGGCGCCAAATATAATCGTAGCGCTGGGATCTGCCGCTTGAGCCACCAGCTCCGCTGCTTCATTGATCTCAAATAGACCAAGATTTGCACCGCCTGTAATATTCAGCAGTACACCTCTCGCACCCTCGATAGTGGTCTCAAGAAGGGGGCTGTGGATCGCCTGTTTTGCTGCATCAGTAGCTCGATTCTCTCCACTGCCCTTTCCAATCCCCATATGAGCAAGGCCTTTTTCATTCATGATGGTCCGTATATCCGCAAAATCGAGGTTAATCAGACTGGGAACGGCAATCAAATCCGAGATCCCCTGGACCCCCTGCCTCAACACATCATCAGCTATACGGAAAGCATCCACAATGGATGTCCTTTTTTCTACCACCTGCAGCAAACGATCATTGGGAATCGTTACCAAAGTGTCAACTCTCTCCTTTAATTCACTGATTCCCCTCTCGGCATTCAGCATACGCTGTTTTCCTTCAAACAGGAAGGGTTTTGTGACCACGCCAACCGTCAAGATTCCTAACTCCTTGGCTATTTCAGCAATAACAGGAGCTGCTCCGGTTCCGGTTCCTCCCCCCATGCCGGCAGTAATAAATACCATATCAGCTCCCTTTAGAACCTGGGATACTTCTTCACGACTTTCCTCTGCAGCCTTCTGACCTATCTCCGGATTTGCACCGGCTCCCAATCCCTTCGTCAGTTTTTCCCCAATCTGTATTTTTTGGTTAGCCTGGGACATGAACAAAGCCTGTTTGTCGGTGTTAACAGATATAAATTCTACACCCTGTAAGCCATGTTCGATCATTCGATTCACCGCATTGTTGCCACCGCCGCCAACGCCAACAACCTTAATTTGAGCAAATTGTCCCGCATCTACATCAAACTCTAACACATTCGTCCCTCCCTTAATATGAAAAAAACCCTGCGAATTTATCCCTGAAAACATTAAGGATCGAGGTTACAAAACCTTCTTTTGCAAACGCCGGATCCGCCAAGGCAAAATCCAATACTCCGAATGCATTCGAAAGGGTAGGATGATTGAATCCTGGTACCTTTGGAGCTGCTATCGTCACCGGCATTTCCAAAATTCTGGAGAGAAATTCTCTGCTTCCACGCATGAGTGCAACCCCGCCTCCGGTAAGAATAACATTTTTCTGCAAAAGATCATGCCGATCAGACCGTTGAATGGATTGCTTAACCATTAAGGCAATTTCTTCCATCCTGGCTTCAATAACATTCTGTACATCCTGCATAGAAATGCGTACCGTTTGGTTTCCGTCCTTAATTAACATATCAAACCCGCTATCATCTGTCGACAATGATGTATCCAACCCAAATACGTATTGCCTTTTCAACTGCTCTGCTTGCTCCATTGGTAAATGAAGAGCTATAGCAAGATCAGAGGCCAAATGAGCTCCCCCCAGTGAAATGGTATCATGATAAACCAGAGCATCTCCTTCAAAAATGGATACATCGGTAGTCAAATAACCCATATCAATAAGAACTGCACCTTTATCCCTTTGTTCGTAAGGAATCAGATGCAAGCCCTCCCCTAAAGGAGCCGGCAGATAATCCTTTATACGGATCCCAAGATGATTCATTATTTCTTTTATATCTTCTATAAAACGATGATTTGCCAAGGTAAAACATACTTCTGCCTCTAAACGGAAACCGCGCATCCCAATGGGGAACTCCTGTGTTTCTTTTTCATCCAATCGAAAAAGAAAAGGATATCGATGAACAATTATGAGTTCAGCTTGTTTGGGAAAATCTTCTGCTTCCTCCATGACAAGATCAATATCTCCGAGAGTTACCCTGTGATCCTTCGCCTGGATAGGAATAACCCCTCTCCGACATACAGATTGGATAAAATTTCCTGGAATTCCCACGTACAGTTCTTTTACTTTCCTATGGGCTTGCTGTTCCGCATCACGTATAGCAGTGGTCACTGCTGTTTTCAGCTCCTCGGGTGCGATCCATTGCTGATTTCGATAGCCTGCATAAGGACAAACACCAGAACCAAGCAATTCGATATCACCATATCGCGTTTTTGTACCAATCAGAACGACAACCTTGGAAGTACCCAGTTCGATGGCGGCTGCCATATGCTTCATTGTACTTTCTAGCCCCCTCATATCGTAAAATGATCCTATATTAGTTTTCAGGAATCATTTATGAAAGATAATAAACTATCAAATTAGACAATTTCATCTTTATCATAACAGAATCCTGAAAAATAATAAACCTTTTTGGAAAATAATCGCATGATGGAAAACTCATTCTCCGTTTTTCATATTCCTGAAGTTATCCAGCAGATGTCTGCGCAAAGCAGCAAAATTGCTAAATAAGCGACTTCCAAAGGCAAAAATAGCAGCTAAATAAATTGGAACATCCAACCGGTCTCCCAGATAAGCCAAACCTGCTGCCAGGAAGGCGTTACCAAAGAAACCTGAAATGAATACATCCGTTTCAAAGTTCTTTTCTAAGCTTGCGCGTATACCACCGAATACGGAATCCAAGGCAGCAAGAACTGCTATGGACATATAGGATGCATATACGGTAGGAACGTTGATTGGCAGAAGTAGCCCAAATATGACGCCAATTAGAATCCCGACTAAAGGTAACACCATTCTATTCCCCACCTTCCTGTTCTTGCAGCGGATTTGCGTAGTTAAAATCCAGCACACCATAAAACCGTGGTATATGGATCAGATCCTTTTTCTGTATTGAAAATTCTATGCCATAGCTGGTCAATTCATCATATATACTCGTATGGCGGTTTGGGTCGCTAGCTGGATGAATGATATGGTTCAGCAGTTTATCCGGATCTCCGATGGCTCGTATATAAAAGGGTGGCGCCAAAGGACGATCCTTCACATTAATGGTGGGACCCCCACACCGTATCCGAGTATTGCTTACAACGCGTATATCATTGATGGATATTGCTTCGGCACCGGCTGCGGCCAATTCATTTACAACCCTCAGGACATCCTCATCATGAACAAGATACCAATTTATATCTTCACCCTCACCGAGTATTGGAAGGGTTTCCTTTTTACGATCATTGAGAACGATTTCCACGCCGGGACCTTCCAGGTCCATTAAGCCTGCCAGCAACCTGGCAGTCATCAATTCCTTCTGTATACTCCCGGCGGCCAAATCTAAAGAGGATGCCCTGTTTTGAAATTGTTCAATCTGTTTTTCCAACTCTGCAATGCGAAGTTTATATTCCTCAGCCTTTTCAAGTTCCAGCTTTTCTTTTTCCAAAAGCCGATACATCATGTCTATGGAAGTTGATTCCGAAACGCTGGTTGCCCCACTGCCTTCGATATTATGTATCAAAACAGAGATAACAAAGCCCAGGATGACGGATACTATAAAAAGCGTAATCTGTCCCTTCCTATATCTCATCTCGTTCCTCTCTATTTCCCTTCCTTCACAGGCCGTGCATAATGGAACTTCAGCACACCCTTATATTTGGGGATGATCAGCTTGTCTTCCCTTGAAATGGTAATATCATAATATGGACTCATGGAATCAATGACCCCTCCATTTAGTTTGAGACCTGCTTCTAAAGTCTCCGGATCTCCTATTGCCGCTATCCTAAATGGAACACTGTATGAGTTAGTATTGATATTTATATATTTTCCGGCATTACGTATCTCTGATGTGGCGATCAATCGTTCATCATTTACGGCGATTGCTTCCGCCCCGCTGGCATTCAGTTCATTTACTATTTTTAGGAGATCTTCATCCATTACAGTTTGAAAAACCTTCTTATTATTAAACTCATCGGTATAATAAAGGTGATTTATTTTCACTACAATGCCTTGGCCCACAACATCCACCAGCCCTGCAGCCATTCGCGCATTCTGCAAATCGTCCAACATCGTCTCGGTTATTTTCCCGGAATCCTGAGCTGCCAGTTCATATTCCTGTATCTTTTCCTGAAGCTGTACGATCTGCTCCCGAAGTCCCTCGTTATCATATTGAAGCTGCTCCACTCTATTGGTTAATTCCTGTGTTCTCTGCAGAGACACACTTCCTCCTACCCTTTGAACATTCTTGAACTGGGCAGCCAGCATAACTCCCAATATAATACTCACTGCCATAAGGGCAACCTGTCCAGTTTTTGTTCGCATAGATACCTCCATGAAACAGATATTGTACCGAAAAGAATATGAGTATATACGTTTACCCCATTATTCCTGTGGTTTGTAGCTTGCGCAGTTCCCTGCCGTCACATCCAACACCCCATTTGTGATTCCTTCTTTGCTTAATTGGCCGAGGACTTCTTTCATCAACAGAATTTTCTTATCCATATCCGTTGCTTGTCCGATTTTTACAAGAATTCCTTCCCTGGAAATACAAAAAATATTCGCCGGATCTTCAATGTTTATCTCCGATATCATGGAATTCACTTCATGGGTGTAGAGGGGGGACAACACTTCATCCAGTATTCTGACTTGATAGGGGTCAGAGGATCGAATCCTCTGACCGACCAAAAAAGCCGTTACCCTCATCCCGGTAATAATGGGATAGGATATTCCTCCTAAATCATTCCGTAGTTCCAGTATGTAGCCATGGGTATCCATCACGATATAAACACCCATATATTCGATAACGGCCCTGGGTTCCCGTTCGTTGATATGAAGGATGACAGTGTCGGGAAGCTCTCTCTCTATTTTTTCAACAGCTATATAAGGATTTGACTTTAGGTTTTCTTCCACCCTTTTCAGATCAAGTTTAAAGATATTCTCGCCTAATTCTATTCCTGATAACTTCACAATTTCATTATACTCTATATTTTGATTTCCCAAAATGGTTATTTTGTGAATTGAAAATATTTCCGTTCCAAGCAGTATCAGGAAAAGTACGGATAATATTAAGAAGAAGATGATTAGGATACCCTTTCCTCTTCCGTATCTCATGCGTATATCCTCCCAAAAAGCTCTATCCTTCTCTTCTACGAATGAATTTCCACCCCCATGAAGCCTATTATATATACCGGATACGGGGATCCCCTTTCGCAAGCTAGCGCTTTATTCGGCTGATATCCGTTCCCAACTCTGCAAGACGAATATCTAAATCCTCATATCCCCGATCAATCAGGTGGATACCGTTGACTTCTGTTCTGCCTTCTGCCCTCAAAGCGGCAAGAACGAGGGAAGCCCCTCCTCTTAAATCCGTCGCTGTCACAGATGCTCCCGTAAGCTGGTCGACTCCTTTTATGACTGCCATCCGATCCTTGACCAGAATATCTGCTCCCATGCGGATCAGTTCATTGGAATGCTTATAACGATTCTCAAAGATGTTCTCTATGATCAAGCTGGTACCATCGGCTACCGTTAATAATGCCATCAACTGGGCTTGCATATCCGTCGGAAAACCCGGATAAGGCAATGTTTCGATCTGAGAAATGGCCTTTGGTCGAGGCGGCCCGATAATATGTAGATATTCAGGATGAATATCAATGGTACAGCCGGCTTCCCTTAGCTTGGATATAACGGGATGAAGATGGTCCGGAATGACATTTTCAATCCATATATCGCCCCCGGTTATCGCTGCTGCCACCATGTAAGTACCCGCAACAATGCGGTCAGGTATAACTCGATATTCAACACTGCCCAGCTCTTTTACCCCTTGGACCACTATGGTATTGCTGCCTGCTCCCCTGACCTGCCCTCCCATCGCATTTACAAAATTCTGGAGATCAACAATTTCAGGCTCCTTTGCAGCATTACGAATAATTGTTTGTCCCTTTGCTTTTACAGCAGCCAGCATGATATTTTCAGTAGCTCCTACACTGGGATAGTCAAGATGAATCTCATTCCCTTCCAGATCTGTACCTTCACAGTCAATATATCCTTGATTTTCAGTGATTTTAGCCTTCAGATCCCGTAGTCCCTTTATATGCAGGTTGATGGGTCTTAATCCAATTTCACAGCCTCCGGGATAAGTAAGCCTGGCTCTCTTAAAGCGGGCAAGGATAGGCCCCAACATGACGATTGATGAACGCATTTCCCTGGAAAGGTCCTCGGGCATTTCCCACCGATTCGCCTTGGACGAATCAATGACAACTGTGCTTTCCTTCCATTCCACCTTGCATCCCAATATACGTAATATGGAAATCATATTTTCGACATCAATCAGCCGGGGACAATCTCTGATAATGACTGTCTTCATGGTAAGCAAGGATGCAGCCAGGATGGGGAGAATGGAGTTTTTGGCTCCGGCCACCCGTACTCGTCCACTTAGCTTTCTCCCTCCGGTAATCAAGAACTTTCCCATATTGTAACACCTCCGGGTAATTAATTCGCAAATTGCCGCAGCAATGCGGATAATACCATAGTATGCATGAAGTGTGGGGAGGTGTTACTGGGTAGTGCAGAGGATTAACCGGATTTCGTATATTTAGAAATATTCAGCAATACGCCTATACTGGCCATAAAGATAATCAACGATGAACTGCCGGCACTGATAAAGGGCAATGGCAGACCGGTGGGAGGCATCGAACCGGTAACAACGGCAATATTGATAATGACCTGTATACCAATAATGGATACAATACCTGTAGCAAGCAAACTACCAAACAGGTCGGGAGAAGTGATAGCGACTCTTAAACCTCTCCATATCAATACTAGAAATAGAACCATTATCGTACATGCCCCAATAAAACCTAACTCTTCTCCGATGATTGCAAATATAAAATCGGATTCGCGATAGGGCAGGAATAGAAATTTTTGACGGCTGTTCCCCAATCCCATGCCAAATAAACCTCCTGATCCCAGGGCATATAGGGATTGGATCAATTGATACCCCTCATCCCGAGGTGCTGCCCATGGATTTTGAAAGGCCATAAGCCGTTTAAACCGGTAGCCTTCCGATAAAATAAGAGCCCAAGCGGCTGCTGCGCCGCCGCCCACAAGAATGCCAAGATGCCACAACTTAGCTCCCCCGACATATATCATAATCATTGCGAGGATAGCAATACAGCCCGCAGTACTTAAATTCGGCTGAGCAATAATGAGGCCAAAATAGACCATCATAATCAGAAGATAGGGGACTACCCCCTTTATCAAGCTCTTCATGACATTCCGTCTCTTCGTCATGCTGGACGCCATAAAAACAATCAGAGCAAACTTGGCGATTTCAGCAGGCTGTATGCTAAATCCACCGATATTAATCCACCTTGATGCTCCATTCAAGGTCTGACCGACTCCTGGTATAAGAACTGCTACCAGCATAACAAGACTCGCGAAAACCAACCATTTCGCATATTTCTCCAGTTTCCAGTAGGGAAAATGGGTGAAGAATATCATTCCAATAAAGCCGATGACTGCACCGAGAACTTGCTTCTTAAAAAAATAGTAGCTGTCATTATAAGGTGGCTGCTGTGCATAGTAGAAACTGGCACTGAAAACCATAATAATACCGATGGCCACCAATAAAATCGTTGTAAAAAGAATGGGATAATCACAGGGTTTCTTTATCATAGGATTGGCTACCTCCTAATATTATGGATTGCATCTTTGAATACGCGTCCCCTTTCCTCAAAATCCTTGAACATATCCCAACTGGCACAAGCCGGCGATAACAACACATTCCATCCAGGCTTCGCCATTTCATATGCTTTTCTCACTGCTTCTCCAATTGTAGATACATGATAAACCGATCTAAAACCCTTCGATTCAGCAGTCTGAATGATTTTTTCCGCAGTTTCGCCCAATACGAGCAATGCCTTAATCTTTTCACCAAAGGCATCAACGAAGCCAGTAAAGTCACTGCCTTTATCCATTCCCCCTGCAATCAGGAGAGTAGGCCGATTCATCGCTTCGATCGCTTTGATGGAAGCCTCTGGGTTCGTAGCCTTGGAATCATTAATAAATCTGATCCCATCCAATTCCTTGACAAATTCCAGACGATGCTCCACGCCTGCAAAAGTTCTTAATGTGTAGACGATATCTTCGGCTGTAACCCCCATCACTGCTGCTATCGCCACTGCTGCAAGGGCATTTTCAAGATTATGGACTCCAGGAATGCCAATCTCCTCCGCCAAACAGATAACCTGATTTTGTTCGTCCAGACTCAGTACAATCTTACCAGCATCCAGATAAACCCCATTCTCCACCTTCATCTTTCGACTGAAAAAGAGGACTTTGCTTTTTGACTTTTCAGCCATTGCTGCTGTCAACTCATCATCCCTATTCAGGACAAGAAAATCATTCTCCCTCTGATTCATAAAGATTCGGGATTTCATTGCGATGTAATTTTCCATGCTTTTATGCCGGTTGAGGTGGTCTTCCGTTATATTCAGGACAGCAGCCACCTTGGGATGGAAAGCATGGATTGCCTCCAACTGAAAACTGCTGACTTCTGCCACAACTATATCATTCGGTGTCATCTCAGTGACTTTACCGGTAAAAGGAATACCAATATTCCCAACGACATGAGTTCTTCTCTTCGCATCAATAAAAATCTGACCCGTCAATGCGGTCGTTGTGGTCTTTCCATTCGTTCCGGTTATAGCCACAATCGGTGCAGTGCACATTCGGTAACCCAGCTCCAATTCACTGTAAACCGGTACCTTTAGTGCTCTTGCCCTGTGTATGAAACTGCTCTCGATTGGAACACTGGGGCTGATCACAATAAAATCCTTGTCATCGACAAGATGATCCGCCTGCTCCCCCAATCTTGTTTCGATGGGGAGCCCTTTTAATTCTCTTAGGTCCTCTTTAAGGGCGGCCTCCGGTTTTATATCGTTTATCGTCACACAAGCTCCGGCTTGACATAAAGCTTTTGTGGCGGCAATTCCGCTCCTGGCCATCCCGATGACAAGAACCTTCTTTCGCTGAAAATCCAATCTCATGCCAAAACCCCTTCATACTGTATAATCTTTCCTTTTGTTCCTAACGGAGGGCTAACAATCCTATTAGACACAGGATCACGGCAGCTATCATAAAAATGGCCACAACTTTCGTCTCCGGCATGCCCTTCATTTCGAAATGATGATGCAGAGGTGCCATGCGAAATATGCGTTTTCCGGTAAGCTTAAAGGAAGCTACCTGGAGAATCACCGAAATGGATTCCGCCATATACACGCCCCCCATGATTGGCAGAAGCAGCGGCAATCGGTAGACAATGGCCATCATGGCAACGGCCCCTCCTAAAGCCAAGGCACCGGTGTCTCCCATAAAAACCTGAGCAGGATAGGAATTGAATCGCAGAAAACCTAGACATGCACCGGTCACTGCCCCCGCAAACACCATCATGTTCTGCAGATTGATGCCATGATAATTCGCACCGGAACTGAAAGCAAGATTGCTGGCATAGAGCATGATAATACTGAAGGCGGCCGAGTAAATTAAGGTAACACCGGCGCAGAGTCCGTCCAAACCATCATTTAGGTTCACACTGTTCACCGTCCCTACCACCACAAATACAATAAAAGGGATATACCAAATTCCCAGATCCCATTCAATATTCATGAAAGGAACGATCACCTTACTGCCAATATCGGGATGATTGTATGCAAAGAAAGCGAAAATCACAGCGATACCAACTTGACCGATAATTTTCTGATAAGCCCGAAGCCCCAAAGAACGCTTCATAGCTACCTTAATAAAATCATCCAGAAATCCGATCACTCCATATCCCAACATCACCAGGGAGGCTACCAATACGAAATCATAATTCCTCTTAGAGAAAAGAAATGTAGCGATAAGGATTGATAGGATAATCATCACCCCACCCATGGTGGGCGTACCTGTTTTTTTAAGATGAGTCTGGGGACCCTCCTCCCGCACCGTCTGACCGAACTTCAGTCTTTTTAAAGCAGGTATGATGACGGGCCCTGAAATCAGGCAGATGAAAAATGAAGTAATCACTGCATAAATCAATTGCTGCATCTTATGTTCTCCTCTCTGAAGTTATGCAAACCCTTCATATCATTCTATCCAATGAAACCCCATAGAGTGCTCTATACCATTGTTGCATCTTTCCAGCGCTTTTCATAGTCTGCAAAAAAACGTTATATGATCGTTCAATCTCCCGAAGCGAGTATTTCCATTACAATTTGCTTCTCATCAAAGTCATATCTTTTTCCCTTGATCTCCTGATAGGTCTCATGGCCTTTTCCGGCAAGGATGATCACATCGCCTTTTTTACCGTGCTTTAATGCATATTCGATGGCTTCCTTGCGGTTTTCAATGGTTACATAGGGACATCCTGTAATCTTTACTCCGACCTCTATCTGTTTAATGATACTGAAAGGGTCTTCATTCCGGGGGTTATCTGAAGTAATGATGCAAAAATCAGAGTAACGACCGGCAACCTCTCCCATAATAGGACGCTTGCCCGGATCCCGATCCCCTCCGCACCCAAATAGGGTTATAATTTCCCCCTTGGCAAACTCGGCAACGGTTTTCAGGACGTTCTCCAAGCCATCAGGTGTATGGGCATAATCCAAGAGCACCGTATATTCCTTACCCTTCGTATCAAGAACCTCAAAACGTCCCGGTACACTTTTGACGGATTCCAAGCCCTTCTTTATCGTTTCCAGTGGAATGCCCAGAACATGGCAGGCTGTGGCAGCGGCCATTCCGTTATAGACACTGAAAATGCCGGGTATGTTGAGATGAAAATCTATTTCTTTCTCATGAAAGCTCGCCCGGAAGGAAGTACCCTTTGCAGATACCACAATATCCCGGACTCCGGCATCCGTTTCCCATTGAAGGCCATAGCCATATACAGGAATCCGGAGGGATTCGGCAATGATTCGACCCTTCGGATCATCCATGTTGATGATGCCGATTCGCGATTGATGAAAAAGCTTCTCTTTGGATTTCTGATAATTTTCCATGGTTTTGTGGAAATCCAAATGGTCCTGGCTAAGATTGGTGAAGATGCCCACTTCAAATGGAATGCCCTTTACTCTGCCAAGCTCCAATGAATGGGAAGAAACCTCCATGGCTACCCATTCCACTCTCTCTCTTACCATTTCATGGGACAAACGGTTGAGATCCAGTGACTCAGGCGTTGTTCGTTCTGTCGGCATTTTCTTATCGCCGATCAAATTCATAATCGTACCGATCACGCCTACCTTTTTCCCATGCTGCTCTGCGATAGCCTTTATGAGATAGGTTACAGTTGTTTTTCCATTGGTGCCTGTCACACCGATCAAAGTCAGCTTATCTGCCGGATTGCCAAAAAAATCAGAGGAAATGACTGCCATCGCATCCTTGCTGTCGTTTACGATGATTTGGGTAATATGATCAGGTACATCTAATTTGCGCTCCGTGACGAGGGCTACTGCACCCCTGTTAATCGCATCATAAGCGAATCGATGCCCATCTGTATTCGCCCCCTTGATGCAGAAAAAAAGTGAATTTGGAACCACCTTCCTCGAATCATAGTACAGATCGTGTATGACCGGGTCCAGATCCCCCACTATTGCATATTGATTTAAGTTTTTTATTAATTTGGTAAGTTCCATTCTATACCTCCCAGCGACATGCTTTTGCTGAAATCGCCCTCTAATATTTTTGCATATTATGGTAAATATATACTTAATAGACCTCTTTGACGGTTACTCTTCTTCACCTGGAACCTGGAAACGGACCGTAACCGTCGTGCCAGGTTCAACTTTTGTTTTCGGAGCAGGATCCTGAGATACGGCAACGCCGTTTCCTTCTATTTTCAGTTTCAAACCGCATGAAATGATGGTGCGGTTTACTTCTACGATAGACTTTCCAATAATATCGGGCACTTCAACCATACCCGGTTCCTCGTCAGTCTCTTCTTTCTCTTCTACGTACAGGAGAACAATGGTTTTTTTCGTGACCATGGATCCCGGTTTAGGCATTTGATCCTTTATCCTGCCGCCAATGCCATCGACCATATACTGCAATCCCAACTCAGTCAACTCGCTGACACCTTTCTGAAAGTCCATGTCTATGACATCAGGCACTTCCACTTTCTCGTTCTCCAACACCTTATCCTCTTCTGTATATTCCAGAGCTATGTCCATATATTTCAATATATCTTCCATAATTTCGCCGACAATGGGAGCAGCGATAACGCCGCCAAAATCTACAGGTACATCCGGCTCATCCAATATAACCAAGACAACTACTTTTGGATCGTTTGCGGGAGCAAAACCTACAAAGGAAGCAATATGTTTATCCTGAAGTATCCTGCCATTTTCGTCATATTTCTGAGCAGTTCCGGTTTTACCTCCTACTCGATAACCGGGAATATAAGCATTATGCCCCGTTCCATCCTTTACAACACCTTCAAGGATTTCTCGCATGGTGCGGGAGGTTTCTTCCGTGATCACTCTCCGGACCACATTGGGTTCAAATCTCTTTATCAGTTCGCCATTCTGATCTCTTAATTCCTTTACCAACCTAGGGGTGATCAAATTGCCGCCATTAATAGCAGCAGATACGGCTGCAGCCATTTGCAGGGGTGTTACAGCAATACTTTGCCCAAAACCGATACGGGCCAGGTCTACGTTCTTTACGTATTTTACCGGTCTGACGATTCCCCCTTCATCACCGCTGATATCCACCCCGGTGGGACTTCCAAAACCGAAGGCCTTGATATAGTCATAATATTTTTCCTTCCCCAGTCGCAAAGCTACATCCATGAATACCGGATTACAGGAGTTCTTCACAGCTTCAACAAAGGTTTGTGAACCATGTCCCCCTGCTTTCCAGCATTTGATGCGATCATTATCCACAATTTTGTAACCCGGATCATAGAAAGTTTCATTAACACCCACTACCCCTGCATCCAATCCTGCAGCTGATGTGAAAATCTTAAAAGTTGATCCCGGTTCATAGACATCTGAAACAATGGAATTGCGAGCTAACTGTCTAAGAAGATCCATATCATGTCTCGGCGGATTATTGGGATCATAATCCGGTTTATTTACCATAGCCAAAATTTCACCGTTATTTGGATCCATCACCACTGCTTCTACTTTTTTGGCCTTGTTTTTTACCAAGGCATCTTCCATTGCCTTCTCTACAAAGCTTTGTATTACATAATCAATGGATAGAACGAGGTTCAATCCATCTTCAGGAGGAACATATCGATTCACATTGTAAGGGAGTTCCCTGCCGACGGAATCCGTCTCCGTGACAATTCTGCCAGGCACACCTTTCAGGTATTTATCGTATTTTGCTTCCAAGCCTTCCAACCCCACTCCGTCGATGGAGGTAAAGCCGAGGACCTGGGCCAGAAAGTTTTTCGCCGGGTAGTATCGCTTGCTTTCTTCCGTAAAAACTACTCCCGGTATTTTTTCTTTCCTGATCTGGTTAGCCTGCTCCTTGCTGATCTGTCTTTTCAACCAAATTTCTGATTTGCTTTTATCCGTTGCCTTTTTATATATCTCTTCGCGATCCATTTCCAGAATGGATGCTAATTTCTCCGCCAGCTCATCAGCATTCTTCACCTGACTCGGTCTGATTACAACCGTTTCTGCACTAGCACTCTGGGCAAGGATCTTCCCATTCCTGTCCATGATCATACCTCTTTTGGGGGCAACAGGCAAGTCCCTTGTCCACTGGTCTACGGCTTTTTCCTGCAGCCATGTACCCCTATATAATTGAATCCATCCAAGACGGGTAATTAATACAAAAAAAATGAAGGTTACACCTACTAGCATAGTCAGTAACCTTTTTTTATAGCTGACTCCAGGCGAAGCCAATGAGTACTCCCCTCCCCTCAATCATTCAATCCAACAGGCTGATCAGTGTATCCAATATGTTTTCGTTATCCTTTTGGCTTACCTTTTGCTCCTTTTCCACTTCTGCAGCTTTTTCCTCAGTGGAAACCTTCACGTACCTTATTTCATTCTGCTGGGGGAAGTCCATTCCAAGTTTTTCCTTGGCTGTATCCCTTATGTAGTCAAGATCCTCTGCCATGGCAATGCGCAGCTTCAAATCCTCGGTTATTTTCTGTTCCGCTGCTAAGGCTTTTTTGCTTTCAAGGATTTCACTATGATTCACAGCTATTTGGGCATATCTTGAAACAATCAGGGCACATACGGCACATCCTAAAAAGACACTTAGTATCGGCACAACGCGATCCCTAATCTTAACCTTGGCCTTTGCCTTAGGTTTAGCTTTTGCTTGAGGCTGGTATATCTCCTCCCGAACTTCAGGAAGGTAGGTTTCGTACAAATAACTGTTCTTCTCCGCTACTAACAAACTTATTCATCCTCTCTTCGTTTTAGAACGGTTCCAGTTTCTCCAGTACTCTCAATTTCGCACTTCGTGCCCGGGGATTCATGCGGATTTCATCCTCAGAAGCCGGAATCGGTTTTGGCGTAATGATCTTACTCTTTGCCTTTCTTCCGCAGGTACATATAGGTGCCTTGGGTGAGCAAATACACGGTTTTTCCATTTGTCTAAAAACCCTCTTGACGATTCGATCTTCCAGGGAGTGAAATGTGATTATGCAAAGTCGGCCTCCCGTCTTCAATACATCTACTATATCGCGAATGCCCTGCTCCAATGGTGCCAGCTCTGCGTTCACTTCAATACGTATTGCCTGGAAAGTTCTCTTCGCAGGATGAGGACCTCTTCGTCTTGCCCTCGCCGGTATTGCATTTTTGATCGTTTCAACGAGCTGGCCAGTTGTCTCAATAGGCTGCTTCTCCCGTTCCCGTACAATAAACTGCGCAATTCGATCTGCCCAGTTTTCTTCTCCATATTCACGAATGATCCGAGACAGTCTCGATTCAGAGTATTCATTCACGACATGGTATGCTGAAAAGCTTTGCCGGGTATCCATCCTCATGTCGAGGGGAGCATCTTCTTGATAGGAAAATCCCCTTGCCTTATTATCCAACTGAAAGGAAGAAACCCCCAGATCCAGTAATATACCGTCTACTTCTTTGATATCCAGATCTTTTAAAATTTGCTTTATGTCATTAAAGTTATTATGAACACCAATGAAACGCCTTCCAAAGATCTGAAGCCTTTGTCCTGCCGCTTCTAAAGCTGCAGGATCCCTGTCTATTCCAATTAATATACCGTCCGGACCGATCCGTTTTAGGATCTCCTCCGCATGTCCTCCTCCTCCAAGGGTACCGTCCACATATAAACCGTTAGGACGACAATTGAGGAATTCTATACATTCATCCAACAGGACCGGGATATGCCGAAATTCCAATCCTATACCCCCTGTTCATCAAATACCTAGTTCTGCCATCTTCTCAAGAATCTCATCGTAATCGGAAGAAGCATTATTATTATACGCCTCCCAAGCTTCTTTACTCCAGATTTCCACACGGCTCAAAACACCGATTACAACGACATCCTTTTCTAAATTGGCATACTGTCTGAGATTGGATGGTATTAGGATTCTGCCTTGCTTGTCCAGCTCACATTCATTGGCCCCTGCAAAGAACAATCGAATAAAAGCTTGAGCCTCTTTGTTGGTGAGGGGTAAAGCCCGGAGTTTATGTGAGAAGTTGATCCATTCCTCATTGGAGTACACAAAAAGGCAGTTGTTAATCCCTTTTGTCACGATAAACTTTTCTCCCAGATCTTCACGCAGCTTAGCGGGTACAATCATTCTTCCCTTGCTGTCTATCGTATGCTGGTACTCTCCAATGAGCATCTTCTCACCTCCCTCATCTGGTATATCGACCCACTTCCCCCCACTTTTAACCACTTACACCTTACTTTTTCTATTTTTATTTTGAAAATCCTCTCTTTTTTCGAAAAAAGTATATATTTTTTTATAGAGATAAGCCTGGAAGAGATGGAATGCAATCAAGCACAAACACAGCTTGCTCAATCCTGCTCATTAATGCTAAAATAAAATAAAAGGATATAAAACTACTTAATATAAGACAAAGCAATACCCTACGATAGGTCTAAAGAATGGAGAAAGGCGTATGTCAACAGCATTCATTCGCGTCCCCATGCGTATCAAATTAATAAAAGATCAGAATCCTCCTGACGCAGTACAATCCAAGCAGGCTATTACCGTAAAACGAAATGGCGAAATCTTGGATGTCATCGACAGAGAAACAGCTCTTAACCTTCATCAAAAGAAGATTATTCATTTTGAGCCTAGTAGAAAGACTGCATTCATCCTTTCTTCTAATCGTGATTATGTTTATTATAGGGAAAACGGGCTTTGCTTTTACTGCCATATTCAGCTAACGAAGGAAAATGCCACCATGGACCACCTTCACCCCAGAAGCAAAGGAGGGCAGGCTTCTGTTTCGAATCTTGTATTGAGCTGCCAGTCATGCAATAATCTAAAAGGCAGCCGTAATGTGAAACAGTTTCTCTCCAATCCATATGATGTAGTAGGGCGTAATAACATACCTACCCATTATTTTATAACCCCTGCCGCTTTGAAGGATTTTCAGCACATTACTCGAAACAATAGCTATTCCTTTAAGGAGATGTATTATTATCTTCTGAACGAATGCGAATTGAGGTGTCATGGTGGTAATACAACTTGCTATCTGTCGCCAAAGCTAATATTCTATTGTGAAGGGATGAAAATAATAAAAGTAAAGAGAAACAACCTGCTCAATCGTTTCCCTTTGCTTTCTTACCACAAAAAGTGCCATAGCTTATCTAAAAGGAATACCCTTCTTTATATTCCAAGCTTGAAAGCCATCCACCAATATCGAAAAATTGTAAAGCGCCATTTACCGTTGGACGTGGTTATTCGGCGACTGAACAATGCCCTTTTCTTTGAAAAGAATATCCGTTATTCCCTGGGGAATATCACGCTGGTATGCCATGGAAAGATCATTATCATTCTTCATAAGGGTAAAATATGTGCAGTAAAATCGATGCACCCCTTTCTATATGGATTCTTGCATATGAAATTATCTGAAGAAAGCGATCAATACTTCCTAAAGGAAGCTTTAGATAGGCTCAGTCTTTCTCAAAGGGCTATACGCCAATATCGGTATCATGTACGGAACTCTCCCATATCGAAAATTAAAAAAAAGATTCGGAATACGCCCCTTCATAACTCAAGGATCGTCCGAATCCATAATCAACACATCGTCATTCATTCCGGAAATTTCATCTTTACTGTTCTGGGATATGAGATCGCAGAAATAAAAGTCCTCAGAAAGTATCGTCAGCCCTTTTCCGGTAAATAAGCTTAAGCTTGAAATCTAAATGATCACAGGAAACCTGATGGTATTCAATACCCTGCCAGATCCCTTCAAAGGCATTTTTCAGACTTTCACCATGGAGATGTCCATATAAAACCTTTTTCACTCCATAGGCGTGGAAAAGTTCAACAAAAGCTGAAACTTCTCTTTTTTCGTTAAAAGGGGGGAAATGCATCATGACAATGATGTCATTGCCTTTCTCTTTACTGCTTTCAAGAGACAATTTTAGCCGCTGAACTTCCCGTTCATATATTTTCCGATCATGATCCTCCATAGACCCATTGGGACAGAGCCAACCCCTTGTCCCACATATCGTGATCCCATCAATTTGATAGCTGTTATTCTGTAATGCGTCCATACTTTCAGGAAGGATATTTCGGACTTTTGTCAAGGAGCTCCACCAGTAATCATGATTTCCTTTCAGCAGAATTTTTCTGCCCGGCATTTGTCCTATTTCTTCTATGTCAGGCTTTGCCTGCTCCAAGGTCATCGCCCAACTGATATCCCCTGGTATCAGTACGCAATCAGAATCACGTACCCTTTCTTTCCAATCTGTACAGATCCTATCCCAATGATTCGCCCAATGCTCTCCAAATACATCCATCGGCTTGTTCACACTTCTCGACAGATGTAAATCTCCAATCGCATATATATCCATCCTGATCACCCTTTATCCCAAGGATTATGGTGGGAAAATTACACCATGTCCAAATCATAAACGAAATTTAACGCTTCGTCAATGGACATCCATCCTTGTGCAGGATCCATGTCAGAGATTCAATCCCTTTAGTTTTTCTCAGGAAAGGGTGATCGATGCCCTTTGTGACAATCGGATCAGCTTGTAACTTTTTCAGCCTTCCTACGGGGACTTTTCTTTTTTGCGTTCTCTAGTGTCTCGTCCATAAGCTTTTCTTCTTCATCCTCAAAAGAGCTGTCTCCCCCTAGCTCCCGGTCAATTTCCTTCAGTTCGCCAAGAGGAATAGGCTCCTCCTCATCCATAGTGTCCGCTTCAATCCCTTCTACATCATCTGCATTTTCTTCGTCATACATGCCCTTTTCATCTAAGAATATATCCCCCCGATTCCTGGACTCCTGTCGTATTTTCTCCCTTAAGCAGAGCAAACATAATTCTTCACCCGGTATCACCGGATGTTCATTACATTCCGGACAAAGCTCCAAGGTCTCTTCCGGCTCCGCTTCTCCTTCTAATTCCTTTTTACATATCTGACACATCTTTTCGCTTTCTTCCATATAATTCAGCTCACATCTTGAACACTTCACGAGACCCATGTGCCTCCTCCTCTCTCCATTTGTCTATATCCCATGGCGATACAGTTGGTATTATATGCGTTATTCAAAAAATCATTCTATGAGGCTGCACGAATTTACCCTCTGCCCTTTGCATTCCCCTTTCTACGCCCAAATAGATGCATTCGTGCCCTTTTATATTTTCATTATCCTAAAAATGGATTCGATCCCACAATATACATTGGAAAATCCCTTCCAAAAAGATTGCAAAATTGTTACGAATATATTACAATTGGTGACATGATATATACAGATATATAACAAACGATATATCATTAGAAGGAGGCAATCAAGTGAAAATTAGATCCATACTTTCAGCAATCGCTATAGGAGTAACTTTAATCATCATTCCGGTGAACAGCGCATCAGCAGCCTTTTCAATGTCCCCATTTCATAAGCTGAACAATCTGGGTACCTTGAGATGGTATGATGTAACTTCCTTATTCCAATGGTTTGAAACCCCTAAGGAGAACTCTCCTACGATCAACGAAACTCCCGAACTGCAAAATCCGGATAGCAAAAATAATACCGAAGAAAAAATAAAAACGCGTGAAACCGCAGCTCCTGAAGCACCTGCAAAAAATGATCTGCCGGGGGGCTTAAGTGCGGATGAACAAGAAATGGTGAAGCTTGTAAATGAAGAAAGAACCAAGCTTGGAATCGCTCCCCTGCAGGTGGATACGGAATTAGCCAAGGTAGCTCGTCTGAAGGCTCAGGATATGGTGAATAACAAGTATTTCTCCCACACTTCGCCAACCTATGGTTCCCCCTTTGATATGATGAAGAAGTTCGGTATCCGTTATAGCGCAGCAGGAGAAAACATTGCCAGGAACGGCTCCGTGTTAAAAGCCCACGTATCCCTGATGAACTCTGAAGGCCATCGGAAAAATATATTGAACACGAACTACAGCCATATCGGTATTGGCATTGTGCGCGACCAAAATGGATATGTTACCATTTGTCAGATGTTTATAAGGAAATAAACAAAAAAAGTCAGAATTCATGAAAATAATGGACTCATACCGGGAGACGACCCTTTCGTCTCTCTTTTTTTCTTTTCTTTCCGTAAAACCCTCATTTCATTGTTTTATTTATCAAAGGCCCTTCATAGTATTTTTATAGGTGGTGATAACATGAATATTGGTTCGGATAAAAAAATACTTGCCAAAGACAGCCGTCAACAGTTATGGCTTTTCTACCTCGGTGAAGGTCAGAAATTGTGTTTTAAAAGAACCAACCAGCAAGCCGGCGCACTACTGGAAGGGGTACTGGATGAACGCCCTGCTGCCGACTTTTGGGTGGATACCGCTCCGAACGGAAGCATTCATATCCTCTTATTCACTCTTTCCCGCTTTCTGGTTTATTTATCATCTGTTGACGGTGAAAAGTGGCATATGCAAACCCTATCTCGAGTTACCATCCGTTCACAAACACTAAACGATCTATTCATTCTGGCACAGAGTAAGGTCCATATTATGTATGTGGTCCAAAATGCTTTTCGAAGAAGTACGGAAGCCATTGTCCACTATATCTGGGATGGCGATGAATGGACCGGCAGAAGGGTATGGGAGTTTTCATCCGAAGAACGCACCCGCCTCCATCAAGTTCTCCCGGATAGCAACGGAGGCCATATTGTTTTCTATTCCCAATATAATGATAAAAACTATCAGATGATGCAGGCAGGATTCTCCAAAGAGGGATATTGGGATACACCCTCTCTTTTATACACCGCCTCCACATCCTTCCAGCATTTTAATGCTCTCCTGGATAACCGGGGAGACATTCACTGCTGTTGGAGCTCCAACTACCATATTTACTATAACGGAACGATCATATCAAAAGAAAATACCAGGAATACACACCCATGTCTTTTCTATAACGACAACACGCTCAGCTGTACCTGGCTCCAAGATGGTAGTCCCGTGACTTATTATTCCGAGAATATGGGTGATTCCTGGAAACATCAAAAAAAGCTTCAGCCATCTGAACCGGTCGAATTTTATTACTATGTCGCCAGCCAATCTTTCGGTAGCAGGAAGAATATGGTCCAGCTGCTCACTCCACCATTTCCTAACATTCGGTTCAGAGACATCGAGCCTTCAAAAATTCATTCGGTCTATACAGAAAACAAGGAGGAAGACCTGTCCGGTCTCCAAACAAAATCGAAGGAGGAAGATGAGCTTTCCAGAGATTACAACCGATTGATCACAAGACTGGACTCATGGGAAGAAAGCATCAATCAGCATACTTATCGTCTTCATCAATTGGAGGAAAAGGTTTTTAACCATCAAAGGGCGATTTTCACCCTGGAAGCTCAGGTGAAAAAACTTTTAGCCGATACAGAGCGACTTCGAAGGAGCAATGACCAGGTAGAAGCAATCAAAGTAGGCTTACAAGCTGTGGAACAGCAATTACGCAATCTGAAAAAAAAAGGATAAGGAAAAACGCAGTGAAATATTCCTTTCACTGCGTTTTGTTAATGCTTGCAAGGGTCTTTTCAATTTTATCCAAAACCTCATTCCTGCCAACCTTTCCTGGAACCGAAAACGGAATGACGGTCACGTCCTCCGGGATATTCAAATTCCTCCTGATGCTGTCCGCTCGTTGTTTCCATTTGCTTTTAGGGACCTTATCACACTTTGTGGCAATTAATGTAAAAGGAATTTGATAATGCTCCAGCCATTCTTTCATCAAATGATCGTCCTTCGTGGGGTCATGGCGTATATCAACCAAGAGAAGTACATGGCAAAGGTTTGGAGACTGGACTAAGTAGTCCTCCACCATTTTGCCCCATTTGTGCTTTTCGGCCTTTGATATTCGTGCATATCCATATCCCGGAATATCGACCAAGCAAAAAGAACGATTGATCTTATAAAAATTCAACATTCTTGTCTTGCCAGGTCGATTGCTCACCCGTGCCAACTTGTAATTGTTCGTAAGATGATTCACAAAAGAAGATTTCCCGACATTGGATTTCCCCACAATCCCTATCTCTGGATATTTCATATTCCGGTAGTCCCTCATCGAAACCACGCTGGTATAGAACTCAGCTTGTTTAATCTCCATTGGCTTTCACCTTAGGTTCAGGTAAGCGTACAAGGGCGTGTTTCAGAACTGTATCCATATTCTCTGCCAATACAAAGCTGATCCGACGTTTCACGTTATCTGGAATATCTTCCATATCCTTTTCATTATCCATCGGAAGGATCACCTTCTTAATACCTGCCCGATTTGCCGCCAATACCTTTTCCTTTAGGCCGCCAATAGGGAGTACCCTGCCTCGAAGGGTAATTTCTCCGGTCATGGCCACATCCCTGCGAACAGGAATATTCGTCAACGCGGATATCAACGCGGTCGTCATCGTGATACCGGCGGATGGACCGTCCTTGGGAATCGCTCCTTCCGGAATATGGATATGAATATCTGTATTATTATAAAAGTCCGGGTCAATGCCCAACTCATCAACTTTGGATCGGATATAACTGAACCCGGCACGGGCAGACTCTTTCATCACATCACCCAGCTGTCCCGTCAGGACAAGCTTCCCTGTTCCTTTCATGGGAGTAACCTCAATGGATAGGGTTTCTCCTCCCACGGCTGTCCATGCCAGCCCCGTCGCTATACCTGTTTCATCCTGCATGCCTGCTTTTTCGAAGCGATATTTCGGGATGCCAAGATAATTCTTCAAATTTCCGCTGGTAATCCTGACCCTGGTTTTATTGGATTCTACAATTTTTCGGGCAGCTTTCCTGCAAATTGTGGCGATTTGACGTTCAAGATTCCTCACACCGGCTTCGCGGGTATAGTAGTTGATCACATCCCGAATTGTTTTCTCCGAAATAATAAGATTCTGTTTCTCCAGTCCATGCTCCTTCAATTGTTTTGATATCAAGTAATTGGCTGCAATCTTTACCTTCTCTTCTTCCGTGTATCCGGTAATATAGATAACCTCCATACGATCCAGTAAGGGGCGAGGTATAGGATCCGAAGAATTGGCCGTTGTCAGGAACATAACCTTTGACAAATCAAAGGGTAACTCCAGGTAATGGTCCCGAAAGGCATGATTCTGTTCAGCATCCAATACCTCCAGCATCGCTGAAGCGGGATCCCCTCTGAAGTCATGACTCATTTTGTCTATTTCATCGAACAGAAAAACGGGATTCTTGGATTTGGCTTGTTTGATGGAAGCGATAATTCTACCAGGAATTGCACCTACATATGTCCTGCGATGTCCCCTGATTTCTGCTTCATCCCGTACGCCACCCAAAGACATTCGAACAAACTTGCGGTTTAAAGCCCTTGCGATGGACTGAGCAATTGATGTCTTTCCAACCCCCGGAGGTCCTACAAAGCACAATATAGGTCCCTTCATGTCCTGGGTCAGCTGTCGAATAGCAAGATACTCAATGATGCGTTCTTTTACATGCTCAAGACCGTAGTGATCCTCATTAAGAATTTTTTTAGCATTTTTAAGATCCAAATTATCCTCTGTCTCTTCATTCCAAGGAAGATCCAAAATCCAGTCCAAGTATGTCCGGATAACAGAGCTTTCGGCAGAACCTGGAGCCATTTTGGATAGCCGATCCAATTCCTTCATCGCTTTTTCATGGGCTTCCTCAGGTAAAGAAGCCCTTCCGATCTTTTCGCGATATTCCTCAATCTCTGAACTTAGCCCATCGCTCTCACCCAGTTCTTTTTGGATCGCTTTCATTTGTTCGCGCAGGTAGTACTCACGCTGGATCTTATCGATTTGTTTCTTTACACGTAGATTAATTTTCCTTTCAATTTCGAGGATTTCTATTTCCTTACTTAGTATCCCAATCAATTTTTCCAATCTTTCAGCAGGGTCAAAAGATTCAAGGACGCTCTGCTTGTCCTCAATTTTCACTAAAATATTCGCAGCAATGATATCAGCCAACTGCCCGGGGTCATCTACTGAATTCACTGATAGCAAGGTTTCCGGGGATATCTTATTGCTAAGCTTTACATACTCCTCGAATACGCCCATGATATGTCGCATGAGAGCTTCTGATTCCAGATCATCTCCGGACGCCTTTTCCTCTTCTTCAATGATCTCAACCTGAAAAAACGGCTCTTCCTTGATGTACTCTTTAATCCTGGCACGTTTCACCCCTTCCACCAGCACCCGTATGGTATCACCGGGCAGCTTTAACAACTGTTTGATTCTCGATATGGTGCCGACCGTATAAATATCATCAACGCCAGGATCATCACGACCGGCTTCCTTCTGAGTCACCAAGAAAATCATCTGATCGTTTACCATTGCTTCCTCCAGCGCTGCAATGGATTTCTCTCTGCCTACATCAAAATGCAGAACCATATATGGAAATACCGTCAGTCCCCGCAGGGGCAGCAAAGGCAATGTGCGAATTCGATCTTCTACATCCGCCAATTTTCACTCAACTCCTCTTCATGAAGACGTCATAATATGTATGTCCGAATATATTGTTTTCATTCTTACAATTTATATCCTATTCCTTTCCTTCTACTACCGAAAATGAACCTACAATATTATAACGTTAAACCTCATGAAAAGCAATATCATGTAATGGTTCCTGGAGATGCTGTGACAATTCGCTCCATAGCACCAAACAAAAAAAAGGGATCAGACTCCCGATCTAATCCCTTTCGCGCTGAGTAAATCCGTATCCATTGCTTGAGGCTTCACCCCCTCTATCCTTTCATCGGCAACAATCGCTTCCTTAATAACCTCTTGAATGTGGGAAACAGGTGTAATGATAATCGGTAGATTCCGGAAGCTTTCCTGCCAATTATCTTTAGGTATCATGACCTTTTTGACTCCTGCCTGTATCGCAGCATCAATCTTAGTGGGCACTCCTCCAACAGGCCTTACCTCCCCACGAATAGAAAGCTCGCCTGTCATGGCAATTCTGTTGTCGATGGGCTGTCCTGAAATGGCAGAATAAATTGCAGTTGCGATGGAAATGCCGGCAGATGGCCCATCAATTGGAATACCGCCCGGGAAATTCAAATGGATATCATAGTTTTTAGGATCCATATGAAGGAATTTCTTCATCACTGTCAAAACATTATCCACAGATCCTTTCGCGGTGCTTTTCCTTCTGGTCAGCCTATTCTGAAGACTCATTTCCTCCTCATCGATGATTCCACTGACAATTACCTGTCCCTTTCCCTTGGCAGCAGGAATAGCCAATGCCTCGATCTCAATGAGCGTTCCCAGATTGGGTCCATATACTGCTAATCCGTTCACATACCCCACTTGGGGAGAATCCTGTATCCTTTTTTCCGGTCTTGGGCTGTAATGACCGCTGTTGATCACCCATTCTATATCATCAATGGTGATCGTATCCCTTCCTTCTGTAAGGGCGATGCCTCCGGACATCTGAATAATATTTACAGCATCCCGGCCATTCATGGCATATTTCCCAATAATTTCTTCGCCTTTCGGTTCCAAACGGAAGCCACCTTTTTTTGCTGCCTGTTTCGCAATCAGTGCCACTTCTCCAGGAGTGAGAGCCCTAAAAAATATTTCAAGGCATCGAGATCGAAGAGCAGCCGGTATCTCAGCGGCACTTTTGGTAGTTGCCCCTACCAGTCGAAAATCTGCAGGCAGGCCATTCTGAAATATATCATGAATATGACGGGGTATGTTGGCGTCCTCGGAGTTGTAATAGGCACTTTCCAGGAATACTTTTCTGTCCTCCAATACCTTTAACAGTTTATTCATCTGGATTGGGTGAAGCTCCCCGATCTCATCCAGAAACAGCACCCCACCATGGGCTTTTGTTACAGCACCAGGCTTTGGTTGAGGTATTCCTGCCACCCCCAAAGGGCCCGCTCCCTGATAGATGGGATCGTGGACGGATCCAATTAATGGATCAGCAATACTCCTCTCATCAAAGCGGATGCAGGTAGCATCCATTTCTATGAATTTTGCCCCTCTTTTAAAGGGAGATGCAGGATTTTTTTTTGCTTCTTCAAGGACGAGGCGGGCTGCACAAGTTTTACCAACACCGGGAGGACCGTATATTATGACATGTTGAGGATTTGGTCCGCATAAAGCTGCCTCCAGAGCTTTGATACCTTCTTCCTGACCGATAATATCCCGGAAACTGCTTGGACGGGTTTTTTCGGATAGGGGTTCAGATAAAGCGATTTCACGCAGCCTTTGTAGCTTTTCCATCTCCTTCTTGGATTCTCTTTCCACAGCGATTTTATTCCCTTGTTGACTTTTTAGCAGATTAAGAAAATACATGCCAATTACGATGGCAAAAAACAGCTGAATGATCACCAGAACGCTTGTCAAAACCATTAAAGCCTCCTTCATCGCACATCTAGTAGTAGTATACGATAAAGATGGTTTTTTATCCGACAATTTGAAAAAAATAAGCAGCCGACTTTGGTCAGCTGCTTAGATAACCCTTCTATAAAATATGGCGCTTTTTGTACTCCCTTTATGAAACAGATTCCCTTTTTTCCTTCTGCTTTTTCCCAGCTTTTCGAGGCTTTTGGGAATCGGCCAGGATGAGAATTGGTTCACTATGATTTAAGATGGTATCCTTCGTGATGATACATTTTTCAACATCATCCCGCGAAGGAATTTCATACATGACATTCAGCATGATATCTTCAAGGATCGCTCGAAGCCCACGAGCTCCCGTCTTTCGCTCAATTGCTTTTCTCGCAATCAATGACAGAGCCTCATCTTCGAATTCCAGATCGACTCCTTCCATTTCGAAAAGTTTAGTGAACTGCTTGGTTAATGCGTTCTTAGGTTCCGTCAGTATTTTAATTAAGGCCTCCTCATCCAAAGAATGAAGAGTAACAATAACCGGCAGACGTCCAACAAATTCTGGAATCAAACCGTATCGAAGTAAATCTTCAGGAAGTATATGGGATAATATTTCTCCTATATCCTTTTCTTTGGCGCTTACAATTTCAGCACCAAAACCCATGGTTTTCTTTCCGATGCGATTCTCAATAATTTTATGGATCCCTTCAAAAGCGCCTCCGCAAATAAACAGTATATTTGTGGTATCAATCTGAATAAATTCCTGATGAGGGTGTTTACGTCCTCCCTGGGGAGGCACACTGGCTACAGTTCCTTCCAGTATTTTTAACAGTGCCTGTTGAACACCTTCTCCGGAAACGTCCCGAGTAATGGATGGATTTTCTGACTTTCGAGCTATCTTATCCACTTCGTCAATATATATAATCCCTTTTTCAGCTTTTTCCACATCATAATCTGCTGCCTGAATAAGCTTGAGGAGGATATTTTCCACATCCTCGCCTACATAACCTGCCTCAGTTAAAGATGTGGCATCAGCAATTGCAAAAGGGACATTCAGAATTTTTGCAAGGGTTTGGGCAAGAAGGGTTTTACCCGAACCCGTTGGTCCCAACATCACAATATTGCTTTTTTGCAGTTCCACATCATCATTTTTTACATCTGCATTAATTCGCTTATAATGATTGTATACTGCAACGGACAAAGACCTTTTGGCCCTCTCCTGACCGACAACATATTGATCAAGGATACTCTTAATCTCTTTAGGACGTGGAATATCCTTCAATTCAAACTCCGATGCGTCATCAAACTCTTCTTCGATTATCTCCTGGCATAGCTCAATACATTCATCGCAAATATAGACACCTGGACCGGCAACCAAACGTCTTACCTGATCCTGGGTTTTCCCACAGAAAGAGCACTTTAGCTGTTTCCTTTCATCATATCTTGACATCACTTCACCTCAACATGGAATATTCAGCTACTTACGAGGATAAATGACCTCATCCACCAAGCCGTATTCCTTCGCTTCCTCCGCAGACATAAAGAAATCACGTTCAATATCCTTTTCAATTCTTTCAAGTGGTTGACCGGTCATCTCGCTGTATATTCTATTCATCTTTTTCTTGATCTTCATAATGTGTTCTGCATGGATGGCAATATCAGTAGCTTGCCCGCCAAGGCCTCCCATGGAAGGCTGATGGATCATAATCTCACTGTTTGGCAAAGCTCTCCTCTTTCCTTTGGCGCCGGCAGCCAATAGAAAAGAACCCATAGAAGCTGCCAATCCAACGCATATGGTAGCAACATCAGGCTTGATGTATTGCATCGTATCAAAAATCGCCATACCGGCTGTAATCGAACCGCCAGGACTATTAATATAAAGATGGATATCCTTGTCCGGATCTTCCGCTTCTAAAAAAAGCATTTGGGCTACCACCAAACTGGCGCTTAGATCATCTACAGGACCACCCAAAAAAACAATGCGATCTTTTAATAACCTGGAATATATGTCGTAAGATCGTTCCCCTCTACTTGTTTGTTCGATAACAATTGGAACCAAATTCATCTCATTTCGCCTCCTACACCCTTAGTGTTCATTATCCCAATTGATCCTTAGTGATACGAACCTTGCGAATGTTTCATTCTTAGGCGATTCCCATGAAATTGCATATCATCTCTTATTTAACATCTACATTAGCATCTTTAGCATCTACAATAACCTGGTTCGCTGCTAAGAAATCAATTGTCTTCTGAAGAACAATACCATCCGAGATATAATCTATATCTTCTTCCCGCAGGGTGGATCGAAATTCTTCAACCTCTTTTTTATATTGCTCGGCCATGCGGGAAATCTCCTTATTAATATCCTCTTCCTCCGCTACGATATTCTCTACCTTTGAAATCTTTTCCAATACTAGTTGCGTCTTTACTCTATTATATGCTTCATCCCTATATTGTGCCCTGAAACCCTCCTTCGATGTACCCGTATACTCCAAGTACTTGTCAAGACTCAAACCTTGATACATGAGTCGGAATTCAAAATCACGAATTAGGTTGTCTATTTGACGCTCTACCATCACATCGGGTATTTCAACGGAGGCATTTTCTACCACCTTTTTGATAAGTTGGTCTTCCATCTCCACTTTGGCTCGATTCGCTGCATTTTCCTCCAGCTTTTTCCTAATATCCGCCTTATATTCCTCCAAGGTGTCAAACTCACTCACATCCTTGGCGAACTCATCGTCCAAATCCGGTACTTCCTTCTCCTTGATTTCATGAAGCTTTACCTTGAACGTGGCAGCTTTCCCCTGTAAATCCTCGACATGATATTCTTCCGGGAATGTCACTTGGATTTCCTTTTCTTCTCCAATATTCATACCCACAATTTGTTCTTCAAAACCCGGAATAAAATGTCCGGAACCGATTTCCAAGGACTGATTTTCAGCGCTACCTCCGGGAAATTGTTTTCCGTCAATAAAACCTGCAAAATCGATGGTCACACGATCATGTTCCTTTACAGGTCTATCCTCAACAGCCACCCATCGAGCCACTCTATCCTGGGCAGTCGTTAATTCTCTTTCAACATCTTCATCCGTAACATTATACTCAACCTTATTTACTTCTATTCCTTTGTAATCGCCTAACTCCACTTCAGGCTTTACCGTTACCGTTGCAGTAAAGATCAGATTTTCTCCTCCACCTATCTGAAGGATATCAATCTCAGGCCTGTCCACCGGTTCAAGATTGTGTTCCTCTATGGCTGCATCGTATGCCTCGGGACAAACCTCGTTAATGGCGTCTTCATAAAATACTCCCTCACCATAGTAATTTTCAATAATTTGCCTGGGAGCTTTTCCCTTTCGAAATCCAGGAACGTTAAACCGTTTTACATTTTTAAAATAAGATTTTTGCATTCCTTCCTCAAACCGTGCAGCATCTACTTCGATCTCTAACTTGACCTTGTTGGTTTCAAGCTTCTCTACCTTCGAGTTCATTCACTTAGTCCCCCTCAAACTATAATCTTCAGTCATATTTTGCTAAATTAATTATACCATAACCATAGATGGTTATATCAAAATAAAATAAAAATAATAATAAACCAATGGCCTGCAACCATTGGTTGATAACAGTTTCCAAAAGATCTATAATGTAGTTTATCATATTTAATTTGATAATGCAATAACTTTTACCCTTCATTCCCGAATTATGGTGTTTATATCTGTTATTCACCCCTTTCCTCCCGCTTAAGGCGATAATTGACAAACTATGTAAACCATTATACTATATATAATATTAAATAACAAAAGCAAATGGAACCTTAATCTGAAAGGAATGGTCATCATGAATATGCTGCTGAAAAACAAGAACATTCTAATCATGGGAGTAGCAAACAAGTGGAGCATTGCCTGGGGCATAGCCACGGCCTGCCACAATGCCGGTGCAAATTTGATATTCACTTATCAGAACAGCCGTTTTGAGAATTCCATCCGTGCCCTGACCAAGGACATGCCCGGAGTACGATTATATCCTTGCGATGTAACGAACGATGATGAGATCGTTGGGTTATTTCAATCCATTGAAAAGGATGGGGGAGAACTCCATGGCCTTGTGCACAGCCTTGCCTTTGCTAAAAAAGAAGAGCTGCAGGGCTCATACTATGAAACTTCCCGTGAGGGTTACCTTCTGGCACAAAATATCAGTGCCTATTCTCTGGTTGCCGTCACCCGTCATGCAAAACCACTTATGAAGAATGGCGGAAGCATAATCACGATGACCTATCTTGGTGGCGAAAGGGTTGTACCAAACTACAACGTGATGGGCGTCGCAAAATCTGCTTTAGAGTCGTCCGTTCGCTATCTGGCTGTGGACCTTGGACCGGAAAACATACGTGTAAATGCTATTTCTGCAGGACCTATTAAGACCGTATCAGCCAGCGGTGTAAAGAACTTTAGCTCCATGCTGAAGCATTATGAAGAGAAAAACCCCATGCGTAGAACCGTCACGACTGAGGAAATCGGCAATACAGCCATGTTTCTCCTCAGCGACTTGGCCAGTGGTATTACCGGTGAAACAATCCATGTAGATGGAGGATATCATATATTGGGTATTTGAAGCAGTCAAGTTTTTATAGAAAAGGGATGGCTCAGCCATCCCTTCCTTCGTTCCTTAAAACATGAGCATCTCGACAAATACTTCCTGAAAATCCATGCGGGTGGAGAGCTCAACATATTGAGTCTTCTTACGAATTTCTTCCGCACGGTTCATATCCCCTTCAAATAAAAGAGCCATTTTGGCACCTACACCTGCACCGTTTCCTATGGAAGCCAGCTTTTCCTGCAGCTCCAGGGGAAGAAGACCAATATTGCATGCGTGTTTGTAATCAATATAATTACCAAATCCCCCCGCCAAGTATACGTGGTCAATCTGATCGAAACTGATATTCATTTCCTTCATTAAAATACGTATCCCTGAGGCAATAGCAGCTTTGGCCAGTTGAACTTCCCTTAAGTCTTTCTGATAAATGTAGATATCTTCAGTTGCTCCTTCTTCCTTTGAGACCAGTAAAAAGGCAGGCTTATCCTCCAATGGAACGATTCGATCAGCAATTTTCTTAACTTTGATACTGTCTCTGTCCTGGATTCTGCCCATGATATCGATAAGCCCGATATTCTTCATTTCTGAAACCACATCCACAATACCAGAACCACAGATTCCCCTTGCCGGATCTCCCCCGATGGTTACATAGCTGACGCCATCATCCCTCAGCTCCACCTTGCTGATAGCTCCTCTTACTCCACCCAGCCCATGTCGAATATGCGCCCCTTCAAAGGCCGGACCTGCTGCTGTTGAGCAGGCAACAATTTTTTCCCGGTTTCCCAAAGCAATTTCACCGTTTGTGCCAATATCAATCAGCAGAGAAATGTCATCATTCTGGTCCATGCCACTGGCCATGACAGCTGCGATGGTATCAGCGCCCACATATCCTGCGACACAGGGAAGCAGATGTATTTTGCCATTTGGATGGATACGAAGCCCCATCTCCCGGGTATCCAAGGAAAAGCCCCTTGAATAGACGGGAATGAAAGGAGATACTGCAATATTTCGTACAGGCAAGCCTGCAAAGATATGCATCATAATGGTATTGCCCACCACGACCATCTGATAGATGTTTTCCTTCCGAATGGATTGTCTTTCCTCGAATACCTCGAGCATGCGATTTAATTCTTGATGAACCAGTCCGCTCAGAAATTCCAAGCCATTGGCATTTTCAACCGTATAATCTGTTCTGGTAATGACATCTGCCCCATATGACCGTTGAGGATTGAGCATGGAATATACATCCAGCTGACTGCCGGTATTCAAGTCCAGGAGATAGCCCACCATCGTTGTTGTACCAATGTCAACGGCAACACCGTATTGCTGATCGGTCTTATTTCCGCCCTCTACATGGATAACTTCATTCAGCCATTTGGTGACCGTTACTTTATAATCATTGTCCCGGAGAACTTCGGGCAGCTCCCTCAAAATATCCCTTTTCAGCTTCGTCCCTGGCCCCATCGCATCCAACAGTCTTTCCCCATCGCTTCTCTGATCATGGACGGAAGGGAGGGCTAACTCCAAAAATACCTTTTGTACCGCTGGTTGAAGGGAGGTTTTCATGACCTTTCCGTCTATCAGGATAGTAGCCTCATCCTTTTTCCCATCCCCATAGCTAATAGACAGGTCCTCTTCCACAAGGACGTGGCAAGCCAAGCGGTAGCCTTCCTGAATTTCCATAGCAGTTAAATGATCCATTTCACTGGGGGAATGCCCTGTTCGAGTTTTGTCCCCCTTTAGAATCTGAACCTTACATTTCCCACAGAATCCCTTTCCGCCGCATGGCGATGGGATTTCCATCCCTTCTCTCTTTAAGAGCTTAAGCAAATTTATGCCGGATTCAGCAGATAAGCGCTTTCGCTCCGTTCCCCAGACAACCTCAACGGTAAACATAATATTCTCCCCCTTTATCATGTAGTGCAATTATTTACCTATATAAATAATATTAGTGGGCTATTACCTATATATTATAAGCCCTTTCTCTATATTTTCCGTTGCATATTTTTGTTCCTTTGAGGGATATCTTGCTGCTTTCCCTGTCTGCAAGGCAAATCTGATATTAGCCCTTTGATTTTCTGAAACCCTCTGCAACTTTCTGAAACGGTGGAACACTATACAAGCCATACCCTTACAAAGGGTGTAAACAATACCAGTATAACCTTTCCGACGAAATATGTCCATTAGAGGGCAGCATCCCATAAAATCCTTTCGATCCTCTCAATCATGTCCTGCCTTCGAAAATGATCCTCTATGTATTTTTTTCCATTATTCCGATAGAGCTTCCGTCGCGCTTCATCTTCTGATAAATCAATGATCTTCCTCGCCAATTCCTCAGGATCTCCCGGATTGACCAACTCCCCATTATATCCGGCTTGAATGATTTCCGGGATTCCGCCTACTTTGCTTCCAATCACCGGAACTCCATAGGCCATGGCCTCCAACAATGCAATACCTAAACCTTCATGAAGAGAAGGAAGAACAAACAGATCCATGGAAGGATAAACGGCGTCTAGTTCAGAGGAAAATCCGTGAAAGCGAATAAATCCATCCATCCCTTTGTAAGCAATATATTCCTCCAATTCTCTCCTTTGAGGACCGTCTCCATAGATTTCTAAACGGATATTCTGTTTTTGTTGATGGACCAGATTCACCCCATCAATTAAGATCTTTATTCCTTTGGAAGGAATTAACCTGGCTGCTGTTCCCACAACAAAGGGAGCTTGAGGATCCTTTTCAGCCTCTGAAAAACCGTTCGATATGCTGATACCGTTATATACTGTTACGATATTCTGCGTGTTCGATAATGCTTTCATCTCCTTTTCCAAAGCCTTGGATACGGCTATCATGCGTTGCGTCTTTGGAAGCAGAAGCCTTTCCACAGCATGGATTAGCCACTTCTGATAAGCCTGTTGGCATGCAGCACTCATGGAATTATGGACTGTATACACTGCAGGACGTCCGGTCAAGCCTGCGGCAATCCTTCCTACGAATCCCGCCTTGAAACCGTGTACATGAACCACATGAATATCCTTCTTTCGTATAAGGTTCATGATATGTAAAATGGTCTTCAAATCATGAAAGGGGTGCATTCCTCCGGGGATGGGCCATTCATCCACATGAATGCCGCTTTTCTTCAGATCTGCCATGGTTGTACCTTCAAAGGAACATAGGGCATATACATTAAAATACTCTTTATTCAATCCCTTTAGAAGAGAAACAAAATGTGTCTTCATTCCTCCCTCGGCAGATCGGATTATTTCCAAAACGTTTATCCTACTCTTCATTGGTATTCGGATTCTCCTTCATCTTGTCCATGACAGCCAAAAGTACCGGTATAGCAACATAGATCATGCCGAGAGCCGCTGCAACAATCCCTGAATCATTCACTAAAAGAGCGACAACACATCCCGCTGTAGCTGAAGTCATCCCCCATCTAAAAATGGGATTTGCATCCATTATCCTTTTTAAAATACCAATAGGCCTATAGAAAAGGATGCTGATTGCTCCCAGACATACTAGAAAAACCCGACTCCAGATGGTGTAGCGAATCAACTTCACATTCATAGACCATTTTCGCTGCAAAACCTGTAAGAATCCATCTACACCCTCCTGAGCGAATAGTTGATATGTTTGGCCCAGATGGGACTGACTGGCAACCGACCTTTGCCCGTCATGAATAAAAAGCAGGATAACCAAAACCGGCACGAATGCTCCTAATGAAAGCAGCGCTTTGAGGCTGATCCTTCTGTTCAGCAAACAAAGAGAAGCCAATCCAAAGGCAACGCAGGCAGCGATCAAACCGCCCAGATTTGCACCGAGATTGGGTAAACCGATAACGGCCAGTACTCCTCCCCAGATTCCGATTATAATGTAGAATAAAAATCTTTTCCTTGTAGAATCCAGTATAACCGTTATGCCCAAAATGGAGCAACTGATCAGTATACCCATGTATTCATTACCGATTCCATAGTATCGGGCACCTCCCATCACATCATAGCCCAGAGGCGATTCCTTTATCCACGGACTTCCCCTTAAGACATCAAAAACCAGAAGCAGGGATATGGAAAGGCACATAGCAGCAATACATGACTTGAGGTCCCGAAAGCAGTTCATAAACACAAAGGTCAACAAAACCGTTAGACAGATCGATACGGCAAATGCTCCGATCATATTCAATGGGTGAAAAAGGGGCAGCAATAAAAAACTCAGGGGCAGGACCATTAATCCCAACAAGATGGGCTTCATATAGAATATCCAGCGATGTTTGAAACTTAACAAAAGCGTCGACAAAGCCAATATGACAATTTGGCAAAATACATAGGATTTCAACAGGTAAGGTCTCTGGACATTGATTTGCCTGATCTGTTCATTCAAGAAAACCAATTCCTCCAGCCTGCTGAATGTGGGAAAACTGGATACGGGGTGCCCTAGCATGGTATAAGGCTTGGGCACACGATAAAAATCCAATATGGTGGGAGCAATATCAAGATTTGTAATAATCCCATCCCTTCGGGTGGAGGATGAGGTTAACCATCCTGATGGCTCTACATCCTTTCCCCAAAGGATGACCGGCGCCAAACGATTCCCCTCGCTCATCTCTTTTTTATTGCCCAGAGGGCATACAATCATGATGCGATCTTTTTCAGGGCTGGCAAATGAAGATACATACCGGATAAAGCCATCTGCCTCTTCGAGGGCTAATTTCTTATACCGTTCAGCCTTGGCTTCCAATACCCTTGAGCGATATTCTTCCGCGCGGGACAAATCCCCCAGTTGAATTGCGATAATATCGCTTGTGGAATAGAAACGTTCAAATTCACTCCGGAGTATTTCGTAGTCTTGTGAGATGCCATAGGGGCGAGGGCTGTTCTCATTTAAAAGAGCTCTGCTAAGGTTCCCTTGATAGATCACACCTGTATCATCCATCCCAAACAAGCCGACGGTACGCCTTTTCTGTGAACCCAAATCGCCGTTCCCAAGAACGGCGATCCGCAGGTCCGCTTCTCTGGCTGCTTTCCCAATTGCCCCAGGCTCAATGGAATAGTTTTTTTTCTGGTTGACCTTTATAATACTGGGAAAATTGGGATTAATAATCCATCCCGCTTCCGGATTTGCTGCCATATTGATCCGATACAACTCCTGCGCTGACTTCTCCTCTTCTTCTTCCCAGGTATGCAGGAAGAGCTCTCCATTGGGAGCTGACAAGCTTCGGGTGCCTGTCCCCAAGGTCAAATACGCGTTGGGTAAATTCATGGCTCCACCCGTATGAAGAGTCATTAAGCCTACAGAGCCTTCACTGACCATCCTGTTAATCCCAGGAAGGGAAGAGAAAAACAAATCCTGGCTGCTTATATAATCCAAAAAGATGAGGATTGTTTTTCCTCTTCCCTCTCCCTCTGCGTTTCCAATTTTACTGAAAAACACCAAGGAGAAACAGAAAGCTCCAAGAACTGATATGATTTTCATCCACCGCTTCAACAAATTCATCCTCTTCATTGTCAGTGATGCCCTCCAAGGATCACACGGACAAGATGGATCTGTTTATCATCCAAGAAGGGGATCTCCATGTTCTCCATTAAGACACCATCTAAAAATAGTTTTTCAACCCCTCGGTTCACCCTTGCCGGATTTTCCACTTGGATCACATATTGAGTCTTTTTGTATCGGTATTGAATTTCGTATCCACTCCAATCTCTTGGAATACACGGATCGATTGTGAACACATTTCCTCTGATCCGCAGACCGATAATCCACTCGATTCCTACACGATACATCCAGCCTGCTGAACCTGTATACCATGTCCAGCCCCCACGTCCTCTATGGGGATGGACAGCATAGACATCTGCTGCCATCACATAGGGCTCTACCTTGTAAATGGATGCTTCAATCCAAGTACGGCAGTGATTGATGGGATTCAGGAGGTGAAACAGCTCCCAGGCCTTGTCCCCCTTCCCCATTTTGGCAAACGCCAGAACAGTCCAAACAGCTCCATGGGAATACTGTCCTCCGTTCTCCCGTACACCCGGGACATATCCTTTTATATATCCTGGTTCCAATTCAGATTTATCGAACGGAGGGGTTAAAAGCTTTATAATCCCCATTTCCCTGTCTACCAGATAATTCTCAACGGCTTTCATCGCTTCCTCGATACGGCTAGGCTTACCCCCTCCCGATATCACAGCCCAGGATTGGGCTATTAAATCAATACGGCACTCTGGATTTTCTTCGGATCCCAAAGGAGTTCCATCGTCAAAGTAAGCCCTACGATACCAGCCTCCGTCCCACCCGTGTCTTTCTATTGCCTCCAATAGCCTATCGGCTTCCATGGTATATCGTTCTGCTCGTTCTCTGTCCTTCTGATTTCTGCATATTGGAATAAAGCGGCATAAAGTGGTATAGAGAAACCAGCCCAACCATATACTTTCTCCCTTTCCTTCATCGCCTACACTGTTCATGCCATCATTCCAATCCCCCGTCCCCATCAACGGAATTCCATGCTCGCCAAAACGCAGTGCCCGCTCGATGGCACGGATACAGTGTTCATATACAGTCCCTCGCTGCGGGGAAATCCGGGGTGTCTCATACCGGTCTTCTTCCTCCGGCTGCAGGGGAGCTGACTCCAGGTAGGGAACCATTTCCTCTAGTATGCTTGTATCTCCGGTTATCTCTACATAATCAGCGGTGACATAGGGCAAAAACAACAGATCGTCCGTGATATGGGTACGAACGCCGCACCTAGGCGGATGCCACCAGTGCTGCACATCGCCTTCGAGAAATTGGTGTGCGGCGCTCCTCATGATCTGTTCCCGCGTCAAATCCGGCCTGTTATAGACCAGGGCCATCACATCCTGCAACTGATCGCGGAATCCATATGCCCCTCCGTCTTGGTAGAAACCCGTCCTTGCCCATAAACGGCAAGCCCATGTCTGATATAGGAACCAACGATTCAACATCAAATCCATGGAGAGGTCCGGAGTTTTTACCTGAACAATACTTAAACTCTGGTCCCAGAAAGCTTTTGTTTTTTTGAGTTCTTCTTCGACCTCACGGGTAGTAGGAAATTGTCTCAAAACATTCTTCAATTCTTCCCGGTTGTCAACTTCACCCATAAGAAACGTCAGCTTCCTTACCTCGCCTGCTTCCAGGGTTGTCTTCACTTGTACCGCACCGCAGGGATCATAGCCTGCTCCAATATTTCCCGAAAGATATTGGCGTTCCATAGCAGCCGGATTCACAACGCTTCTGTTCCTTCCGATAAATTCCCTCCTGTCTCCTGTGAACGTGAAGGAACACCCCAGAGGATATAAAAAGCTTAGTTTTCGAGGGAACTCTTCATTGTATGCGTTTGTAGCCAATAGCGCACCTGTCTCATCGTCTATGCGGGTTACGATGAAGGGAGCATTCTTTTCACGCTGAACACCCAGCACAAATTCCACATAGAGAGTCAGGCTTAGCTGTCTGGTTCGTCCTGAGATATTCCGGAGTTCTGTATGAAAGAATTTAACCGGTGAATCCAGGGCTACGAACAAAGTGAGAGATTGCATCAAACCCTGGCTGGCCTGTTCAAAAACCGTATAACCTTGCCCATGTCGGATGGTATATTCGATGTTCTGTCGCAGTGGAGCGGGGGTGATGGTCCAATATTTACCGCTTTCATCATCCCTTAGATAAAGGATCTCCCCCGGTGGATCCGTGACAGCATCATTGGACCACCTCGTGATTTTGTTTTCTCTGCTGTTTTCTGACCATGTATACCCAGCTCCTGATTCCGTTATCAAAAAACCAAACCTTCGGTTCGCAACAATGTTGCTCCAAGGCATGGGAGTATTACTTTGGGGCTTCAACTTAATGACGTATTCTTTTCCATCCTCACTGAAGCCGCCGATATCATTATAGAAATGGAGCTGATGGTCTCCCACGGCAGTTTCGCTTTCCTGGATTTTAGCAGTCTTAGTCCTTACCTCCAACAAAGGAGGCAGATTCATCTCTGAGGATTTCAATTTGACCTGCTCAAGCAGGGAACCCCCATTGCCTGTAAGGATAAAACGGGCTGCTACCTGCAGCAAAACTTGATCCTCCCGGGGTATGTTGGCTGCTTGCCGCAGGAAAACCCCACCCGGCCGATCCTGTAAATCCCTGGCATGGCTTATGGAAATCAATTCCATTAACCAGTCCTGAAGGGGCTGTTCATAGCTGTTCCCATATTCATTCAGAATCACCAAATCTACCCATAATCCTTTTAATCGCCAGTATTCATGAGCAGAAAGAACCTGCCTTACCATCGGAATATGATCCAGATTGCTCACTCGAACCAGTACAATTGGCTGATCTCCCGATATCCCGTAGGCCCATAAAGCAGACTGCCCCTTCCGGTTCTCTTCAATATTTTGATGAATTTGTCTACGGGCAGGACTCATATACAGAATCTGTGAAGCCATGTATTGATATAGATTGGCTTGGGATGCTTTGATATTTAAGTAACGAAGCTCTACCTGACTATGGGTCCAAGCCAACTCAAAAACCCTGGCAGCCACTGCCGTACCCTGGTATTCCTTGGCCAGTTCAACTGCTTCCTGCCTGGATTTCGCCATTGCCACAACAAAATATAATTGTGCTGACTCACCAGGATTTACACGCACCCTTTTGCGTAAGCTCATAACTGGATCCAGTACAGCCCCTGATGTATCCGAAAGAGGATACTCCGGCTCAATCACAACAGGGCAGGATGCGGAGCGCCCCCTTCCAATAAACTTCAATCGATCTGTCTCATATTGAACCTGCCCAATTCCCTGACCCTCCGTAAGCAGGGTATGCATCAGCCAGACCGGCTTTTGCTCTTTGGTCCTTGCTCTCCTCGTAGCCAGAAGGGCATTGTACTCCGGAATAAACTGGGTCTCAACAAACAGATTGCTGAAAGCCGGATGGGCTATGTCGTCGACCATGGGAGCAAGGACCAGTTCAAAATAACTGGTTACATCCAATACACGGGAATACTCCCCGTGATTGACCAGCGTGATCCGCCTAACCTCCGCATTATGCTCGGGCGAAACCGTTACCTCTGTCTTGGTTTCGATACTTCCATCCCTTCGTATAAAGGTTACATGGTCAGGCTCAAAGGTTACCGTATACTCATCAGGCATAATGCCCATAGGTTGATATGTGGCAGACCACACCTCATTGGAATTCAGGTTGTGAATGTAGAAGAACATTCCCCAGGAATCCCTGGTAGGGTCTTCCCTCCACCTGTTTATTTCAATTCCCTGGTTCATGCTGTATCCTGCACCACTGTTCGTAATCATCACGGTATAGGATCCGTTGGATAGCAAGTGAGTCTCCGGGTGTATGGTATTGGGATCGCTGATGCTTCTGACGGAACGACTTGTCTGAAACTTGACAGACTCTGTTTCAGGTATTTCTTCTTCGTATTCTTTCATAATTACATGCTGCTTTGGTATGCGCTCCTGTAGCAACAGTTCGGTTGCTTTAATGATCGGAACCCTATGGAAACGTTCCTGCATAACATTCCCATTCAGGAAATTATCCAAAGCCAGCAGGCTCATACTTTGGTGATGAGACATATAGCTTTTGACAATCATACTCTTCTTTCTGCGGGGCAAACGTTCAACGGTATAGTCAATCGCTTCGTACATACCATACTGACCGCCCATCCCTTCCGCTAAAAGGGCTTCGATGTTTTGATAGGCCTCATAAGGAGCCACCGGCAGAGCTAGCATCGTTGAATATGGTGAGACCACCACATCCTTTACCAATCCCCTCTTCAAGCCAACTTTAGGTATACCGAAAGCCTTGTACTGGTAGCTCGACTGCAGATCAAAGGCATAATAACCCGACTCCGACACTCCCCATGGGATATGCCTCTGATCACCATACTGCTTCTGAGCGATAATAATGGAGGAATAGGTTTCATCCAATAGGGTATATTCATAGTTTCGCATAATTAACAGGGGCATTAGATATTCAAACATGGTTCCGCTCCAAGACAGCAGGACCCTTCGATCCCCTACCAAAGTAAGGGATCTACCCAAACGGAACCAGTGTTTTTGAGGAATATCCCCCTTTGCAATTGCTACAAAGCTTGTCTGCCTTGCTTCCGAAGCCAAAAGATCATAATAGGAGTTGCTTAGCCTTTCTTCCTCTTTATCATAGCCTATTGAGAACAACTCACGCTTTTCATCATATAACAAAGCAAAATCCGTATTCTCTATAATTTGATCTATCCTTTTATATATATCCATGGCTTGACTCAGTCTTTTTTTGGCTGCCATATGGGATCGGGCAAGGGATAGCTCGAATTCATGAAGCCAAGCTACTGCTTCGTCGTAGGCTGGATTTCTTTCATCCATATTAAGCAAAGAAGCCATTATATCTGACAGATTGTCCAATATATCGTTATATCCATCCACCAAACCCACTAGAGAGGATTTTGCCTGCAACTCCAATATAAAAGCATGGAGCTTTTCCGAAACTTCCTGAAAAGCACCTGAACCTGATTCAAGGGACTCAGGTACTCGATTCCATATATCAACCCACGGAGTCAGTTCATTCATCTCTTCTTCAAAGCGGATTAGCATGTTCAACAGTCTTTCTCTCCAAGAGCCTCCTAAATTTTTTTCTCCGTTTTTTGCATGCTCGATATAATCCTTCAATTGGCGAAGGAGCCCTTGCCATTCCACCAATGAGTTCTTTCCACCTTCAAAAAAATCCTCACAGCTTTGTTCTACTTTCTCCAGTTGAGCCTGCATTTTAACGCTGAAATGAGCACTATCTTTATCTTCTCCTTCCTCATGCATCAGGATAAGGGTATCCCGGATGCCCTCCAACATGGATACATCCACCAGGGGCTTTCTGACCATTTCCTGTAAACCTTGTTTCGATGTGATCAGATAACATATCAAATTTCCATTGTCGACGGAAGAAACATACAAAGGTCTGAGAGGGCTCAGGGTCTTCGTGTCATACCAGTTGTACAAATGTCCGTTCCATTTCTCAAGCTTTTCGATGCTTTTAATCATGTGGTCCACTCTACCCAGCATCTCAATCAGACCAATATAGCCCAAATCCCGAGCAGCCAGATTTGTAGCTATACCCAAACCAATGTTAGTAGGAGAAGTCCGATGGGCCAAACCCTTCCGGGGATCCTCCTGGTAATTGTCCGGCGGAAGCCAGTTTTCCTCCTCATTACAGAATTCTTCGAAATATCTCCAGGTCTTCCGTGCAAGAAGGCGCAGCTTCCCCACCTGCTCCTTCGATAAGGAAGGCATTCTCTTATTGCACGGCTTGCTAAGCCAATAAGCAATCGACGGCGCGAAAAACCATGCAAGAAAAAGAAGACCAATCAGGGGCCAGAACTCGGGATGCTTCCGAATTCCTATCGTTAAAAAGATCACTGCCAGTAAAGGCGAAGCCCACATTTTCGCCCAGAAGCTTTTTAAATCTCCCTTGAATTTCTTCTCCGCATCGGCTGCAGTCACCCATTCTATAAGGTTTTTATGGGTGAAAAACATCCTTATAATCGTTCTTAACACCGCATCCATCATCAGCACCGCCTGATGGGGCAAAAAAATAAAGGAGAATATGGTTTGATAAAATCCATTTCTGGTTCCGGTCACTATCTCCAAGACTCTTCCGGAAAAGGTGAATCCCTGGGAAATGATTCCTCCTGCCAGGTCCAACAGCAGAGGGAAAGCCAAGGTTAATAATGCTACTGCCGGCCCTATCCACATAGAGCCCGTGGGAAACAACAATCCAAAGAAAATTAAGAGCATTAATGTAGGGGAAAGCAAGCTACGTCGTAAATTGTCAGAAATTTTCCATTTCGCGATAATGGATAGGGGATTCGCTTTCAGTTCACCGTTTGCTTCCCTGCACTTTTTCTTCATCCATGGAAGCAGTTGCCAGTCACCTCGAACCCACCGATGCAATCGAGCAGAAAAGGCATTGTAGTTGGAGGGATAGCCATCTATCAGTTCAATATCCGTTACCAGCCCAGCCCGGGCATAACATCCCTCCAGCAGGTCATGGCTTAATATGGTATTGTCCGGTATCCGGTTATCCAGAACACTCAGAAAGGCGTCCACATCATATATGCCTTTTCCTGTAAAAATTCCTTCGCAAAACAAATCCTGATACACATCGGATACAGCCATTGTGTAAGGATCCATACCCGTCTGTCCTGAAAAAATTAAAGAAAATCTTGAACGACTGGCGCTGGTTACAGTAATCCCCATACGGGGCTGCAAAATGCCATATCCTTCAACCACCTTACCCGCAACCATATCCATGACAGGTCGATTCAAAGGATGAGCGATAGTACCAACCAGCCTCTTGGCAGCATCCCTGGGCAGTTGAGTATCCGCATCCAATGTAATCACATATTTTATAGCAGGCAATACTGTAAGGTCCCCATAGGTGACCATAAAACTTGTATCCTGAGCTCCTCGAAGGAATCGATTGAGCTCCATGAGGGCGCCTCTTTTCCTCTCCCATCCCATCCATTTGCCTTGGGAATAATTCCATTGGCGCTTTCTGTGAAAGTAATAAAATAGGTCTTCTTTTCCGTCACCATACCGCTTGTTCAATTGCCGGATACCATCCAATGCTTTTTTGATGATCCGATCATCCATCTCCTTTTCCTGCTCATTGGCATCAGGGAAATCTCCCAGCAAGGCAAAATGAAGATTTTCCCCTTGATTAGCCAGATAGAATACCTCCATTTGCTCTACGAGCTCCTCTGCCCTTTTCTCATTGGAGAGCAATGTCGGGATCACTACCATGGTTTTGCATTCATCCGGTATCTCATCCTTCAACTCCAACTTGGCTAGGAAGCAGGGAGAAAAGGTATGAGAAACAATCCAATTGACGATTGACGTCGAAATGCTCAAGGAAGGTATGAATGCAACGACAAGCATCGGCAGCAAGAATACGGAAAACTCCGGGACGACACGATAGCCATAGTATATTAAAGCCCCTTCCAAGGCCGCTGTGATCAATCCGATCGATCCAAGGAAAAAAACTGTTGGGTTTTCCATTAGATACCTATACCATTTTCTAACCCCTGAAGGCTCATATCCAACCTTTTGTTTTAAGTGTCTACGACCGTTTCCTACAAGGTAGTATCCTACATGATTTGCCCTAGCATCATAAGCATCCTTTTCCATAGCCTCCTGGGCGCATTCCAAGGCTTTTCTTGCTACCTGAACTTCCGAGATGCCCATTTCTTTCGCAAGTTTTTCTACCTGACGGCGATAATAGTTACGGGAGGCAAAATCCATTTGAGGATATACTTTCCCCGGATCGATCCTTAGGATCTGCTCTACCTGGCTCAGCTCCTCAAAGGTGTACAGCCAGGTTAACGTAGAAAGCAATCGGAGGCTGGTAATGGAATTACCTATTGAGACCTGCTTGGCTGCCTGCCCCTGATGCTCCGATTGAATCACACTCTCAACAGCCAAATCCAAACTAAGTAACTTCTCGTCCAGCCATCGGAGGATGAGTGATGCTTCCGCTCCTTCCTCCCTTAACCTCTGCAATAAACGTTCAATGAAAGCAGTTCCCATGAGTTCGGTGCTCTTTCCCAAGTCTTCCAGGGCTTTTTCCAATTCTTCTTTCGAGGCCTTTTCCTTTTCCATTAACTTTGCTGCCCAAAGGTCAGCGGATTTACGCTGATTTTGAGCATCCACAATCCCTACAGCTATCCATTTGATATTCTTAATGAGAGCTATCCGAAGCATAAAGGGAATGGACCAAAGCTCATTACTTGACAATGAGGTCTCTGATTGAAATGATTGAATAAACCGTTTCAGGACCGACTCATCAATCCGCCCATCCGTATGGGCGACCATTTCCATGGCAAGCCAATAAGCCCTAGGACAACCTTTGTAAGGTCCATCGATCAATACCGGAAGTTCTCTAAAATACGATTTTGGAATACCATGTTGGATTTCCTTCAACTGTTCTTCGATAATATAGAAATTATCCAAAAGCCATTCCGAAGCAGGAACCATCGGCTCATTGGATTTTATAGCTTCATTAATTGCCTTGTAGGCCTGAACAAGAATCTTTCGGTCTTCTTCTATCCTGGGTGTGAAGCGATAGGAAAATCCTGACTTCTTCATTACTCTGTGTCTTGCGGCCAGATCCTTTGCATGCTTTTTCCAAACCCTCAAGGTTCAGTATCACATCACGAAAGCCATTGATATTCGTATATGTGTTCCATTGAGGCCTCCTCCAAATAAATACAATGAACAGAAATGACAATATACTCAGCATAGTAAATACGATTCCCATACTACAACTCCATTTCCCTAGATTCTTTACTGGATGAAATTTTTATCTTAAATACTGAAAATTGAAATGCGTTTCGAGACAGAATATCCTCTGCTCAATACCATTATTTCTCATATTCATTATTTGCCATTTTTCATCTAGAGATACATGAAAGAGTTGGAAAAGAAATGCAGACAACAGAAAAACAAAACCACTACGCTTTCGCGTAGTGGTTTTGACAGTAATTGCGAGATAAGTCTGTAAGCCGAGTTCTGTCTTGGATGATCATCTGTCTAGGCTTATCGTTGCCGATAAGCTCAAGCGATTACCCAGGAGCGTGACGGGCCGCCACATATGCTCCCCTATCAATCTTGCACCAGGTGGGGTTTGCAGAGCGGACAAGTCGCCAGGCCGCTGGTGAGCTTTTACCTCACCTTTCCACCCTTACGTCCCGATCACAGAACCATCTGTCATCCAGGACGCGGTATATTTCTGTTGCACTTTCCTTGGAGTCGCCTCCACTGGGTATTACCCAGCACCCTGCCCTATGGTGCTCGGACTTTCCTCGTCTGCAAAATTGCAGCCGCGATCATCCGACTTACTCGCATTCAATTTCATTGCATATTGTATGTTATCATGTTTTCTGTTTCAGGTCAATTTAAATGATTTCCGGGAATTCCAATGAAAGCTATGGCTGGTATAAGATTCTACCGCAATGCTCACATTCAACTACTCTTTCTGATTCCCTCACATTTCGAACCACCAGGGAGGCAAGGGTCATATTACATCCACCGCACTTGTCTTCATCAACGACAGCCACAGCGGTATTCCGATTAATCCTTAAATTCCTGTACTTCTCTAACAGTTCTTTGTTAATTTTCATTTCAATGCCTTTTTGCTTTTCCCTCAGACTTTTCAGCTTATCCGAAATCTTCCCTAATTCTTCATCATATTGGGCCTTAACTTGATTATATTCCTTCTTCCCTTTTGATACTTTAATGGTGACGTCCCTCAGCCTTCGATTAAGACGGTCGATTTCGCTCGCTAACTTGAGAAGATCTGCTTCCTGCTTCTGCAATTTTTCTCTCGTTTCTTCTGATGACTTTTTGATCTGTTTCAACTGCTCCAGATCAGAAACTTCCCCTTTGGTCACCTTTTCTTCTGCAATTACCAATTGATCTATGATTTCCTCATAGTTTTTGTTTATCGTTTCAAAGGCGTGCATTTTTTCTTTTGCCACAGTCTCCATATCACGCAGTGCATTCTGCTGCTCAAGAAGATAATTCGTTATCTTTAAGAGGTTTTGCCGTATTGGTGAATTTTTCCTTTCATTCTCCCATTGCTCCAACTTAAGATCAATTTCTTGATATTCCCATAGCAAATCCAATTGTTCCATTTGGCATCCTCCTTTAATGGCCTATTCGTATTCCCGCTATTCAGGCATAGATTCTGGGATATGAAAAAGGAATAAGCAGTGCTTATTCCCGCACATTCAAAATGGATTAGCCCAAACGCTCGATTCAATCACATCTATATTATATTGTAAAGCAACAAACTCATTTTGTAAACGATTAATTAGAGAAGGAATGACAGGTCTTTCGGTCTCGTAATGCCCCGCATCGATGATGGCAAGCCCCATTGCCTTGGCATCCTGGGCGTCATGATATTTGACATCCCCCGTTACCAATACATCCGATCCGGCTTTCACGGCATCCGGGATCAAGCTTGCTCCGCTTCCCCCGCAAACCGCAACTTTTTTAACTTTCCTTTTTCTTTCTCCTACCATTCTGATCTGAGAAGAGCCTAACTCCTTCCCTACCCCGGCGTGCAAGTTCCTCCAAGCTTATAGTTTGTTCAAGAAAGCCAACCCGTCCCAAGCCCATCTCACCATGGGGATAATCCAAAGGATATACGTCAAAGGCGGGTTCCTCGTAAGGGTGATTTTTCAAGATTGCTGACATAATATCGGGGATATGACTCGCTTGCCCTACCGTCTCCAATCGGATTTCCACCACCCGTTGAAGCTCACCGCTATGACCGATAAACGGTTTTGTGTCCCTGCCAGGCCGAAAAGTCCCTGTCCCGCAAACCTGAAATGTGCATTCACTGTATTTCCCTATCCACCCGGCGCCAGCTTCTGCCATCCCTTCCATAACCCTGTCTTCATATCCTTTGGGAACAAATACGACAATTTTCTTATATGCTTCCTTACTCCTCTGAAGAGGCTTTACATCCGTAAGCTTCAGCTTCTGAGCCAGTACGTCATTCACACCGCCATTTGCTATGTCCAGGTTGGTATGGGCTGCTAAAACTGCAATATTGTTTTGTATAAGAGAATAAATCATCTTTCCCGGCCCAATATGCTGCAGAAGGGCTTTTACAGGTTTAAAAACAAGGGGATGGTGACAAAGTATCAAGTCAACACCCTTGACAATGGCCTCTTCCACCACTTCCTGAGTGATATCCAGAGAAACCAGTATTCTTTTGACCACCTGATCCTTGTGCCCTAAAATGAGTCCCACATTATCCCAGCTTTCTGCCAAACGGAAGGGAGCAATCCTGTTCATCACGTCAAGAATCACTTGGCATGTACAATCCATTTATATACCTCCTCGTATTCATTCAGCTTCTTAATCAATTCATGATATCGATTCATAGCTTTTTCAGTCCCCTTGGTCTTTAAATGCTTAATCAGTCCACGACAGGTTGCCATCTTCTTCTCCAAATAAGCCTGCAGCAATGGATGTCGCTTTTCCAAAAGCTTCAATCCAATGTCAAAATAGATTTCCCTCTCATATTTTTCAGTGCCATGGCCGGCAACAATAATCTCATAAAAACGATTATCTTCCTGAACCAATTCCTCATCTACGATTGAATAATCATTGGAAATAAGCCACCTTCGCAAAGCATCCTGAGCTACCATAGGGTGCAGGATGAGTCGATCTGCCTTTTCTAGTACCGCGGGACTTTCCTCCAGAATATCCCTTATTAAATATCCTCCCATACCTGCAATAATCACAACGTTTACCTCTCCAGGCTGAATGATGGAGAGGCCAGCTCCCAGTCGGGTAACAATCCGATCCTCCATAGCATTTTTGTGTATAAAATCCTCTGCCTTCTCCAAAGATCCCTGGCTAATATCCGTTGCATATACCTTTGTACATATCCCCTTTTCTATAAGATGTACCGGAATATAGCCTTGATCCGTACCAACGTCCACCGGTATACTTCCCCGCTCCACAAAAGATGCGACTGCTGCCAATCGCTTTGTCAATTTCATTTCCATCCCACCGTCCATATGATATTCTTTATTTTTTTCATAATTTCGTATTATTATCAAGATATTCCATGTCGTAGCCGAATGAAAGCCCACAGCTGAGGAATGGAAAAACAGCCACCCCATAGTGGGCAATGAAAAGGGAAGCAACATGAAACTGTTCTTCATTAGACATTTCCGTTCTAAAGATACGGAGCTGTTTTGGTGATGAATTTTCACAAAAAAACAAGCAGTCATTCGCTGACTGCCCGTCTGTTAATCTAAATAATCCTTTAATTTCTTACTGCGGCTAGGATGCCGGAGCTTTCGTAAAGCCTTTGCTTCAATTTGCCGAATTCGCTCCCGCGTTACATTAAACTCCTTGCCTACTTCCTCCAGGGTTCGCGCCCTGCCATCATCCAGCCCAAATCGAAGACGAAGCACCTTTTCCTCCCGAGGGGTCAATGTATCCAAAACATCCATTAACTGTTCCTTTAGGAGTGTAAAAGCTGCTGCTTCAGCAGGAGCAGGTGCATCATCATCGGGTATAAAATCGCCCAGATGGCTGTCCTCCTCCTCCCCGATAGGGGTTTCCAAAGAAACAGGCTCTTGCGCAATTTTAATGATTTCCCTTACTTTATCCTCAGAAATGCCCATTTCACGAGCGATCTCTTCTGGCTGAGGTTCCCGGCCATACTCCTGGAGAAGCTGCCTCGATACACGAATCAGCTTATTAATGGTCTCTACCATATGGACAGGAATACGGATCGTTCTGGCTTGATCTGCTATGGCTCTGGTAATGGCTTGGCGAATCCACCAGGTAGCATAAGTGCTGAACTTATATCCTTTTCGATAGTCAAACTTTTCTACGGCTTTTATAAGACCCAAATTTCCCTCTTGTATCAAATCCAGAAAGAGCATTCCTCTCCCCACATAGCGCTTAGCTATGCTGACAACCAACCGCAGGTTTGCCTCTGCCAGCTTTCTTTTTGCTTCCATATCACCCTTTTCCATCCGTTTGGCCAATTCGACTTCCTCTTCAGCTGACAGCAGCGGTACCTTACCTATCTCCTTTAAGTACATACGGACGGGATCGTCAATACTGATTCCTTCCGGTACACTGATATCCGTTTCTTTTTCTTCAGGCTCATCCTGCAAATCCGATTCTGCTTCGGTTCCACCTACAACATCAATCCCTAAAGACTCCAGGGACTCATATACTTTTTCGATCTGATCCGGTTCCAAATCGATTTCTTCCAACATGTCCATTATTTCTGTATACGTTAATACACCTTTTGCTTTACCTGTTTCAATCAATTCCTTGATCCGGTCCAGTTTCGCCTCATTGTTTGCCAAATGTTTCCCTCCTTTCAGCACAGCTTAAGCCTTCTTCATCTTTTGATATTCCAAATTAAGTGCTTGTATTTCCATAATAATCTGATTGCGCCTTTCCTTATTGGTATTGTTTTGGCTGAATTCATCCTGAAGTTGCTTTATTCTATACTCAATCTTTGATCGCTTCATTTCATCAATACAGTCATCAATATATTTGTCTATATTATCATACTCCAATTCCAAACTAAATATTTCAGCTATTTTGCTAGCGGATTCTTCTTCAGGAAAATTATTTAAAATCTCCCCTAATTGGAGAGAATGACCTTTTTCGATTTCTGACAGAATGATCTGAGCTAGTTTCTGTAGAAGAGGAGTTGAGAAGCTCTCGGGTGTCACTACAGAATAGACTCGATCTGCCTTTTCAGGATTCTTAAGGACAAGGACCAAAATGTTGTATTCTGCCCGTAAATGCGACGGAATACCTTTATTTTTCATTTTTCTACTTTTATTATACCTATTATTGGTAATTCTATTCCTGGCAAGATCACGTCTTCCTTGTTGAGGAATATTCCGTGAAACTTGCTCTTTTAAGGCTTCATAGGTAAAACCGGTTTCCACCTGAAGCTTTTTCAAGAAAGCTTCTATTTCTACAGGATTTTCTATTTCTGAAAGAATTTTAGCAGCTTCAATCGCGTATTTGGTTTTCCCCTCGGAGCTACTTAAATCGTGCCCCTTCTTCAGACATTCCAATTTATAAGCTGTAAGAGAAAGGGCTTGCTCCATATTTTTAACAAAGCTGTCTTTCCCCTCTTTGCGGATAAATTCATCCGGATCCATGTTGTCCGGGAAGCTGATGACCTTCACTTGGCAGCCTTCCTTCCTTAAAATCTCCATCCCCCTCATGGTAGCTTTCTGTCCAGCTGTATCACCATCATATGCAATATATATCTCATTACAATATCGTTTCATTAGTCTGGCCTGCTCATGGGTAAGGGATGTGCCTAAGGATGCAACCACATTTTCGATGCCGCCTTGATGAAGTGAAATGACGTCCATATAGCCTTCCACAACGATCAGGCTATCTATTCTTCTTTTTTGCTTTACAAAATTCAAACCATATAAATTCTGGCTTTTATTAAACAACACCCCCTCAGGAGAATTCAAATATTTAGGTAAAGAGTTGTCCAATACTCTTCCACCAAATCCAATAACCTTGCCATAGATGTTGATAATCGGAAATATGACACGGTTACGGAAACGATCGTAATATCGGCCTTTGTTGCTGCTCACAAGTCCTGACTCAAGAATGTCCTCATCACTGTATTTCAAAGATCGCAGATGGGAAAGGAGCCCGTCCCAACGATCGGCTGCAAAGCCCAATCCAAAATGCCTTATTGTTTCCTCTTCAATGCCCCGTCCTTTCAGATAACTCAGTGCCGGTTTCCCTTCTGAACTGAGAAGAAGTCGATGGTAATAAAGGGCTGCCACCTTATGGATCTCTGCTAACTTTTCCCTGATGCTTCTCTTTCTTAGATACTCGTCATGGTCACCCTGCTCAGGTAGGGGCATATGGGCTCTCTCTGCCAAAAGCTTCACGCTGTCAACAAAAGGCAGCCTTTCAATATTCATTATAAAATGAATTACATTACCACCAACCTGACAACCGAAACAATAATAAAACTGTTTTTCATGGTTTACGTTAAAAGAAGGTGTTTTTTCCTGATGAAAAGGGCATAAGCCTACATAACTTCTGCCGCTTTGCTTCAGTTGAACGTATTCCGAGACGACATCCACGATGTCATTCCTGTTGCAAACCTCTTCAATCCATTCCTGTGGAAATATCATTAATATTCACCTTACATATCATAGTATATATGTTCGCCAAAACAATCTTTTTTCCTGCTTTTTTGAATAATTTTTTTGTCTCCCGGTAAGCTTCACGATAGTGCGGTATGAGAAGCCTTTAACATGAAATATGTCTTTCCCCGTGTCGCAACTTCCTTTCTTACCACTGTAATGGCATACAATCTCTTTGTTTATTCGATATTTTTCTGCAAATTCCTGCATACTTTCCTGAATGGAATTTTTGTATATCAATCATGTCTCCATGAAGAAGGTATAAAAAGCTCTTGATACATCTTAATTGCATACCGATCTGTCATACCGGCGATATAGTCACATACCACCTGCTCTTTTCCATAGGCATCAAGATGTTGATAAACTTCTTCAGGAAGTTTTTCAACATTCTTATAAAAATATCCGTACAGCTGTTCAATCACCTGGTATGCCTTTCCCTCTTCTGCCTTCGCAACAGAATGGATATAGACACGTTCAAACATGAATTGCCGCAGTTGCTCAGTAGCATCAGCAATCACTGGGGACATGGATACCTGCGTCTTATCCATGCTATGATTGATAACATCGGATATCATCGTATCTATCCGCTCACCATGAGCCTCACCCAAGATCTCAATACACTCAGAAGGCAGATCGCTTTGCCGAATCAGCTCCGCCCTGATAGCGTCATCTATATCATGATTGATATAAGCAATTCGATCCGCCAGGCTGACCACCTGGCCTTCCAAGGTTGAAGGTTCCCCGGATTTTGTATGGTTTAAAATGCCGTCCCGCACCTCCCATGTGGGATTCAAACCTTTCCCGTTTTCAGTAACATCCACGACCCGAAGGCTATTCACATTGTGTCGAAAGCCGGTACTGCATATTCTGTCGAGGCACCGCTCTCCTATATGACCAAAGGGAGTATGTCCTAAATCATGCCCTAAGGCAATCGCTTCCGTAAGGTCTTCGTTCAACCGCAGTGCCCGAGAAATCGTTCTGGCAATCTGGGCTACCTCCAGGGTATGGGTTAAACGGGTGCGGTAATGATCCCCTTCGGGTGCTATAAAAACTTGGGTCTTATGCTTTAATCTTCGAAAAGATTTGCAATGAAGGATTCGGTCCCTGTCCCTCTGAAATTCTGTACGTATATCGCATTTTACGATAGGGTGAAGTCTTCCCCTGCTCTTTCGACTGAGGGCAGCATAGGGTGAGAGAACCTTTTCTTCAAGCTCCTCATAATATTCCCTTATCATGAAGATCACCTGTCCTTCCGGATGGTTTGCCGACAAGCAACGGTTTTGGGCAGACCTTGTCCTTCTATATATATACCCTATTTATATAAAATATCCTTTTTTCTTGTATAAAATTTTGGAGCGGGCTGTTTACAATAAAAGAAGGCCATCCTTAACCGGCATGGTTAGAATGGCCTTCCTGTTGTGCATCCTGGTATTATTTATTTTTGACCTAAATTATCCTGTTCTGCCAATTCTATAACCTTTGCCTGGGCGGCAGCTAAGCGTGCAATGGGCACTCGGAAGGGTGAACAGGAAACGTAGTCCAAGCCGATTCTATGGCAGAACTCCACCGAGCTCGGATCTCCTCCATGTTCTCCACAGATACCCAGTTTGATGTCGGGGCGAACGGATCTACCCAGTTCAACAGCCATCTTCATGAGCTTTCCAACTCCGGCCTGATCCACTCTGGCAAAGGGATCGAATTCAAATATCTGTTTGTTGTAGTAATCATCCAAGAATTTGCTAGCATCATCTCTGGAGAAGCCAAAGGTCATCTGGGTCAGGTCATTGGTACCAAAGGAGAAGAATTCTGCTTCTTTGGCAATCTCGTCGGCAGTTACGGTCGCTCTCGGCACCTCAATCATGGTCCCAACGAGATAATCAATCTTAACCCCTTTTTCCTCCATAACTTCTTCAGCAGTCTTTACTACAACGTCTTTTACATACTTCAGTTCTTTTACCTCTCCTACCAGAGGAATCATGATCTCCGGCAGAATGTCGAACCCATCCTCCTGATGCACCCCAATCGCAGCTTCAATGACAGCACGGGTCTGCATTTCAGCAATTTCAGGATAGGTTACGGCCAGACGGCAACCCCTGTGACCCAACATGGGATTGAACTCGTGGAGGCTTTCCACTGTGGACTTCAACTCTTCGAAGGAAACTCCCATTTCCTTTGCAAGGACCATGATGTCTTTATCCTCGGAAGGCAGGAATTCATGGAGAGGCGGATCCAGGAAGCGAATGGTTACCGGTCTTCCCGCCATTTCACGATAAATGGCCTTAAAGTCTGCCTTTTGCATAGGCAAGATCTTCGCTAGAGCTTTTTTCCGTTGTTCAACCGACTTTGCCAAAATCATCTCGCGAACAGCAGGAATTCGGTCTTCGTTAAAGAACATATGCTCCGTCCGGCAGAGGCCGATTCCTTCTGCACCAAACTGAACAGCCTGAGCAGCATCCTTGGGGGTATCGGCATTTGTTCGTACCTTCAGTGTACGAATTTCATCCGCCCATTCCATCAAGGTGGCAAAGTCACCGGTCACCGTTGCTTCCTGGGTAGGCAAAGCTTCTCCATATACGTTTCCGGTGCTTCCGTCCAGAGAAATGAAGTCACCTTCTTTGAATACCTTTCCATCGGGGCTGGTAAAGATTTTGTCTTGTTCATTGATGCGAATTTCACCACAGCCGGCTACACAACAGGTACCGATACCACGGGCCACAACGGCTGCATGGGATGTCATGCCGCCACGGGCGGTTAAAATACCTTGTGCTGCGTACATGCCTTCAATGTCTTCCGGTGAAGTCTCTGTTCTGACTAATATAACCTTTTGGCCATTCTTTGCAGCTGCTACTGCATCTTCGGCAGTGAAGTAAACCTGTCCTGCCGCAGCGCCAGGGGAAGCAGGCAGCCCCTTCGCAATGGGTTGGACCTTCTTCAGGGCATTCGGTTCAAAGGTCGGGTGGAGCAAGGTATCCAGCTGCTTGGGATCCACCTTCATAATAGCCTCTTCCTTTGTAATCATGCCCTCAGAGACCAAGTCAACGGCAATCTTCAAAGCAGCAGCGGCTGTCCGTTTTCCATTACGGGTTTGAAGCATATAGAGCTTTCCTCTCTCAATGGTAAACTCCATATCCTGCATGTCCCGGTAATGTTTCTCTAATTTTTCAGCAATTTCTACAAATTGGTCATAGATCTCCGGCATGGTTTCCTGTAAACGACTGATGGGGTCGGGCGTACGGATACCGGCGACGACATCTTCGCCCTGGGCATTCATCAAGTATTCACCGTAAAGTTTCTTTTCGCCTGTAGCGGGATTTCGAGTAAAGGCAACACCTGTTCCCGAATCCTCACCCATGTTACCAAACACCATGGCCTGTACATTCACAGCAGTACCCCAGTCACTGGGGATATCGTTCATTCTCCGATATACAATGGCTCGGGGATTATCCCAGGAACGGAACACAGCTTTCACAGCTTCCAACAGCTGGACTCTGGGATCCTGGGGAAACGCCTCTCCCTTTTCTTCTAAATACAGGGCTTTATAGCGCTTAACAAGCTCTTTTAAGTTATCGGCTGTCAAGTCCGTATCAAGTTTTGCTCCGTTTTCTTCCTTCACCTTGTTCAGGATCTCATCAAATTTTGCTTTTGGAATTTCCATAACCACATCTGAGAACATCTGAATGAAACGGCGATAGCTGTCGTAGGCAAAGCGTTCATTGTTGGTCAATTTTGCCAGACCTTCAACCGTCTCATCGTTTAGTCCAAGGTTAAGGATGGTATCCATCATACCCGGCATGGACGCACGGGCACCGGAACGGACTGAAACCAGGAAGGGGTTCTCAGGATCTCCGAATTTCTTGCCATTGATTTCTTCCGTCTTAGCTAAAGCGTCATAAATCTGCTCCACAATTTCAGGAGCAATCATCTTTCCATCTTCATAATACCGTGTACAGGCTTCGGTAGTTACGGTAAAACCTTGAGGTACCGGTAAGCCAAGGCTTGTCATTTCTGCAAGGTTGGCTCCCTTGCCTCCTAGTAGGTTCCTCATGCCGGCATTACCTTCACTAAAAAGGTAAACGTATTTCTTTGACATGGACCAATCCTCCTCATATGTAAGATAGTAGTGTATATCAAGCTGATACTCAGCTTATACCCATTTTCAGTGTTAAAAAGGAAAATCCCATTAACTTAAATGGAAGAACACATCCGTTATGATATCCATTACACACATTTTTAACCAGATTATACTCATCTCCGCCGTGGAACAAAATGAGAGCGTCCTTGACTTATGCTGATCTTAATGCAAGAAACATACCAATGATATTCTAATACACATTTGCACATTTTACAATCATAAATCTTAAATGTAGAAAATTGCCGGCTATTCTATCTTAAACAAATTCGCTTAGAAGGTCAATAATCTGTCGAAAGAATTATATAGATCGGATATAATGCGAAAACTCCAGGTGGACAATGTAAAAAAAAAAGCTCTTTCGGATGATATCGAATGAAAGAGCTTCACACCTTATATTTTATACTTTTACATCTTTCTTATTAGGCCTTTGCACTTCTATCGTACACTGGGACATTAATGCAATGGCCGTTCCAAGGGCGGCGATCTGAGGTAGGAGCAGAATACTGATAGCTCCGGCGGTAACCGGGACATCCAAATAAACCTTATCATCCTTTTTTACCTTCAGTCGAGAAATATTCCCTTCCCGGATAATTTCTTTCAGCTTGTCAATTACTTCTCCACCCTTCACAGTGAAGGTTTCATTCCAACTTGCCTTTTCGCCTTCTTCTTCAATATGGATAATGGCTGCGATGACATCTCCATTCGTAGCATCCAGGGCCTCTTTCGCTCTTTTAAAACTAACGCCCGTTTTTTCCTTGACGATCTCTATTTTTTCCAGATATTCGTTTTCCATTCTTATTCCTCCTTTCTTCCGATTTTATCAAATCGTTCTATAAACCCCCATGATTTAAATTGTTTCTCAAGACGCTGCGTCAAATAGACCTTGATTATTTCTTTTAGCTCCCCTCTGATTTCCTCACCTATCCTCAAAGTTCCCATCCTGGCAGAATCCATCTGGAAAATATATTTCATGGTCTCCAGCGTGCCTTTATGGATATTGTACGCAAAGGGGTCTGCATTATTACACTTTTTACAAAGGATTCCCCCTTCCCGACTGCTAAAGGTAAATTCGTCAGGTTTTTCACTCCCGCATCGGACACAAGCGGACAGCTGGGGACGATATCCTAAAAGATCAATCATTTTGAGGGAAAAGATCAATGTGATATCCAAAGGATTCAGATCAGAGTAAGATAAATAGCTTAAAGTATTAAGGAGCAGGCGGAAGAGATATGTATTCCTTTCACCGGGCTGAATCGCTTCTTCACACAAATTAATAATGTATGTGCTGTAGGCCAGGGTATCAAGGTTCGTACGAATATTATAGAAGTCTTCTTTAATCTCGCACTGGGTCATGGTGTACCTTCCCTGACGAAAATAAAGAATATATTCACCGTAACAAAACAGTTCGGTAGCCACCAACAAACGGCTTTTCTGCCTTCTGCATCCCCTTGCGGTTACCTGAATCTTCCCCAACTCCCTGGAAAATAAGGTTACAATCCTGTCCGCATCCCGGTAATTCACATATCGAAGCACAATTCCCTGGGTTTTTACAACAGCCATACCCATCCATTCCCCCATCCTAAAATAAGTTGCCGGCAGGGACAAACTGCCGACAACACTAGTTATGAGCCACATTTATTTTCTTCTCTTGAAGTTCGGAATAGTCCTCCTCGTAGTCAAAATCTTCCCACTCAACGACCTTCTCCAGACATTTGTAGAGGTTATAATAGTTCACGGAACCGGATTTCTCAAAGAGTTTCCATACTAAATCAGTCATAACCTTGATGCCTCCTCGATATTATACTTCCCCGTATGAAAACCCCTATTCGATGAAAAAATAACCGTTTGAACCAACCCTTTTTCCGGGTTTCAAAAACCTTCCAGCAATCCGGCCTCTGCCTGAAAATAATCATTTGAAGAAGATAGACAACATAAAAGTAATCAGGCCAAAGTAAATGCTTAATCCCGTCACATCAATGGTTGTGGAAATAAAGGGAGCCGATGCAACTGCGGGATCAATACCGAATCTTTTAAAAGCCAGTGGAACCATAGTGCCTATCGCTGCAGCCGTGACCATATTACAGCACATGGCAAAACCAACCATGAAGGCCAGAAGCCCACCTTGTATCAAGGCATCTTTTTGAGGTTGAAACAATGTAACGAAGGCCACTCCTAAGCCACATACCAAACCTACCAGCAGTCCCACTAAAGACTCTTGGATGATGTTCCTGATAATGCCATCCCTGTCAATCTGACCAATAGCGATAGCCCTGACCGTAAGGGTGGATGACTGGGTTCCTACATTTCCTCCCATTCCTGCCAGAAGAGGCATATAAGCGGCAAGATTGGCATAGGTCTGTATCAAGGATGAATAACGATTGATAATTTGGCTCGATACCATCCCGCCCAATAATGTGATAATCAGCCAGGGCAATCTGGATTTCACAGAAAAAAGGATTTGGGCAAAAAAAGCCTTGTCTTCAGACCCAATGGCCTCTACTGCTCCGGCAAATCGAAAAATATCCTCTGAAGCCTCTTCTTCTATAACATCCAATATATCATCTACCGTAACAATCCCCATCAAACGGTTTTCGTGATCCACAACCGGAATCGCCAACAGGTCGTATTTTGCAACCTTCCTGGCCACATCTTCCTGGTCCATCCCCAGCTCGACACTGATAACCTTTTCCCTCATAATATTCTCAATCAGTGTATTGGGCTGGGAAACGATTAATTCCCTCAGAGAAACAACACCCACTAAGCGGTTCTCATGATCCACCACATAGACATAGTATATCGTTTCAGCATCCGGTGCATCGTAGCGGAGTTCCTTTATGGCTTCCTCGACGGTTATATCCCTTCGAATGGCCACATATTCCTTGGTCATGATTCCGCCGGCAGAATCCTCGTCATAATCAAGAAGCTCCCGTACATCACGGGCCTCTTCCACATTCATCATGCCCAATATTTCACTTTGCCTGTCATCCGAAAGCTCGCTGAGTATATCCACCATATCATCCGGAGACATTTCGTCCAGGACTTGTGATCTTTCTTTTAAATCCAAATATCCAATCAGCTCTTCGAAATAATCTGAATCCAACTCATTGAGAACGAGGGCAGCCAAACCCTTAGGCAAAAGCCTGAAAAGTCCCTTTCTCTCCTCTTCATCCAAAGCCAAAAGGATTTCCGCTATATCGGCAGGATGCAAATCCTCTAAAAGGGTATACAGTCCACGTATCTCCCCCGATCGTACATAATGGGCTATCTGCTCTATATTATTCATTCTATCCGTCAAACATACCACCTCTTTCAGTCAGGCGGCATATCCAATTCTCTCTTCCTGACAGCCCACAGATACCGCCATGACCGATTTATACAACGTCAATATGCTGTTAAGACCGAAACGCCTGGGACCAGCATCCATGAGCTACCACCTCCAAGCCTACACTATCTCAACGCTCATTGCAAAATAATTTTTCTCAACTATCTCATACTAGCAGAAGGCTTCATTCTTTGTCAATTCCCCTTCTTTCCTTCAATCGTCGTATCCCAGAGTCCTCAGGATGGCCTGCTTGTTCCGCCAGTCTTCCCTTACCTTCACCCATAGGTTTAAGAAAACGGGAGAACCCAAAAGCCTTTCCATGTCCAGCCTTGCCTGTTGACCAATTTGCTTCAGCATTGCACCTCTTTTACCGATAATAATCCCCTTATGGGAATCCCTCTCACAGTAAATGACAGCCTCCACATCCAATAAATCTTTATCTTCCCGTTTGTGGATGCCAAGAATCTCAATACCTACTCCATGAGGAACCTCATCCCTTAAGAAATCCAAAGCCTTTTCACGTATTAATTCAGCAATAATAAACCTTTCGGGTTGGTCGGTGATCATGTCGTCCGGAAAATATTTGGGACCCGGAGGTAAATGATCCAGCAAAAGATTCTCCAAGTCATCGATCCCCTCTCCATGTAATGCTGAAGTAGGTACAATGGCTTCAAAATTCCAAAGCTTTTTAAGACGGTCAATGCTGCCGAGCACATCCTCCCCGGACATGGCATCCACCTTATTCAGAACCGCAATGACCGGAGTTTGAAGATCCCCCAAACTTTTGATGATCATCTCGTCCCCATAGCCAATACCGCTTTTTCCGTCGACAACAAATAAGACAGCTTCTACTTCCTCTAATGCATTGCGAGCAACCTTTATCATGTATTCACCAAGCTTGTTTTTAGGTTTATGCAAACCCGGAGTGTCAATGAATACGATCTGGTATCCTGGCCGCGTCAACACCCCCTGAATTTTATTGCGAGTAGTTTGAGGTTTTGAAGAAACGATTGCAATCTTCTCGCCAATGAAACGATTCATTAAGGTAGATTTTCCGACATTGGGTCTTCCAATAATGGTAACAAATCCAGAACGGAAATCAGTCGACATACTATACACTCCTGTTGCTATAGTCATTATTTCTTCATATCCCGAGAAGCAAAGGAATGGGGAAGGAGTTCATTGAGAGATAAGGCCTTGCTCTCTCCTTCCCGGTTTGCTACAATGATGCGCATCTCCGAATTAAATTCCGCCATAACCTGCCGACAGATTCCACATGGATAAGTGAAATGGCTGCTATCGGAGGCAATGGCGATGACCGCAAATTCTCTCCGGCCTTCGGACACAGCCTTGAAAATCGCCGTTCTTTCTGCACAATTGGTCGCTCCAAAGGAAGCGTTTTCAATGTTACAGCCGGTAAAAACCTGTCCGTCACATGACAACAATGCCGCCCCTACTCGGAATTTAGAATAGGGGGCATAGGCGTTTTCCTTCGCCCGTAAGGCTTCTTCCACCAGACATTGATCCGTTTTCATCCTGTAATCACTCCGTTCTATGCCTCAATAAGGATAACGAGTCATTTCTCATATCATATCAATGGAAGAATCAGTTGAAAAATCAATACAGTCACTAAAATGCCGATAACTCCCCCCACGACAACTTCATATAAACTATGTATCTTTGATTCCAACCTGCTTTGAGCCACCATAATAGCCATAATGGCACATAGGGTGGATATGAGGGCATCCTTGGTTAAAAGGGTAATGGATGTAAACAGTGAGAATGCCAATGCACTGTGACCGCTTGGCAAGCCCCCTCGTAAAAAGCTGCCTCTACGATTCATCGCCTTTACGATAATCACAACAAGCAGAACAACTCCCAGGTTGGCAAAGGTCAGATGGACGGGAAGATGACGAATATATCTCGTCACCTGAAGAGGAAAGTTGGCGATCTTGTTAAAGAAAACCAGATAGCCGACCGCAATCGCATTGATCGCTGATAGAAGCACCGCTCCTGCTGCCACATTTTTCGCGATCTTGGCTAAAGGGTGATATTTAGGTGTAATCATGTCCACCACAGCTTCAATAGCCGTATTGATCATTTCCATTCCAATAACCAAAGTAATGGTAATGAATAAAAGAATGGTTTCTGTCTTACCCACTTTTGCAAGAATACCGAGAACAAGAGTTCCTATGGCAATGATAAAATGAAATCTCATGTTTTTTTCGGAAACAAAACTGTGGATAAGCCCCTCAATGGCGTCGTTAAAGCTGTCAATCAGTCTTCTATCCTTCATGTTTACCCCCCTACTGGCCTCGTATCAAATGAAAGGAATGCAGCACCTCCTCTTCTCTTTGCCGCATAATCTTCTCATCTTCCTTTTCCATATGGTCATATCCTAGCAAGTGAAGCATACCATGAACCGTTAGAAAGCCAATCTCCCGCTCGATTTCATGCCCATATTCCTCTGCTTGCTGCAGCGCCTTTTCCAGAGAAATCACAATATCACCCAGAAGAATCTCCTGGCTATCATGGTCCATCTCTGTCTCCATCTCTTCCAGGCGGAACTGCTCGACCTCGCTATCACAATAATCCTCGTATTCAATCATAGGAAAAGATAAGACATCCGTCTCCCGATCAATGCCCCGATGCTTTCGATTTAACTCCCGAATCTGCTCATTATCCGCCAGTATAATCCCAATTTCCATGGGGGCATGCTCCCCTTCCAGTTCCAGGGTCTTTTGGATCAGCCCTTTTAATAAGGCTTCCATTTCCTTCGTTACCTCAACCTTGTTCTGCCAATTATCTATAATGATTGTCATCCTTCTTTTCCACCCGCCGTATCCTTCATATTTATATCGGGATATTCAATCCGCTCATGAAATACACCACAAAGAACCTTGGAAAAAGCATCCGCAATCAGATCCAAATCCCTCAAGGTCAGGTCACATTCGTCCAATTGATTATCCTCTAGTTTTTCCTTAATCAGTTTTCTTATTAAACCCTCGATCCTCCCTTGAGACGGCTCCGACTGTGCCCTCACGGCAGCTTCTACCGTATCGGCCAGCATAATAATGGCAGCCTCCCGTGTTTGGGGTTTGGGCCCTTCATATCGGAAATTTTCCAAAAGGACTTTTTCATTTGAATCGGCATTCATAGCCTTATGATAGAAATACAAAACAGGAGATGTGCCATGATGCTGCAGGATAATATCTTGCAAGACCCTGGGTATCTTATACTTTTTCGCATATTGAATGCCATCCTTTGGATGGGAAGTAATAATAAGCGTGCTCAGATTGGGTGTGATCTTATCATGGGGATTATCTGTCCCTATTTGGTTCTCTTTAAAAAAGAAAGGTCTCTTCAACTTGCCAACGTCATGATAATACGAACCCACTCTTGCCAGAAGAGAATTGGCTCCCAGAGCATCTGCAGCGCTTTCTGCAAGGTTGGCAACGATGATGCTGTGATGATAGGTCCCAGGAGCTTCTAAAAGAAGCCGTTTCAACAGGGGCTGCTGAGGATTGGATAATTCCAAAAGCTTTATTGGCGTAACCAAATTAAAAAGGTTTTCCCATATAGGCAGGGTGCCAATGCAGAGCACAGAAGACAGGACACCGTTCCCTAAACCCCAAAGGGATGAAAGCAAATTCCCCTTGATATCACTTGTTGTTACCAATCCAATCCCTAAAAGGGTTATGAAATTTGTTGCCCCGATGACAACCCCTGCCAGCATAAGAGCATTCCGCTGTGGAAGTCGGTTGACGATGTAAACACCTATGCTTCCTCCAAACAAGGAAATCATCATGACATTGAGCATCGTAACGGAAAAGACACCGCCGTCATTTCCTGTCATGATTCCTATCAAAACAGCCAGTACCATGTTGATAATCAATGCCAGCCTCGAATGCAGTAAAATGGCAATGAGCAATGTACCAAGGGAAGCAGGGATAAGATATGGATGAATCTGATTGACTAAAAGGGCGACCCCTAAACTCAAAATGATAATAAGGCTTAACATGATAAGAAGAGGTATATTGTCGACAAGTTTCTTCTCAAAAGCCAGGAGATAAAAAACAATAGGCAGGAGCAGTATCAATATGATAATCCCGATACCGGTATAGAAGGAAACGTCAAAGGCTTTGCTCTTTAATAAACCCAGGCTGTCAAGGACCTGTAGCTGCGCTTGAGTTACGGGCTCGCTCTCCCTAACGATATTCTGACCTTTCTTATACACAACAGGCACAACCGCCTCAACAGCCTTTTGTCTTGCTTGTTCCGTTGCTTCTTCATCGTAGATCATATTCGCCTGCAGATAGGCTGATACAATCCCCATCCCCAGTTTCCTGACCTCATTGGATATATCCAGCTCCGGATCAGATAACTCCTTATTGATTTTATTCATCTGATCCATCCTGAACTCCTCTTTTGTTCCGCTCTTCAAACTGTCAGATGTAAGCTCCAGGATTTTTTGCTTCAAGGTATCCAACTCGGCTTGTTTGGCCGATAATATCGTCAGGACATCATTTCTGGACAGGGTTACAGGCAATTTGTTGCCCATTTCTTTCAGGAAGGAATCAGAATAGGTAAACGAATTCTCCAGCTGCTTTTCCCCTTCCGCTGTCGAATCGGTATCGTCGTTTCCTTCATTGTCCTGCTGAGAGGGAGCCATCGTCTCCGTCATACGGATCCTCTCTTTTTCGCCTTCCACCCGTATATCGCCAATGGTTGAAAAACAGCTGTGAATATTCTCCAGCACTTCATTTGTAATGGCTTCATCCTGCTTATATTTTATGTCTACGGAATTATGAGCTTCTTGTATCAGTTTTTGTGTACTGATCTCATCGATGACATCTTTGGTGGCCTTGATGGTTTCCTTGGCTAAATCTCCTACCTGAAGATCATATCGTTTTGGAGCAATAGATGCCGTAACCATCATGAAGATCACTCCATAACTGACGACGGTAACCAGAAGCCCCAATGTTCTCTTGTGAATGAGCCATCGGGCCAGAGATAAAATCACGATTCTAGGTTTGTCCAATTGCATAGCAGGTTTCATCATGAAGATTGCTCCTCTTTTTTTGCTTTTCTTCGATCATAACGATCGTATGCCTTTATGATATTTTGCACAAGTTCATGACGGACTACATCCTTATGGGTCAAATAAACGATCTCTATATCCTCAATCCCCTTCAGGGCGGTAATGGCTTCCTTCAGTCCTGAAGTCTTGCCTCTGGGCAGGTCGATCTGAGTAATATCTCCCGTTACCACCACCTTGGAACCATATCCAAAGCGAGTGAGGAACATCTTCATCTGTTCCGGTGTTGTATTCTGGGCTTCGTCCAGGATGATAAAGGATTCATTTAATGTGCGTCCCCTCATATAAGCTAAAGGCGCTACCTCAATCATTCCTCGTTCCGCCATGCGATGATACGATTCAGTACCGACCATCTCAAATAGCGCATCATACAGAGGGCGCAGGTAAGGATCCACCTTGTTCTGAAGGTCACCGGGTAAAAAACCCAGCTTTTCACCGGCCTCAACCGCCGGTCTTGTCAGGATAATGCGACTTACTTCTTTGTTCTTTAGTGCCGTAACCGCCATGGCCATTGCCAAATAGGTCTTTCCGGTGCCGGCTGGTCCTACACCAAAAACAATAGTGTTTTGTTTCATTGCATTTACATACTTTTTCTGTCCAAAGGTCTTGCTTTTAATCTGCTTGCCCTTATATGTGACGGCGATGACATCGGCCATGATCTCTTCAATCAGATCTTCCTTTCCCTCCGATGCCAATTCTATGGCATATCGTATTCGGGAGCGATCAATGGATTCATTTCTCCGAATCATATCTGCCAGCTTCGTCATGACCGTATAAGCAAGGTTCACCTTTTCTCCTTCGCCCGTAATAAGGACCTCTGTATTCCTTGCCGTTATGTTAACCTCCAATTCATCTTCAATGACTCGTATATTCTCATCAAAATTACCGAATAACTGCATAAGCTGTTCCATGGAATCAATCTCTATTTTTCTTTCCCACAGTTGGTTGTTCAAACTTTAGTTCCTCCTTATCAACGGACAAAGGAGCCTGCACACCGATCGGCTCAAGTGTCTCCACGTACATAACTGCTTCTATAAATTCTTCCTCTATCATACTAAATTTCACCTTTTTGTCAACAACCTTTGCGTGTTGTGGAATCTTCTGCTGGGCTTCCTTCCAAGCTTGATCCTGGGCTAATTGGCGCACTTGATCGATAGCCATTTTTTTATGGATTTCCTTCACTTCATGATATTCCTCAATAAGCATTTCAACCGGAAGAAAAAGATTCTCCCCTAAGAGCGGCTGCCTGCTCACCGTCTTCTCAAATTTTCCAAAGAGAATGGGATCCTCTTGGACCTTCACTTTTATGCTTCCCAGCCGGATATACTTTCGCACAACCTTACGGCCAGTTGGGACTTTCATTGACTCTCTCAGAGGGGCTTTGCCCTTGCCTTCAAACCATGTCCTTGCAAGAATTTCACCTCTTGCATGGACATAACGCACTCCAATTCCTTCATGTTCGATCACCCCGCTAACCAACAATTGGCCTTTCCTCACCGTACTACCAATCTGTACGGTAGGTTTTCCCTCAAGGACCGTCATTTTTGCAATAATGCCATCCTTGGAAGCAATGATATTGCATGGTGTTTCCTTATCAATAAAAGGAGGCGGCTGGACTGCTTCCACGATTTCCGCTACAAGCTTTACTCCCCTCAACTCCAATCCAACCCAGGAAATTTGAGGAAGCTGTATCATTAGCTCGTTTTCTAAATCGCGGATGTTGATATGTCCTTTCCATATCCCTGGTTCAATGCCATTTTCATGTAATGCATTCATTATCACAGAAGAATCCAGCTTCTCTGTACCCTTTACCTCAATAACCCAAACAAAAGAACTAAATCCATAGAGTAAAGTCAGACAGATAATCATACCTGCTACAAGCATTTTCCGCTTTTTTAAACGATATGTGAGAAAGGGAAGTCCTCTTTTATCTACAATTGTGATTCGACAACGTACTTTGCGAAGGACGGGTCTCAATTTTCGAAAGCCGTTGATGCTTACCCTGGCTTGTAAAGTCGTGTAGGAAATCCGCTCAATACCCCATAGATGTATACCTTTACTTGCTGAGAGGTTGATGAATTTTTCAAGGGATAAACCTTCTACTCTTATGATAACATATCCCATTAAAATATTCCATATTCTTACTATCAGCAACTCATCTCACCTCATCAGACCAGGAACTCAATTGATAAGATTTCACCCGTTACGATGATTTCTTCTGCACCGATATTTTTTACAGTCATTTCTTCTCCAAGAATTCGGATGACCCCAATGGTCGAGTTAACCCGAATACGTTGAGGAGTATATTCAATGATTCCTTTGTGAATTTCAACGTACATCTGATTATTGCCCACCATACTGATTTTAGGCAGATTCAGGACAATTTCCTTGGGCAGTTCAAACATCTCGGAGATATTCGCCTTAATCCCTTCAAGTTTTCGTTTCCTCATCATTACCACCTCATCCAAATCGGGAGATCCTGAAACCCATTAAGCCTTTGAGATCCGGTACTCGTATACATAATCCCTGTCTTCCCGCCCTGCTCCTCACCTTTAAATGTATGCGAAACAGTGAAAAAAAAGAATGGATTTGTATCCATTCCATTTCACATCCAGCATCTTCTTCACATCCAGCATCTTCAATATGTTCTGTTCTTATCCTTCTGTATATTTTCTCCTTATTCCCCTGAAGAAAGATCAATTCTTGCCAGGACCATATTATGATCCGAGATAGAAGAAGGGTTCACCCAATGTTTCAAAATAGCAACATCCTTGGATGTATAAATATAATCAATTCGTATATTAGGAATGATGCTGTTATAGGCAAAAGTGAATAATTGCTCCTGGGCGACCTTGTGGGCGGTATCTTGCAGCCCGGAGTGTATCTTTTTCATTTCCCGGTATTCAGGCTGAGCATTGAAATCCCCCATCAATATGACTCGAAAGGGGGAATCGGATATTTCGCGATTGATGACTGCTATCTGCTCCTCTCTCTCCTTGGCTGACAGCCCAAGATGGGTGGTATAAAAACGATATATATGATCTCCCAGGTCTATCTTTGCCTTTAAGAGCCCCCTTCTCTCCCAGGAGGCAGTAGGCAGTACAATATTTTCTTCCTCAATGATCGGATAGGCACTGACAAAGGCATTGCCATATTTTACACCCAGGATATTGATGGTCTCACCATATGCGTATGAAAACGAAAGGGCTTTTGCGATTTCCTTGACCTGATCCTTAAAACCGGAACGAAAATGATTTCGATCTACTTCCTGCAGTGCAATGATCTGGGCTCCCGATGCCTTTATTTCATCAATCAGGACATCCAGCGATTCATTGTTTTGCCTATCTACACCATGATGAATATTAAATGTCCCTATAGTAATATATTTTTGTTCATTGGAAGATAAGTCAACATTAGGTATAGAGGGATCCGAATCGGAACTGCTTTGGGAAAGGGTGATGTCTGAATTATGCTGTTGAACGGCAGGATATTGTCCGCCTCCTCCATGGCTTTTAGAAACGGTTTTAAAAGCCTTCTGATGCTTCGAAACCATTTCCCTGCCCCCATTTATGGAGAAGAAAAACCTCAACGTAATCCATAGGGCGATAAAGCACAAAACTACTATGCATGCCGTGGCATGTTTCTTCACAGGCCTCACCCCCCATTCTTAACGAGTAGCTCCATCTCCATCATAGCACAAGATTTATGTTAACTAAACAGTATATTTATGTTAGTTATTCCATGTTCTATCTCCATCCTATAGCGATATTTCCATCAAAAAACCGGTCCATTTGGACCGGTTTTTAACCTGTTCATGCTTTTTACCAGAAGATTGAGTAATGTACTATAGCCTCTCCCCATAAAAAAGGCATAACCATACTCATTGCTTTACCCATATTCTTCATCATTGTTGGCACCAATTTGGAATGTGGTTTGGGTAATCAATTCATTCACTTCATCTTTCTGTAAATTGCTGAGGAAGGTACTTTCACATCTTCCAGTAATTGCTCTTTGAGAGATTCTCTCCTACTCATCGAATTAATATTTTCTTTTCCTTGCTGCTTCAGCCTTTTTCTTTCTTCTTACACTTGGCTTCTCATAATGCTCTCTTTTCCGAATCTCGGCCAATACACCGGATCGAGCACATTTTCTCTTGAACCTTCTAAGAGCGCTCTCCAAGGATTCGTTTTCCCCAACTCGGATTTCAGACATATCCTTTTCCCTCCCTCCGCTCAAAACAATCGTGCAAAAACAACAGCTGTAATCCCTCCGTTTACACAAACTGGGATATAGTAAAAAAACATATGTAATATTATACCCCAGCTAAATTCCCCAGTCAATATAAATATACGTGATCATCCTGGCGTGCAGATTGCAACTTTAATTGCCTTACATTTTATGGCATATGTCTGATATGTTACGCTATGTCGGAATGGAAACTATCGCTAGGAATCAAGGGCGAACGAAGTGAGTTTATTTTGACCCTTGATTCCTGCACAAACCCCAAATCCTCTTGTTTGGTGGCCTGCTAATAGCAGCCACCTGCCTTCCGGCGAGGATGGGGTTTGGGGCAAAGCCCCAAAGTTCGTATGTTTTACGCTGCTACATCGTTTGCTGATTTATAGCCGAGAATCCTTCTTGGATAATTGTTCATCCAGTTTTCAATTCTTTGGATGTCCGAATTCTTTAACTTGCTTATGTCCGTGCCTTTAGGAATGAAGCGCCTAATTAATTTGTTGGCATTTTCATTGGAGCCTCGTTCCCAGGCACTATAAGGGTGTGCATAATAGGTCTTAGTGCGTTGTTGACCTTTCTTCCGCACAGAGGCCTCTAGTTCATTGCTGTTTAAAAATTCACTTCCATTATCTACAGTAATAGTTTTGAACGTCGTTAAAAATTGTGCTCCATATTCTCTTTCCAATCGGTCCAGAGCCTGCTTGACAGACTTTTGTGTCTTATCTTTCATCTTACGGATGATTTGTTGACGTTTCTTACGCTCTGTAAGTACCAACAAGACGCCTTTGCCTGTATTCTTGCTGCCAAGAAGGCAACCCATCTCCCAGTGACCGTACTCTTCACGTGAATCTACTACGGCCGGTCTTTCCTCAATACTGGTTCCTTTAAGGTTTTTATACGCAATTTTTACTCGTTTCCGGCGTTTTTTAGGCTGCTTTTTGACTGGCAGATCCTTATTGCTGATGTTTGCAAAGACTTCCTTGTCGATATAGTTGTAAAGGGTCTTAATACAGATACTTGTTTTAAATTTCAGCTTCTTGGCTTTAATTTCTGCTATGACTGCATCGGGTGAATACTTTTCCTGAATGATCTTTCTTTCTATGTGATCGGCCAGCTCATGATCATAGCCAATTTTCAGGCATGGACCTTTATTTGCTGCTTTCTCAAGGTAGTCACGTTGAGCTGCATCTGCACAATATTTTTCAACGTAGGTGAGCTCCGTTGTTAGCATTTTTACCGTCCCACGGGCTATTTCCCTCTCTATAGTCCGTTTGTGCTTGCCTAATGCTATAGCTATCTCATTTGGTTTTTTCCCTTCCTGGAGAAGAATTTCAATTTGATAGCGCTGCCTTTCAGTTATGTGTTTAAAACCTCGGGATGTTGTGGTACAATGGGGTTGACTCATGTGCATGACCTCCTTATGTTTGCTTTAGTCACCTTAAACATATCAGAGATCGTGCCATGAGTCTTTACTTTTTTGATAAATGTGGGCAATTAATTATACAACTTACCTTGATCATCCTGGCGGCCAACCCAATTCTCTGCCGCCAAGAAGATGAAAATGCAAGTGATCTACGGTTTGCCCTCCGTCTTTCCCGGTATTTACGACTAAGCGAAAACCGCTTTCATCCAGATTCAACTGTTTAGCCAACTTATTCACCGTCATGACCACATTGGCTACCAGGGAACTGGTTTTCTCTGTAACCTCCAACAATGATCCGAAATGCTGCTTGGGTATAACAAGAATATGAACGGGGGCCTGAGGGTTGATATCCCGAAAAGCGAATACCTGATCGTCTTCATAGACACAGTCACTTGGGATATCCTTCCCGGCAATTTTGCAAAAAATACACTCCTCCATACAAACTCACCTCCCACACGCTTCTTTTATTATATATCTTTCCATAAATAATATCAATAAATCCATACTCTATACGGAGTCAGCATTTTTATCATTTTCCATTGCTTTAAGGGACGATACTGCCACGAACAAGCTCTTCATCCTGTTCTTTCAATAAAACATATGCAATACTGCCTTTTAGATTCTGATCGCCCTCCGCCATCACCTTGATATAATGATCTGTAAATCCCTGCAGCCAGCCCTTTTCCCATGGAACCTCTTCCTCGAACAAAACCTTTTGAGCAGTTCCCAGGAAAGAAGCGACATAAGCCTTTCCTAACTCATCAGCCAATTTTATTAGCCTTTTGCTTCTTGTCTCCTTATCCACTGTCGAAACCTGATTCTTCATTTTTGCAGCCAGTGTCCCTTTCCTGGGTGAATACTGAAAAACATGGATTTTGCTGAATGCAATCTCCTGAACAAAATCAAAGGTCTCCTGAAAATGCTCCTCTTCTTCACCGGGGAAGCCCACCATCACATCTGTTGTTACAGCAGCATCCGGGATATAGGATCGCAGGTTTCTTATAAACTGCCGATATTCCTCAGTTGTATACTTGCGGTTCATGCGCCTCAAAATATGATCACTTCCACTCTGCAGAGAAACATGGTAGTGGGGACATACCTTTTTTAGGGAGGCCATCCTCTCCACAAAGGAGGGTGTCAACAGAGTAGGTTCAACGGAACCTAAACGGATCCGTTCAATGCCATCTATCGAATGAATATCCGCTATGATCTCCGCCAGCGAGCCTTCCCCGCTGTCTCTGCCATATGAAGCAAGATGAATGCCTGTCAAAACAATTTCCTTAAAGCCTGCCGCCTCCAGCCTTTTTACTTCCTTCAGAATATCCTGACGTTTGCGACTTCGAATAGGACCCCTTACATAAGGGATGATACAGTAAGAACAGAACTGCTCACAGCCTTCCTGGATTTTCAAAAACGCACGGGTATGCCCTTCCGGAGCATCGATGGTCAACTCTTCAAAATCCCTGCTTGTAAGGATGTCCTCCACGGCATTGATGACAATACCCTCTTCTTCGGCCTTTTCTACAATCTCCACGATGCGGTTCCGGTTTTTGGTTCCCATTACAAAGCGGACCCCGGGTATGGCCAAGACTTCCTCTGCCGCCCGTTGCGCATAACAACCTACGACGCCGATGATAGCCCCTGCATTTAGCCTATGGGCCCTTCTCACCATTTGTCTGGATTTCCTGTCCCCCAGATTTGTGACGGTACAGGTATTGATGATATATACATCAGCGATGTCACTGAAGTCCACTAGCTCATATCCTGCCAATCGAAACTGTTCCATCATGGCTTCCGTATCGTATTGATTCACTTTACAGCCCAGTGTATAGAATGCAACCCGCTTCACCTATTAACCTCCCATTTCATCCATGTGAAAGAGTATCATTGATAAGACGGCTATTCCCGCTGTTTCTGTCCGCAAAATCCTTCTCCCAAGGGTAACGTGGATCCCCCCCTGAATCCGAAGCTGCTCGGCCTCATAGGCCGTCATCCCCCCTTCGGGACCAATCATATATGCGATAGCCTGTGGATCTTTATGGGCACTCAGAACAGATTTTATGCCTTGTTCTTTCTCTTCTTCCCATGGAACCAATATTAATGAATGATCAGACATGCCCTTTAAAGCTTCCGAAAGGGGAATCGGTTCTTCTACAGGAGGAATCCGAAGTCTTCCGCTCTGCTTTGCAGCTTCCTCGGCAATTTTTTGCCATCGATCTCTTTTTTTCATCCGATCCTTCTTTGTTTCTAAACGAACAACGCATCTTTCCATTAAGACGGGAACAATACGATATATACCCAGCTCTACACACTTCTGAACGATCCAATCCATTTTGTCCGATTTAGGTACACCTTGATAGAGGGTGACCTTACAGGATGGTTCGGTAAACCTTTGTATTTCACCGACAATCATGGCTTCTACGATGCCCTTATTTACGGATATGATCGTAGCCCGGTATTCCTTTCCTTTACCGTCACAAAGGAAGATTTCCGCTCCCTTTGCCAAACGAAGCACTTTGTGAATGTGATGGGCATCTCCGCCTGTGATCAGTACCCTATTATCCACGATTTCTTGTTCATCAATAAAAAACCGGTGCATCATGTCCCCCTATCTTTTGCAAGCAAATGCCACCCATTCGCCTATTTGTTGACGTTCCAATATATTGAAGCCATAGCGTTTCAAAGCTTCTTCCACTTCGCCGCTCCGATCCTGAATAATCCCAGAAGAGATAAAGATTCCGTCATCATATAAAAAACGTCCAATGTCCGGTGTCAATGCAAGGATAACATCTGCGATAATGTTGGCAACAATCACATGAGCCTTATCCGATATCCGATCCAGCAAATTGCCTTCAATGGGAATGATGACATGCTCCAAATCATTCAATCTTGCATTTTCCCTTGCAATCTTTACTGAAGTTGGATCAATGTCAATGGCCATCACGGACTTCGCGCCCTGTTTGCCCGTCACAATGGACAGAATACCCGTTCCACAACCGACATCAAAGACCTTCATACCGGTTTTTACATATTTTTCGAGCATCTGTATGCACATGACCGTAGTTTCATGGGTACCGGTGCCAAAAGCCATTCCAGGATCCAGCTCGATCAGCTTCTCTCCTTCCTTCGGTTGGTAATTCTCCCAGCTGGGTTTGATGACAATATGGTCGGTAACGTGGACCGGCTTATAGTACTTTTTCCAATTATTTGCCCAATCGTCCTCCTTAACAGTGTGAAACTCAAGGCTTCCGCTTCCCAGGTCTATGCCTCCCAAGTCTGCAGTAAGAAGATACTGAATACGGTTCCGAATATATTGCAGCCTGTCATGGAGTTTTTCATCGTCTGCCAAATAGCCCTTCACCAAAACTTCCGAGTCCATCCTGTCCAATAGAGACTCATCAATATAATCCCACTGTCCCTCCGGCCGCTGATAAAGCTGTATATCAGCCGGGTCCTCAATCACAGCGCCGTTTGCCCCTGCCTCATAGAGCACTGCCGCTACGATGTCTGCTCCCTGGCTAGTTGTCCTTACTATAATTTCTATCCAATCCATTCATCTTCCTCCCAACAGCATAAACGGTACCAAACTGCTTGCTGTTTCTTTTATCAACTTCTCCGGCATTTCTTAAACAGTATAACCCCCACACGGTCATGGTATTGTCTACCATACAGTGTGGGGAAAAGCTCCAAATCCTATGCATTGAACACATCCTTCATTTTGTCAAAGAAGGTTTTCTTATCACCTTGGTATTCTTTCCCTGTGAGGGATTCCTCAAACTTACGCAATAGCTCTTTTTGATATTCATTGAGGCGTTTGGGCACATCAACGACCACCCGAACATATTGATCCCCTTTGCCGCTTCCACGAAGATGTTGTACTCCTCTTCCCCTTAGGCGAAAAACCGTTCCTGTAGGTGTGCCTTCCGGTATCGAGTACTTTACCTTTCCCTCCAAGGTAGGTACTTCTATCTCAGCACCCAAGGCAGCCTGCCCAAAGGTGATGGGGATATCGCAATGAATATCGTATCCCTGACGGGTAAAGAGCTTATGGGGCTTCACAGAGATATAGACGTATAGGTCCCCTGCCGGTCCTCCCCTCATGCCCGGTTCTCCTTCTCCCCTTAAGGTAATCACCTGGTCATCATCGATTCCTGCCGGTATATTCACACTAATCTTTCTTGAACGGCGGATTCTTCCTCGGCCACTACACTTCGGACAGGATTCCTTGATAATTTTCCCTTCTCCCCGACAGGTATCACAAGTTCGTACATTCACAAAGCGACCAAAAGCGGTATTTTGGGCCGTTTGAATCTGACCGGTGCCATTACATGTAGGACACACTTCAGGAGAAGTACCGGGCTTTGCACCGCTCCCGGAACAATGGGTGCAGTTTTCATTACGGATGATATGAATAACCTTTTTCGTACCGAAAACGGCTTCTTCAAAGCTAATCGTCAGATCATATCGGAGATCGGCTCCCCTTTCCGGGGCATTTCGCCTTCTTGTCGAACTGCCAAAGGGACTTCCCCCGAAAAACATATCAAATATATCTTCAAAACTGCCTTCTCCAAAGCCTCCTTGCCCAAAACCTCCAAAGTCATGGCTGTTCAGTCCGGCATGGCCGAATTGGTCATATTGCCTTCTTTTCTGGGGATCACTTAACACTTCATAAGCTTCATTTATCTCTTTAAACTTTGCTTCAGCATCTCTGTCACCCGGGTTTACGTCCGGATGATACTTTTTCGCCAGCTGACGAAAAGCTCTTTTGATATCTGCTTCGGTGGCGTTCTTATCAAGTCCCAACACCTCATAATAATCCCGTTTTGCCAAAATTTCACCACCTATCGGAATAATAAGCTATCATCAAGAAAGCCAAAGCCGTTAGGGCCTTGGCTTTCCTTCCATCATACCATACTTTATTCGTCCTTGTCATCATCGACAACTTCATAATCAGCATCCACTACATTGGGATCCTGGCCCTGGAAATCGGCTCCGGGATTCGCACCGGTATTTCCTCCCTGTTGAGCCTGTTGTTGATGGATCTTCCCGAATACGTCGTAGGAAACCTGGGTGAGGGTCTCCGTTGCTGATTTTATCTTTTCTACATCATCTTCACCCAAGGCCTTCTTCAGCTTATCAATCTCTGCCTGTATTCTATCCTTATCCCCTTGGGGGATCTTGTCACCCATTTCCTTCATCGTCTTTTCTGTCTGATAGATAAGAGAATCCGCTTGATTTCGTGCTTCAACCACTTCTTTGCGCTTTCTGTCTTCTTCTGCATACTTCTCTGCTTCCTTGGTAGCCCGTTCAATCTCTTCTTCCGTCAGATTGGTGGAAGCAGTAATGGTAATCTTCTGCTCGTTTCCGGTGCCCAAGTCCTTTGCCGATACATGAACGATACCATTGGCATCGATATCGAAGGTAACTTCGATCTGGGGTACCCCGCGAGGTGCCGGCGGAATGCCGGTAAGCTGGAATCTGCCCAAGGTTTTATTGCCAGCGGCCATTTCGCGCTCGCCTTGCAGCACATGGATTTCGACGCTGGTTTGCCCGTCCGCTGCAGTTGAAAAGATCTGGCTCTTTTTAGTCGGTATAGTCGTATTTCGTTCAATCAATCGAGTGAATACACCACCCAGGGTTTCAATACCCAAAGAGAGGGGTGTTACATCCAGCAGCAGGACGTCTTTGACCTCGCCGCCAAGAACACCGGCTTGAATAGCGGCGCCAATGGCAACGCACTCATCGGGATTAATCCCCTTATGGGGTTCTTTCCCGGTGATTCGCTTAACCGCTTCCTGTACAGCAGGAATACGGGTAGATCCCCCTACGAGAATAACCTTATCGATATCGCTTGCCGACAGACCGACGTCCTTCATGGCCTGAGTGGTAGGACCAATTGTCTTATCCACCAGATCGGCAGTTAATTCATTAAACTTAGCCCTGGTCAATGTAATATCGAGATGTTTAGGACCACTGGCATCTGCAGTGATGAAGGGGAGATTAATATTGCTTGTCATCACACCTGAAAGCTCGATTTTTGCTTTTTCAGCAGCTTCCTTCAGTCGCTGCAATGCCATTCGATCATTTCGAAGGTCAATGCCATGCTCTTTCCTAAACTCGTCAGCAAGATAATCGATGATGCGCTGATCAAAGTCATCGCCCCCTAATCGATTGTTACCGCTGGTTGCCAGCACTTCAAAGACCCCGTCTCCTATCTCAAGAATGGACACATCAAAGGTTCCTCCACCCAGGTCATAGACGAGGATTTTCTGGTTTCCTTCTTTATCCAGGCCGTATGCAAGAGAAGCTGCAGTAGGCTCATTGATGATCCGCAGCACCTCAAGTCCGGCTATTCGACCGGCATCCTTTGTAGCCTGCCTTTGACTGTCGCTGAAATATGCCGGTACGGTTATAACCGCCTGGGTTACCTGTTCACCTAAATACGCTTCCGCATCCGCCTTCATCTTCATCAAGACCATGGCAGATATCTCCTGAGGCGTATAATCTTTATCATCAATTCGAATCTTCCGACTGCTTCCCATATCCCTTTTTATGGACATAATAGTACGGTCAGGGTTCGTAACAGCCTGTCTTTTTGCTACCTGACCAACCAGTCTCTCTCCATCTTTAGAAAAAGCAATTACGGAAGGTGTTGTCCGTCCTCCCTCTGCATTGGGTATCACAACGGGTTCTCCACCTTCCATTACGGCTACACATGAATTTGTTGTTCCAAGATCAATACCGATAATTTTTCCCATATCTTTTCCTCCTCATCTCATTCAAATATGAGCACGATTGTCGAATATGTTTTATTGATTATTAAAAGGGAACATTTTGTACCCTATTTTGCTACCTTCACCATGCTGTAACGAAGAACTTTATCCTTCATTTTATAACCTTTTTGGAAAACCTCCACGATCATGCCTTCCTTCTGGCCTTCTTCTACTTCAGCCTGCATAACCGCATTATGTATCTCCGGATCAAAGTCTTCACCCAAAGCCGGTATTTCTTCTAATCCCATTTTATGGAGAATATCCAGAAATTGTTTGATGATTTTATCTAATCCCTCTACAAAAGCATCATCGGTGCTGTTTTTTTGAGTAGCCTCCAAAGCCCTTTCAAGGTTATCCAAAACGGGGAGTATCTTTAAAACAGCTTCTGCCATCCCCTCTTCAAAAGCCTCCGCAACAGCTTTATTGTTTCGTTTGCGGTAATTATCAAAATCCGCCTGTACCCTTTTGGCCAGGGCGATATATGATTCTTTCTCTTCTATCAAATTTTTTATGCGAGAATCGATTTCTTCCGATTCGGAAACGCCCTGATCATCTGCCTTTGCCTCAGCTGTTTCCTGAGGAGCAGCTTCATTCGTCCCATCTTCAGTTTCTTTACTGTTGTAATGCCCGTCAGCGTTATTCTCCATTTCCTCCTGATTCAGGATTTTCTCTTGATTTTCTCGCTTCTTTTCATTATCCATGCTTTATCAACCTGCCTTACTTATTGTGTTATCATGAATGATTCTTCAAGTGAAACCCGTGAAGCAGGGGGCTGTACGCCCCCGCTTCTTATTTGTCAATTTCTGGCCACCATTAGGTGTCATGACCACTGATATTGGTTAGGATCTCACTCAGACTCTTTCGCATAAAATCCAGAACGGAAACCACATTAGCATATTTCATACGGGTCGGACCAATAACCCCAATGGATCCCAGAGTTCTGTTCCCAATCCGATATGTTGCGGTAACAATACTGCAATCCTTCATTTCCCCATATTCATTCTCGTTGCCAATGGAAATGCTGATTTCGCAATCCGTGGATTTCGTTAGCATTTGGTAAAGAAGTTCTTTTTCCTCCAACGCAGCCAAAAAAGATCTGGCTTTCTCAATATCACTATACTCGGGAAAATTTAGAATATTGGAGGCACCCCCCAAAACCACGTCGCTGTCATCCGGTACCTTTAGACTTCTATTTAATGCCTCTATTATGGAATGGAAGAATTTGCGATGTAAATGAATTTCCCTTTCAAGATCATCCAAGAGGTACACATCAATTTCTTCTACGAAATGTCCGGTAAACCTTTCCGAGAGCATTTTGGAAATTCGGAACAAATAATCCGCGTCGATTTCCTCCGGAACGCGAATCACAACATCCTTTACGATGGCCGAGTCCGTCACAACCACGACCAAAGCTGTCCCCGGCTGTAGAGGAACCAGTTGTACATGCTTGATCATCACCTTATTCAACTGAGGTGTCAAAACCAGAGAAGTATAGTTGGTGACGTTCGACAGGGCCTTAGCAGTTTGACGGATAACCTGCTCAATTTCATCGATCCTGTTATCGAAATAACGCTTGACCCTTTCTGCTTCCGCAGCCGACAACTGAGTTACCTTCATCAGTTTATCTACGTAAAGACGATACGCTTTATCGGAGGGAACACGACCAGCTGAGGTATGGGGCTGATCCAGGTAACCCAAGTCTTCCAAATCAGACATTTCATTTCGAATGGTGGCAGAACTCAGTCCCACACTATATTTTTTTGAAATTGTCCTCGAACCCACCGGAACTGCCGTCATAATATAATCATCAATGATCGCCTGTAGAATCTTAAGTTTCCTTTCTCCTAACTCCACATTTTCACCCCCTCCGATCTGTTAGCACTCTATCGCGACGAGTGCTAATCTACGCTTTTAAAATATCACTTCATTTATTATTTGTCAATATCTAAAATGTACAATAAAAAATGGATAATGACTAATCCTCTTTAAGAAAGGATACTAAAACCTGATTTTGCACATCCATACCCATTGAAGTCAATGATATATACCGATCTTTTATCTGTATCAGATTCATACGCTGCAGCTTTTCCAACTCCTCACGGTAATATTCCAAAAAGGAGATATGAAAGCGTCTTTGAAACGCTTCCAAGTCAAGACCTTTTGTTAATCGCAGTCCCAGCATGACGGTCTCAAACATCTCGTCTGTTCTATCGATCTTCTGCCGGGTCACAACAGCATTCCCTCTTTCCCTGATCTTATTGATGTAAGAACAAAGATCCGTCTCATTGGCAATGCGCTCTGCATGAAAAAAGGAATGGGCAGCACAACCGAGTCCGATATATTCCCCGTTTTCCCAGTAATTCAAGTTATGACGGCATTGATAACCTGATCGCGCAAAGTTAGAAATTTCATAGTGTTCAAAGCCTTGTTTAGTTAATTCCTCCACCGCTTTCCAATACATTTCCCGTTCATCATCTTCCCGAGGAAGCCTCAGTTTGCCATTCCTGTATTCCTCATAGAATGGAGTACCTTCCTCAATAATCAGCCCATAGCAGGACAAATGTGCCGGCTCCAGTTCTGTTACCCTATCAAGGGTCTCTGTCCATTCCTCCAGGGTCTGGTCCGGAAGTCCAAACATCAGATCAATATTGATATTATCAAATCCTTTCTCATGGGCCAAACGGTAGCTAACTAAGAAATCTTCAAAGCTGTGGATTCTGCCCAGTCGTGCCAGGTGCCAGGATTCGACAGCCTGTAGTCCGAGGCTCAACCTGTTTACTCCTGCCCTTTTATATACCTCCAGTTTCCGGAGAGACAAGGTCCCGGGATTCGCCTCAAGAGATATCTCCGCCTGCTCCGCTATATGAAAAAGTCGAAAACACTCCAGAAGGATCTGCTCAATATCCCTTTCATGCAAAAAGGTGGGCGTTCCCCCACCTATAAAAATTGTGTCGATTTGATATCCCCTTAGCCGTTCTTTCCATGTCCTCATTTCCATTAATAGGGCATTCACATATGGGCCTATATCCCTTTCCCTACCGGCAAAGGATATAAAATCACAGTATCGACACTTCCTTTCGCAAAAAGGAATATGAATATACAAACCCAAGGACTTCATAGAGCAGACCATCCTCCTTTACCGATTGGGATTTTTTCATAGTCCAGTAAATCAATCCATCTTTAGAACGGACATAAAGGCTTCCTGGGGTACTTCTACAGATCCTATCTGACGCATTCTGCGTTTTCCTTCCTTTTGTTTTTCAAGAAGCTTCCTTTTACGGCTGATATCCCCTCCATAGCATTTTGCAAGCACATCCTTGCGCAAGGCTTTTACCGTTTCCCGAGCAATAATTTTACTGCCTATGGCTGCCTGGATGGGGATTTCAAACAACTGTCTGGGGATGGCCTCCTTTAATTTCTCGGCGATGGATCGCCCCTTTGCATACGCCTTATCCCGATGGACAATTAAAGATAGGGCATCGACCATCTCACCATTTAACAAAATATCTAATTTCACCAAATCCGCCCTTTGATAACCTATCAATTCATAATCAAAAGATGCATAACCTCTCGTTCTGGACTTCAAGGCATCAAAGAAATCATAGATGATCTCATTCAATGGGAGGATGTAGTTGATTGCCACCCGTGTTTCTTCGATGTATTTCATATCCTTAAAAATCCCTCGCTTGTCCTGGCATAATTCCATAATGGTGCCTACATAGTCTGCCGGTGACATAATTTGAGCAGAAACAACAGGCTCTTCCATGTATTCAATCTCTGTATGGGGAGGCAGATTGGTGGGATTATCTATCAAAAGCTCTTCGCCGTTGGTCTTCTTTACTTTGTAAATTACACTGGGGGCAGTGGTGACCAAATCCAGATCGTATTCGCGTTCCAATCTTTCCTGAACAATTTCCATATGAAGCAGTCCCAAAAAGCCACACCTAAAACCAAAACCCAAAGCTGCGGATGTTTCGGCTTCAAAGGTTAGGGAGGCATCATTTATCTGCAGCTTTTCCAATGCATCCCGCAAATCTTCATATTCAGCCCCATCCGCTGGGTAAATACCACAGTATACCATGGGATTCACCTTTTTATATCCAGGAAGAGGACTTTCGGCAGGCCTCTCAGCATCCGTGATGGTATCCCCCACCTGGGTATCCCGTACATTTTTTATGCTGGCAGTCAAATATCCAACGTCCCCTGCCAGCAAGGCATCCTCAGGGACCAGGTAGGGACGGAAGGTACCTACTTCCGTGACCTCAAACTCCTTGCCCATTGCCATCAGCCTGATACGCATGCCAGGCTTTATCATGCCCTCCTTCACCCTGACGTAACAAATGACACCCTTGTAATTATCATAAAAGGAATCGAAGATAAGGGCACGCAAGGGAGCCTCCTCATCCCCCTCCGGCGGAGGGACCAGCTGGGCAATAGCCTCTAACACTTCCTTGATACCAATCCCCTCTTTTGCTGATATCAAAGGAGCATCTTCTGCATCCAAGCCAATAACATCCTCAATTTCCTTGCGAACGGCATCCGGTTGGGCACCGGGCAAATCAATTTTATTTATGACAGGGACAATCTCCAAATCGTGTTCCAGGGCCATGTATACATTCGCCAGGGTCTGAGCTTCAATTCCTTGGCTGGCATCCACAACCAAAATAGCGCCCTCACAGGCTGCCAAGCTGCGGGAAACCTCATAGGTAAAATCCACATGGCCGGGAGTATCGATTAAGTTGTAGATATACTCCTTCCCCGCTTCATCCTTATATATCATGCGGACAGCCTGGGACTTTATCGTGATGCCCCTCTCCTTCTCTAATTCCATGGTATCCAATACCTGTTGATCCATCTCCCGTTCAGTAAGAGCTCCGGTCTCCTCCATCAAACGGTCTGCCAAGGTTGATTTGCCATGGTCTATATGGGCAATAATACAAAAATTTCGTATTTTTTGCTGTCTAGGGCTAGCCATTCGTTTTCCTCCAAACTGTTCAACAACATATTCTATCCTGTATATAGTGATCATTACCTAGCCCCCAATGATTCCACGTTGGGTGCACGGAAAGGATTGCATTATCATTATAATACGGGAAATGGTGGGAAATTGCAATAATCTATCATTAAGGGGCAGCAGGCCCACTCTCATGGGTCCTTCGGATAATAAAATCAAATTTTCGAAAGAAAGGAGTCATCCTCTTTGCAGGATTCATTTCCTTCAAAGCATGTCCTATATAATGCATAGAAAAAATATTGTCTTGATCGGCTATGTTCATTGTAGAAACCAATGCATGATTCACAGCATATATTCCTAGGATAAACAATACAAAGCAGAATAAAAATGAAAAGAAGAAGCTTCTCCTTCTTCTTTTTCGCATTCTATTTCGTTCCAATCGAGTCATTATCTGCCTCCCCTCTGCATATGGTGAACAATTTATGTGCTCTTCCTTATCTCATTATCTCATTTTTACCATTTCCACCGTTTTTTATCCCTATTTGAAGACCTCTCTAATCGCTTTCGCTACATAAGGAACAGCCCTGAGCACCTCATCCAAAGGATTCAGGTTGCTTCCCATCTCAAGCAAAATTGCGTTGGTGGAAACATGCTGATTGTAGCGTCCGCTTTTTACCAGGACCGGCTTGGCCAGACTGGGATGCAGTTTATTGATCTCGTCGGTAATTTTTTTGGCCAGTTTATAATTTTCCTGCCATTTAGGTTTATCCTTGAAACCACCAACCGAACCTTCCCCCGTGCCAACCACCACCATGACCTTAGCCACCTTTTTTCCATCGATTGTAACGGTCTCTTTCTTCCTGGTTTTGGATTCAAAACCATCCCGGTGCACATCGATGAACATCTTCAGGCTGGGGTATTCCTCCATACGCTTCATAAGGGTTTTTAGGGAATTGGGGTAAGAGGAGCTGTAGGGACTCTCATGGTCAGTTCGATCATGAAGAACCGGAAGGCCGTGCTTTTCCCTTAATTCTTTTGCCAATTCCTCTCCAACCCGGACCACATTATGGAGGGTATCTTTGGTTCGCCATTTAACTGTTTCCACATACTTGTTCTCGGGATTTTGCAAGTAGGCTTCCCTGGAATGGGAGTGATAAATGAGGATCTGCGGCCCCTCTCCTGACATCTCAACAGGCTCCATTTCATCCTTGATTTGAGAAATCTGCACCTTAATTTCATCGGGTATCTCTTCATCCGTCTCCAGGTATATTTCCTCTTCTTCCGGTGTGATGACTGCAGAAGTTGCCAAGGCCTCTTCTCCTAATTGAACGCCCTTCATAACCGGCATGAGATAAGCAAGAATTGTTGTAGGATCCCTGAAATTTACATTCAAAAACCAGTTCCATATGAGCCCCATCAGTCGACTGCCGGATTCATGTCCATTATTTTCCATGCTGCCGCTCATAGCAGGCAAAACCCGTCTGATTGTCCCTATATAGGGAGTATCCAGCCCATTGTCATCATTGTCTGCTCGGCCAGACCCTCCACCTCCCCGAGAAATCGTTCCCAGCCTTTCCGGTTCAGTTTCTACCGAATCAACTCTCTGTTGTAAGTTCTGCTGGTCTGCTGTAAAAAAGCTTTCTACAATAGGTTCCCTGGGGACCAAAAAACGAAGGGCAAGGCATATCACAGCAACAGCCAGGATAATGATCAACGTATAATAAATCAGCTGTGACAATCGGATAATCTTTATGCGGACCATAGGCGCACCTCACTTTTGTTCAACCGCAAGGGGCAGATAAACCATACTAGATCATATTCTCCGCTTGCCAAAAATATGTCTTGGCCCTTTCAATTTCCTGAATCGCTATAAAAGACTATCCGATGAAAATACCACGGTTAATGCAGGAACCGGTTGATCTCCTCTAAATTGACGCCCTTGTGAAGTGCCAAATTGATCCCATTTGCTATTACTTTCGAAATATCTTCTACAATTATATCTATTTCTTTAGGTGTAACCACCAAATCTCCCATATGGTTTGAAACCACCTGGCTCACCATTTGATCGATCTGGGCTTCATCCATTTGTTGAAGCATCTTAAAAAACTGACTCCCAGGAGTTGCCTGTTTTGAGAATTCATCAATCATAAGGCCGACTGCATCCTGGGAAATCGTCGCTGCATAAACTACCAAAGGTACACCCAGAGCAATGACAGGCACTCCCAAGGTTTCCTGATTCAATCCCATCCGTTTATTGCCAATTCCTGAACCCGGATTGATACCTGTATCTGTAATTTGAACTGTTGTACTGATTCTTTCGGTTTTACGCGAAGCCAGGGCATCAATCGCTATAACCAAGTCTGGCTTAATTTTGTCTACGACACCCCGAATGATTTCACCTGTTTCAATTCCGGTGATTCCTAAAACACCGGGGGCTATCGTGCAAACGGAACGTACTCTTTCATCCACTTGATCGGGAATCAACTGTATTAAGTGACGAGTTACCATAATACGCGAGACCACTTTGGGACCAAGAGAGTCAGGGGTTACATTCCAGTTTCCCAATCCTACAACCAGGGTTGTGAAGTCCTTTTTATCCGTTTTGATTAAGCGAGATATTTCTTGGGCAATGGTTTTACTGACATCCTCTTCCAGCTCCGGGTCCCGATCACGGAGACTGGAGCTTTCAACCGTAATATACGAGCCCTGGGGCTTTCCCATAGCCCGCTCGCCCAGATCACTAAAAATAGTAACCTTGGTAACGGTAATATCCTCAAAAGGGGTCTCCTTTTCCACCTTCACACCGGGAATTTCCCGATCCCTTCCCCCTTGATAAAGCTCTCTGGCTTCCACAGCCAAATCAGTACGTATGTTGGACATATTCATCCTCCTTCCGCTGATCTCCCTGCTTATTTGTTCACACTTCTGCATAAAAAAGAATAGAAAAGGTTATCCTATATCCGGAAATTCTTTATAATATTTATAGGATGACACTGGATGATTGTTTTTATCCAAATCTACAGGGAAAAATCTTTTTACCTTCCAGGTAAGTTTTGCTTGCCAAATGAGATCTTTCATGATAGAATTATTTTCGTTGACTACAATCGAGGGGGTGAAATATTTGCCACATATTCCGATTATAAAGTCTTCCATTAAGAGAGCTAAGATTGCAGAGAAAAAGACACTTCGTAATAAGATGATTAAGTCCAGTTTGAAAACTGCAATTAAGAGGTTTAAGGCTGCGGTGGATGAGGGAAATATGGACCATGCGAAGGCTTTATACATGAAGACTACCAGCGCCATTGACAAGGCCGTAACAAAGGGCACCCTTCATAAAAATGCTGCAAATCGCAAAAAGGCCCAACTTGCCCGATACATGAACAGAGCAGCGCAATAATATCCCTCGAATCAATAAATACCTGATGCAGATGAAGAATAGGAAAGCTTCCTGATACTAGGAAGCTTTTGTATTTTTCATTCTAAACCGTTTGTCATCTGCACCGCTATCCGGCAATTTTTAAAATCAGCATTTCTATCGCCAGTCGGTCCTTCATTTCACCTGTTTTTATTTTTTGATCTGTCTCCAGACACATTTTTAGCGCTTCTTGAAGCTGTTGATTTGTGAAGTTCCTGCTTTGACGAATTGATTTCGTAACCACAAAGGAGGGAATCCCCATTTTTTCTCCGATCGCCTTACTGGAATAGCCTTTTTCATGAAGCAGTTTAGCCTGCAGCAAGATACGAAACTGCCGCCCAATCATGCTTAGAATAATCAAAGGGTGTTCTCCGTCCGTCAGCATCTGATGCAGCATCCGGATCCCATGATGGATTTCACGGGCGCCCAAGCTATCCACCAATTGAAAGATGGTATGTTCCAAGGACCTTGTGACGACCTTGTCGATATCATCTCTTTCAATCCTGGATTTTTTTCCCGTGTAATCCACCAGCTTTAAAATTTCATTGTGAATCTCCTCCAGTTTCTTCCCGCTTAGGGAAAGCAGATACTGGATCTCTGCAGCTTTTATCTGTTTTCCATATCGTTTGCAAGTATTTCCCACCCAGCTCATTAACTCCCGCTCATTCAACATTTTAAACTCGATGATCTTGCCGTTCTTTTTTACAGCTTTGACCACACTTCTTCTTTTGTCTATTTCACCTCTATTAAAGAAGAGCAGACAGGTTGTCGGAGGAATATTGGGAAGGTATTGGACAATCCTCTCGATTTCAGCCTCTTCATTGGCGGGTCGTCGACCCCCTGCTTTGAAAAGGACATAATCCTTGACCAGCACCAATCTTCTATCACCCATAAATGGGAATGTTTCACAGGCATTGATGATATCATTGGCGCTTACTTCGCTCCCATCCATGACCTGATAATTCAAATCCCTAAAGTTCTCGCTGAGGATTTTTTCCTCTAAACGTAAAAGAGCCTGATCCTTGATATACTCTTCTTCTCCACAAAAAAGATACAGACGGCTGATTGTATTGTTCCGAATATCATTGAATATTTCCCGATAACTCATAGCTACTCCTTTCACGCAGGGGGCCTGTCCTTTTATACATCTTAATTGGAAATAAAGGGCTTTATTTTCAGGCTTCCGTTTTCATATCTCAGTATGACCGCTCCGGATTGGTCCGTCCTAAAAAGCTGTATACCCCTGTCGTAAAAGCGTTGCAAAACTTCCTCATTGGGATGACCAAATTGATTTTTACCGACAGGTATAATGGCAACCCTGGGACTTAGAGCATCAATCCATTCCGGTGTCGAAGATGTTTTGCTTCCATGATGGGCTACCTTCAGGACATGCACCCCTTCTATCCCCTTGCTTAGCAGATAATCCTCCACTTCTTTCTCTATATCTCCGGTAAACAGTATGCGAAATCCTTTGCAATCCAGAAGCATAACCAGGGAATGGTTGTTCCCGTTTTCCATATCGATGGATTTGTCCCCATCCTTCCCATTGTCAGGATAAAGAATTCTGAATCTTATATCCTTGCCACCTGATAAGATATCACCGGCTTCTAACTCAATAATAGGAATATTCCGTTCCCGGCTCATCGCTAAAATCCGACTATAGACGGCATCTCCCTGCCCGAAATCCCTTGCCTGATAAATGGCAGCGGTAGGAATCTCCTGTAACACAGTCACCAAGCCGCCTACGTGATCCGCATGTCCGTGGGATAAAAAAACACCATCCAAATGATAGATCCCCTTTTCACGGAGGAAGGGTATAATAATGTGTTTGCCGGGATCGAAACCAGCCCCTTCTGTCTGGTTTAGGCTGCCCCCTCCGTCAATCAGATAATGTTTCCCCCCAGGTGCGGATACTAAAATGCTGTCTCCCTGCCCCACATCGATAAAGATTATTTCCAAGCCTTTGAAGCGGGTATACCATCCCATCCCCATCCATAACAGGACTATGAGCGCCAGAGAAGCAACCAGCCGCTTCTTTACTAGATTGGGTAGGGTCAAATAGGGGGATATGATCCAGATAATGCAATAATATATTACCACAATAAAAGAAGGGAAACTAGGCAAATAGAAGACAGCATAAGGGATTTTCGAGAGGAGGAAGGTGCTTCCCGCCATGAAGCGCAGGCTTCCTTTCACCAACCAAAGGATCGGATATGCCAAAGGCGCCCACAGGCCGGTCAATAAAAGGGTGATTATGCCACCGATGACTACCACGCCCGTCAAGGGCACGATCAGCAAATTTGCTACTAATGAAATCAAGGATAGCTGATGAAAATAGAAAATCGTTATCGGTAAGACTCCTGCCTGGGCTGACAGGGTTACAGCAAGGGCGCTTTTTATCCCTTCAGGCAGCCTGTTAAGTCGATTCTTGAAAGGTTTGTACAGGGTGAATATACCGACAACTGCCCCGAAGGACATCTGGAATCCTGCTTCAAATAAATCCAAGGGGCGAAAAAGCAAAATCGCCAGAAAAGCGGCCGCCAAAGAACTAAGAGGATCCGTTTTTCGTCCCAGGACATTCCCACCAAGGAGTATGACTGCCATAATGGATGCCCTGATCACAGAAGGAGTCAATCCCGTTAACAGGCAGTATCCCGATAAAAGGATCACAATTCCCCAAAAAGCCCTCTTGGCAGGAATATGGAACCAGAATGCAGCCTTCATTACACCAAGGACCAGATACCCCACATGCAGGCCTGAAATGGCCAGAATATGGGCTACACCTACGGCGGAAAATGCATCCCTCATATCCTCGGAAATGTCTTCTTTGCTGCCCAGAAGTATCCCCTTCAGAATATCCCCTTCCTCACCGGCTACCCAATGATCGATATGATCCTCCATTTTCATTCGGAAGGCTTGAATCGTTTGATAGAAGTTTTTTCGACGATAACGATCACGGACATCCACACCGGATTCTGCTGTATATCCGGTCAGGAGAATACCTCTGCGGGCCAGATAAGCTCTGTGATCAAAGCCCCCGGGATTCCTCTGCAGCTGCGGTCTTCGTATCGTTGCATGAGCAAAAATATCCCATCCCCACTGGAAAGAAGTATGAACGTTTTTCTGCCCATAATCAGGGTATACAGAAAGCAGAAAATCTCCACCCTCAAGCTTAACCAAGCTTTGGCCGAGATCCAAGTGTACATTGGTAAGTAGCAGTTTTATACTACCATCCGGCTCATGAAAAACCGAAGATATTCTTCCTGAAATCTCAGCTTTTCGTCCGTCCCACTCATCCCGAATATTCGCCAGAGGCGATATCGCTTCTTGAAAGGAAACAACGCCTAATAAGAAAAAAATGACCAAGATGAAAATACCTAAAAGCCCCGCTGACTGAAAGCGGAGCTTTTCTCTAAGAAGAAAGAGTACGAAGACCAAACCTGTCATAAGAACAGCCAGTTTCCACCACAGGATGCTATCCTTGTATAGATGCTGTCCTGCCCAGATACCGAATCCATACACCACCGCAAGGCACACAAGGGGCCTACTATTTGCAACTCTTCCCACATTGAAAACCCCTTTACTTTGCTTATTACACCGGTATAATGCTAAAAGCGAGGCTAGATCTCATAGCTTCCCATTTCCTGGGGAATGAAGGCTGCAGGATAGTACTTGGAAACCTCATCCAGTAAATCCTGCTCTGCATAACCAGGCCAGATATGAGTAACCATCAGTTTTTTCACCCCTGCTTCCGCAGCAATTCTGCCAACCTCTGCTGCAGTCAAATGGGGTACATTGGGACCCGTCTTATCCCTGGCCAGGAGGCCGGTATCCGCCATGAGAAGATCCGCTCCCGCAGCGATTCCGGCAATCCGGTCATTCCAATTGGTATCGCCAGTATAAAACAGCTTTTTTGTCCCATTTGTAATCTCCATTCCAAAGCTCTGGATCGGATGAGTCATTTCCCAGAAACGAACATTCAACTCAGCCAAGGGTATTTCCATTCCCTCCAGAATTGGTTCGATATCATATACATTCTGGTAAAATAGTCGCTCAAATTCCTCCTCGGGCTCCGGTGGGGCGTATACCTTCAAAGACTTATCCTCCAGCATTCCCCTGGCTGACCAAATGCTCAAGGCATACCGCAGGATCATCATATCGGAAATGTGGTCGCTGTGAAGGTGGGAAAGAATGATAGCCGTTAAATCCCAAACGGGACATATCTCCTGGAGTCTGGCCAGAACCCCATTTCCACAGTCAATCAAGACTTTTGCTGTCCCTTCTTCAATCAAATAGCCGGAACATGCTCCACCGGGTCCTGGAAATGGGCCATATTTTCCCAAGACTGTAACCTTCATTCATACTTCCTCCCTTCTGGCTACAGGAAAATCTCCATAACATATACATATCTTACCATATTTTTCCCTTTCATCCAAGAAAAAATACAGGGATTGACGAGTAAAATAAAATGCATATTTTAATGAATTTTGCGGGTATGATCTATACAGGGATACGTCATTGGCATATAATAAGATTAAGCTGCCATTTCAAAACATTTGGAACCATGGGAGGGATTACCATCAGCTCAAGTTTGCGTCAGCAAAAGCCAAAACCATATGAATTCCATAATTCCATGTACAGCCACCTGGACTTTGATGAAGTGTTCTCCAAACTTGTTGCTTTTATACGACAAGCCCCTTATTATCATTATCGACTGTCTATTGGATCAGATTCCCATGTAGAAGCCAGGCACACCGTCTTTGTGACGGCCATTCACCTTCACAGGGTAGGTCGGGGGGCTATCGGCTTTATCACCAAACAAATCATAAACAGGGCTATTCATAGCCTGCGGGAGAAGATATACCATGAAACTGCCCGGACCCTGGAGATTGCTTCCCTATTTACGCCCGAAAAGATCGACTTGATGATCGACGCTCTCCTGCAATACAGCAGCAGGCCGGGGGATATCTGCTTCGAATTCCACCTGGATGTGGGGACCTCCGGGGCAACGAAGGATTTGATCGGCGAAATGGTGGCCATGGCAAAAGGTACCATTTTCACACCTAAAATAAAACCGGATAGCTATGCGGCCTGTGCATACGCCGATCGGTATACAAAAATCTCCCTTCCATAAAAGAAATTTGCAATCCTATAATCTTCTCCGCTGCCTGCCCTTTCGTGCTTCCAGGAGCTTTGACGCAAACCCTTCCTGATCCCCTTCCTCTCCTTTTTTATCCGCTTCCGTTTCAGACTCTTGTCCTTCATCCTCCCTGACTCTGTCTATTTGGACTCCAAGGCTTTCCACGACAGCATTTGACTCCTCAGACTTTTGCTTCAAAGGATCCTTCCCTTTCTTCCCCGGAATTGCCATCCTCAAAGGGATACGAAACGTCATTTTATCCCAGCGGAGCCTCCGTAAGGCGATATCAAAGACAAAGAAGACTAAGGCCAGGGGCAGAAGCCAAGGCCAAAGCTCGCTTTTGGATTGGATGGGGGTAATCTCTCCCCGGAATACATCCCCCGGCTGATCCAGGATGCTGCCGCCGGTACGGACAACCAGTTTTTTGAGGAAGTCCTCCGTGTTCCCCTGCCGTATATCAAATTCTGATGAATAGCTAACGGAAAGACCTGACTCCAGCCGGCTTACAGGCTCTTCACCTTTTTTCTGCTCCAGCCTTACGATGTATACCCCTGGTTCATCAGCATTAAAATATCCCTTGTACTCACCCGGTTTTTCTACATTCATCTGTATTTTCTGTTCCATCCCATCGGGATCAATTACAATGGCTTGGGTGTTCAGATCTTCCTCAACAAGTTCAGCTGTCCGGAATACCACTTCTCCTCTGTCTCCCATGAGGCGAATCGTCAGGTCTCCCCCTTCATCCTCTCCTTCCGGCAGGATTCGAGAGATGACATTGCCCCAAAAACGGGGAACATCCTTCCATTTCAGCCATTCCTGCGTCCAAATTCCCTGCACATCGCTGGTCCAAGCCATCACCCTTCCCAGACCATACCGCCATTCAGCGAGAATGGGATCCTGTCGATCACTGGCGAGGATCATGGACGCCGAATTTTTAGCAGTGGTGGCAATATAGCCCTGCAGGACCGGAAAGCCGGAGAAATCGTCGATTACCGATGAATTGGAGGTCACCACAGGAAAAAAACTACGGTTTTGTACATAGTTCTGGCTTGCCAAGTAGGTTTCCTTTGTAAAGACCTTGGGGATATTGCTAAATTCATCCGCAGCATAAAAACGTCCATTTCCCTCCCTGGCAAGGTACTCCAACAATTCATGGTTTGCCTCCCTCCCCACGGCAACGGTTGAAAGGGTAATCCCTTTCTCTTTCATTTCCATGACCAACCCTTCAAAACCTGTATCTGCAGGCTGTCCATCCGTCAGGGCAATGATATGCTTCAGCTTTGTTTTCTCCTTCTCCAAGGCGTCAACCGCTTGTCTTAGGGGGCCATACAACATGGTACCCCCTCCGGGTCGAATGGTACCAATGGCATCCTGTATCTCCTCGATATTCTTCAATTGTTGAGCTTTCACCACCCATTGGGGGGAATCATCGAAGGCAATTACTCCAATTATATCCCTTTCTTTCAAGGCTTCTGTTGAACGAATGGCTGCTTCCTTTGCAAGATCAAGCTTGCTGATGCCATATTGGCCTTCCGTCATACTGCTCGATTTATCAATCACCAGGATCAAACCCAAGGAAGGTATATCCATTCGGTTTTTTACATCCATGTCAACGGGCAGTATCTTTTCCAGTGGAGTTTTCATATAGCCTCCCAGGGCATAACTACTGTCTCCCCCGGTTACCAATAGGCCTCTGCCCAGATGCCGGACATAGGTTTCCAGGACTTCCATCTTTTCCTCCGTCAAGTCATCCCCATTGACATTCACCAATACAATTCCCTGGTACCTTCGAAGCTCCTCCATATCAGGGCTCATTGTTTGGGGGCTTCTATATTCGACCTTGTATCCAGCAGCTTCAACAGCCTTCCCCAGCTCTCTTCCTTCCCCTTTCCGGCCTTCCACCAACAAAACAACAGGTAGGCCCCTTATATTTACAAAAGCTGCCATTCTATTATTCTGGGAAATACCATCCCTCTCCGGTTCCAACACGGCCTCGTAGGTCCTGATCCCTCCTTCTGCTGCTTTATCTTGGAAGATGAAATGGTTCTCCCCGGCCTGGATTTCGATTTGCTGCCGGCTGACAAGCTGACGATTGCTATAAAGATGGAGGGTTCCCCTGGTATTGACCGTGCTGTCAATACGGATCTGGATATCAAAGGATTCGCCTTGATATAGATAACTTGGAAGCTCCAAATGGCTGATTTGGGCTTCTTCCCCCCATTCCGACGGGAACAACACACCGTCCAATCGTATTTCCTGGCCGGCCATGTATTCTGCCTGCTTTAAGCCCTCTCCCATATTTTCCCTTCCATCCGTCAAAAGAACGATCTGCTTGCGTGTATCTCCCGGGAGCAAGGCTTCTGCCAGCTGAAGGCCTGCTGCGATATTCGTAAAACTTCCGTTTGGTACGGTCTCCAGTCTGGTGAATGAAACATCACTGCTCAATGGATATTCTACCAATGCATCCTTCCCAAAGGAAATAAGGCCGACCTGATAATTGTTTGGTTTTTGTTTCAAAGCATCGCGTATAAATTGATTCATATTTTCCCGCTTCTCTGCCGTGCTGAAGGACAAATCCGAAACAAAAAGGAGGGATACCCGGTCGGAGTTTTTTATGAAATTCACTCCGGCCAGGGACAAGACCAGAAAGAGCACCACAAGCACCCGAAGGATTAGAAGGATGTTACGCTTCCCTCCAAGTCGCCCCCTTTTTCCTCGTCGAAACATCCAATATATATAAGCCCACAAAGGGAGGATAAGCAGCAGCCAATAGGGAGCTGTAAAGCTAATAGCCACGTTGGTACACCCCCCATTCCACCATGATGACCACCAATGCTATGATTACCATGAGTCTCCATAGCTCCTTCGTCAAAAAAGGCTGGTCCGCAGTCTCGCCCCAATTTTCCCCATGGAGCTGTGTCCCTTCCTCCTGGATTTGAAGGTTAGATTCCGTTTCGACAGGCAGATGGACAGTAAAATATCCATGGACCAACTCTTCTGTCCCTGAAGCGGTTTTTATATGCTGTTCCACTTCATATATGCCTGTTTCATGGGTTTGATCAAAGGTAGGCACAGGAAAAGGAGGCGCCAGCTCCAGTTTTTGTCCCCCAGGGGTTCTGATTGTTATTTTCTCTGCTTGGGGAAGGGGATGGATCTCTATCCTCTGCCCGGAAAGAATCTGAATATCCCGGTCTACCAAAGATGGAATTGACCAGTCGAGCATATTCTGCACAAAGATCGGGAATTCCTTTAACAGAGGCAGGTCACTGTCATGGATATCAAAGCCCAAAACCAGCATTCTTTGTTTATCCCTTTGCCCGACCAGCATCACCGGATTACCTGCTATGGACGCGATCGGTTCCAAGGATCCATTCCCCTTGAGACTCCTGTATTTGGCGATGTGGATGCCGGACAGATCCATATATCGAAAGAATACCCCATCTTCATAGCCCTCTGCCGCCTGCAGTGTGCCTGGCTCCGTCAAAACCGGACCGACTTCCATCCCTGCCACGGAAACCTCAGGATTGATAAGCCATATGCTTCCGTCAGTGGGCAGCTCATCAGCTACCGGCCCATCAAAAATATACAGGGAGTACCCCTTCATTCCCCTTGCCTGTTCAGCCGTTGTTTTCAGTAAAGAGATATCCTTACGAAGCTTCAGAGCCTTTTCAAGGAAGATATTCCGCTGGGTTACCAATAACACTTTGTTCTCTTTCTCACTTTCGATAACAAGCCATCCTTGATCGTCCGCTGCCAGGGCATCCTTATTCAGCAGCCTTACCTCAATCCTGGACGCATCGATCGGAAGCTTGTTCCAGTAAATATTCACCCTTTCTCCGCCTTTGCACTCTATCTCCTTTACGTCTACAGTCTTGCCGTCTGCCAGGCATTCCAGAGACAGAACAGCATCCGCTCCATAGTTGGCCACCGTTGAAAGCACCACCAGTTGATCGGACTGACGGGAATAGGACATATTTACAATTGCTCGATTCTCGCCCCCGCCGTTCATCCGGACAAAGGTGAAGCCATTGAGGCTTTCCTCCTTAAATCGATCTGAAAAGATAAAGGTATGCAAATCCTTTATCTCCCTCTTCATTGCCTGGGCAATGGCAAGGGCATCTTCCAAGGCACTTTTCCCATTGCCGGGTGCTAAAGCTCTTAGACGTTTTTTAAGCCCTTCTTTATCTGCAGAACGGCTTATGATGATTTCAGCCTGGTCAGAGGCTGCGATGATCGTCATTCGTTCGCCGGGCAGCATTCCGTTGATAAGTTCTTCCGCCTCCTGACGAGCCTTCTCGAAACGACTGGGGGCAACATCTACGGCCTGCATGCTTGCTGACAGATCCATAATGAGCACTTTTTCTGATCCCCTTCCCCCCTGACTCCAAAAAGGTCTGGCTATTCCCAGCACCAAAGCGGATGCTGCCAATAACTGCAAGAAAAGGAGGAGGTTCTTTCGTATCTTTTGCCAAGGCCTGCTGGCTTCCATGTCCCGGATCACCCGATCCCATAAATAAGTGCTGGAGATCTCCACTTCCTCATGCTGTTGCTTCAACATATATGAAATGATGATTCCTGGTATACACAATCCCCATAAAAGGCCAAAGGGATTCAAAAAATCCATGTATATTCACTCCTATTATCGGATGATTCCCAAACGGAACAAACTGCCGAACACAAGCTCATCAAGACTCAATCCACTGCTAACAGGGATGTACTGGATGCCCCGGTTATGACAGAATTCCTTTTTCTCCCTTATAAACGCCTCCAGCACCCTTCCATACGCTTTCAGCACATGGGGAGTAACCTGTACTTCTCTGGGCTCCTCCCCCTCCCTATCCAGCAAACGAATGCTGCCTTCAAAATCAGGTTCCAATTCCTGGGGGGCCAGAAGGTGAAGGAGAATCACCTCTTGTCTTTTGTACTGCAAATATTTCAGTCCTTCCCGATAATCGTCCTTAGAAAACAGATCACTAATTACCACGGAAATGCCCCCTCTGCCTCCTAACGAAGGATAGCTTCTGATGGAACGACTCAAGGCAGTTTTCCCTTCAAAGGGCAGTCCTTCCAGATATTGAAGTAGCCTCCAGAAGTTCCCTTTCCCTGAAAGGGCGGGTAGATTTGACAAAAGGGTATCATTACAGGCGGCAACAGCCACCCGGTCGAAATTGGCGAGAGAAAGATAAGCCAGTACTGCCGCCAGCTGCTTTGCCAGCACTCCTTTATTTGGCCGGCCCCAATCCATCGACCTGCTGCAATCGATAAAAAGGGACACAACTGCATCCCTTTCCTCCATGAAAAGCTTCACAAAAAGGCGTTCAAAACGTCCGTAAGCATTCCAGTCAATGCGGCGGAAATCATCTCCCCGTGCATATTCACGGAAATCAGAAAATTCAACGGAACTACCCTTGCTCCTGGATTTTCTGTTTCCTCCCGTATCCCCCTTCACCACTGTTCTGCTTGCTAAGGCAATACGATCCAGTTTCCTTAAGAATTCCTGATCAAAGGCCAACTGTGACATTCGAGTGAACCCCCATCATTAGCTGATCAACAGGTCCAGGATCTCCTGAATAATCCCGTCCGCTGTTTTCCCTTCGGCCATTCCTTCAAAATTGAGAAAAATCCTGTGACGAAGAGCCGGAAATGCCATCTTTTCAATGTCCTGAAAGGATACATTAAATCTCCCTTCCATCAAGGCATGGATTTTTGATGCTTGGATAAGGGCTTGGGCTCCCCTGGGACTTGCTCCATATCGGATGTACCGCTTCGTTATCTCAGGGCTTTCAGGATGTTCCGGATGGGTAACCAGAATTAGCCGTAGAGCTGTATCCTGTACCCCTTGGGCAATGGGTACGTGGCGTGCCAGCTCTCTCATCTCCAGAAGGACAGGCCCGTCCACGATCTTCCGAGCTTTGATCTCATCCCCTGTCAACGTAAGATTGATGATCCCATGGAGTTCCTCCAGATCAGGGAATTTCACCAATAATTTGAAGAAAAAACGATCCAGCTGGGCTTCCGGCAGGGGGTATGTTCCTTCCTGTTCCAGGGGATTTTGGGTGGCCAACACGAAAAAGGGTTCCGGAAGGGGGCGGGTTCGATCTCCCACAGTGACCGTGTGCTCCTGCATGGCCTCCAAAAGGGCACTTTGTGTTTTGGGTGTCGCCCGGTTGATCTCGTCAGCCAAAAGGATATTGCTGAATACAGGCCCTGGCTGAAACTCAAATCGACTGCTTCCGCTGCTATCCTTGACGATAATGTTTGTTCCCACCACATCAGCCGGCATCAGGTCCGGTGTAAACTGAATCCTGGAAAAGCGGAGATCCAGTACGTGACCAATGGTTCTTACCAGTCTCGTTTTTCCCAAACCGGGGACCCCTTCCAACAGTGCATTTCCTCCAGCAAAAATGCTGATCAAAACCTGCCGGATGATATCCTTCTGACCAATCATCTCTTTGGCAATTTCCTTTTCAATTCGGTGCACCTTTTCGGCGAATGTTTCCACCTGTGCCTTCGATATATCCATATCCGTGTTCCTCCTCTATCCTTTATCCATCCAGCTACAAGACCAAAATAGGGATCTATTCGTCCAGAGATGTGAAATAAGCTTCCACCCATGACCGCATATTCGCTGGAATCCTATCCCGTTCCATGGCTTTGGACGCCTGGCTGGAATACTCCTCGAACACCTGATTATATGGGATGAACCCTCCCATATTTCCTATGCCCTTTCCCATCTCAACTTGGCTGCTATCACCTTGATTTCCCGGATTCCCTTTCACCTGGCTGGCCTTTGAATCTCCTCCCAGGCGTTTAGGTACATAGACCCTTTCATATTCCGTGCTTTTCTCTTCGTCTCCCGTTTTCTTTCCGGGAGAGGCGGTACTGGGCTCTCCTTCCTTATATCCCTCATCGCTTTGGCCACTGCCGGTCCCGGCTCCTCCGCCATTCCCGCTTCCATTTTCTCCTTGAGAAGCATTTCCCGCGCTTCTCTCCTGTTCCCCCTGGGATCCGGTGTTCCCTTGACCAGATCCGGAATTCCCCTGTTGATCAGAACTGGAACCATGAGAATTTTCCCCCGGATCCCCTCCTCCTATCCTGCTGTCCTGATCTCCCGCCGTATCCGCAATGCCCTCCCTTGCCATTTGTAAGAGGGCTTCTAACTCCTGGCCTGTCATTTGCCGGCCTTGCGTCAAGGCTTCCAAGCCTTCTCCAATAGCGACCAGCCGGTCCGCCAGGTCCTCTCCGCCATCAAAACCAGCAGCAGCTTCCGCTGCGGCCTTGGCTGCCCCCAAGATTTCTTCTTTAAGTGAATCTTCGGGCAGGGATCCGCCTATTTCTTTCATTGCTGTTTCCAAGGCCTTCATCATCTCCGCATTAGGATTCTCCTTCCGTACCTCTTCCCTTAATTTATCCAGTTCTCTTTTCATCCTTTCCATGTCTCTATTCGCCACTGCTTCACCTAGGGCTTGGGTGATTTCATGCTTCTTCATGGCCTGACTCATCCGGTCCAGCCTTTCCTCCCCTTCTTTTCGGAGTATCTCACCGAGCTTGTCCTCGGTCTTTGAGATTTCCTTCAAAGCCTCTTTATAGTCCCTGCTTCGGAGCAATCTTTTACTTAATTCTCTAAGCAATTCCCGAACCTCTTTTTCCCGTTCTTCCGTAGGCTCTCCGGACTGAGACCTTTCATCAACGGCTTGTTGGATTTTCTCCGCTTGCTCCTTCAGCTCTGCCTGAAGAGCGGCTCTTTTCTCCAAAACTGCCTTCTGAGGATTCGGGATGAAAGACAGGGCTAGTATCCACAACACCATAGCCAAAAGGAGAAAAGGCCTCCTATATCCCAAAGAAAGAGGCATTCTCTCCCGATAAGGGAATTTCTCCAGATGCAATATGGTATCCTGACGCTGCAGCTGGGCGAAGGCATCATCCCTTATACCCATCTCCAGGGCGGTGGTAATGCGCTCCTGAAATCCCAAGGCATCCAGCTTGGCGGCAGACGCAGCCAGAGAAGGCCGCCATATCTCCCTTGCCAGGAGGATAGCCAGGAACACAACCATCCCCCCTGCCATCGTTTTGATCAAAAGATCCTCAATAGGCAGCAGGAAGGACGCCGCCACCCATATTAAAGCCTGAATTAAAGCGGCCAGGCAGCAATAAAACAGGGTGGTCATTCTCCTTTGCATCATAAGTCTTCTGTATAGGGGTTGGATGGCCTGATACAGCAGATGATGGATCTCTTCTCTTTTCATCGGCTACTCTCTCCCTCCACCCTCGATGAACTTCTTCGTTTAAATCGAAAAGGCTTCCGGACAGGGTTAATATTGACGGCGCTGATCAGTAAAAGAATAATGGATATCGTCAAAACCAAAATACAGTTCACCATCCAGGGACTCAGACCAGACCCTCCGGAACCGAAGGTCCTTGATAAACCTCCGATACCCAAAATCCCGTCTATAAAATAAGCCGCACTCCCTTGCTCTGCCAGGAGGAACAGAAGTCCTATGAAGGGATTCAGATATAGAATCTTTGGGAAAAAGGGTTGGAAGGTTTGGGGATTCTTCATGGCTGCCATCGATAGCTGATACGCCCCCAGCATTAGAGTAAGAATGCCGATCAGAAAAACAAGAATATAGGCAACAACCGTGGATACGGTCGTTTTCTTAAAAAGAGTGGAGCAAAAAATGCCGATGCTTCCGGCTCCAATGGCGGTAACAAGATAAAAGACAAAAAGCATCGCCAGATCCCCCGGGGATATGCCTCCAAACAGGAAAATCAGGCTGAACAGGGGAATCGAGGCAATAATCATTAAAACGATAAAGCTGATAGAAGACACGAGCTTTCCCAGCACAATGGAGAGGGGACGCATCTTGGTACACAGCAAGAGATCCAGAGTCTGTCTTTCCCTTTCCCCACTGATGGCTCCCGATGTTTGAGCCGGTGTGATGAAAACGATCAGGAAAAACTGGAATATTGCCAGCAACATATAGCCGTTCACACCCATCTGGGGATTATTGCCTCCGTATCCCATCATCGTATCCCGACCGGTTATCGTGGCACTGAAATAGATATAAGCGATGAACAGTAGTATTCCAATGTATATGGAGATGGCCAGGACAGCTCTCCATCCCCTCATCCGAATCTTCAGCTCATTTCTGAGAACAGGGTTTCTAAGATAGCTCATCATTGGTGGTTACCTCCATAAAAATCTTCTCCAGGTTCCCTTCTGCCTTTGAAAAGGATACAACGGGCATCTCTCGGTTAACCAGGGCCTTCAGCAGCTTCCATAAATCCTCATCCTGGCCCTGATAGCTTACTTCCAGTTCATTGCCTTCCTGAATAATTCCCTTCACCAAGGGTTGTTCTTTCAAAAGTCTGACAGCCCGTTCCAAATCATGAAGGAGGCGAATTCTGATAATCATATTCCCCCCGATCCGTTCCATGATCTGCCCCATGCTTCCGGATATCACCAGTTTCCCCTTCTCCAGAATACCCACCGTATCACAAAGCTCCGACAGCTCCGGCAATATATGGGAGCTAATCATAATGGTTTTACCCATCTCCTTCAATGTACGGAGAATCCCCTTCAGCTCCGCCCGAGCTCGCGGATCCATCCCGGATGCAGGTTCATCCAATATAAGAAGATCAGGATTGTGGATCAAACACCTGGCCAGGCATAGACGCTGTTTCATCCCTCGGGACAGGGTATCCACGTAGCTGTCCTTTTTGGCCAGTAGTTCTACCAACTCCAGGATCTCCGGGATCAGCTTTTGTCTCTCCCGAAAAGGGATTCCGTAACTGTCCCCATAAAAATCCAGGTACTCCGTCACCTTCAAATTATCATAAACGCCAAAGAAGTCCGGCATATAGCCGATCCGTTCTCTTACTTTTTCAGGATATAGGCTGACATCGATACCATCGACATAAGCCTTGCCGGAAGTGGGGGGCAAAAGGGTTGCGACAATTTTCATAGTGGTTGTCTTGCCGGCTCCATTGGGGCCAACAAATCCGAATATTGTTCCCCTCTCGATCTCCAGGGAAAGCCCATCCAAGGCAAGAAAATGGCCATACCGTTTTGTCAGATTTTCCAGTCGAAGCATTATCGGACCACCCCCTTTACGGATATGGTGGGATAGCGGATACTCAAAGGTTCCTTCATGTTATTATGAAACTGGGGCTCAACCATTAGCCGCATTCGGCCTTCCTTGGAGAGAAAATCAGTTATCTTGGATTTTTCAATCTTATAGCTTTCAGGTATTTCCTCCCATTCTTCATGGGTATGGTTGTAAAGCCGGTATTTTCCCTGACCGTATATTCTGCCTACATACACATGGATCTCATGGATATCGTAACGCTGTGGATCCTCCAATCTGATATCAAACACCCCTGTCCCCTGATCAACATAAAAACCGTCAGGGTTGACCTGTACATAGGGTGATGCCTCCTGATCCAGCTCTCCGCGAATCACACCGGCCGGAATATAGAGCTTTCCGTTCCTTTCCGTCTCAAAAGATAGCTTTCCCGTTATCAAAGTCTGGTGGTATTTCTTTTCCGCTTTCTCCCCATTGATTTCAATATCCATATCAAGCTGCTCCCCACTCCATCCAATAAAGGTAATGAGGGAAGGTGTATAAAGGCCTCTGTCAAAATCCATGGAAAAAGTAGCATCAAGCATTTGTCTTTTGACCGCATGCTCCCGCCTTTCCTCCAAGGTCATATCTCCTTGGCCCCCTCTTCCTCTTTCCATATAAGGGTAGAGCTGATCCAACATTTGATACCAGCTCTGACTTGGATAGCCCTGGGAATAGGGATGGTCCAATTTCAGATTCACCTCTGCCGATTGCCCCACCGCCAGATCGCCAATTTTCTGGTAACCGTTGTCCGTGAAAAGGAGGATATCTCCAATGCTTCTATGGGTGCGATTGGTGATTGTACCCTTGATGTGACCTTCCTGGGCGTATAAATCGCATTCCAGTCTTCCAAATTCTTTTATGGTATCCGACAGTTCAAAGGTCCTCATGGTCCATATGCTGGCATCCATTACTTCCAGGGAAGCTTTCCCTCCCTGGGTGATTTTTGCATCGATGACTTGGGTATCCGTATTCCCCTCAGTGGGGTACGGCCCGTCCCAATAATCATTCTGGTTCAGGGACGGCAATACATCCCTGTCCAAGGTGAAGGTATAATCGCCCTTCTTCGGGATAAAAATTCCCACATAGGAATCCACATTCGCTGCGGAGCCCTTATCCTGGAGCTTGACAATGGATATGGCGTTAACAATGGCCTCCCCTCCTTTGTTCCGGTATCCGAAAGCGAAAATACCCGCAGAAAATACCAGGACAAGAGCAGGAATGGTTATCCAGGCCCAATCCCTTTTGTCCACCTTCTTCAGGATGATGTAGTTAACAGGACCTACAACGACCAGATACACCAGCAGAATGACCAGCAAGGTTCCGACAGCAGGTATATCCATAGCCGGGATATTGCTTAACACACCATTATATTGCATCCTTCTGTCAAATTTCCGATTGTATCCCATGTTCATGAAATCCGTCCATTTCGAACTGCTGACATGGTTCAGCAACACATTCTCCCAAAGCAGTTTATTCCCTGCCCAATCCACAATCGGCTTTAGTCCCAGGTCAAAGGCAGCTACAAGAATCGTTCCATCGCCGACGGAATATGCCTGGATAACAGCTATCCCCTGATCTTCCAGGATCACTTCTCCCTTTTGACTTTCCATATCTGCCAGGGATAAAGGGGTGCTGTCCGGCATCTCCTTTGATGCAAGTTCTTCCAAAGCGTCTGTTTCTTTTGCTGTAACAAGCTCTCGGACCTCCAGGGGTAAAAGGTCATCATGGAACAGCTTCATGGTTTTTCGCCCGTTGGCGCCCGTCCCCAGAATAACAATTCTTCCACTCTCTATCCATTCATAGAGGGCTTTCCGCTGTTCAGCAGAAAGTTGAGAACCGTCGAAATTATTGATTACCACGACGCCGAAATTGTCCATGATTTCCTTTCTGACAGGAAAGCTCTCCTTATCCAGTCGAACGGTTACTAAATTGTTAAAAACTTGATTATTGCTCGATTGATCCCACCAATAGGTCAAGGACGGATGATCCTCTGTCAAAACACCAAGAAAATACCGCTCTGCGGGAAGGGGATTCAAACCGCTCGTCTTAACGGTCTTGAGGACTTTCTTTCCTTCTGCCAATTTTATCTCCAGATTTCTTTGCATGGTGCCGGGATTTATATATAAGTGGATACGTTTTTTTGAATTTCTTGGGAGAACGGCAGGCACCGTATACAGAGTGGATGATATCTGACTATTGCTTACCAGCACCTCCACCCGGCCATCAATATCGTCACCCTTATTCTCCAGGTCGACGATGACGGGGGTCCAATTTATCAAACGATAGTTATTGTCAAACCCGACAGTCGCATCCATAACGATTGTTTCTGTCTTTGCATAACCCTTAGCGGGAAAGAGAAGGACCGATAGCAGTATAAATGACAGAATGCATATCCATGTCCTTCCCCCCTTCTTCCCTGTATATCCTCCAGCTTGTTCCATGGCATTTCCCTCCATTTGCTCAATCCTGCCATAAAAGTATAGCACAGCCCGTATAATCTAGCATCACAAAGGGTTAACAAAAGATTAACGCTCGTTTGTATAACCGTAATAATCTTGTAATACCCTTCAGAATGCTATCCTATATAGTCAAAAAAAAGCAGCTAAGCTGCTTTTTTTCTGAATTCAGCCTACCCTTTTCGTATTCGCTGAAGATATGGAATACGTTGTATAATCGCAAGGATAGGAATGGTGAGTACAATGCCTGCAGCTGCCTGGAGGATATTGAAGGGAATGGAAAGGAGAGCTTTTCCTATACCAAATGCAAAGCCTTCATAGCCAAAGTATCCCAGCACCATCCAGATACTGCTCAGAAGCATCCCGGTAATCCCTTTCCAGAGGGAGGATGCCTCCATCCGAAACAACAGCCTTCCTGCGATATATCCCATCAGGGCCTTTATCACCAAGGTAGCAAAAATATACTCATTCGCTCCCACCAAGGTATCTGCAATGGCTGATCCGATTCCTCCTACCACTGCTGCAATAGGGCCTCCCAAAAGATAGCCGCTCAAATAGATCATGCTGTCCCCGGGATGGATGTATGCACCTTGGATAGGTACCGGAATTTTTATAGGCACCAGCATCGTCATAACGATAACCAAGGCTGCCATCAAACCAGATAAAACCAGCTTCTTGATTCGCAGGTGTTCCATACTGCTCCTCCTTTTCTATTGCTGTATATCTTTTGTTCAAAACCCCTAGTCATCCTCCGATCGTTCAGCAGGCAGTTCATATATCTACACATTTTCATTATTGCCATTTTCCTATATTCCTATTGTATTATTCATTGATACCGGATGCAAGGTCAAAATCCATTTTCAATCCTTTGATGGGCTCTTTATTGTATATATGCCTCTATGATTGTTCAGACAACTGTGCAGCATGCCTGATTAGAAAATAAAAGCCTTTCCATGGTGTAAAAAGGACAATGAATGTAAAACATATGAATACAAACATAATATAAGCGAAATTTTATTTTAACAATTAGCTTTTATGAGTAACCTATCTCGCAGGAGGTTTTGATATGTCTATCATCCTTGTTGTAATGATTCGCTCTTTCATCTCCTTTTTTTCACTGCTGATTTTGATGAGGCTGATGGGCAAACAGCAGGTAGCTGAACTGACCTTTTTTGATTATGTAGTAGGGATTACCATTGGATCCATTGCTTCCACCCTATCCGTCCAGGTAAACCAAAATACCACAGCAACTTTAGCAGGTATGACTGTCTGGACTGTTCTACCCATCCTACTGGCTTATTTAAGCTTGAAAAGCGTCTGGATTCGAAAGGTCGTAGAAGGAGAAGCCACTATTGTGATTGCAAACGGCAGAATACTGGAGAAAAATTTAAAGAAAATACGCCTGACGATCGACGATCTTGTTTCCCAACTGCGTACCCAAGGAGTTTTCAGTATGACGGATGTAGAATTCGCTCTATTCGAGGCTAACGGCAGATTGAGCGTCCAAAAAAAATCCCAGAAACAACCTGTTACCCCGAGTGATTTGAATATAGCTAGCCAGTATGACGGCCTGCCAACTGTTTTGATTGAAGAAGGGGTGATCCTTACCGACGCCCTCCGAAGCATCCAGCTTACCAAAGCATGGCTGCAGCACCAATTAAAAAAACAAAACATTCATGATATATCTCAAATCTCCTTGGCACAATTGGATACTAAGGGGAATCTGTATGTAGATTTAATGGGGGACCAACCCTGTTTCATCATTTCAACCAATGAATAGAAAGGAGATCACCGGCAATGAAAAAGACAATCCTCTTCCTAGTCTCAATGGGCATGATCATGCCCTTTCTATGTACGTGTGCCCCCCTCCGGAGACCGTTGGACAAAAGAATCGGTTTTTCAAAGCAACTTAAGAATATTGAAGCGCATATCGAAAAGGAAGAGTGGCCGGAAGCCCAGGACAGCCTGGAAAAAACCTTAAATAGCTGGAAAGGGATCAAGCCTATCCTTCAGCTTGACATTGACCACGATTATGTGAATGAAATAGAAAATAACTTTGCCCGATTATCAGGCTACATAAAAACCAGGGAAAAAGCTGATTCCATGGCAACGATCCTTCTCCTTCAGGATATTTGGAGAAACATTGGTTCTATGTAAAGAAAGTTTGGAACTTTTCATCCCTTTCATCGTCTAATTTAACATGAATACAATCGAAAGGAGAAATTCAAATGATGAAAAGAACCATTCTACTGCTGATCACTCTTACTGTGCTCATAACAGCCATTCCGCTTCTTAGCGGATGTAGCAATGACCAAGATGGCTCCCCGGATAAGGGAAACCCTGCTTCTTCCGATGGCATTCAACCGGTTGAATACGGTGTTGCAGGCCGTATTACGGATATTTCCGTCACGGAAAATGGAGAGCTGTTAGGGACAATCACGGTAGAAGGCTCCAAGGATAACGGTGCCATGTACGACAAGGCTGTGGTTTCAGTATCCAAGGATACGAAAATCTATTTGGATGACCTTGTCCCTTTTGATTCCCTGGAAGTCGGTATGTACGTCTGTGTCTTTTTTGAAGGGCCTGTAAGGGAATCATACCCTGTCCAGGCCAATGCCGGACAAATCAATATCGTACCCGATGAATCAACGAAGGATGATGATTAAGGAGATTGAGCCTCCTCACCTGTGTCCGCTCCGAAAGGCTTCATCATATAAAGCCTCCAGGCTCTCGATTGGACAGTCTCCGTTGATTCCGTTTCCTGCCGTAAACATAAACCTGCCTTCAGGCCTGTAGTAGGTATCCATCATAAAACGGACCTCCTGGCGGACCTCCTCCGGTGTGCCCCAAGGGATAATCTGCTGTACATCAAAACCGGCCCAGATGCAGATATCCTTGCCGTATTTTTGAGCGATGCTCCTTTCATCCATGGTGTACTTTTGAATCGGATGGATCACGTCCAGCCCCAGATCGATGAAGCGGGGTAAAAGTTTTTCTATACAGCCGCAACTATGGAGCCAGAAATGCATTCCCAGCGAATGGGCCTTATCGATCAGCTCCTCATAATAGGGACGAAAGAACCTGTCAAAAATCTCAGGGGAAAAGAAAAGGGCATTCTGAGTACCCAAATCGTCACTGGTAAAGATGCCATCCAAATTCAATTCCTTTTTACCCCTTTCCATCAAGACCAGATAAAAATCCGTCACTGCCCGGAAGAGCCGATGAACAGCCTCGGGATCCGTATAATAGTCCATAAGGGCGTTGGTCATTCCACGAAGCTGCCAATGGCGTTCGAATAAGCAGTACCACCAATAACCCAGTCGGTACCGCCCATCCCCCGGCGGATTGTCGGGAAGGGCATTCCTGTAATGGGGATCTGGGAAGACCTCCAGAATATCTTCCAGTTGAGTCCAGTCGGAAATGGCAACCTGGGCATCCAGCCCGACACTTTTCCCTACATATGGATCGTCAAAATTCACCCAACGATATTCAGGATCATCCTCAGGGGCCTCATAGACAGCCGGTATACGAAAGGGGATCACCTGGGCATCCTCAGGGTATTTTGCCATGATGCTGCGTACTATTGGCTCCCGTTCTCCGAACGCTTCGGGATGGGTCCAGAAATGGAGCAGTACAGGAACCCTTCTGGCGGATGACCGCCCCTCTATTACCCCTATCATTTCTTCGCGGGTTAACGGTTGGTATAACATTTAGCCCTCTCCTTTCTTAACTTTTTGCCATTCAAATGTAGTAACCATATTGTACCATGTTCCAATTCGCTTATTCTACGGAATGGTACAAAAAAACAACACAGACAAACTGAATAAAACGTGTTAGAATATTGGCAAACACATGGGGATGCATTATACCATATTGCAAAAAAATACTGAATATTCTAGGGGGAATAAATATGGCAGATAAGTTTCCAAATGGGGTCTGGCCTACCATGCTGACTCCTTTTACAGATGACAACAAGGTGGATTATGATGCCCTTGAAAAATTGGTTGATTGGTATATCTCCCAGGGGGTTCATGGGCTGTTTGCCGTTTGCCAGTCGAGTGAAATGTTCTTTTTATCTTTGGAAGAGCGGGTTGGCGTTGCAAGATTTGTGAAGGAAAAAGCCAATGGAAGGATACCTGTCATTGCATCCGGCCATATCTCCGATTCCTTGGAAGACCAAGCCCATGAATTGAACAGGATCGCCCAAACCGGTGTGGATGCCGTCATTCTGCTGACAAACCGTCTGGCAAAACAGGATGAAGGGGATGACATATGGCTGGAAAATCTGAAGCGCTTGCTGGATAAGCTTCCGGAGGATCTCCCGCTGGGTTTTTACGAATGTCCTTATCCATATAAGCGAATCATTTCCCCTGAATTACTAAAATGGTGTGCGGATACGGGCCGATTCTATTTCCTGAAGGACACAAGCTGCGATGTTGAGAATATGAGGGCCAAGTTACATGCCATCAAAGGTACGCAGCTGAAACTGTTTAATGCAAATACAGCCAGCCTGCTGGATACCCTTCAACTCGGTGCCCACGGTTTCAGCGGTGTGATGGCTAATTTTCAGAGCGATTTATATGTATGGCTCACTGAAAACTTCCATAAAAAGCCTGAAAAAGCGCGAAAATTGAACGATTTTCTGACGATTTGTGCTCTGATTGAACGCCAGGTATATCCGGTAAATGCAAAATACTATCTGGCATCCATTGGTGTCCTGAACTCCATTCAAACACGAACAAAGAACCCGGCTGAACTGAATGAAGTCGCAAAATCGGAGGTAGCCCAGCTGATACGGCTGACCGAGCTTTTCAGGGAAACCATCGTGGCTTGAAGCAGATTATTATATCCGCGAATGGAAATTGGGATGGTAAGAATCCGGATATATATTCATGTTAAGGCGTTAGCGGTAATATCTTCATTACCCGCTAACGCCTTTGCTTTATCAAGGCTTCCTAATTCAAGTTCTATCACGTTGAATAAGGGAATATTTCAACACCCGCTCCAAAACTTCCTCCTGCTTTTTGTTAATTCCCTCAAAGTCCATTGCCGGTACATAATAGTTTTCCAGCTCATCATGAAGGGCTTTTGCTTTTTTCAGTTGGGCAATTGCTTTATCCAGCAGATTGGCATAACGATCGCCGGCATCCCTGACTTCAGGCATATACCAAACCAGGCTGTCCTGTCGTATAAAGCTGGACAGGTTATATTCCCCTTTAATTTGGAGACCTTCTATCTTACCAACATCCCTATGGGCCGGCTGTGTCGTATTCACAACAGCTACTTTAAGGGATGGAAGCAGTAAAAGATCCAGTTTTTCAGGGTTAAAGGGACAGTGAAACTGCTCCGTATCGATTCCCAGATCGTGCGCTGTATTCGCAATCCTGCCGATCACATCCTGTACCCCTGTCCCCGGAGCCCCATGCATGCAATAGATATCCATATCATTCTCCAACAGCGTATGCGTATAATTCACCAATCCCTCAGGGGTAATGCCGGAAGCAAAAAGATGTCGTGCTTTGGCTGCTTGCTCACAATTAGATGTTGCCTGGGCGAAGATCCTTTCCCTTAACTCCTGGGTCACCTTATTCACTTTTCCTCGATCCATACTTTCGGCAATATAGCCGGACCATTCATCATAAGCTACCCGGCCTTCCTTCAGTAAACTATAGGTAATGCTAAAGGCTTTTTTCATCCTTTGGCTGAGTTCCTGAATGTTGGTCTTATTGACAACCAGGATATCCTCGTTCCAGTATCCTCCTAAATTTATAATCTCATCCACAGCCCCTGGAGTTTTGGGGTCTATCATATGGGGAGCCGTACCGTCCATCATGGCAATGTCTAGCTTTGGTACTGCTATCCCATCAAGAGAACCAGGATCTGATGAGCAATGAAAATACTCTATATCATAACCCTTTTCCAGCATTGCTTCTCCGATCTTTCGCATTAAGGTAGATTTCCCCACTCCGGGTCCACCCTTCAATATAAAGATCCGCGTGGCATCATTTCCCATTATGTATTGAAAAAATGAGAAAAAGCCTACGGACGTATTCCCTCCTGAAAACATATGTCGTATTCTACCTTTGTGGGTCATCCTTTTCCCTCCTATTTTTTATGGCATCATGAATTACAATCATCATTATTCCCTGTAACCAATCCCCCTATCTACAATAATATGAAGGGATAAGCTGAATTGGTGCATCAGAAACGATAAGCTCTTCAATTTTTAGAGATATGAAACATCCATAGCTTGACAGCTGGAGCCTTGATTATCCTTGATGAAAAAGATCTCATTGAAAACGATTCTGAAAAAAAGCAGCTGCAGGGCATCAAGATACCTACAGCTGCTTTCATTTCTGCTTCAAAGCATTCAAATTCCTGTGAATTGCAAGTCCATATCATATTCCGACAATTTAGCTACTTTGCTCTAGAATTGATTTCTTCCAAAATTCTTTCAATAAAGCTGTTTAATTCTACCGATCCGATATCACCGTCTTTTCTTGACCTTACTGAGACAGTATGGCTTTCCTGCTCTTTGTCGCCGATTATCAGCATATATGGTATCTTCTGTATCTGGGCTTCTCTGATCTTATAGCCGATTTTTTCGTTTCTCAGATCAGACTCAACCCGGATACCTTTCTCATTAAGCTGCCTCTCCACCTCTATTACAAAGTCGTGATGCCTCTCCGCTATTGGAAGTACTCTTACTTGAACCGGTGAAAGCCAGGTGGGAAGTGCACCTGCATATTTTTCGATCAACAATGCAAGCGTTCTTTCATAACAGCCTATGGAAGTTCTATGAATCACGTACGGGTATTTCTTTTGGCCGTCCCTGTCAATATATTGCATATCAAACTTTTTAGCCAATTGGAAATCGATCTGGATTGTAATTAATGTATCTTCCTTCCCATGGACATTTCGAATTTGAATATCCAGTTTCGGTCCGTAGAACGCAGCTTCTCCCTCTTCCTCCACATAATCAATTTGCAGATTATCAAGGATTTGCCGCATTCGATCCTGAACTTCTTCCCACTGTTCAGCCGTTCCGATGTATTTCTCTTTATTATTCGGATCCCATTTTGAGAACCGATAGGATACGTCATCATCAAGTCCTATTGCTTTGAGCACGAAATTCGCCAAATCAACACAGCCGGCAAATTCCTCTTCAAGCTGCTCCGGTGTACAGGCAATGTGGCCTTCTGAAATCGTGAATTGCCGTACCCTGATTAAACCATGCATTTCACCTGAGGATTCGCTCCGGAACAAGGTGGATGTTTCATTAAATCGCATTGGCAGCTCACGATAGCTGCGGAGTTTGGCCAGGTAAACCTGAAACTGGAAGGGACATGTCATCGGTCTCAAGGCAAATACTTCGGAATCTTCGTCATTTTCATCTCCTATAATAAACATGCCTTCGCGATAGTGATCCCAATGACCGGAGATTTTATACAGATCCCTTTTCGCCATAAAAGGGGTTTTGGTCAGCATGTAACCACGACGTTCCTCTTCATCCTCCACAAAACGCTGGAGAATTTGTATCACCTTGGCTCCTTTGGGCATCAGTATCGGCAAACCTTGACCAATATAATCTACTGTTGTAAAGAATTCCAATTCTCTTCCTATTTTGTTATGATCCCTTTTTTTGGCTTCTTCTCTCTTCTGCAGATATTCATCCAATTCGCTTTTCTTCGGAAAGGATGTTCCATAAATCCTTTGCAGCATTTTATTCTTTTCATTGCCACGCCAGTATGCACCTGCAGCTTGGGTCAGCTTGATCGCCTTTACTTTTCCTGTCGAGGGTAGATGTGGTCCTGCACAAAGGTCAACAAAATCACCTTGTTTGTAGAAGGATACTTCCTCGTCTTCCGGCAGCTCCAGAATCAGTTCTACCTTGTATGGCTCATTCCTATCTTTCATAAATTGAATAGCTTCATCTCTTGGAAGAGTAAAGCGCTCAATGGCCAGGTCCTCTTTAATGATTTTTTTCATTTCCTTTTCTATTTCTTCCAGATCTTCGGGAGACAGCGTCTGTTCAAAGTCAAAGTCATAATAAAAACCATCCTCTATAGCGGGACCTATTCCAAGCTTTGCATCAGGAAAAAGCCTTTTTACAGCCTGGGCCATAACATGAGATGTTGTATGTCTATAGGCGCGCTTTCCTTCTTCACTGTCAAAAGTTAGAATATTTAACCTGCAGTTGTTTTCAAGCTTATAACTCAAGTCTCTTAAAACCCCATCCACTTCAGCGATCAGAGCTGCCCTGGCCAGTCCTGATCCTAAACTCTTCGTAACCTCCTTTATACTAATTCCTTTCTCAAATTCCTTCACACTTCCATCCAATAATGTAACGGTTATCATATTTTCGCCTCCTTTTTCTCCTATGAATTGATAAAAAGCCTCGTTCCTTACGCAAGTAAGGGACGAGGCTTTATTTCCCGTGGTTCCACCCTAATTCTTCGGAAACGTATACGCATACGAATCCGAACTCAAATTGATTTAACGCAATCAGCGATTCAGCTCAGAGGTGGTCTTCAGCCGGTATTCTTAGAAAGCACTTCCAGCCTTGCTTTTCTCGCAAGATGCTTTCTCTCTGGTAAGAATGGATCCGATCTACTCTTCTCATCATTGCCGAATAATAATATTAATTTTATGTTTTATTATATCTATATAAGAGAATAATATCAATATCCTATTTGTATTTTGTATAACACCGTGCCAGGGGGATGGGACAGCGGATGAAAATGTGACAAAGGACCGTCCCCTGTCACACTAGCCATGGTTGAATTCGATATGCTCCGAACCTAAAAAACCGGATACAGTACCGTTAATGAGCCCTAATATATCGCTGCCTACGAGCTTTGGAAGGATTCTTATGTCTTGCAAGGCATCCAGTTCAACCCACTCACTGTCCACTTGCATGCTATCCTTTTCAGTAGGTCCTTTCTTTTCTTTGCTTTTCAATTCACAAAGGAAAATATGATACATTTTATGGGCATAATCGGGATATTTCTCTCTTAATCCTGCATCCATGCAAATTTCTTCGCACAAAGCAACAAACTTTATAGGCTTCACGGCGTAGCCTGTTTCTTCCAAACACTCTCTCACAACCGCTTCACCTAAGGTCTCAAATTTCTGCTGTCCACCGCCGGGCAATGAATAATAGTCCCCGTTATTTCTGTCTGTACACTTGTTTAAAAGTATTTTACCGTCGTTGACAATAATTGCTTTTGCAGTACTTCGTATAGCCATGAGAAAAATCCTCTCACTCGAATTCATTTCTACACCAGGTCCATCCTCTTATACAGATTCCCGTCCAGGTCTTTTATGAAGAAAGTATGATCTTCCAGAACACCATAGCTATTGGGTGTATTCTCCTTGGAGAATGTGATGGAGCCTGGGTTAATCATGTATAGTCCATCCTTCTTCTCCAGTTCGGGTACATGGGTATGTCCATAGAACAGGATATCATTTTCCTTGAGCTTCGGCAGATGACTGTCGTTATAGAGATGGCCATGGGTCAGGAAAAGGCGCCTCCCATTATACAAAATAGATGCGTAATCTGCCATGATAGGAAAATCCAGAACCATTTGATCCACTTCACTGTCACAGTTTCCCCGGATAGCGATAATCCGGCCTGCCAATTCATTCAGTACTTTTGCTGTTTCCTGGGGATTGTATTCCAAAGGCAGGGGATTCCTGGCACCATGATATAATACATCTCCCAAAATAGCAATATATTCTGCTTCTTCTCTCCGGAAAGCCTCCAATGCCTTCCTGGTATAGTAATAGGAACCATGTATATCTGATATAAAGAACAGCTTCATATCTTCCCCATCCTTTCTGTCATGCATTATCCTTCCAGCTGATACCTCAACTACCACATATTCATCCCAAAAAAAGTGCCGTCTATTCCCCCTGGGCAAGCCACCGCCATAGGCACAAATTGTTCTCTACATTTACCGGCTTTCAGGAAAAGCCCTTAGATATTGCTCGGGTAGGGCTGCTTCCTTTTGGAGTTGTACTGCCGCTTCCAGGGCCCAATACGGGTTCCTCAACATTCCCCGCCCTATAGCAACCAGATCAGCATCTCCATTTACTATGACCGCATTTGCCAATATCGGTTCATCCAGTTTTCCGACTGCGATAACCGGAACGCCCAGAGCCTCCTTTATTTGCCTTGCATATGGTACTTGATAGGCAGCATGGGTACCCGGTCTCCCCCCTGAAGGAATTGGACCTTCCCCGCCTGAGCTCACATGCAAAATATCCACTCCGGCTTTCAAATATTCCCCGGAGAACTCTATGCTCTCTTGAATTCCATAGCCCCCCTCTACATACTCAATGGCAGATATGCGTAAAATCAATGGCATCTCTGCGGGGATTTCGCTCTTCGCCGCTTGTATCACTTCTCTGCCGAATTTGGTCAGATCCTTTCCATACTCGTCCGTTCTCCTGTTCGTTATTGGGGATTGGAATTGATGGATCAGATATCCGTGGGCCCCGTGAAGCTCTATGGCATCAACCCCCGTTTTCACGGCACGCCGTACGGCCAAGCGAAATTTCTCTACCATTTGCTTTACTTCATCGGTTGAAAGGGCCCTTGGTATTTTCGATTCTTCATCAAAGGGAATAGGGGACGGTGCAACAGGAACGGCGGCATCCGTAGCTTTGCGTCCGGCATGGGCGATTTGGATGCCCACTTTGGCTCCATGTTGATGGCAACCTTCCACAATTCTGGCCAGGGGCGGGATTTGATCATCAGACCACAATCCCAGGTCGTAGTCCGTAATGCGGCCATCCGGTTCCACGTCCGTCATTTCAATAATGATGAAGCCGCTTCCTCCTACAGCCCTGCTTAGATAATGGACATAATGCCAATCTGTAGTCCTTCCATCCTTGGCTGTCACTGAGAATTGACACATGGGGGGCATTACGATCCGGTTTTTCAGCTCAAGTCCTTTTAGCTTATAGGGGGTAAACAAATGAATCATCCTGACATCCTTCCTCTCATAAATATTTACCGGTTCTATATACTTTAGCCTGTCCTGGACTGCCAGCCTATTGCCCTATTCTGCCGGCCTATCCTGATAAATGCTTTAGCAGATCCAGGGAAGTATCGATTCTGAAATCAAACATGTTCAGCTCCTCTGTACTACCATAGCCATAGACGGCTCCAACCGTCACGATACCATTTGCCTTTCCCGCTTCAGCGTCCTTATCTTTATCGCCTACGATCAACCAATCACCCTTGAGGCCTTTCCCGATAATGTCCCTTACCATTTGGATCTTAACAGGCTCTCCACAACGGATGGTATCAAAAAACTCCTGGATCCCCGCTGCCCTGAGGGAAACTTCCACATGCTCCGCTGAACCTGTACTGGCGACCGCCAGGTAATAATCCCGGGATTTCAAGATGTCCAACAATGCTTCCATACCGGGAAAGAGAATGTCCCTGCCCAGTTCTTGAATATAGCGCGCCTCTCTGGCTTCTACCTCTGCAGCATAGTGCAGTACCAGCTCCTTCGGGATTTCCGGATACATTCGAAAATAGAATTCAGGATTGGACCATCCGATCAGCTCCCGGATGGAAGCAGGATCCCGGGGAGGCAACCCCAGCTCCCGGGCACATTGTATGCACGTCGGAACGGTAGCCTTGGCGGTATCCACCAGTGTCCCATCCATATCAAATATAATATTCCTGATAATTGTATTCCACCCCTTTGTCGTTGAAGATTCAAGATTCCCTTCGAGCTTTGGCTATTCTAGCCCTTCAGATAGCCATGCAGTTCCCCCAGCCGGGGCTGGCCCCTTGTGCCCCCCGAAGCCTTGGTATTCAGGCTGCCGCATATACATCCCATTCGCAGGCATTCCTCTATACTTCTGCCGGTCAGATAGCCATACAGAAATCCGCCATCGAAGGAATCCCCGGCACCTACCGTATCCTTTACCGGTACATCCATGGCAGGAGCCGTATAGACCTTTGAAAGGGTATAGGCATCTGCCCCGTCCTTCCCCTTTTTAACCACCAGAATGGGGACGATTTTTGTCAGCTTTGCCACTGCCTTCTCCACGCATCTTTCCTTCGCGATGGCCAACAGCTCATTTTCATTGGGCAGGAGGATATCGATATAGGGCAATATCTGCCATATGCCCCCATCCCAGTTCTCTTCCGGATCCCAATTGGTATCCAGGCTTGTGGTGGCACCATACTCCTTCAATTTCCTGACGATGGCAGGATAATGGGGCTGTATTTTCTTCATGAGGAAATAACTTCCGATATGGAGATGGCGTACCCATCTCAACATGTCATTCCCAACATCCTCTATTCCCACCGCATCAATGCTACCGTTATAGGTCAGCATCGCCCGGTCGTCACCTTTGTTCAATGCAACGGTTATCCCTGTTTTCAATCGGCTGTCCGTCTTCACATATCGGGTATCAACACCCGCTTCCTCCAATGTGCTGCGAACCAGGTCCCCAAAGCTATCCGCCCCTAGCCTGCCTACAATCCGTGTAGCAAGTCCCAATTTAGCAGCCTGACAGGCAAAAATACCACAGGAACCGCCCATCTCCAGGGAATAATCCTCCACCATCTTCTCCTTCTGCCCGAACTCCGGTACAACATCCCCCCCGCTTACAATAAGGTCCACACATAGATCCCCAAATGTAAGCACATCATATCTTTTTTCCATTCTATTTATCCTCCTCCTGGCTCATAGACGAATCCTGCATCTTTCCGGATTTTACAGCTGAATCCAGGGATCCAATCCATGAGGAGCATCGGGATTCACTCCAAGTTCTATGGCTTTATAGTAGGATAGCAGCTGGGGGACAAGGATAAAGGGTACGCCATAAACCCCGTAATTCTGATAAGGAGGTACGGATATGTTGCAGTCAGATCCCCATACGTTCTCTTCCCTGCTGCTCACCGTTATCACAAAGCCCCCTTTGGATTTTAAATGGCGGATCAGATCCTTTTGATAGGATTCACCCCAAGGGGAGCAGGCCATGATCACCAAGCTTTTGTCATCGATCAGCACCATTGGTCCATGCCTTACATCCAAAACATGATAGTGATTGGCCGGAAGCTGACAAATTTCGTTAAAAGCCAGGGCTCCTTCCTCTGCAATACCGGCAAGCTCCGAATCTGCCAGTACCACCACCTTTTCCCATCCTGCCCTTTTCGCTATTTCCTGAATCTCCCCCTGAACCCGTTCCATATAGGCATTACCGTTTTGAACTACCCTGTCCAGCTCATCGATGAGCAAAGAATCCTCCAGCAGGATAGCGATGAGGAGCAGATTCGCAAAATAGAGGTTTGTTACCGTTCTCGTCTGGCATACACTCTCATCAAAAGCCCAAGGAAGCTCCAGGCTTATGTCTGCAATCCTCCCCAGCCTGCTGCCGGATGCAGCAGAAATGGAAATACATGGTGCACGGTACTTGTCCCGAACCTTTTCCACAGCCCTTATGACTTCTGTTGTGCTGCCGGATCTTGAGGGTATAACCAGAAGGGTATCCTTCATCAGTCTTTCATAGTGGGGAAAGTTCATCATCAAATCTCCTGCCGGGATGGAATTCGCTGCCATTCCGGTTCTCAGCTTAAAGCTGATCTCAGCAGATTTACACAGGCAATAGCTGGAACCGCACCCTATAAAGGTGACACTTTTATAGGGCTGCTTATCCAGGAAAGCCTTTAATTCATCCCTCCTGTCCATGATATATCGATAGGTTTTGCCAAGGGCTTCATACTGGGACATGATTTCTCTTTCCGTCTTATACACAGCCATCCTCCTCATCTACATCTTTCATTGACTGCTTCTATGTCTCTTTCTGTAAATTTATTCTTCGACAGCCGGACAAATTCCTTCTGCTTTCCCTTTCGATAGCCATGCTTTTTTACACAGGGTATCATTGGTTCACCGATATTTCGGTCCGGTGGCCTCTATCCTGGCCAAAACAATGATCGCATTTGATGGTATAAAAAAAGCAAGGATGCTACCATAAACTGATAGCATCCTTGCTGTTTCTGTCTTTCCTTGCCAAATAGACCAATCATCTCATCTGCCCGCTGCCCTCATAGCCATCTGTTGATGCTGCGCTACATAGCTCGTGCTGGTGGATTGGCTGTGGGGTTTGCTGTTATAAAGATACAGATCAAAATGGCCCGTCACATTATTATTCGTTATGGTATCTGTACTATGGGGTTGCCCGGATAAGGAAGCGGCAATATTCATCCCGTCCTTGAAAAGGACTACAGCCCTGGGCGTCCATGTCCACTGATTGTTAAACACAGCCTTCATTATCGCTGTATCATTGGCAGTCAAAGGCTCCACGTCGGCATGGTTGTATCCACCCATCATCTTGACATGAAACTGTTTGCCCGTAATATAATCCCTTACCAGGAATACATCCCCTCTTTTTATGATATACTGTCCTTCCAAAAACCAGTCCACCAGCTTGCCCACCTTGGCAGACGAAGGAGATTCCCATTTGGTCACAGTATATTGTCTTGGAGCATATCCGGATATAGCAATCTTGTCTCCTGCATAGAACCATTCATCCGGAGTCATATAATTATATTTCAAAATATCAGCAGCAGGTACACCGAATTTCTTGCTGATGGATTGGGCTGTATCACCCGGTTGTACGATATAGGTCACCTTCGGCCATTGGGTAACGGCCTGGGGTTGCCCAGCATCCGCTGCAGGTATTTTAAGAACCTGTCCCACATAGATCATATCACCGCTAAGGTTATTGGCTTTTTTTATGGCTTCAACGCTCGTTCCCTTGGCATTGGCGATCTTCCATAGGCTATCGCCCGCTTTTACGGTATAAGTGGTCAATCCGGAGGATGAATATGTAGTAAGTTTTAATACCTGTCCCGGATAGATGGTATCTCCGCTAAGTCCGTTCAAGGATTTGATCTGGCTGATGCTTACACCATAGGCTTTGGATAACTTCCAGAGACTGTCCCCTGCCTTCACCGTATAGCTGGCAGGCGTCCCAGCATATGCATAAGTTCCCATGAGTAAAAAAGCGGAGATTGTTACACCCGCTGCGACCTTATGTGCTTTTTTCATGATTGCGACCCCCATTATTTTACATAATTTATTACATAATTGTTACATAAATATTATGATTCTATTATAATGGGGGTGCAATCGCCGGTCAACCTTCCGGATATGTGTAATATATGGTATTCATTCCATTATGTGTTGGTTTTCGTAACCCTGATGGCATTCAATACAGCGATCAAGGCTACACCCACATCGGCAAAGACGGCCTCCCACATGCTGGTCAATCCTCCCGCACCCAGCAGAAGCACGAATCCCTTTACCCCTAAAGCAAAGATGATGTTCTGCCAGGCAACCCTTCTGGTCCGTTTCGCAATCCTTATAGCAGCCGCCAGCTTGGTGGGTTCATCCGTCATCAGTACGATATCCGCTGCTTCGATGGCTGCATCGGAACCCAGTCCCCCCATAGCCACCCCTATATCGACTCTGGCCAGTACCGGTGCATCATTGATGCCATCCCCCACGAACACCAATTTCCCCCTGGAGGATTTACCCCTATCCATCATCTCCAGTTTTTCAACCTTCTGATCGGGCATCAGCTCTGCAAACACCTGATCCAGTTCCAACTGGCGGGCTACCTTCTGGGCTACGACATTGTTGTCGCCTGTCAGCATCACCGTCCTGGGGATACCGAGTCGTTTCAGGGATCGGATACCTTGAAGGGCGTCCTCCTTCACTTCATCGGAAATGGTGATAAAACCTGCATACAGACCGTCTACTGCCACATGGATGACGGTTCCTCCTGTCTCCGTCCTGTCATAGGCCACTTGGGCGATATCCATCAATTTGCCATTGCCGGCCAGGATCTCTCGCTCCCCAACATGCACCTTCATGCCAAGCCCCGGCATTTCCTCCACATCCCGGATGACCTCCCGATCGACCTCCCTTCCATAAGCCTTGCTAACGGAAAGGGCAATGGGATGATTGGAGCCGCTCTCCGCATAGGCTGCATACTCCAACAGCTCATCCTTGGAGTAGCCGTTCCGGGGATGGATTTCCGCAACTTCGAAAACCCCCTTTGTCAAGGTACCTGTTTTATCGAAAACCACCGTATCAATCTCATTCAGTGCATCCAGATAGTTGCTTCCCTTCACCAGAATACCGTTTCTTGAAGCCGCCCCTATCCCACCGAAAAAGCTAAGGGGAATCGATATCACCAACGCGCAGGGACAGGAAATAACCAGAAAGACTAAGGCTCTATAGACCCATTGGGAAAAGGAAGCTCCCGGGATGATCAATGGAGGAATCAATGCTACTGCCAAGGCTGCAAACACCACAACAGGAGTATAATACCTGGCGAACTTGGTGATGAAGTTCTCCACAGGCGCCTTTCGGGCACCGGCATTCTCCACCAGATCCAGAATTCTGGAAACGGTCGATTCACCAAAGCTTTTGGTCACTTGGACGGTGAGGACTCCGTTTTGGTTAATCGATCCGCTCAAAACTTCGTCACCTTTCTCAACCTCCCTGGGAAGAGATTCACCGGTCAAAGGAGACATATCCAGCATGGATTTACCCTCCAGGACAATTCCATCCAAAGGGACCTTCTCACCGGGCTTCACTACAATCATATCTCCTATACTCAGCTCTTCCGGCGATACGATTTGGATATCACCGTTCACCTTCCTGTTGGCGTAGTCGGGACGAATATCCATCAACGCGATGATGGACCTTCTGGAACGATTTACGGCAATATCCTGCAAAACTTCCCCTATCTGATAGAAGAGCATAACGGCTACCCCTTCAGGGTATTCACCGATAGCAAAGGCTCCAACGGTCGCTAAAGCCATGAGAAAATTCTCATCGAATACCTGACCTTTGATGATATTTTGGACGGCCCTGACCAGAACCTCGCCGCCCACCAAAAAATAGCTGATGAAATATAGGCTAAGTTCCATCCAAAATGGGAGCTTCAATACCAGAACAGCTCCGAACAGCAAGACACCTACCGTCAGTTGAAGGGCTTTTGCCCTGTTTTCCTTCAGCCACTCTCCTTCGAAAAAAGGGCTTCTCCCATCCTTTTCTGTTCCATGGTCCTTGTGCGCATCGGATATTTTTGGCATTTTATCCTTTTCCCTGACGTCCACATGGGGCTCCAAGTCCTTGATAATTTTTATGGTCTCCTGAAGAATGGGCTCAACCAGTTGCTTATCTTCCATCTCAACGACTAAGGTTTTTGTTGCAAAATTTATAGAAGCTGAGCTGATACCCTCCAGTGCTTTTACTCTTGCCTCAATTTTGACTGCACAGTTTGCACAGTTTAAACCTTCCAGTAATAGTTCCTTTTTTACTCCCACAACCATTGGGCCCCCTCTCCTTTCCATTACTCATTCACATGCTGCAGGCCCTGTTCGAATACCTGACGAATATGGTCATCGTCCAAGGAATAATAGACGACCTTGCCTTCCCTCCTATAACGGATCAGCCTTGACTGCCGTAGCACCTTTAATTGGTGGGATATGGCCGACTGGGTCATCCCCAATAGCGCCGCAATGTCGCAGACGCACATCTCCGATATGGATAGGGCATACAATATCTTCAATCTCGTATCATCCCCGAATACCTTGAAAAACTCTGCCAGATCCTCCACTGTGGAATCCTCCAGCATTTTATCCCGCACCATATCTACGATATCCTGATGTATAACGGTACAACTGCAGCTTTCAAAGCTCGAACGATTCTTTTCCATGCATTTTCCCTCACTTTATCATATGAACAATCGTTCATATGTTTGATTATATTTTATACCCTTTCAGCAAACATTTCAATATCTTTTTTTAAAATCATATGAAGAAGCTCCCCCTCCCGACTGAAAAACAGTTCGAAAGGAAAGGAGCTTCTCGGTATATCAGCTAAATCATCGCCAGCCTTTATTCACAGATAACCTCCAACTCGATATCCATTATCCGGGCTATCTTCCTGATGGCATGGATGTGATGACCGACACCCAGGGCGCAGTGGTGGGTTTGACCCGCCTCCGCCCACCGGGTAACAAATTCTCCCGGACCAATGGGGAATTGAATCCTGGAGTTGGTGTTGCCAATTTTCAGTATGGGGCCGGGAATGGACTCTCCCTGGGCCGCATTTAGTTTTAACCTTCCCTGGCCGGTCTGGGTCAGTCCCAATACGGTAACGGGGCCCGTCTTCACATTAAATTCCACGGAAACGCCATGTCCCCGTTTGCCGTGATACAGACCTAAACACCTTAGAATTGGTTTTCGGTCGCTGATAGCCAGATGCCCCGACCCGTCATGACCCATCAGGACGAAATTTTCGATGAAATCCATACCATAGAGTTCCGTGAAGGAACCTCCTGCTTCCAATGAATCCATGATCAGCATTGCCATGGCATTTTTGATATCCGCTTCTCCGGAACAGGGTATTCCCTTGGCTGTCAAGAGGGAATTCCCCAGAATCATACCTGACTGCAGCCGCTTAAATTCATTATCGTCCAGGCCCCTGTAATAGTAGGCCAGGGAGTTCAGCTTAAAATCATCCACTAATTTTTCCAAGCCGGCAGCTACCCGGCAAGCCCATTCGAAATTCTCGTCCCTGGCATTCTCATCCAGTTCAAACATCGCCCTTGCCTGCTCCTTGATTTCCTCTATCTTCGCCGGATCGGCAGTCTCCACTCTTTTCTTGAAATCATCCATCTCCAGGATTTCCACATGGCTTCCCAGCTGTCCATGGAGCATGGTAAAATCGAAGTACATATCCAGCATTCCGGGATAGTAATGGCCAAGGAAACCGCAGCGATTGCTTTGCAATGTCCTTTTCACGCCGGCCGCCTTGATCCAATCGCTGATTTCCTCCCAGGCTTTCGGATCTCCATCCAACATGCCTGATACCACATTGAATTTCACATTGCATCGGGCAAAGGCTCAGGATATTTCCGGTGCGCTGCAGGCTTGACAATTTGCCAGCCATTCCCCGGTATCCGTATTCTCATAATCCATAGCTGCCGTAGGCTGGAGATTCAAGATTAAAATAGGCGTGTCCTTGTTCTTCAAGGCGATCGGTACAATCGTAGAGGAGGTTGCATAGGTTGTTACGTAACAGACAATCAGATCCACATCCTCCTTCTTAAAGCGCACACCCGCCTCCACCGCCTTAAATTCATTATCCACCAAGCCTGCAGAAATGACCTGGCTTCCAAAACTCTCTATTCTTTGCTGAACCTTATCCATATATCCTTCCGGACGTTCCTTCAATCCTTCAAACTGATCCCAATATGTGGCCAATCCAATGCCAAAATAGCCTACTTTTGCCTTGGTAAGTTCCCTGCGTTGAATCTGCACTGTGGAAAAACCTCCTATCTATTGATATTTGCATTTATCTTATATATAATTATAAGGTGTACCAGGAATTATTCATCGATAGATATTGCAAATAAATATGCATATATTGCTTTGATGGGGTGACTTATGAGACTAAACTATTTCATGGATTTAGACAAAAATTCCATATGGAAGAATAATACGCCCGGAGATATGGCCAAGAGACTTCCCTTTTATATCAATGAATGTGGCCATTATATCGCCTACGACCGCTACTATACGGAACGGGAAGGCCTGAACAATTATCTTTTGATGTATACCCTATCCGGAAGCGGCTATATCCGCTTTCGAGATCATGAGCTTCTTTTAGGGGCAAATCAGTGCGTCATTATCGATTGCAGCCATTATCACTATTACAAGACCTATTCAGAAATCCCCTGGGAATTTAAATGGGTTCATTTCAACGGAATAGGGGCAAAGGAATATATCCGTCTCCTTAATGAAAACTCCATCCATGTGACAGCCCTATCCCAACCCATTCCCTTTGAAAGAAATCTGGATGCCCTTCAACAGCTCATCGATATAAATGATATCGCATCCAACTTGCAAATAGCCTCAAAGATGACGGATATTATGTGCACCTTAATCCTGGAGAAATTAACACCTGCAAATAACCGAAAATCGGAAGAGCAGCGAAGCGTGATCAAAAAGGCCTTAGCCTTTATCCATGAAAACTATCATCAAAAAATTTCCCTGGATGATTTAATCCAGATTGCCTATATGTCCAAATACCATTTTCTCCGGGTCTTTAAAAAACATATGGGAACCAGCCCTTACAAATATATCACCCACTTTCGCATCAACAAATCAAAAGAATTGCTGAAAGAAAGCAATTTATCCGTGGCTGACATCGCTTCCAGGGTTGGTTTCGGTGATGCCAACAACTATATTCGGGAATTCAAAAAAATAGTGGGCATCACGCCCCTGAATTACCGGAAATATCACAATATATGAATGAATATCCTGATTGGTTTGCACCGGCATTTCGGTGCATTTTTTTATGGCTGAAATACGAGAAAAGGAACAAACAGATTCATATTTTATGATCAAATCCCATATATTAACTGTACATCGAACATATGTTCGGATATAATGCTATGTAGCGGAGGTGAAAGGGAACATGTCTTCTGACAATCGCATCATCTTTCATATTGATGTCAACTCAGCTTATCTGTCCTGGGAAGCCGTCTACAGGCTGCAACGCGGGGAAAGCTTAGATCTTAGGGACGCCCCTTCTGTTGTGGGGGGAGATCCCGTTACACGACACGGCATCGTTTTGGCAAGATCCATCCCCGCCAAAAAATATAAGATTCAAACGGGTGAGACCGTCTTTCAGGCCCAATTAAAATGTCCGGAACTGATCGTTGTTCCTCCCCGATATGACCATTATATTCATGCCAGCAACGCCATGATGGAGCTCCTTCAGGAGTTTTCCCCCAAGGTGCAGCGTTTTTCCATTGATGAGCTGTTCCTGGATTATACCTGCATGGATGAACATTTCGGTGATCCTGTAACCGCCGCCTGTGGAATCAAGGATCGAATTCGTCAGGAACTCGGCTTTACCGTGAACATAGGAATATCCACAAACAAATTACTGGCCAAGATGGCCTCCGGCTTTGAAAAACCCGATAAGGTACATACCCTGTTCCCGGAGGAAATTCCGGACAAGATGTGGCCCCTTCCCGTAGGAGAGCTGTTTATGGTGGGCAGGGCCACGCTCCCAAAACTTCAAAAAAGGGGCATCTTTACCATAGGAGATCTGGCCCGGACGGACCCTTCTCTGTTGAAACACTGGTTAAAAAGTCATGGGCTCCTGCTGTGGAGTTTTGCCCATGGACACGAGAACTCACAGGTAACAAATGATAACTTTCCCATGAAAGGGGTGGGGAATTCCACCACGACTCCCTGGGACTTGGACGATCTGCGCTCCATCCAAATGTATCTTCTCTCCCTTACTGAAATGGTAGCCCTGCGGCTCCGGGATGCAGGCAAATGCGCCCGGGTACTGTCCCTGTCTCTTCGGGATAGGGATTTTACATCCTACTCTCATCAAAGGAAGCTGGACATTGCCACCAATTCCACCACCGTCCTTTTTAACTATGCCTGTAAACTCCTTGAAGAAATGTGGCGGGGAGAACCCATCCGCCATATCGGTCTCCGAGCTTCAGAGCTGCAGGGCGATGATTTTTATCAATCGTCCTTGTTTCAACCCCCTGTGGAGAAATATAGGGCCATTGATGAGGCGATAGACAAAATTCGCTCCAAATATGGGAGTGTTGCCATTATGCGCTCCTCCCAGCTTTATACAGGGCTGTATCCTGTTATGGGAGGAGTATTGGGGGATGAAGACGATTACCCCATGATGTCAAGTATTCTCTAGGAGGCATCGGCTATGAAAGTACTCATGAGACCCATTGAAACCATTGTATGGTTTAATGAGAACGGGGTGATCCATCCGATAAAATTCAGGGTAACCGATCGATCGGGTTCGCGAATCGTGATCAGGGTGGATAAGGTCATGGAACGGAAGGAAGAAAAATTGGCAGGAAATAAAATGCTGGTTTTTACCTGCAGGAGTGCTATTCAGGGTGTAGAAAGGCACTATGAAATCAAATATGAAATAAGAAGCGGCAAATGGTTTTTATACAAAATATAATCCTTTCCGTCTTCCTTCCGCTAAGGGCATTTTCGGGATAGCTGCTCCAAAAATGAATGAAACAGGGGGATGGCTCAGAGCCCCCTGTTTCATTCATTTTCCTCTCCCTTCCTGATGGGCTCCATCAGCCTTCTTCTACTGTCTTTGCTTTGCCAAAAGAGCCACAAGAACCAAAGGGCATAAAGAGGATGACTAGCAGCAGGAAGAAGAACAACAATTCACTGCCTTCATCTTCGCCACAGGATCCCATATAAGGAATGAAGAGTATTACCAGAAGCAAGAAGAAAAACAAAAGCTCGGTGCCATCATCGAATCCGTGGCCGAATCCTCCACCATAGCCGTATCCCATAAATTTGACCCCCTTTCTATGTAAGAACTTTCAGGTCGTATTGTTCATCCTTCACTATTACAGTATTCAAAGCCCATTAATATGTGCAAAAAACTTTATTCCTCCACCCAATATAAAAAAAGATACGGTTGAAGCCTAAGAGGTCTTCAACCGTATCTGCTACCCTTTCATCCGTCATTCATCGTTTTCATTCACCTGTTTTGGAGAATCCCCGCTATTTTTCCTCCTCAGCCTTGTAAAGATTCTATACAGAACTACAAGAATGATCCAGACGAAAAGCAAGTAGGGCAATGCTGCAACCCCAAATATAAGCATTCTCTCCAAAATATCCAGGACACCTGTCACTGATTTCTTAAATTCCCTTACTATCCGCTGCCATAGGGACGGGGGGCTTGTGCCGTGATCGATTTCGTTGACTTCATATAGGTTAACCGATACGGAAGCATATGCCACCATATTATCCCACTTTTTCAATGTGCCCGTATAGTTCTCAATTTCATAGCGTACCTTCTGTAGTTCGCGTTCCAGCTCAATAATATCCTGAAGCCGCTCTGCTTTGCCGAGGATGGTCAGAAGCCTTTGCTCTTGGATGTTGAGGGATTTGAGCCTGGCTTCCGTATCAAAATACTGACCCGTTATATCCTGACCATGGATCTGCTTGTTGATGATATTTCCCAGCCCTTCCAAATCCGATATGAACTGGTCAAAGGACTTTTCAGGGATACGGACTTGAAAATAGGCGGTCCGTTGGGATGCACCAGGCCTTTGATTCCTGGAAATTCCTTTTATATTGGAATTTTCAATATATCCTCCCACCATCCTTACCTTTCCTGCGAGATCGTCGGCGGTCCTGTCAAACTCCTGGGTTTCAATGGACACTTGGGCTGATTTGATAATTTTCCTATCCGCCTCCGGGTAGACAGCCGCCTCTCCGCCTTGGGAAGACGCCGCACTGCCGCCTCCGGCATCCATTTCACCGGAAGTCTCTTCTTCAGGGGCCACCCACGATGCAGGAGCCGGATCCGTATAAGCCCCATCCATATCCGCAACTGCAGCTTCCTCCGATACTTCTATCCCATTGTTGGCTTTTGACGTACTCCTGACTGGAAACTCCTGGGGCGAATCATGGACTGACCTGCTTCCGCAACCGCTTAACAGCAACATGAATCCTATAAGGACGACCTGGAGAACAAGAATAGCTCTTTTCATTTTTACTGCCCCCTCGATTATTTCTTTCCTAATTAGACGGATTCCAGCAGGAGAATGTTCCCGATCTAAATAGGCTTTATTTCCATTATAATGAAAATGAATGCTCTCATCAAATCAAACTTTTCGGACACTCCCCCGAGGGGCAAATTCCTCCAAAAAAAAAGAGAAACAGCTTTCGCTGTTTCTCTTTTTTTTCCTTGGGCTTAATCATCCAGTTGAGGGGGGAAGATGGGAAGGCCAAAGAACTCATCACAAACGTTCTCGGCAAATTCTTCACAGGGTGGAATTCTGCAAAAGCCAAAGGCAGGAATGAGAAGATCAACTTCTGCTACAATCTTCAGGATGACGGTTACGCAAATGGTCACATCGAAGCGGAAGTCATCCACAAAGGTGCCTGTTACGCAGATGGCGCTTCCAAGGGCTTCTACTGTGAAAGGAACAATGGATTCATCCGGCACGAAAAGGATCACATCCTTGCTCACAGTCACCACAGCATCTCCGGCACCCTGCCGTCCCTTGCAATCGGTAAAGACCACTTCAATGGGGATATCTACATCGGCTCTTACGCGAGCAAAATTGGGGCGTTCAGGCAGTCGATCGATACGGAGATTCCGGATCTTGGCCTTTGCCGCCACACTTCGGCAACTTTCAAAGTTAAGAGGCCTGGTGAATTCCGTTCCGCTAGGACGTATATCCTTTAGTCTGATACGTACATCATCAAATTGTTCCTGCTGCAAACAAGCATCGTAGACCTTTTTGACCTGTATACATACCCGCTCAATCAATCCCCGTGTTGCCTCTCCCCGAATTCTGCCCGGGCATATTTCATCTGCATTCTTGTATGAGTAGAAAGACATCGGTGTTACCTCCCTTTAATAAAATGATCCCACTGCTGAGTGCAGTTCCAGTTACATAGTATGCATATAATGGATACTGTGTGATATCCTTAAGCCATTTTCTATATCTTGCTGATACATTCAGTGTATATCTCCAGGCATATTTTGGGAGGATAGCAAAAGAAGAGGCAAAAAAATAAAGGTGGAAGATTCCATCTTATTTTTTGGAGTTCTGATTAATAATACCGGGATTTCGTATCAGAGGCGCTGATATATCGATATGTCCACTGAAAGTCTCAACCGTCTTCCCTTCAATAAAAAACTGTACCCGCTTCACGTTACTTAATTCCGTTAGGGAATTCACAATGGAGAAAACCAGCATGCTTTCTCCTGCCAAACCAAGTCCCCGGGATTTTTCGTAGAAATTCCTGGACAGATTCAGCTTTACCAGGTCCTTCTCAACAGCTATTCCCGATATATCCTTACTGCTGATACCCTGGCTGATAACAGGCCGTGCATCCGGATATTCCCTGTTATAGGGCCCGCGGATCAACTCTTCCATAATCATCCGGGCATAACGCATATCTGATTTCGGAACGGCCCGATATACCGGTATCAAGCCTGTTGCCTCTTTATCTGTAAAGTAAATCAATATTCGTTTGCCCAGGATGTGCATGAAATCTTCCTTAAAAAGCTTCCCTCCCGGTGCACTTATATGATCGGTAATTCTATCTATCCTTTCTCCCTCGATCAGTACTTTTATATAATCAATGTCCGGCATAAAATCTGTGATGCTGTGAACGATAGCACCTAGAGAAAGAATCTCGCTGGTGGAGCCGTCTTGTACATATTCCTTTAACTCCTCGGAAAAATTCAATGTAATGAACGTTTTCCCCTCTTCGTCCTCAGCCAGCACCGGATCATTTTTCAGCTCAAGATCCTTGGGAAGGGATGCGTACATCCTAGCATCCTTCGGTCCCTTAACGAGCTCGTTCACAATTGCCGCTACATATTTTGTACCAACAATCTGGATGTTCCGGACCTCTGGTAACAAATATTGAGCCATTGGATCCTGAAAATAGAGGACCACGTCCTTCTTGGTGAGCTGGTTGGAATCCTTATCTTTAGCGATCGCCTCTTCCTTTTCCTGCTCCTTCTGGCGATTGGCCCACAGGGCCTGAATATCCCCGGTGGTCTTGGTCAAAGGACCATAGGGTTTTCCTTTGGAGCCAAGCTCCTTATCATCTACAAAGATACTGACATATTTTATATCCTCGAACTCTGTCAGGGTATTCACAATACACGCTACAGCCAAGAATTCATCATAGCCTTCCAGTTTTAGAAATGCCTTGTTAAAATTCACTGTTGCGATATTCTCAGCTTGGCTGAATCTTTTAAGACGTAAATCTTCCGGAAAGATTTCCGAAAGATTATCATCCTCCGGACCTTTTAAAAGCTCCTTCACCGCTACTTCTTGGGTGGTTTCGTTTTTCCCCAACAGTACTTTTTTTACCTTCGTTACCAGCTTGGTTTTATCCTTATTAGGAAAATACAGGGCAACGTTCACCCGTTGGGCAGAAAACTCATCCCCATCGGGAGCTTTGTCTGCATTTGTACCTTCTGTCGATTCCGGGGTTTTTAAAATTTCTGCCTTCTCATCCATTTCCAGCACATCGGGTCGTCCGCCTTCCGGAGCCTCCGTACAGGCAACCAAACCCGCAATATATAAAATGAGAAGGATTCCGATTAAAATTTGTTTCATCTTTCCCCCTCTTTCTCCGGTTGGAAGATTACTCATTTTCATAGATACTGCTTACTGACGGAAAAATTACCTTCCATATCTCCTTTTCCCTAATCAGCTTAATAGGAATGTAGGTTTTCTCAAAAACCTTTCCATCCTTCATTTTTATTGAAAAATCAATGGTGACCAACGCATTTTGCCCGTCATTCGACACATGCTCATCCCTCACCCGAAAATTTTCAAGGGTTGGATCCAGCGAGGCCATGGTGCTCTTAAAATCGTTGTCTTCGGGTTTAGGGACGTTATTCGTATCCTTGGAAGCAGTATACTGGTAAACCTTCCCCCAATCCTTCTCCATAAAAGCATTCAACATAGCCTCCACCGTATTCATCGGAGTAAGGATCAAACTCGTATTCCGTGCCAAGGGTTCCAGGAGGGTGTTCTGCTTTTCTTCATTACCGTCCGTAAAACCCATTTCCTTTCGCTTCGGCCGCTCTCCCCGCTCATCATCAATATCCCCTTGGATCAATATCTGAACGCGGTTGAATTTTCCCAGCTCCGTCAATGTATTGACAATGGAATAAACAGCCAACCTCCTTGTCCGATTGACTTCATCCACCCAATTCTTATCCTCTTGCCAATTATCCGGCACCTCCATGGGGGGTTCCAGAAACTCTCTGCTGAGGGTTACAAAAAGATAGTCATTATTGTCGGATACAGCTACGACCTTTGTCGATGGATGAAATAGCGGGGTCAGCTCCAGTTTGCCAGGGTTGGGTCCTTTGATTAATTCTTCTACGATAACCTTTTCCACCCGCTCGGTAGCAATGACCTTTATTTTTCGCGTGTCGCTAGCCAGATAATCATCCTGGTTATATCGAAAAAACAAGGTAACGTCCGTTTCCTCGTTGGATGTCTTCTCCGATAGAGGACTAATGGGGGGAGCTTTCCCCTCTTGTTTCCTTTGCCCATTGTCGTCTATATTCTCCTGTTCCTGCACAGGCGATCCCCATGGCCAGACAGAACAAGCCATAAAAACGGTTGTCATGCTGACCAACAGGAAGAAAACGATTGTTTTTTGCACTTTTGTCATGATAATCATCTACCCTTCAGCAATGACCGAATCCCTTTTAGGAGCTATTCAGTCATCGCTTTTCGCATTTGCTCAAAAGAACCCTATTTTCAGTATAAAAGAAAAGAATTACAAAACTTTTAAACAATATTAACAATTCATTTAATCCAAATTTAGGGGGCATTCATGGGTAATTCGACGGTAAATACGCTTCCTTTTCCTTCCTCGCTGGAGACGGTGATATCTCCCCCATGCATTAACACGATGCGATGAACGATCGCCAAACCCAATCCTGTACCGCCGGAACCCCTGAAACGGGCTTTATCTACCCGGAAAAAACGTTCAAAAATATGGGGAATATCCTCTTCCGGAATACCGATCCCCGCATCGGATACCTGGAAAAATACATTTCGTCCTTTCCGAAACAATTCTACCGTCACCTTTCCCCCTTCAGATGTATATTTGATACCATTATCCACTAAATTAGAGACCAGCTGCTCCAGCTTTAAACGATCCCCCAATATCATCACATTCTCACGAAGGATCATTTCAATTTCAATCCCCTTGTTTCGGGCAATCGGGATAAGTCTTTGAACGGTTCGACTGACTAAGTCTCCGAAATGGATCTCTTCTTTTTGTAGCTCAAAATCACTTTTATCCATCCGCACCAATGTCAACAGATCATTGATAATGGCTGTCAGCCTGTCTATTTCGGAATTGATATCCCCAAGGAATTCACGAACCATGGCCTGATCAAAAACATCTTGGTGAAGGATGGATTCAATGAGGATTTTCATGGAGCTCAGGGGAGTCTTCAGCTCATGGGAGGCATTTGATACAAATTCATTCCTCGCCCTATCCAGATTTTCCAGTTTTTCACTCATTGTGTTAAAAGCCATGGCCAGCTGTCCGATTTCATTTCGTCCCACTACCCGTACCCGTTTATCGAAATGGCCTCTGCTCATGTATAAAATAGCCTGGGTAAGTTCAGTAATCGGTTTGGTGATCAGTCCGGAAATAATAAAGCTTAAAAATGCAACAAGGGTACTCACCACAAAGGAATAAATGATGAGCCGTGAACGGATCTCTGTTATTTTGTCCATCACATCCTGAATAGATATAGAGACCAGGACAGCACCTATTCTCCTGGCATTATATGTGATAATGGAGGTGTAGTACACGACCCAGGTGTCATTATTACGATTGAGTCCTCCCCTTGTATTCCTCTCCGGATTTTTATGCTTAATCAAATGGAATCCATGGGCCCGGTCCTTTGAGCCCTTCAACACATCCACCACTTCCGAATGCCTTAGCTTTGTGCCGTTCAGCTCTGAAAAACCATCGACCTGGACTACTCCATCCTGATTCAAAATCAGAACCCTGCCTCCCAAAGCCTGCCCATGATCGATAGCCATCTGCAGCATATAATCTGCTTCGGCATTCTCAAGGTAAGGAGCAACCTGGATAGCGATATTATCGACGATCTTCTGCTGCTCCGCTACCCGCTGTTGGACCAGATAATCTTCTACAATCCGCGTGACCGAAAAAATGATGACAACAAAAGCGATGACAATAATGGCCAGATAAGTAAATACAATGGTCCAGCGGACACTGTAGAAGAATTTATATGTCGGCAAAATAGTAACCAACCCCCCATTTTGTAAAAATAAACTCGGGTTGGCCGGGGTTCGGTTCTATCTTTTCACGCAAACGCCGGATATGGACATCAACAGTACGCAAGTCCCCCAAGTAATCATACTTCCATATGATTTCCAGGAGTTTTTCGCGGCTGAACACCTTTCCGGGATTGCTTGCAAAAAGTTGTAGCAAATCAAATTCCTTCGCCGTCAAATTTACTTCCTTCCCATCTATAAAAACGCTCCGGTTAGATAGGTGGATGGTCATATTTCTCACTTCAATGACATCATTCTTGTCCTGTTCCTTAAGCCCGTTTGCCCTGCGGAAGATGGCCTTTATACGTGCCTTCAGCTCGAGAATATTAAAAGGTTTTGTCATGTAGTCATCGGCTCCGTACTCAAGGCCCAGGATTTTGTCCATATCCTCTCCCTTGGCTGTGAGCATGATAATGGGTACGGAGGATTTCTCCCTGATTTTCTGGCATACTTCTATTCCATTGAGCTTTGGAAGCATTACATCCAGAATGATCAGATCATATTGGTTGTTATTAAGCTTTTCTATGGCCTCTTCACCGTCATAGGCCGCATCAACTGAGTAGCCATCTTGTTCCAAACTGAATTTCAATCCTTTAATGATCAAAGGTTCATCGTCTACTGCCAATATCCTCTTCTGCATTTCTACCACCTGACCTTTCCTTCCATTTCCATCTATCTTAAAAAACAAAGAAGCCTTGGTTAACGGAAAATTCCCTCCTCTACTTACAGGATACACAAAAGACCGTTATAATTCAACATACGCTGCTAATTTGGCTTCAGTCAATCCTCTGTCAGTATCTTCCTGTCGTATATATCATATATATTGTTGACCATCTTTCTTTTTTTAGTATACTTTTTCTCATATTCACAGCCTAATCCACTGTAATATCATCCTTTAGATTCTCGAATATTTTTTCTCCAATACCTGTAATTTTTTTAATATCCTCAATGGATTTAAAAGGGCCGTTTTCCTCCCGGTATTCAATAATCTTCTGGGCTCGACTGGGGCCGATTCCGGGAAGCTGGTCCAAGGTATTGATATCAGCAGTATTGATATTAATCTTCTGCTTTCCTCCCCCTGACCCGTCAGAGTTGGGGGATGCAATGGAGGGAATATCCTCATCCCCTATCTTCGGAATGTACACAGCCTCCCCATCCGAAAGCCTTTTAGCCAGATTTATACGCAGAGAATCAGCCTGGTCCGTCAAACCGCCGGCCGCATTGACCGCATCCTCCCACCGGCTTCCCTGGGGCAGGGTAACCACTCCTTGTTTTTTTACTTGACCCGTTACATACACTTTGATGGGTTCTTCGGCCTCCTCCACAGAGTTTTTCTCCCCTTCTTCGTATTCATCCGAACGATCTCCCACAGGAATCTCCAGCTCCAAGCCTGTATTGTCAGAAAATAATGAAGGAAACAAGCGATCAGCCATGATAAACCCTGTTTCGACAACGATCACAAAAATGAGTATAAGGAAGACAAGCTGTTGTTTCTTATCCAAGTTCAGCATATTGATCACCCTTGTGCAGTATTAGGAACTATATTCGACTATTCAGGGAAAATTCCTCTTTTTTGGCAAAAACTCATTTCCGTTCTACCCTATACAAAGCAAGCGAAAATTGGTATACTATCAGTACAATGGATTGGGTGTGTACTGTATCAATTTTCCCACCAAGGAAGAGGGAGGACCGACATGCTACATAGGATTGGGATGAAAAAAATCATATTTCTACTTGTGACACTATTTTTATTTTTGGCAACAACACCTGTTACAGCTACATCGGATGACTATACAGAAAGTACAACTTTCGCAAATCTCTCCTCATCCCTTCAGGAAGATCAAATCACTGCTTCCGGCGCTATCCTCATGGATGCCCGGACCGGCAAAATCCTATATGAAAAAAATTCGAATGAAAAATACTATCCGGCCAGTACAACTAAAATCATGACGGCTTTGCTGGCCTTTGAAAAGGGAAATTTGGATGATCCGGTAACTGCCGACAGATGCGTTTATTATCTTGGACGAGGCAGCAGCATTATCGGCTTAAAACCGGATGAGACCATGACCCTTCGGGAGCTCCTCTATGGCCTTCTTCTCGAATCCGGCAATGATGCAGCTGTAGCGATTGCCGTTCATATCGGGGGTTCTGTCGAGGGTTTTGCGGACATGATGAATGCAAAAGCAAAGGAGCTGGGACTTTCCAACACCCATTTCACCAACCCCCACGGTCTCCATGATCCGGATCATTACACCACTGCCGCCGACCTGGCACGCATTGCCCTTGAGGCGAGAAAATATCCGGAGTTTCGAGAAATGGTAAACACCTATGTCTATAAAAAAGGTCCTACCAATCTATGCGATACAGAGCGGACCTGGATTAATTCAAACCGCCTTATCAGTACGAATCCAAAAGAGCCCTATCGCTATGAATATGCTACCGGAATGAAAACCGGCTATACATCCAAAGCCAAACATAGTCTGGTGGCTACCGCCCTTCGGGATGACATGGAATTACTGACCGTGGTCCTCCATGACTCCAAAGAAGGAAAATGGAAAAGCACCATCTGTATGTTTGAATGGGGTTTTGAAAATTTCACTAGCCGGAAGCTTGTTCAAGATGAAGATAAAATCCTGGCAACTGTGGATGTAAAGGATGCATCCTCCGAGGATGCGGGTAAGGGAAAGCTAGAGCTGCTGGTAGATGCCTCGGATAATCCGTACACCACCCTGCCCAAAGGAGACTTCACGAAGATTACGGAAGAGCTTGCAGTGGATTCGGATATCCGGGCACCCATCCGTTCCGGTCAGGTATTGGGGAAGGTCGTTTACAAGCTGAACGGTGATGTGCTGTTTGAGAAAAACCTTATAGCTTCCCGGGATGTAGAGAAAAAGAAAGCACTCTTTTCCGTCACCGAAACGGTTAAATCCTCTTCTTTTTCTTCATCCTCGCCTTGGTGGTGGCTTGTTGTCCCTGCGGTCCTTCTTCTCGGCCTGATATCTCGGATTCTTTACGTTCACAGGAGGAAAAAAAGACGAAGATATCTATACCATTACTATAGTAGCTACCGAAGGTAACGATATGTTACACAGATAAAGAAAGAAACAGGAGAATCTCCTTTCTCCTGTTTCTTTTTAATCTATCTTTATCCGTTTGACAACGAAAGGGTTTCCCCATCCGCCCAAAGTCTTTCTATATTGTAAAACTGCCTTTCCTCTTCGTGGAAGATATGCAGGATGACGTCTCCATAATCAAGAACAACCCATCGCCCCTCGGCATACCCCTCCTTACGATAAGGGGCATAGCCTTTTTCTTCCATCTTCGCTTCCACTTCATCACAGAGAGCCTTCACTTGAATCGTAGAACGCCCGCTGCATATGACAAAGAAATCGGCAATAACGGTTATATGATGAATATCCAGCAGGATGATATCCTCTGCCTTTTTCTCGTCCAGAATGTTTCCAATCTGAATAGCCAGCTCTCTTGAATCTTTGATCAAACTCTTCCCCCCTGCATTCCGTTTGTTTCTCTTATTATACTTATTCTGTATTCCCAATGTCAACTGTCCGCGGATAACGGTTCATCTTTTTCCGCCGTGGAACGCTTACAGCTCTTTTTCCATTCCTTCAAAAGATCGTTCCATGCATAGATGGTCCTGGGGTGCAATACATTCCGATTGGCCAGTACATAGGAAATTACACTCTGAAAAGCTGCCAGAAGGGCCTCGTCCAAATCCGACATGGCTTTTACACGTATTTCTTGAACGCCGGGATAATCCCTGCCGGGTTCAATTAAATCAGCCAGGTAAATGATTTTTTCCAGCAGAGTCATGTTCTTTTTTCCCGTAGTATGATAAGCAATGGCTGACAGAATTTCCTTGTCCTGGATTTCAAAACGTTCTCTGGCTATCTCAGCTCCCAAGGCCCCGTGGATCAGTTCAGGCTCTTCTATATAGTACGGATCAATTTCCAAACCATATTGCCTGGATAAACGCAACAACTCTTCCTTACTAAATGCCTTGGCACAGTCATGGACCAAGGCAGCGGTGGATGCTTTTTGAATATCAGCTCCGAACCTTTCAGCCAGCTCGACAGCCGTCCTCTCAACGCCTAGGGAATGAATATATCTCTTTTCAGGAAGGAGTTCCGTTAACCTCCCCAATATTTCCTCTCTTGAAAGCATATTTCCACCTCAGACCTTCCCTATTTCATTTTTTTAAATATAAGCCGTTCTTACTGATATAGGCTTCCACCTCTTCCGGAACAAGGTAACGAATGGATCTGCCTTCCTGAATCCTCCGCCGAATATCCGTGGAGGAAACTTCAAAGCTCGGACAGGATACAGCAATTTCGACCTTTTTCCCATACCGGTGTTCCAACTGATGAACCTTATCCAATACAGACTCCGATGATATGCCGGGGCGATTCACTGCAATAAATTCCGTATATTGAAAAAGTTCCTGAAAATCCTTCCAGGTATGCAACTCCAACAACGTATCCGTCCCAATGATGTAATACAGTTCATACCGATCCGGAGGATATATCTTTCGCAGTTCCCGTAAGGTATCCACGGTATAGGTGGTTCCCCCTCGCTCCATCTCCATATTGGATACATGGAAATAGGGGTTTTTATTGATAGCCAACATAACCATAGCATACCGATGGCTGTTTTCGATCAATACAGAGGATGATTTATGGGGTGGATCACCCGTCGGCAAAAACAGGACATGATCCATATGATACTGGGATCTGACCATTTCTGCAATGATCAGATGTCCATTATGGATGGGGTTAAATGTACCGCCCATCAAAGCGATCTTCCGCACCCTTTGTGCATCTCCTTTCATCCTTTGCTTTTAATAGCTGTGTCGATGGCTTTTATCGAGTTTTCCGGAGATCTGAAATTCGTTGTATGATCTGCCTTTTCCTGGTCATCTTCTTGTACCTAATCGAGTATAACACGCAGATGATCGGAAATCAACAGAGGAAAAAGGAGGCTTCGGATTTGAATATAAGGACAGATTTTGGGGAAAAATATGGAACGAAAGGAAGGTATAGCAATGAATGAAAACAAACTGTTACTGAATGCCTGCAAAGCAGAACTCTTTGGAAATCGTAATACCTTTGCCCGGATGATGGACAACTTTTTCCTGCATCTTATTATCCTTTTTACAAGCTATCTTTGGTTTCTCTATCAAACCCGGTACATAGGCTTGTCCATTATCCTATCCACTGTACTGACCGTTCTCATCTCTCTGGCTCTATATCTCCTGAAACGGATACGACTCATGCGGATTCTGGATGAAAAGCGTAGGGAATACGGAAAAAAGCTGGCCTTAGAAAAGCTTATAACCATGGACCAGGCATCCTTTCAGGAATCCCTTTTCACCTTGATAAATCTAAACCCGGAATATAAGGATATAAAAAGAAAAGGGCAGCTTTTTACGGGGCAACGCAAAGGAAGCTCTTTTCTGCTAAAAGCCTTCCAGCGGGCGCCGAAAATAGAAATACAGTATACTGATGTTTCGGAATTCCGCAGTGAGGTCAAAGAGCACCACTGCCAATGGGGTATTCTGGTCACGACCTCCCTTTTCTCAGAATCCGCCATAATGGAGGCAGAAGAAAAAAATGATGTTCTGATTACCTTAATGGATAAGGATAAGCTTGTCGAGCTTATGGAAAGTAAAAACCTTTTACCGGACGAGCAGGAGATTGACGCGTATATGATCAGGCAGCTTCATGCCCAGCAGGCTAATCGGAAGAGATTAAAGGAGGAGATCCTTCTGCCTCAAAAGTCGCGAAGCTATGCCCTGTATGGTGTGGTTTTATCCGTTGCTGCCTTTGTTACCGGCCTCACCACTTATTATCCCATACTGGCCATGATTTGTTTTGCCCTATCCGCCGTAACTTTCTTGCAAAGCCAAAAAAAGAAGAAAAGGGGTCCGTCCTATCCAACCCCTTTCGTGACAAAAGAAGAATAAGACCTGTTCATATGCCAAGCTTACTGCAAGAAAATCCTTTGGTTTTTCTTGGACTGCTTGTATAAAATAAAGCGATTGCCAATTACTTGAACAGGCTCTGCCCCCACCAGTTTCGCCAATTTATCACAGGTTTCCCTGGTATCGAGAAGAGAGTTTTTTAGAACCGTAATTTTTATTAGCTCTCTGGCTTCCAGGGCGTCTTTGACCTGTTGAATAAGATTTTCATTAATGCCTCCCTTGCCAATTTGGAATATCGGTTCAATGTTGTTTCCCAGAGACCGTAAATAACTTCGTTGTTTACTGGTAATCATGTTCCTCCTCCTAAATATTATATGGGGGCAGATATCCTCTGCCCCCTCCTGTAAAATCATTCCAATTCTTTGCGATTCCTGCGCCGATGAAGTTCATATTCCGGATCTCCCTTTTTCCAACCGCTCCTTACCTTTTCAATGACCTTTGTATTCTCCTTGGAAATGACAAAATCATTCTGGGCTGGACAATAATAGGTGACTTGTCCGGTTTTGCAATTATTGCAGTTCATGCACTCCATACTAAGAGATTGCCCCCCAGTTCCTATATTTAATCCATAAACTCAAATTCGATTTCTCCCATTCGTACCAAATCTTGATCTGTAATCCCCTTCTCCCTCAAAGAGTCGATAATCCCATGTCTTCTAAGCTGCCGCTGAAAATAGTTAAAAGAATCGTAGTCATCCAGATTCACACGGCTCAAGATTCTGTCAACCAGCGGTCCGGTTACAACATACACGCCCTCTTCAACAGCAATCTCAAAGCCGGTATCAGTCTCTTGTTCAGCATCCGGAAGTTCCCATTCCTCTTCGAATGGCTCCAAGGGCGGAAGGGTATCCAGTATGCTCACAATCTCCCATACCAATTCCCTCAAACCCTTTCCGGTAACGGCTGAAACAGGAAAAACCTTATAGCTCTTTTTCTCCAGTTCTTCCCGGATGCGCTGGATTTTTTCCTCTGCCCCGGGAATATCCATTTTATTGGCAGCAATCACTTGGGGGCGATCGCAGAGTTCAGCCTTGTACTGAAACAGTTCCTCATTGATTTTGTAAAAATCATTCAGAGGATCCCGCCCCTCATACCCCGAAGCATCCAGGACGTGAATGAAAACGCGGGTCCGCTCAATATGACGGAGAAAGTCAAGACCAAGACCTGCACCTTCATGGGCCCCTTCTACCAAACCGGGTATATCCGCCAGGATAAAGCTTTTCCCATCTTGGTAAACCACTCCGAGATTGGGCTTTATGGTCGTGAAATGGTAATCTGCAATTTTGGGTCGTGCTGCAGTCAAAACAGAAAGGATGGTGGATTTCCCTACATTTGGGAACCCGATCAAACCAACATCTGCTATTGATTTGAGTTCAAGGACTACCCACACCTCCTGCCCTTTTTCACCCCTGTGGGCAAATCTGGGGGCCTGGCGTGTAGCCGTTGCGAAACGGGCATTTCCTTTCCCTCCCCTTCCTCCCCGGAGGATCACACGGGGAGTATCCGACCGGTGTAGGTCAGCAATAACCCGTCCTGTCTCAAAGTCCTTCACCAAAGTACCCGGCGGTACCTTTATAATGAGATCATCACCGTCTTTTCCCTTGCGATTCGCTTTCCCGCCATTTTCACCGTCCTGAGCTTTATAGGAGCGTCGATGGCGAAAATCCATGAGGGTATGCATACCCTTGTCTACTACAAAAACGATATTTCCCCCATTCCCTCCATCTCCTCCGTCGGGGCCGCCATTGGGTATATACTTCTCTCTTCTGAAGGAAACTGCGCCATCCCCTCCATTTCCCGCTTTTAAGTACACTTTTGCTAAATCTACAAACATGTCATCACATCCGCTAAGATTATACCAATTTCAAATCAAAAAAACAACCAAGATTTTCTATAATGTATTATGCCTATTTCCCGTTGAAATCAAACCATCCATTCAATAAAAAAAGCAGCATAAGCTGCTTTTTTCAGTTCCTTTTTATGCATTCTTTTCCTTGCTTCGAATGTATTCATCGATGGCCTTGGCGGCTTTCTTACCGGCCCCCATGGCCAGAATGACGGTGGCAGCACCTGTAACGGCGTCCCCCCCTGCGTAAACCCCCTCCTTGCTGGTAGCCATTGTTTCTTCATCTACAACAATGCCGCCCCAGCTATGAACCTCCAAACCGGGGGTAGTGGAGGCGATTAAAGGATTCGGGCTGGTTCCGATAGCCATAATCACAATATCCACTTCCATGATAAAATCAGAACCTTTAATTTCTATAGGCCTTCTCCGTCCGGAGCTGTCCGGCTCACCAAGCTCCATCCGAACACATCTCATCCCTTTCACCCAGCCATCCTCACCGATAATTTCCACGGGATTGGTTAATACATCGAATATAACCCCTTCCTCCCGCGCATGGTGAACTTCCTCAAGCCGGGCCGGCATTTCGGCTTCCGAACGCCTGTAAACGATATGCACCTCATCAGCTCCCAATCGAAGGGCACTGCGGGCAGCGTCCATCGCAACGTTTCCACCCCCGACAACCGCTATCCTGTGTCCCCTTTTCACAGGTGTGTCAAACTCCGGAAAACGATATGCCTTCATCAAATTGACCCGAGTAAGATACTCATTGGCCGAATAAACACCGTTTAGGTTTTCCCCGGGTATGCCCATAAACTTGGGCAGACCTGCCCCGCTTCCAATAAAAACGGCCTGATAGCCTTCCTCGAACAATTCGTCAATGGTGATGGTCTTTCCAATGACAGTGTTCATTTGAAATTGAACGCCTGACTTCTGCAGGATATCAATCTCCTTCTTTACCAGCTCCTTCGGTAAACGGAACTCCGGGATACCATAGATTAAAACCCCTCCCGGCTCATGGAAAGCTTCAAAAACCGTCACATCATAACCCATACGCACCAGGTCACCTGCAGCAGTCAAACCTGCAGGACCGGCGCCGACCACGGCTACCTTCTTCCCATTTTGCGGTGCCAGTTCAGGATCGGAGACCCCCTTCGCCAGTTGATAATCGGCGGCAAAGCGTTCCAATCTTCCGATGGCAACGCTCTCCCCTCTTTTGGCCAGGACGCAGAGCTTTTCACATTGCTCCTCCTGGGGGCAAACCCTTCCACAGATGGCCGGAAGGCTATTCGTTTCTTTGATTATCTCAATGGCTTCGTTGAAATTGCCCTCACGGATAGCCTGAATGAACTCCGGTATCTGCACTTGCACAGGACAACCATCCTTACAAAAAGGTTTTTTACACTGAAGGCACCTTTCGGCTTCCCGCATAGCCTCCTCTGCTGCATAACCCAAGGCGACTTCCTTAAAATTCCTGATTCTTTCCTTGGGATCCTGTTCCCTCATAGGAGTTCGTCCAATCTTTAATGGCATCCGCAAGCACCTCCACATTAATGAGCCAAGGCAGCCTTCGCCTCTTCATCCTTATACATCTGCTGCCTTCTCATCGCTTCATCAAAATCGACCAAATGGCCGTCGAAATCCGGACCGTCCACACAGGCATATAAGCTCTTTCCGCCTACCGTTACCCTGCAACCACCGCACATACCTGTGCCATCCACCATGACGGGATTCATGCTTACGATGGTTTTTATGCCATGTTCCTTGGTGATGGCAGATACCGTCTTCATCATGATCAGCGGACCTATTGCGATGACCCGATCATACTGATTGCCCTTTTCAATAAGCTCCTTTAAAATATCCGTCACAAAGCCTTGCCTTCCATAGGAGCCGTCATCTGTAGTGATGTAGAGGTGATCGCAGCATTGAGAAATTTCCTCCTCCAGGATGATGTATTCCTTGCTCCTTGCCCCGATAATCACATCAACCTGTACTCCCATGCTGTAAAGCATCTTCACCTGAGGATAGACAACAGCCGTTCCCACACCACCTCCGATGCAGAGGACCCTTTTCAGACCATCAAATTCTGATGCCTTTCCCAAGGGGCCGACGAAATCCCTGAGGAAATCCCCTGCTTCCAAGCTGCCAAGAAGCTTCGTTGTCTTTCCAACCTCTTGGAATATAATTGTAACCGTTCCCTTTTCCCGGTCATAGTCTGCAATGGTCAAGGGAATCCTCTCTCCCGTTTCATCCACCCTCAAAATAATAAACTGGCCGGGCATGGCCTTTCGGGCTACCAGGGGCGCTTCGATCACCATCTGTTTTAAATTTGGTGCAAGTACCCTTTTTGAAATGATTTTGTACACAACAAAACCCCCTTTCAAAGAATTATCAATTTCTGTCTTCTGCTCTCATCACAATTGTCCTGGCTGTCAGATTGACCTGAAGAACATTTAAGCCGGTGAGATTTTCGACGTCGACTGCGACCAGTTTCTGAGCTTCCTTTAGTATCTCTTGAATTTTTCTCCCGTAGATAAGGGAAACGTCCAAATCAATTAGCACCCCATCCTTGTAGGAGGCGACCCTTGATTTGATAACCCTATGAATTCCCTCTACCTTCATACAATTGTATTGAGCGATTGCCTCCACAGTTAAATCAGAGATATAGTAACGGCCCATATAGCTGTAAGTAGGACGCACAACCGTTTTTTCCGTGTACTGGCTGTCTCGGTTTTTTCCCTTCTGGAATATTCGAAGGGGATGAATGAAATAGCCTGAAAAATCCTTTTTAATTTCAAAGGTAGGGACCGGAATAATATGTTTGCCCTCCTCCATCCTCATCCTTCGGGCCAAATGGATTTCCCGTGGGCTGGCGATCTCCTCAATCGAAATATACTCCGAAATCTGGGGCAGGTTCAGATTCTTTGCAATCCGATCGGCCATGCTCCTGGATGTGCCCAGGATAAGTAACTTATCAGCATGGCATTTCTGAAGGGCATTTCTAACTTCCTCCGCATGCCCTGGATCCATAAAAAGGGCCCTGCGTATCGCTCCAATCTTCGTGATCTCCTTTTTCGCTGAAAATCCGGCAATGACCTTATGCCCGGATATCAAAAGACCGTCATCAATGATATAATCGATATTCTTATCGGCAGCAAAAGAGGTTGCGTGATAGCTTTTTCCCGTACCACTGGCACCGACTAACGCAAAAACCTTCAACAGTGCTCCTCCTTGTTCTCCGTGTGACTTCATTTTTCCCATTTTAACACAAATGCTTGCATTTTGACAGGCATCATATTGCGTATATAGTTGATATTATTGCTGTGTTTGGATCAAGTCGGATGGAGCTTTTTTATGACATGATAAGCTTGTAACTTGTCCTGTTTTTGTTCGAAATATTCTGAAAATAATTGGGATAAAGACGGTCATCAGATCATCCTGCACAACCATTGCTATGTTCTTCCACAAAAAATACGGCTACTTATGATCCTGATAATACCTGCAATACTCCTTTAGCGGACAAATCCCGCATTTGGGATTCCGGGCAGTACAAACTCTCCGACCATGATAAATCAGCCAGTGATGGGCGCGGGACCATTTCTCCTGAGGGATATTTTCCATTAACTGCTTCTCGGTTTCGAATACATCCTTCGCTGTTGCCAGTCCCAATCGGTTGCTCACCCGAAAAACATGGGTATCCACTGCAATGGCATCCTTGCCGAAAGCATTGCTTACCACCACATTGGCGGTTTTTCTGCCTACACCGGGCAATTTCTGAAGCGCATCAAGCTCATCCGGCACCTTGGATCGATACTGCCTCACTAAAATCTGAGATGTCTTGATAATGTTACGGGCCTTTGTCTTATAAAATCCGCAGCTTCTAATCAATCCCTCCAGGATCCCCTGATCTAAGGCTGCAAAATCTTCGGGTGTGTTATACTTTTGAAAGAGCTCTTCCGTCACCTTATTCACCTGCTTATCGGTACACTGAGCCGATAAGATGGTTGCGACCAGCAGTTCAAAGGGTGAACGGTGATGGAGGGCAGTCGTTGCATCCGGGTATTCCTTTTCAAGTATAGCGAGTATTTCATCATAATGTTTTTCTTGGTTTTTCACATCACGCCTCCAGGTATTCATATGGTTTGAAGAAATATTACATAATTTTACATGCGCGCTGATGCTATTGGTATTATACAATAAAATTGACAATTGGGATAGTATATATTCCAGAAAGCTATGGATCTTATTCCGGCGCCCCTTTCCAATACTCCCTTTTATGGCTCTCATAAAAGCTTGCTGTCTCCCCGATCCCCTCCGCCAAGTCCACCCTGGGCTTCCAGCCGGTATCCATACTAAAAAGCTGTTCTTCTTGGAGGAATGCAGCCTTTTGGATCTCTTTCTGATCTGCAATATCTTCCTCAGGGCTGGTCAGCTTCTTGCCAAGGACATCCGCTACCTGCTTTGCCAGCTCAAAGGGCGACCTTCGTTCCTGTCCACGGATGTCATAACTTTTACCGATGGTACTTTCATTCGCCCCAGCTATCACGAAAGCATCGACGATATCTTTTATATATACATAATCAAATTCCATTCCTTCATCCTTAGGCAATTCGATCTCCTTATCCTGAACAGCCTGATAGATCAGCCAGTTTAGAAAACCGGCACTTTCCCTGTGTACGGATGCTCTGGGACCGTATAGATGACCTAAACGCAAAGCCGTATATGCGATAATCCCCTGTTGATGGTATACCCGATGGTATAACTCCCCAGCCATTTTATGGATCTGAGTAAGATCCGGAATCTCCATCCCCCTCCTGCCAAGTGAAGATCCTTCCCGCAACCAGTAGGGGTTCAAGCGGGACCCTCCATAAACCAGCCGAACCCCCGGATTGTTGCGCCGGCAGGACTGCAGCAAAATCAAAGTTCCAACACAGTTGATATCCAGATCTACGAAAGGCCTCTTTAGACTGGCCAAGGAATGAGTATGGGCAGCCAGATGAAAAATGATATCCACCCCCTTTACCAAGGCCATGGTCATATCTCCATTCCGTAGATCCGTTATATGCAGTTCAACACGATCATGAATGGGGGCAATATTGTAAGCATTCCCTCCATGGCCCTCCAGGTTGTTATCCATGATGATCACATGGCTTCCCATCTCCGTCAGAGCTATGGCTAAATTGCTTCCAATAAACCCCAATCCCCCTGTGATCAATACATTCTTCCCCTTGTAATAGCTCCCGTATTCCATATTTCTCCTCCTTTAACCGGTGAACTCATTTTCGACGTCCGGTACATATCAGCAAAAAATCTGCATAGAATAAGGGCTGTTTTGTAAACAGCCCTCTTCATTCGTTATACATCTTCTGTGTGGGGTGGGAAAAATTCGGGGGGGAAGGGCTGGCCTTCAAACCTTTTGCGCACATCCTCCTCCTGGGGCTCTACATATTCTCTTGGCTGGGGACAATATCCATAGCTTAGAACCTGTAGTTGGACCTTCCCTACAACCTTGACAACCGCAAAGGTCCCAATGGCTAACATAGCCTGTTTTTCTACGATATCGACCTTTAACAATTGGGATCTGGTTTCCAGGACGATATCGAAGGAAAACTCCGATGGTCCCTTGGGCATATACATTTCCAGGTCCTCACAAAATTCCACATGATCATTTATCACATGCTCCATATCAGCTGTCATATCCCGAATTGTCAGTGAAAAAGGTACCCTCATACAAAACTGGACTCGAGAGAAGTTTAACCGAACAGGTGTAATCTCCAAGCTGCCATCCACGATCATGCCAGGATAAAAAACAATAGAATCAAAGGTATAAGATCCTCCATCCGGCAGAGTCACAGCCTTAGAGGGCTCACACTTCCTCTGAAAGCAGGAATCAAACACCTTGTCTACCATAATGCATTCAGATATAAGGTTTTGCTCGGTATCTTGAAAATCTTCTTCAAATTCATGGAATAAATCCCTTTCCAAATCCATCTGCCGACCCCCTTTTATGTAATAGGAAACCAACAATAAAGCTTAATACAATTCCCTATGACTAATATATACTTCCCATGAAAAAGTGTTACAAAAACTACCGTAAACAGGAAAAAAAAAGTCCTTCCTGCATATACATTATTAGGGAATTTGTAAGTCAAGCTGTTTACCGGGTTGTCAAAAACAATCGGCGCTAAAAAAGGGTGATCGATTATGGGCTTTCAACAGAGCAATCAGACTTTATTAAAACTAAACAGCGGTGTACTATGGCAGTTCTGGCATACTCGAAATAAGGGGATTCAATATCGAATCTTGAATGAGGACCAGGAATGGTCCGCTGAACAGAGTCTGGCTCCTGAAGCAATGGAAGATTTCTCAGCGGGAGTGGACGACAAGGACCATATCCATCTGATCTACCAGACGAAAAAGGGTGAACTCCGTTATATGCGCTATAATGGAACCAGATGGAGCAGCCAGGTTTTGTCCAGCTTTGAACCGACTAAGCACATTATCCGGTATCCCACCATCCTTGCTGCAAGCCAGAAAATCCATGTGATTTTCGCCATGGGTACTGCTTTTAATGTAGGACTCTGGTCCCTTTTTCATTACTATTGGAATGGAAATGCCTGGTCCCAGTATGAAATCTGCAGGTTCACTGGCGGGAAACATATCGGCAGCTTTCAAATTGATACCTATGAGGGGGATATTCATCTATGCTATAGAGGGATGGATGAACATCACTTTCAAATTTACTACACCCGCTTTACGGAAGATTACTCCATCTGGTCTACCCCTGAAAACATATCAAACAGCCGGGAGGACTGTGCATACCCTTCCCTCCTGGTCGACGATGAAGGCAATATCCATTTCTGCTGGTCCGCCCTCGCAGATGCCAATATGCATGTATATTATTGTAAGAAAAGCCTTTTCTCCCTTCGGGCCTCCTTCCGGAAGGCAGAAAAGATCTCAGATGGCTTCTCCAATTGTATATACCCCATCCTCAGCATAGCCAACCGCCGTTTATGGGTACTATGGGTCCAGAACAACCAAATCAGGGGAAGCTCCTGGCACAAAGAGAGAAATCATTGGGGCAGCACGGAAATGATCCATGAGATTGGCAACAGGAATATCTATCTGTATCGATATCTGAGCAACAAGGAAGATGAAACAAACAGGCTGAAAACCCTTTATCTTTTTGCAGACGGCGATCCTCTCTTCCATATCGCATTACCGGACCCTGATATCCATATCAGTCCCCATAGGAAGACAGCTTCATACACATACGATTATGGAACGAATGACCGGATGAATTCTTCCTTTGAAGCAGAAGAAGCCAATCCTGCTGATGATTTATCCAGCAAGACTGAACCTTCTGCAGAAGCGGAAATGAGAAGAATGGAGAAGCAGGAAGAAGAAATATCGGATCAAGAGCTGTTTTCACGGAGTACGCGGTCTTCCGGCAATCATCATGATATGGAAAAACCTCAAACATCGGTACAAAAAGACTCCGCTGAAGTATATGACCGGAATCGCAGTCAATATCTTTCGGAACTGCTTCAGGATATAGAAGGGCTGGGTGTCCTTAGGAAAAAGCTCCAAGAGCTGCTCCGGGAAATGGAGCAACAAGAGAATAGACTGTATAGCTATGATTCTCTGGAAAGACGCTTTAATGAAATGGAATCCGTCCTCTATACCCTCCAAAGGGAAACAGAAGAATCCCTGAATCGTGTTTATCAAAGTGAAGCAGAGCTGCAGCAGCTGGCAGCCTCACTGCGAAACTTCGAAGGGGAACTCATGGATTTGCAGCTTGCCTTCAACCAATACCGGGAAAAGAAGCTCCTTCAGAGGATCCTTTCCTCTCTCAAGATAAAGTAATTAGATTCGAATCGGCGAAATAAAGGAATGAGACCCTCTTCTCTCAATTTTGTAAAAACCGATTAACGTAGAGGGTCTTGACCATTTATACTCATGAATCGCCTTGTCCATATCCTGCAAATTAAATCTGACGGACAAGCCACACCCAATGCTTAGTTCCCTTGGTGTAGATATGATTGTCGCCTTGATTCCCATTCTCTTGAGAATCTCATGATAATTTATTACCTGTTGACGGGAGCGAAATGCAGCGATTCCAAAGATCTCATAAAGCTCCATATACACATCACCTCTCAATCAATTCGACTAAGCAGTATCAATCGAAGCATTCCCTTAATATACTATATTATGTTCCCGAATGAATGGTGATTGGAGGTATCTTATGATCTATCTAGACAACGCTGCTACTTCATGGCCGAAACCTCGAGAGGTAATGGATGCGATGCTGAAAACGATGAAGGATTATGGTGCCAATCCGGGACGCTCCGGTCATTGGATGGCCATCCATGCGGCTCGCATCCTTTTTTATGTACGCCAGGCCATGTGTGATTTGTTTCATGTATCGGACCCTTTTCGCTTTGTATTCTGCTTTAATTGTACCGATGCCCTTAACATGGCCATTAAAGGCTGTCTCGACGACGGAGACCATGTCATCACCACTTTTCTTGAGCATAACTCTGTGCTGAGGCCCCTAAAGGAGCTGGAAAGGCAAGGAAAGATTGATCTGACAGTAGTGCCCTTGGGGCCCCATGGAACGGTGGAAGCCAAGCAGATTCAAAAAGCCCTCCGTCCGAACACGAAACTGGTTGTGGTCAATCACGTATCCAACGTAACGGGTGCCGTCCAACCCATCCGTGCTATCGGAAAAATATGCGAAAATCATGGGGCCTTGTTTCTGGTTGATGGCGCTCAATCGGCGGGTATCCTTCCCTTGGATTTGGAGGCTATGCCCATTGATTTTTATGCCTTTGCCGGCCACAAGGGTTTACTGGGACCCCAGGGAACAGGTGCTCTGTATATAAAGAAGGGGCGAACTTTGAAGCCTTTCAGGGAAGGCGGAACGGGCAGCAACTCGGAAAGCTGGTTCCAGCCGGAGGATATCCCTGACCGGTACGAAAGCGGAACATTAAATACCCCGGGAATTGCCGGCCTTGGTGCAGGAATACGTTTTGTATTGAAACATCAGAAAGAGATCCTGCAAAAGGAAAGGGAGCTGACAAGAGAACTGATAGAAGGACTCCTCGAAATTGATGGAGTCAGGGTATACGGCCCCCCTTTGAACCTCCCCCGTACCGGTGTCGTTTCCTTCAACATCAGGAGCCTTCAATCAGGTATGGTTGGAGATATTCTGGACAAGGACTTCCGGATCGCCTGTCGCGCCGGTCTGCACTGTGCCCCTCTGGTCCATCGGGCACAAGGCACCGTCGATCAGGGAACCGTCCGCCTTAGTCCCGGTTTTTTCAATAGCAGGGATGAAATCCGGCAATGCCTCATCGCAATCCGGAAAATCAGTCAAGACTACAAATAGGCCCCTTCACCCTATCTATGAAAAAAGAAAGTGTGTCATTTCGACACACTTTTATTTTCCATGAGACATTTCTGAATATCAATGATCCCTTTTCCTTGTGCATTTGGGTCCTTCTTCATGTTAATCGCGTGGTTCATAAGGGCTGACTTTACCTGATCGGGTGTCCATTGGGGATTCTTTTGAAGCAGCAAGAGGGCAGCTCCGGCCACTAAAGGAGTGGCCACCGAGGTACCTGACATGGTAGTATAAGGAATAGCCATGGGCCTCACCCAAGACCCTGCTGAATAGTCCGGATCGTTTTTTACCGAGACAATGTCTACCCCCGGTGCCACAATATCCGGCTTTATCCGTCTTCCCACAGGCCCCCTGCTGGAGAAATCCGCTATCTCATCGTCACTGATATCCACCGTACGTTTATCGTCCACCGCACCTACTGTAATCGCCTTCTGGCTAATACCGGGTGATGTGATGGTCCCTGCCCCAGGGCCGGAATTTCCTGCAGCCACTACTACGGTTATGCCCTGATCCCATAAGGCCTCCACGCCCTTTACGAGAGCATCGTTGCTGGAGATCCTTTTCACTTCACTGCCCAGGGACAAGGAAAGCACATGGATGTTATACTCTTTTCTATGGTCTGATACCCACTGCATAGCAGCCAGGATATCCGAAGAGCTTCCTCCTCCTTCTTCATCCAAGGATTTCAGCGCTATGATTTTGGCTTCCGGAGCGACACCCTTATATTTTCCTCGGGACAAATATCCGCTTCCTGCAGCCACCCCTGCCACAAAGGTACCATGGCCGTTATCGTCATACGGTTCTTTTTTTTTATTTACAAAATCCTTGAAGGCAATGATCCGACTTTCAGGAAAGCGAAAATCGCTATGGGGAAAGATCCCTGTGTCAATAATGGCAATGTTCATCCCCTTTCCCGTATATCCTGAACGATTCACCACATCCGCTTTTATTTCCTTGGCCGCTATATCCATTTGGGCCTTCACCTTGGCATCTGCCGCAATATACTTGACAACATGTAGGGCTGCCAGATCGGTCAGTCTCCTGTAGGGGATTTCCACACTATATCCCTGGATCAGGGGTAACTCATATTTTATCTTTCCCTCCAACCTTTCCAGCGTTCTTCGGCAGTCTTCCTGACACCCATCACTTGAATACAGGATAACGGTTGCTTTCTCATTCCCCATTGCCCGCATGGAATTGATTAGATCAGGGTCAATCTTTTTTCGAATAGATTGATTTCGAAAGAGCATCATGATCCCTCCTGATATATCGATGATATATCTTATGAGGGAAGTCTTGTATGTGACCCTGTTTTATTTCTTATCCTTCAAAAAATTCATGATGGACTCCAACTTTCTCTTCTGCTGCTGATTCAATATAGGTTCCAATGCCTCCTTGAACTGATTAAGCTTTTCATCGGATATATTGACTTCCTTGTTTGCAGCCATTCTTTTTACCATGTTCATGGCATCCTTTTCATTGGATATGCCCATGCTCTTTGCAGCTTCCGCCAAGCGACGCAGCTCCTTTTTCTTTTCTTCCGAAATATCCATATCGTCAATATCCCTTATACCCTTTTCCCTCATCATCCTTCTCAGTTCATTCAGATCCATACAGCCAGTCTCCTTTCTATATCATATAGAGGGACCCTGCCGGGAAAACCCCCTTGCTTCCATTCTATTCTTATGGACCATGAAATGATTCATATTTGACCCATCAGATCATTACGGGTATACGGACATCCCATTTCCTGTAGATATCCTTCAATTTTAGAACACAAATCTGTTTTTCCCGCATATGATGATATGTGAAATATTATTATATATTGTAGCATTCCTATGATTCGTTCACTATCTTTCCATCCATAGGCCTTGGAGCTTTGAAGATATGGATATGGCTCATGTAAAGGAGGAAATGTAATGAGGAGAATCCCCTATTACCGCCTGCCGCGAAATACCCAGAGACATAGAAAACCGGATGCTCAAAAGGAAACGGTCATCCAGCTGGAAGAACCGGTAAAGCCTGTCGTAGAAATACGCAAAGAAGGAAGCGATACTGTTTTACCTCACTATATTCTTCTTCTGCTGACCTTAGTTTTCATGAAGAATCGTGGGCATCATTCAAAAACCCAGCAGCACGACGGAACCCTCAGGGGCAACAGATCTTTCGTTCAATCCATAGCGAATCATCCGAAACTCATCGATATGTTGAATGACATATGCCCCTATCTCAGGGAAAATGAGCAGATTCCCATACATACCATGGTAGGACTGTTAAAGACCCTGGATACTGTAAGGACACTACAAAGTCGTACATACCGGATTCAAGAAGTAGCGTCCCAGCCCAGCTTAAACCTTCGCGAGCGCCAGCTTGGGATGATACGGGCGATGAAGCAATATATTGAACCTGAAAGGAAAGAAAAGCTGGAACGCTTGGAAAAGTTTCTTTCCATGACCGACCAAATGAAAAATAGTGCTAACAGAATAAGGGCTTTGCGGTTTAGTAAAGAACAGAATAATGCATCGGATCATATGGTAGAAATGCTGAATATCCTAACACCCCTGCTACCTGAACAACAGCAAAAAAACCTGGAGAAGATCTCTAAAATTTTGAAAGTGATTGAGATCATGGATTCCAATGAAGGAAGCGCCCAGCTGGAGAGCCAGAAAGCATCGGAGGATGCAGAAAATCGGATTCCCATCCTTCCGGAAAAGGATCCAAGCAATGGGACAGAGGAAATAGCCCCGCCTGGGGAATCGGATCATAATGGAGGCCTTTCCAAGGCACAGCAGGAAAAAATCATCAATGCTCTAAAGCCCCTTTTAAGCGATGAACAGCAAAAATCCATGGATAAGCTTTTTGAAATGGCCCAGGGACTTGCAAAGCAGATAAACAATAATTAGATCAAAAGCCCCTCTTTCATGAAGAGAGAGAGGAGGCTTTCGTTTTTGCTGCAAATGGAGAACAATCATTATCCAAGAAACTCATCGGCAGGGACGCTTGATCGCCCATGAGCATAAAGGATAGCCTGTACGATCCTTTGAGAAGCACGGCCATCACCATAGGGATTGATACGATTGGACATGGCAAGGTAAGCCTCCCGTTCTCGAATAAGCCGCCCTGTTTCCTGGGTAATCCTGTCCTTTTCCGCCCCCACTAATATGACGGTACCTGCTTCTACCGCATCCGGCCTTTCAGTAGTATCCCGGAGCAGCAGGACCGGTTTTCCCAGAGCAGGAGCTTCCTCCTGGATTCCGCCTGAGTCGGTCAGCACCAGGTAGCATTTTTGCATGAGGTTAGCAAAATCCTGATAATCCAAGGGCTCAATAAGATGAACTCTCTCCACCCCTCCCAAGATCTCGTGGACCAATTGTCTGATCTGAGGGTTCCGATGGATAGGAAAGACCATTTCTACATCCGGATGCTTCTGCAAAATCTCCTTAACTGCCTGGAAAATATTTCTCATGGGCTCCCCAATATTTTCTCGACGGTGGGCTGTCAGCAGGATAACCTTTCGGTGGACAAAATCAATCCCCTTCAGACGCTCCTCTTTAAAAGGGTAATTCTCCCTTAACATTTCATACAGGGCGTCGATCACTGTATTGCCCGTTATAATAATCCGATCCCGACTGATTCCTTCCCGAAGCAAATTTCTCATTGAAGATGCAGTCGGTGCAAAATATATATCTGACAGACAATCGATCAATTTACGATTCATTTCCTCGGGAAAAGGTGCATATTTGTTAAAGGATCGCAGACCGGCTTCAATATGACCGATTCCGGTCTTCTCATAAAAGGCCGCCAGGGAAGCGGCAAAGGCAGTGGAGGTATCTCCATGGACCAAGACCATATCTGGCTTCTCCTTATGGAGGATCACCTTTATTCCCTCCATCACCCGTGCCAGGATGTCCTTTAATGATTGATCCTTCTTCATAATATCCAAGTCATAATCAGGCTGAATCTTAAACAATGCCATCACCTGATCCAGCATTTCCCGGTGCTGAGCAGTGACTGTAACGACTACCTCCAGCTCCTGATGCTGCTGGAGCTTTTTAATAACAGGAGCCATTTTTATAGCCTCTGGTCTTGTTCCGAAGATGGGCATAACCTTAATCCGTTTCATTGCCACCCTCCTCTCCCGTCGCCCAGGAGATAATAACGAAAACCAAATTCCGCTGCCTTCTCCCTTTGGATATCATTTCGCGTATCCAGGATTACTTTATTTTTCATAACCTTGGCCAGGAGGTCAAAGCGGATATCCTGAAACTGCCTGTGGTTTACCCCGAGAAGGATCAGGGAACTGTCCCTTGCCGCTTCATAGATATCCTTATCGAATTCCCTTCTATAGGGATCGACGATCTCGACCGTATACAAGGATTCCACCCTCAAGATCTCCACCAAGGCTGCAATAGGACTCTCCCGGATATCATCGACATCCGCTTTATAGGTATAACCCAGTATCACAATCTTTTCGCCGGGAGCGACGAGGCCCTTTATCTTTTCAAAGACGTACCGGGGCATGGAATCGTTGATCTGCCTTGCCATCTTAATCATCCGGGATATACCCGGTTGGGCTTTGATAATGAACCAGGGATCCACCGCCAGACAATGCCCCCCTACCCCCGGGCCCGGTTTATGCAAATCTACCCGTGGATGCTTGTTGGCATGTTTAATGACATCCCATGCGTTGATGCCAATCCCTTCGCATATCCTGGCCAGCTCGTTCGCCAGAGCAATATTCACATCCCGATAGGTGTTTTCCATTAGCTTACACATTTCCGCAGTAGAAGCATCCGTTATAAACAACTGTCCCTTTACAAACACCCGGTACAGGTCCCGCCCCTTTTCCGCTGAGATCCTGTTGATCCCGCCAATCACCTTATTGTTGTTTTCCAGCTCATATAGGATGCGGCCGGGCAAAACCCTTTCCGGACAGTGAGCCACATAAAAATCAACTCCTGCCTGAAGTCCACTTTTCTCCAGGATGGGAACAAGAACCTCCTCCGTAGTTTTGGGCGGCACCGTCGACTCCAACACCACCAGATTGCCCTTCTTCAGCACTGGATAGATCTGTCGGGCAGCTGCTTTCACATGGCTTAGATCCACCTCTTTTTCGTCCGTAATAGGGGTGGGCACGGCAATAATAAAGGCTTCGCAGGCTTCCACCCGGAGGCTGGCCTTCAGCTTCCCCTCCGATACTACTTTCTTTACAAGCTCCTTCAAATCGGGTTCTTGGATGTGGACTTCGCCTCGATTGATGGTGTCCACGATATCCGGTACCACATCCACTCCCTTCACCTGTATTCCGTGGGATGCGAGCATAGCTGCCGTAGGCAGGCCTATATATCCCAATCCAATGACACATACTTCCTTCATATTCCTTCTCCCTCATATGATTAAAATGATATCCATTTATTCTATGTTGCATCATCAAAATTGTAGACTCCTATATAGCCTAATCTTTTCCCTCACGAGCAGCCATAGAAAAATACTGTTCCCCACAAGATATCTCCTCCACATTCTTCTTGGCTCTTGCATAAACCTGTAAAACCATTCCAGCCCCATTCTCTGTATCCAGTTCGGAGCCCTTCGGGTAACCCCGGCAATGACATCAAAACTGCCCCCAACCCCCATACAAAAGGGTACATTCAATACTGATAAATATCGGCTCACCCAGTATTCTTTTCGGGGTGATTCAAAGGCAATAAAAAGGATATCGGGGTGGCTTTTACGAATTTCCGCTACGATTCCAGGACTGTCCCTGTCTTCAAAATACCCGTTCCGGTAGCCGGCAACCTGGAGATTCTTATATCTCTGCCGATATATGGAGACAACCCTGCTCACCACTTCTTCTCTTGCTCCAAAGAAAAATACCCGATATCCTTTTTGGTCCGCTAACTGGACCAGTTTTTCCATCAAATCGATCCCTGCTACCCTTTCCTGAAGGGGCTCCCCCAGAATCCTCGAAGCCCAAACAATGGATTGTCCATCCGCCTGAACCATCTGACAGGAATTAATGATATCCATCAGTTTCCGATCCTTGTGCATCATCACCACCTTGCCGGCATTGATAGCAACATGCTGTACAAGCCTCCTATTTGAGATGATATCTTCAATTTCCCTTAGGGTTTCTTCCATGTTTAAATCATCTATCCAGCAGTTGAGTACCCTAATTCTCTTGTTCAACCACCACCACTCCATTTCCCTTGTAATGAACCTTTGTGTCCTTAAAGATAAAGGAGATTTCTTCACCCTGGGCGTGTAAATTCCTGGCTTTTTTCCCAATGGTAATGATGGTATATACCGGGAGTCCCTCTAGCACTTTCCCCCTTAACTTAATGGAATTTCCCCTGAACTTCCTGCCAAACTGCGGTGATATCCAGCTTTTCTCCACACTTCCTATCATCTGACGAGGCCCTTGAAAGAAGGCTAGAAAAAGAAATACGTCTTGCCTTCGCAAACTAATCCCGTCGGCCCCGGTGCTAATCAAAAACCCGGGAGCGATCTGATATGTCAGCTCAAAATCCCTGTTCCCTACAGCCTTTAAGAAGCGATCTTCCACAATAAATATGTCGGGCTTGATAAAAGTGACCCTTCGGCAATGAATAAGCGGCTTATATCCATTATGCTGGCCGCAGACGGTTTCAATCTGCTGATCCAGCCGATAGTCTATGAGCTTGCAGACGGCCTTTCTTCCCCAGATAAAAGGCCCCAGCATTTGGGATTGATCCCGTCCGTCTATACAGACGGTATTGTGGTTTGCCGTCCTGCGAAAAAAGTTGCGCCATTCCTTACGGATATTGTAGATATAAGTGCCGGGATCAATGAATACCGGTTTACCATCGACATGGAGGCATATGCTCAAAGCATCTGCGTGGCCGTGGGCTGCCAAGGTACCCAGACTCAAGGGACCATGATCGAAGAGGAGAAGCCTTTCCCTATCTTCATCGTTATAGCGCAGTACACTATATCCCCCCTCCTTGTATACCCTTGATGGAAGGAGAGCGATGTGACCGGAGCTCTTTCTGTAATCCTCTCCGAGGAGCCAAAGGGCTTGCTCATCAAAATGATTGGGAAGGACAGCAAAATCCACTCTGTCAAAGAAAACCTCAGCCAAGTTCAGAAGGGACAGATAGCCGTTAAACTCCCTGCCAATGATATTCAGCACATGGCCGTCGTCGGAATCCCCTACATTGGGTATATGGCCCTCCCGATCCATACAGTTCCGGATAAATTCACACATTCTTTCCAGAACATCATAAATCTCCTGAGGAATAGGGATTCCATTCCTTTTAGCCGCCAGCATGAACAGAAACAAAGACTCCATGACAAAGGCCTGATAATGAAAGGCCTGCTCCTTGTTCACCCCATCCGAAAAGGTTTGTCGTATGACCTCCCGTCTCAATATGTCCATACTCTTTTTGAAGAGGGAAAGGTCCTGAAGCAGCTGGGGCAGCAGGATAGAGGCAATGCACAAGCTGGCCGTTTCTACAATCAGATGGTTATTGGCGGATGAAAACAGAGAAAGGTTTCTGCGGATATGCAGGCAATGGTGCCGGATGGCCGTCAGCAAATCCCTTTGAAAGCCCGTATCTTCTTCATCCGTCAGGTAATAGCACCAAAGCCAGGATTGGAGCCGTATAGCAAGCTCCATGGAGCTGATATAATGAATCCCCATATTCACCGGATTCTTGTGAATCCAGTCATAGAACCGTTCCTTCAAGCCATCCAGATACTTCTTATCCCCAGTTACATAGTAGGCTTTTGCCAAAATCACAAGCTGATAATGCCTGCCATCTTCCCAGGCCAGGCGAATATCTCCCATGTCATCCCGGTTTCTGAATTCAATATTCCGGCTGTATACCAAAGGCCAATTATTTCCCTTGATTGCTCCGGAATGCTCTCCCATCTCTTCCCGCTGGCCTTCCAGGATTCGACGGGCTGTCCTTAGAAGCTCTGTATATGCTTCAGGGTATTCAGCCCTGTATGTTTCACGGAAAGTATCCAAATCAAAGTAGAAGTTTTTTTTCTGAAGAGGGATGGGAGTATCCGGTGCATATCGGCTGTCAGTCACATAACGGCTGACAGCCAATGTACGTTTTCTTTCCAGGACGGCTAACCCTTCCTTATACAGCCTATATATCATCTCCAATGGAGACATGGCCAGAAGCCTGTGAAAAAACCATAAACCTTTTTCCTTGGCCGTCATCCGCGGATCCCCCCTTATTCCTCCCACAGTTCAGAGATAGAAACATCCAGGGGACGATTTTCCTTAAGGGAGTCCAGGATTCTAAAGGTGCTGAGGGTAGTCGCCACCATGCTTTCGAAGGGTATGGGCATATCACTGCCGTTTAGGACGGCTTCTACGAAAGCCCTTAACTCCTCTTTATGACCTTTATCCTGCTTCATCCGCATTCGCTTGCTCTTTCCCTTCCCTATCAACCTGACCTCCTTGAAATCATCCATCACTGCAATGCCGTGACCACAGAAAACCTCCATATATTCCTTCGGAAAGGAAGGATCACCGTTGGCCAAATAAAGGATCGATCCAATGGAGCCATCCCCAAAACGGATCTGGATGCTGACATTATCATATATAGCTTGGGCTTGCCCTTCATCCAACACCTCGTCTCCGTACACCCTGACGGGCAATGCATCTGTCAGATACTGCATGAGATCAATAAAATGACATACTTCCCCTATGATCCTGCCGCCTCCCTGCTGCGGATCCTGTATCCAATGATCTGTAGGTATGGCTCCGGCATTCACCCTGTAATGAATTACCATTGGTGCTGTACGTCCTTTGAAGAAGGCCTTTATCGCTCTGGCTGCAGGTGAAAATCTCCGGTTAAAGCCTACCATCACATGTCCCTTTGAATCCCTCCATTTTTTTATAATCGCTGTCAGCTCTTCCGGGCTTATGGCCAGAGGTTTTTCAACAAATACATGTTTATCCCTTTCCAGGGCCTTAATGACCTGAGAAGCATGCATATGATGCCGGGTAGCGATCAGAACACAGTTGGTATCCTGGTCTTCTATCACATCTTCCGCTTTGGATCCGCAATACTGGAAACCAAACTTCTCGGCCGTGCTTCTTGCGCTGCTTCCGCTTGCTGTGACCAGTCCGTTTAATACCACGTTTTCCACACTCTTCAGGGCAGGAAGCAAGACCCCCCTGGCAAAATTGCCGGCCCCTATCATGCCCAGATTGACTTTCTCCGAATGGGCTGGCTTCCCCTTTGTCAAATGAATCTTGGTGTTCAGAGGAGCCTTCGGATCATATCGAAAGAGAATCCCAATGAACGTTTCTCCGGTCTTGCCCAACACAACATCGTAAGCCTTCTCCGCATCCATAAAATCAAAGGTATGGGTAATCATCCTATCCAGCTTCACCGATCCATCCTGCAGCATCCTCAAAAAATGCTCCATATTTCGCTGTTCTGTCCACCGGACATAGCCGATCGGATAATCCATTCCCTTTTCCTCATAGTTGACGTCATATCTTCCGGGTCCATAGGAACAAGACATGCATACATCAATCTCTTTTTCGTAATAGGGGCTTCTGGGGATATCCATCCTCACAGCGCCCACCACGACAACCTTGCCCTTCTTACGGCAAATCTGGCCAGCCAGCTCAACAGGTCGATTGCTGCTAGTGCCGGCCGTAATGATCACCGCATCCATGCCATAACCATGGCTGCACTCCAAGGCTGAAGACTCCACATCGTCTCTCCCATCCAAAGCTGCATAATTTGCTCCCATCTCTTTGGCCATCCGGACCTTTTCGTCGTCAATATCCACTGCCAGGACCCTGCAGCCAGCCGCTTTCAACATCTGAACCGTCAAGAGACCGATCAGTCCCAGGCCAATAACAGCCACATTATCTCCAAAGTGGACACCGGACTGGCGTATGCCCTGCATGGCAATGGCTCCGACGGTTGTAGCCGCCCCATGGGATATTTCCACCCCTTCGGGAATTTTTGCAACCAGGTTCTTCGGGACATACACCACCTCGGCATGGTTCGCATACCCGGCACCGGCACATGCCACAAAATCTCCTACCTTAAATCCTGTGACCTCCTTCCCAATCCCTATCACTTCACCGGCTGAGCTGTACCCTAAAGGCACGAGGCTGTCCAGCCTGCCCATCACCTTTTGATAGGTGTTCACAATGCCTTCCTTTTGAAGGGTATCCAAGACTTTCTTTACCTGTTCAGGCTTCTCAATGGCCTTGCCGATCAGTCCCTTCTTGGCTGTATCCACCTTGGATTTCTCCGTCCCTGCACTGATGAGGGAATAATAATTTCTCACCAACAGCCCATTCGGCTGCAGATCAGGTATCGGAACCTCTGCGATTTTCAGTTCCCCCGTTTTCAAGCTTTGTAACAGTTGCTTCATACGAACTGCACCTCCCCCTTTCCCATTCACAGCTCTTCATAAATCCCTATCAGGTTTTTAACAAACACTTCCTTTTGAAAAAGCTGCTTTGCCTTGGTATGATTTTCCTCTCCCATCTTTTCCCGCAGCCCTTTATTCTCCACCAGGATCATGAGCTTTTCTACGATATCATCCACATCCCTGGGTCTGACATAAAGGCAGTTTTCCCCATCAACCAGAAATTCAGGGAGAGATCCCACCCTAGTTGTGATAATGGGCAATCCTGCCGCCATGGCTTCCAGAATCACCAGGGGAAGCCCCTCTGCCAGAGAAGGAAAAGCAAATATATCCGCCTCCCGGTATTCCTGCATTTTCTTCTCTCCGACAAGGGTGCCCAGAAAATGCACCCGGCCGGCCAGCATGGGGTCTCGGCTTATCCTTTCGATGGTATCCGTAATCCTTCTGCCTGCTCCCTGGACGTTCGTCACATTGTGGGTACGGTCTACCACATCTCCTACAAAATGGAACTGTATATCCGTCCTTATCTTCAGCAGCCTTTCTGCAGCCAGCAACAGATCCAAGGCCCCCTTTGCTGCCGAAATCTTTCCAACAAACAGTATCTGAACGCTTTCCCTCCCGCCCCTGGGTATCCTGTCCCATCCGTCCATTTCCACACAATTGTACAGAGATCTGATACGGACCTTTTCAGGGATAATCCCTTGAAACTGCCCCTTCAACGTTTCCCCCAGAACGATGATCAGGGATGAAAGGGAGAGCACCCCCTTGATATACCTGCGATAAATCGCCGGTTCCCCTCGATAAAAATCCGTAAAGTTGCCCCCGTGGAAATGCAGCACCACTTTGGCCTTTATAGCCTTGGCAAGCATCACATAGAGGGAATCCCTGAAAAAACCCAGTTTATTCTGGGCTAAAGGCATGTGAATCAGGTATGGCCGGAATTTCACCATCCGAATGAGCAAGCCCAGAAGCAATGACAGATTAAAAAAAATATTTTTCATGGCAAATCTGCCCTTTTCTTCATTCCTAATGGGCTTTCGGGTATTATAAAAGGAAAAATGATACCTTTCCCTTAATAAGGGGGATCCAGCAATGCATGCCGTCATGATTTCCACCCCTGCATAGGGAGGAGGGGTGGGACCGATCAGTAATATTTTCTTTTTCATCGGATTCACCTCCCCGCAATCTTCCATTCACAAGTCCAGGGACCGACAGCCAGCCATACAATCACACATCATCTGATGAAGTGATATGATCCAGGGCATTGATGAACTGGACCACCGCCCGTTTATTGTCCTTTTCCTTCAAAACCGTCCGGGATGCTTTCTTCATCTCTAGCAGTGCAGCCCGATCCTTTATCATGGCGGCAATTTCAGCTGCACTTTCTGAAATGTCATAGGGGTCAATGACCAGCCCATTCCGCTTTTCTACCAAGTCCCGGGATGCTCCGGCATATTTGGAGCAAACAATGGCCAGCCCGTAATTCATGGCTTCATTGATGACCAACCCCCAGGGATCCATCCGGGAGAAAAACAGAAACACATCATGATCTTCGTAGTAACGGCTAAGCTCATCCTTCCGCATAAAAGGCAGAAATCGTACATGCTGAATGTGAAGTTCTTCTACGACGGCTTGATAAGGATTCCAATCCCCATCACCAATTAAAGTGAGCTGGAGTGAGGGAATCCCTTGCTGCAGCTTTTTGAATGTCCAAAGAAGCAAATCGATACCCTTCCTTTGGCTGAATGTGCCGATATAAAGCATTCTGATGGGATCATGGACCTCCTTTACCTCCAGCCCCTCTAGATAATCGATGGTGATCAGGGATATGAAATTCCTTCGAGGATCGAGAAGCCCATCACAGAATTCCTTTCCCATGGTACCTGATGATATGGTATAGTGGCACATATGCTTGAAAAGCAGCCTTTGATACAGCTGTTTCCATCGGGGAAGGCTCCTGAAAGCATACTCCGAGAATTCCCCCCAGAACACGATTTTCTTCCCAAGGATCCTGGCCATACCCAGCGCCAACAGGTTATTCAGATAGAAACCCCCGATGATCACGATATGGGGGTTAAAATCCCTATAAATTTTTAATACCTGTATTCCATTGAAGGATAGGGATTCTCTATGGGGACGGGGACTGCCCAAAACATGGTATCGGAACCCTATTTCCCCTAAGTCGATCCTCCAATGCCTTCTCCAGGATTTTATGTGGTTAAAAACGAAGAGAAATTCATAGGCCCTTTCTTGGTGTAATCGGTTAAAGAAGGGAATACGATAGGGGGCTATTTCATTCGTGAATACCAGCACTCTTTTCTTCATTTTCTCCGACTCTCCATCATTTTTTCTTCCCTCTATGGGTAAGAAGGCTCATTCCATATTCCGTTCCGGAAACAGAAGCATGTGGTTGTCAAATCGGCTGGAGTTTTGAAAATTTCCGATGAGGTACGGGCTTCGCTCCGTCCTCGGAAAATAGACATACCCAAATCGGGAAGGATCCTTTCTCTCAAAGGAAAGGAATTTCTCCCAGCGACTGCCACCGTCTTCTGACATCCAAATGCTGATGTTGCTGTCCCATTCCCCCTCCGCCCCTCCTTCGACAGTCCTTCCCAGAAACCACCTACCGTCCTGGGTCTGAATGGAATAGTAGATGGGTCCGTCAACCACTTTCAAGGGTTCAATTTCACCTGTTTCCCTATGATAGCTGAAGATGTAGTTCTGGTTATAGGGAGCATCCGTACCCCAAAGGATATATTCCTCCGTAAAGATAAAGCTGACGACCCGGAAGTGCTGGCTCCCCTGGCCAACCAACTCCAGACTCCCATCTTCCGGATCAAAGAATCCCACCATAGACTCGCTGTCGATATCACCGGTTGCTACCCATATTTTTCCTGAATACGGATCATACTGAAGAGCATGGATATGCCTGATGTTCTCAAAGGTGTAGAATACTTCCCATGTCTTCCCGTCATCCCTGCTGCAATACACCCGCATGGCATCCCTTTTATCCTTTTTGGGATCAAAGCTGGTGACATCGCCCCCATTAAAGGCATATTCAGCGAAATACACATTTCCTTCCCCGTCCTCTGTGATGCCTCTTCTCAGGATAAAAGGGCATTCCCCTGAAGGTAGGTAGCGAAAGTGATGCACCACTTCCAGGTTTTTTCCGTTATCCGTTGTACGCAGTACCCGATTCTTTCCAAACTTCTCATTGGTAAAGATGAGGATGGTTCCGGAATCCAACACGGTCAGCTCCACTCCTGCATAGCTGTCCTTGTTGAACAATGCTTTCAGCGTTTTGCTCTGTTTTAAATAATCCAGCCCCATCAGCCCCAAGGGGATGGTAAACTGGTGTTCGAAGTGCTGACCGTCTTCGCTTTTATAGATGGCATAGGAGCTGTTGGCATAGATGGTTTTCCCCTCGACTTCCTGGGCAAACAGCTGGCGACTCTTATATGCTGTCATCCCATTGTCATATTGAAAGGCTTCCATTTGAATGGACCCGGGCAACACAAATATATCCCAGTAAATGAAGAGCATCATACCTATCCCCATTCCCATCAGGATATACGAGGCCTTCCTTTTCCAGCTCCCATTACCTCGACCAACCACTAGCCATTCCTCCCCATTTGAGAAACAGGCCGCCCCTTCAGACCCTCTAAAAATTCTATTAGCTTATCCGATACTTCATCATCCGAATAGGAGATGTAGCCCAACTGCTCCAAGGTTGCAGCCGACGAACGTGAAGTCATATACGGCAACAACTGCTCATACAGGCTTTTTTTCATTCTTGCGGCAGACTGTTCCCAATCCATCTCCAGCGTCTCGCCCTTTGGCAGCCTCCGTTCTTTACCCTGCCTCCAGAGAGGATTCAAGCACGTTTAAGCAAGCGACCCAAGGCTGTACCGCTTAACCTATTTTTCGATGCCAATAGCAATGAATGCAAACGAACCGTTCCTGTAGGGGTGTCATTCCTCCTGCGCGCTTCCTTCAGAGGAATACCCGCCAGTTTTGCATATAGATTGATGACATATTCTTTATACAGCCGTTCTTTATAGCACCACTTTCTAGGCACCCTTTTCCAAAACTCGGCATATTCCCTATCCCAGAGGGGCATCCACCATTCATAGCCCCAATACTCATATACCCTGATCCCATTGATCAGATACTTTGCCTCAAACTCCTGCCACACCCACCTCTCATAGGCATTGGATGGATCCTCGATGATAGACCCGGCTTCTGTTCCCAAGGCGCTGAAGATACGCTGCTGCATTTTGAGGCTCCATGGATTCCCTTTCTCCCTGCCAGTTCCACATGGTATAATGGGTCCCCAGGATATATTCGGCCAACTCCTCTGCCTTTATCTTCCTTTTCTTGTATAATGAACGGGGAATATGTCCGCCAGAAATAAAATCACCGCTATGTCCGGGCACGAAAATGGCATTGTCGGGTATCAACTTCCGCTTTTTCAGTTCCCATACAGCCGGCCAATCCCTGTCAGAACAGGCGACCCTCAAACCGTCTGCCTTTTCCCGGAAAGCCTTCCATTCCTTTGAATTGATCCATCGATACATGGAAACCTCATCATACGGGATGAAAAACCACTTTAAGCCCAGGTTTTGGGCTACCTGGCGACTGACGGCCGCTTCCGGATTGTTTGGAAGCCCATAGCTGAAGGTAATAATCTGGTCATAACCCAACTCCTTTAACATTAAGGCGATGAGCCTTGAATCGTAACCGCCGCTGAGCGGAATCACAATGGGACGGTTATTCGCCCATTCGATCAGTCTTCCAAAAGCATTTCTCAAAAGCAAATCATGTTCTTTCAGCAGCTCTTTTTTAGACACGCGAATATCTCCACGGCGGGAAAACTGAAAATACCGAACGATTTCCAATGCCTTTTGCCCGGCTTCATTTTTGTGCAAGAACAGGGCTTCTCCTGCCTGCAACTGCTTAATATGGGGATACAAGGTATCGCGACCTGTCACATAGCGTGTCAGCAGCAGCTCATTTTTTGCTCCTTCATCATACTCCCAGTCGTATATCCTGTCCTGTATCCAGCGGGGATCATCACTGAGATAGAACTCCCGGTTCCCCATAGCATAGAAGATGGGTATGCTCTGTACAATATCTACCGCAGCAAAAACGCCCCAATCTCCATGTTCAATGTAGGCAAAGAAACCATTCACCTCCTGAAGGCGATGCAGCTTTTCCTGAATGGGAACTTGTTCAAAGTACTGGGCGAAATCCTTTCCCTCCATGGATTTCCCCGCTACGGAAATTCTGCCCTTGAAAAATGATGTCTCTCCCCTCTTCCAATCCGTCCCAAGATGTATATGAAGGCGTATGGGAGTCTTCTTCATAACAATACTCCTTTCTTCTAACAATAGACTGTCAGTCGTTCTATACGACTTGATTGGGGGTACATAGGAAGGGCGAATGGATGCCCTGTTTCGTATCAATCGATACGCAGCTGCAAGATCTTCCCTTTGTATCAGCTTTAAGGTAAGGGACAGGCCGATATAGGCTGCCAGCAGCAATAATCCCAGAGGAAAATCCCATCCAATGGGGAGCTTTGTCGATGAAACAACATAATAAGCACCATATAATAAAAAAAGTATGCCATATATCCGGGCTGTCTTTTTATGATCGTATTTCACAGGATAAAGGGCCATAGCCGCCTTCCGATAAATCTGGTTCACAGCTGCATAGGACAAAAGAGCGGCCATGGATGCACCTGTCATGCCCAGCCTGGGGATAAGGAGAAAATTCAGAAGGATGTTGATTCCCCCACCGGCGGCCATAACGGCCGACATATAGTAAGTCTTGTTTTTAAGCTCAAACCCCAGATTAAAAAAGCCGGATTTCCCATAGATGAAGTAGGAGAGCAGGATCAGGGGCACAATCCGATAAGCTGATAGATACTCCTGTGTTGTGGAGAGATATATCAGCAGCCTGGCGTATACCGCGACGGCAAGAACTACAAAACTTCCTATCAAGTGATATTGAAGATATATATAATTGAACTTCTCCTGGGCGTCCCCGTCCTTCCATATTTCATACTTATAGGGTATAAAAATCGACTTGAAGGGCCCTGCAAAAAGGGGAGTGATGAGCATGCCAACCCGATATCCAATAGAATATATGCCCGTTTCCTCAAAGCTCCTGAACTTAATCAGAAAATAACGGTCTGACAAGGTCATGATATTACTCGCCAATTGAAGAAAGAGTAAGCCAATACTGAAAGTCAGCATCTTCCATAGCATTTCCTTCTCTATTTCCAATCGGAGGGTTTTCCTGTTCATAGCCAGGAAGTAAGCCAATAGAATGAAATGACTTGCAAATTGACCTTTAAATACACCCGCTACCCCCTCCTGCCTGACAATCACAAAAAAGGTCGTCAGGGATACCATCAAGATAAGCCTTGCCACATTCAACAGCACTGTGGGAAAGGCCTGATATTCCAGGTAATAATCCGCTATAAAAAGAGAACCCAACTGGGAAACGAGATTTCCAAGGACCATGTAGACAAATACCTCGTAGGCTCCGTCAAAACCCAGAACAGGCTCAGCCAGCCATTTCCCCGAAACCAGAGTAACGAAAAGAAAGCCACTGCCAACCAGTATAGAAAAAGTAAAGGCCGTATTCCGCAGTTTCTGAATAGAGGCTTTGTCGCATTCCTTATAAAAGCGTTGATAGCCCATAAAAATACAAAGCACCGAAAAGAAGCCCACAAAACCGGAGATGGCCGTCACCCAGGTCACCTGCCCATATTCTGTGGAAGACAGATGCCTTGTATAGATGGGTAATAGAAAGAAATTCAGCCCCTGGAGCAACACCTCGCCGATGACATAAATAATTCCAATTCCCAGAAAAGACCTCTTTCCGCGCATCCTACAATCCCCTTATCTCTATCGTTCTCCCCTGTTTCTCCAATAAAAGGCAGGATCTTCTATTCCAAAGACTTCCCTCAAACCACCCAAAGCGATCTGCAGCAAATCCAACCCAAAGCTGCGGTTGACCTCCAAGGCCAACGGACCTTCCTCTTCCAAAGCAATATCCCATCCAAGGTATGTGAATTGGGACAGCTTTCCTGCACAGGTTTCGACAAAGGCTTTTATATCACTCCATCTGGGTATGCACCTGCCTTGGAAGGGAATATTCGTATCGGGATGATGGCTGAAACATTCCATGATTTCGTTATAGGCCCAATCTCCCAGTTCACCTGTATCCATATCGATCCTGATGAATAATCCATCCTGGCTTGCGTTATCCACCTCACGGCCATCCCGTCCCATCCTTAAAATAGCACACAGGGATCGGACCATCCCGTCCTTGTTCTCCGTTACCAACCGAAAGGTATTGACAGAACAGGGATATATTTCCATTAACTCCCTTGTCTGTTCTACTCCTGCCTGAGCAATGTAATCCTTCTCAGATCCAATCCGCTGTAGAAAACATGTATCCAACACGGTACCATTATTCAGGATATATTCGCCCATATCGTTTCGATGGAAGATGAAAATGCCATGACCACCGTCCCCGTCAACCGGCTTAAGAAAGATTTTTCTGTATTTGCAATTCTTTAGCATGCCTTCCATTGCGTCATGGGCTATTTCTTTTAATTCCTTGGTGAAAAGCCGATTGCGGATCAGCTTAAAAACAGTCTCCGGCTGCGGGATATGAAGGCTCCTGAATACCAGTTCCATTAGGTTCTTATCATTCAAAACAATGTCGTATTCCCCCGAATCATGAAAGGGAAGAAACAAATGGTAGAAGAAAAACTCCGGTATATAATCCGTCAGTTCCCCGTCCCCCATCTCCTTATTCTTCTGATACAGATCATATCGATAATAGTGAAGGGGATAGCATCCCCAAACGGCTTTGCACAGGCGGATCTCCCTTCTTATCTGGACATGGGGTTTCTTCACCTTCGACGCCATGTACCTTTCCAGCCCTTGAGCCATCCTTTTTGAATATTTTTTGTAAACAAAGCGATGCTTGATCTCCCTTAGCTTCAATCCCATATAGCTTTCACGGGCGTCTTCCAGAAATCGTTCCAACTTCAAGCTTCTCTCTCACCTCACCGTTGGCCGCAATGTCGGAAATGACAAACCGGTGTTTTTGATTTTCCGGCCTGTGAATTTGATCTACTATGCGGATGTGTACTTTCAGATCATAGTCCAGCCTCTCCTCCAATCCCTTTTGGAGCTGGAGGGCATCCTCCAAACGAAAGTCCCTGTCCCTTACGATGAAAAGATCCACATTCATCAAGTCCTTTTGGACCAACTGGATATCCTTAAAATGCCTGATATCATCTACGGCAAACTCCAGGACCGTGGGAGAATAGTATTTTCCTTTTTTCGTGCGTATGAAATCCCCCCAACGGCCATCAATCCTTTTTACGCTCCTATAAGGCCTACCACAGGGGCAGACGTAAGAGCTGTCAGCTACAGTTGCCAAATCCCCGGTCCTATAGCGCAGCAAGGGAAAGGCATAGTTGTTAAAACCCGTCCCCACGATTTCACCGATGGAATTCTCCTCTGTCACTTCCCTCCCATCCCCATCCACAATTTCCGTGATCCCATATTCGGGTATCATATGATAGAATTCATTGTATTCACATTTTTGCATCAATACTGCCATCTCAGAGTGTCCGTAATGGTCCACCACCTTGCAGGAAAATGCCTTCTCGATCTCCTCCTTTTGATAATCAAAGAGAATTTCCGATGCGCAGAAGACCGTCTTCAATTTCTGCCCTTTCCCCGACAAACCGTTTTGATTCACGTATTTCGCCAGCAGATAGGCAATGGATGGATAAGCCCGGATAAAGGCTGGCTTGAATTTGTTCATGATCCCCACAATTTCTGCCAGCTTCTTATCATCCAAACCCCTGGTATTGACCGTAATTAGCTTGCTCCGTGGATTGTAAACCCACAGCCGCTCCTTTAGATCATAATCACCCCTTAGAACCATGCATTTTTGTCCATGGTATCCATGCCATTTCCACATCCGATCAAAAAAGGCCCTCTCCCTTTCCAATGTGATGGATGTGACATAAAAATCAAGAGGAGCATGTGTGGTGCCGCCTGTATACATAGGGATGAAATTTCTCTTTTTTACATTGGAAGCCAAGAGTTTGTCCTTATTGGCTTTGACCGTTGCCTTATCCAAAAAAGGGATCTTCTTGATATCTCTTAGATCCTTGATCTCTTTTATATCAATACCATGTCGATCAAACAGTTCTTGGTAATAGGGTACATTTCGATAGCAATGATGCACGAGAGATAGAAACTCCCTGTTTTGAAAGTCCAGGATTTTATCGATATTCCAATGCTGAGTCTCCTCTAATAAAGCTCTATATCTTCTGAATTCCCTGCTGGAATACAGTTCCTTTGGAATAAGTGAAGCAGCATAGTTCAGCGGTATTTTGACGGCATTCGGCAAGTTCCTCAATCCAAACCCTACCCTCATGTTTTATTTATATATATTTATACTGTAATCATATTCCGCTTATATAAAATCTAGTACACTTGCTGGCACTTAATATGTATACAAGTTGGAATATACAACTCTGCGGCCTATGGGATATCTATTTCAGCACATATTGATCCAGTCGCTCCATCAGTTTTTTCCTGTTGAAGGCTTCCGTTTCCTTATGGATACCATGCAGTTCACCCTTTTCATATGCACTCAGGATAGCTGCGATGGTCTTTTCCAAAGCGTCGATGTTGGTATGGGAGCACACCCAACCCAATCCATGATCCATGATGAGCTTTACCACCAATGGATCATCGGATATGGCCAAGATGGGTCTTCGAGCACCGATATATTCAAACAGTTTACCGGGAATGGCATATTCACTCCCCCTTCGATGGGTAATGAGAAGATTTACGGTGGCATTCATTCCATATTCCACAGCCTTCTGGTGGGGAACGATCCCCTGCAGATGGATAACGGAATCCATTTGTTGATGCGCAGCAAACAACATCAGCTTTTTCTCCAACTCATCTTCCACGTTTCCAACGAAGTAACATAACACCTTTTCAAAATGGGATGGATTCTTAGCCAAATGTTTTTTTAATGCCTCCAAAAAAATGAATGGATTCCTTTCCCCATACAATGAGCCTGTATGGGAAAACACACATTTATCCTTTATTGGATTCGACCTGATGTGTTCATAGTCATGAGGATCATAACCGTTGGTAATCACCACCCCGGTAAAAACATGGGGATTTATATGGCCATAGGTACTGGTGTATATGCTACGGATGTTTTCTGTCAAATATACAAATCGATCCACATCCTTGATATACTCCTTTTCCCACCTGGCCATCAGATAGTTGACAAAAAAGGATTGTTCAGGAACCCACAAGGAATTCATGGAGAGGGGATCCCTTATTTCCTCAATCAGCTTTATATGGGAATGTTCCCTCTTAATCCTTGCTCCCGCCATTAATGTCTCAATATCCGGTACACTGCAGAAAAGATACCTTATACCTTCCTCCCTCACCATTTCTCGGCCAATGGAGACGGCCTTTCCAGTCCAACGAAAAATGCTGACCAGCCGAAGTGTTTGCCTGGCTAATTTTTTGGCATGGTTTCGAATCCGGTAATAAAGCAAGGGTTTTAGCTTTCCCTGCGATGTCCGACTTCTGCTTCCCTGCCTCCGAAAAACAAGCTCGGTGAAGGGGTCTTCTATGGAGTACACCTTCGTTTCCCCGACTACGCTGATATCCCTACAATCATTGTCCCATTTCTTGGTAATTACGACGATTTGCCATCCCAATTCTTGAAGATATTTTATATTGGCCCTTATCCGAATGGCTGCCAGCTTATCCTCCTGCCAAAAAAAAGACGAAATCAGCAGCATTTTTTTCTCCACAGCATTTCATCTCCTGTCCAAAACACCTCAATCATTCGATCACTTCGTTTGATTGCATTATCCCTCGAACCCCCTGCATATCCTCTCTGGGTTCATCCTATGAACCAATCCCATCCCCTTGATTTCTGCGAAAATCATCATATAAAAGGGAATCAGGTAATTAATATAGATGGATACATTATCTGTAAAGTACAGGAAGATAGAGTATATGAGGAGAGTAAAAATAAAAGCAGCACTATGTCCATAACCCTGTTTGTTTACATGGAATGCAATGCGGAAGAACAAAAGGTTGTATAGAAGGAAGCCCCAAAAACCCAGCTCGATATACAGCTTAAGAACATCGCTATGAAGGTTGATACCCTCCAGTCGATACAATGCAAAACCAATACCATGCCCCATAAAGTCAGCGGATATGCTATAGTCGGAGACAATATTGACATACAATCCCGCCCTGCCCATATGGCTGATTCCATATATGCGAAGCCATTCGATAAACTTGCCTGAGTGCAGCAAATAGACGAAAGCCAGCTGGGCTATGATGGATAAAGCAGCCCCAGCCCCAAAAAGAATGTGTCGTTTTTCAGAGGTTGCATTTGAAAATCTGGACAGCAGGTAATAGGCCAACAAACAGAGTGGAAGGGAGAAGGTCACAATCCGTTTGTTGGCCAGCAAGACCATCAAGACGGTAAAAATAATGGTCTTCCGACTGGCTTTGCTATGGATGAAATAGAGCATAAAAAGCCCAAAAGTATACGCAGAACCCGACTCCAAAGGGCTATCGCTGTTTAAGGGGTTCAACAACCCTTGAGCGATGTATTCAGGTAGTTCAGATAAACTGGGAAGCGCCCTGAAAACATATTCACTTACCAATGCCAGGAACAAGACCCAAAGCAAGCCCTTCCGACTGGGTGCATGGAGGATCATGAAAAAGGCAAAAATGATCGGTATGGTAATGAAGACAGCATCCTTTAAAAAGAAAATCATTCGCTCGGATGAAGACAAGCCTCCTATCAAAAGGGTGTATAGAATGGCAAAAAAAGGGGGGCCCATCAGAATAAACAACACCCTGTTGTCCTGGAGGACCATGCGATATTTCTGGGCCAAAAAACGGATGAACAGTAGATATATAAAGAATAGATATACGATGTATTTCATCAAACCTTCATTTTGGTACAGCGCTGTAAAAAAACACGCGAAGGCGATGATGTAAAACAAACCGTGTTTTTTTTCTCTCATATGCCTGCCTCTTTTACATTGTGATAAGGTATCAGGGGTAACCCTATACTATATCAATATGCTGGCATTTCCCCATTGGTGAAAAGCTCCCTTGATGATGAAAGCTGATTACCGTCGCTGTATCTTCTTCCCCCGATACCTCTACCTTGAAGGTCTTCACCTTTTTCCCATATCTTTTGGAAAGAAAGCTTTCCTTTAAAGAGACTTCTCCTCCTATAAAACGGAAAAATACATCATCCTCCGTCTGAAAGATGTCAGGTCCCAGGGAAAAGAGTTTGCAGTCATCACTGAAAATGAAGGTAACGGTCCTCTCAATCCTCTTATCCAGCCAGTCATGTATTATGAGCTTTTTACAATCCATACAGTAGAAAATTCTTCTTGTATGAATTACCCCACATTGGGGGCGAAAGCCCTGATGCTGTCCCAAAAAGTCCACATATCCGGGTCCTATCCCTAGCTTTAGAACTTTGGCCTTTGTTCTATCCTCCACATCAAAAAGCTTTGTCGTTCCCAACAGATTTTGCTCTGTACCGGCTATTTGAAGAGTATTGTGATATCCTGTTCCTCGGAACCTGTTTCGCTCCCTCCAATCAGCGGTGTATACGTAAGTGCCCGGGTCTACAAGAATATCCCTGCCCCTGATGTTCAGTACAAGGCTCAGCTGGTCATTATGGCTATGCCCTCCCATCCCCTTCTTGAAGACCCCTCCACACCGGATCATGACATAAATCTCTTCATCTCGTAGGATATAACAGCCCATCTGATGATACGGACGCAGGATGGGTCCGGGCTCAGGATGTTCGGTAAAATCCTTCAGGGATCCCCAAATCCACATCCCATCCATTCTTTCCGCCCCTGCTGCAGACCGGAAATCATCCCGATCAAAATACTCTCCCGCCACCCCTAGCAGATGACGGTGATCCCTCTTTTCTTCCGTACCATAATGGCTGAAGATATGAAACCTTCCATCGTCATTATCTCCGATCAAGGGAGCCATCCCATCCGGCTTGGTATAATCCAAAACAAACCGGCACATCCTTTCCAGCCGTTCCCTGTACCATCCCGGAAAGGAAACCCCGTTTTTCTCTGCAAGAATGGTGGTACTAAGAAATATCTCCGTTACCAGACGATGATAGGGGATGGATGCCTCAAAATCGGTCCCCTCCGGATTTACCTGATAATCCATCTCCTCTGCAAGGCCTCGAATCCCTGTCTCCAACCACTTTTCCGTTTCCCTGTCCCATGTACCAAAAAACAAACCCAGCCAGACCAGTCCAGCCAAATCAGCCAAATAATGATTGTTTCCATGGCCTTGGGGATTTCTCTCCAAGTTACGAAGGACGAACCTTCCCTTCAGATACAGAACGCTTACGAATTTGCCCCAAAAACCGGCAGAAATCTCCGGACTTCCGTGGAAATAATAGTAGCCTATGATCCAGTTAACGGCCCGAATGGCCACATCCATGGTGCATGTCCAATTCACACCTATCTCAACCGGGTTATGTTGGATCCAATCCTCTGTCTGGGCTGTAAATTCCCTTGGATATTTTTCGTCCCCACTGAGCCAATAAGCTTGCCCCAGAACCGCCAGATGTTGAAATCTGGACAATTCCCAGGGAACCTTCACATCTGCGCCTCTGGACAGGTCTACCGTCTTAACCCATTTTCGATATCTCTGAGGCCATATATAGCCGGATTTGAAATCCTGATGCCAGTTGATGGAAGAGCCCAGATATACATCGCCGCTCCCTAGAATGTCAAAGACATGGTCACAGATTTTATTGGCTGCTGCGATAATTTCATCTGCTAAATGAAATTCCTGTAGGGCTTGGACATATCTTTCCCGATCCTTGTGATGAAAGAAAAAATTCATGGGGGGGATAAATCCTTGAAACGTCCCTTCCCTTATACGGGGAGGTTTGATGTAGAAAAAGAGGCCTCTTCCGAAATGAACGAACCTGTTTATTGTCTTTCTAATCAATATCCCCATCATCGTTATCTTCTTCACCTCATCAATATGCACCACGGGATGTGAATATGAGTGGTAAGGTCTTAAGAATGATTTTTATATCCACCCATAGATTTCTTTCACGTATATATTTCAGATCCAATTCCACCCACTCGTCAAAGGATAGGTTGCTCCTGCCGCAGATCTGCCAATAGCAGGTAAGCCCCCCTTTTACGGATAGCCGTTGTCTTTGATAAGGGGTATAACGGGCTACTTCAGCGGGAAGGGGGGGCCTGGGACCCACAAGACTCATATCTCCCTTGAGAACGTTCAGAAGCTGAGGCAGTTCATCCAGGCTTGTTCTCCGCAGGAACTTACCAAATCTTGTTCTCCTGGGATCCTCACGTATTTTAAAAACAGGCCCATCAGCCTCATTCAAATGTTCCAAATCATTGAGGGATTTTTCCGCATCCATGACCATGGAGCGAAATTTAATGATCTTGAAGGGCCTTCCCTCCTTCCCACAGCGGGTTTGAATGAAAAAAACCGATCCCTTGGAATCCAGCTTGATCAGAATGGGAATCAGAATAAAAAGCGGAGAAAAAAGAATGATCCCGATGATAGCCCCCACAATATCCATCAGTCTTTTGCAGTAGTAATATGCCGTAGATTCCTTTTTTGCCTGGCACATATCCATCTCCCCTCTCTCGTATGTACAAAAACATATGCTGCCGGAGAACTTCCTGATCCAGTATATGCCTGTCTGAAGGGAAACTTGCTGATCAATTCTCCTGATTCGCCTCTTCGTAATAATGGTATCCGGGATTGTCCTTAACTGGTATTCGATTGATCACTACACCCAGAATATGGCTGCTGACCTTTTCCAAAATATCCCGTGCCTGACGGAGAGAATCTTGGCTGGATTTCCCATGGCGAACTACCAGTAAAATACCGTCTACTACACTGGAAAGAACCACAGTATCTGTCACTGGAAGGATGGGAGGCGCGTCAATGATGATCATATCAAAATCCCGCCTCAGTTCTTCCAGAAGCATTTTCATGCGGTTGGATGCCAGGAGTTCAGAGGGATTGGGAGCTTTGGGACCGCCGGTGATCACCTCCAGATTGGATATTTCTGTCACATGTAGGATGTCCTTATAATGAATGCAATCGGCAAGATGATAGCTGAGTCCCCTGTCGTTATTCAAACGAAGGGCTTCATGGATTGCCGGTCTCCTCAGGTCGCAGTCCATCAGAAGAATGCGTTTATCAAGCTTGGTCAAGGCTATCGCAAGATTGGCAGCCACCGTTGTTTTCCCTTCCAAGGGATTGGGACTGGTAACCATGATGATCTGTAGCGGCTTATCAAGATTGAAGAAATGGATATTGGTTCTCAATATCCTGTAGGCTTCCGTGAAAAAGGTTTGCTTTAGAGATGTGACGGACCCTTCTTTCTCCTCTTCATATAGTTCCATAACCGGTGTTGGGCTGATGCCATCTTCCATCGGTTTCAAACAAAGCTCGGGGATGGTTCCTAACACTGCCATCTGTAGGGAACTTTCCACATCATCGCTGTCCTTAATGGAGTCATCCAAATACTCCCAAACAAAAGCAACTGCCAAGCCCAGGGCTACCCCCATGACAGCTGCAATGAACAGATAAAGCTTTGGCCTTGGTTCCACAGGAGATTGGGGCATCGAGGCCTGATCAATAATATGGACATTATCCATCAGGAGCAGTTCCTTCACTTCCTCCTGAAAAAAATAAGCCAGGCTGTTGGCAATCTGCTGGGCTTTCTCGGGTCTGTCTGCTTTGACGGTAATACGAAGCACTTCCGTATCCTGTTCCGATTCCACAGAAATCTGAGACCGCAAGTCTTCAATGGTCATGTTGAGTTTTAAATCATTGATTACCTTTCTGATCACCCGATCACTGTTCAGAATCACACTATAGGTCTTGACCAACCTTTCACTCAACAGGATGTCATCGTATTTGATTTCTCCGTCACCGGATTTGTTCCATTGCTTACCCACAATCAGGGTTGTTGAAGAAACGTAGACCTTATCCATAATAAAATAGCTATATATGATCCCAAGGAATGCGCAAAGAAACGTAATACCAAGGATGAGCTTATGCCATTTTACAATGATCTGTATATATGTCCTGGCACCCATAAAAAGCCCCCTCTGTCCTTTTGCTCATCATGAAAGCTGCATAGATTCCCTTTCTATTGCCTCCAATTTACTTGTAAGCTGTTTATCCCAAAAAGCTTTATACTATCTTATGCAGTTCTTTCCCTGAATGTGTCTAAATCAGATGCCAAAAGACTCCATATCTCGATCCAATATGACAAAATTCCCAGGCCGATTTCCCTATCAATCCTTAGCCGGACTTCATATTCTATAAAAAAGGATCTCTGTTGAAAAATTAGAAAGGAGAAAAGAGTATGGACACCATCGCCATCGATCCCGGTCATGGAGGCAGCGATAACAAGAATCGCGGGATATCCGGCGTTTATTATGAGCATTTCGGAAACCTGGAGTTTTCATTGAAACTGCAAAAGGAGCTTGCTCCATATTATGATGTGATCCTTACCCGGAAGGACAATAGCAGCCTGTCCCTTAACAACAGGGCCATGGTAGCCATCCGTAACAAAGCACGACTCTTTGTCAGCATTCACAGCAATGCCTTCAGTGACAAAAATGCCGGCGGAACATCGGTCTATTATAGCGTCAATCGTCCGAAAGACCGAGACCTGGCCCGGCAAGTAGGAGAAGCTGTTGCCAAAGCCTACGGTATCCGCTTCAGAGGCGCCAAAACCAGGGCAAGCACCAGGTATCCTGGTTTTGATTATTATACGGTTATCAATGTTGCCACCAACTACTCCAAAATAAGCAAGAATGAGCCTATGAGGTTCCTCACGTCCTCTTAGTGGAAAGGGCTTTTCACACCAACCCTGCCGAAGAAAAGCTTCTATTGGACCCTGCTATCTCAGCAAAGGCTGCCAAAGCAATGGCGGATGCCATTCACAACTACTTGAAAAATGAACCGGAAGGGGGAACGGATCGTATGTTGAAGAAGGGAATGAGCGGGTCTGATGTGAAAAAACTACAGGAAATGCTTATCCAATTGGGATATGGCAGCTATATGGAACCTTATGGGGCGGATGGAATATTTGGAGAGGCTACAGAGAGAGCCGTACTGGCATTCCAAAAAAACAATGGATTGGATCCGGACGGTATTGTAGGACCTTTAACCATGGGTAAAATTCAGGAGCTGCTGAAGCAAGCTCCGGAAAAATCTCCCATCCCTCGAAATTATGGAGAGGTTCTGGAGAGAACAGTCCTATTGAGATCCCAAGTCCAGGATATGAGCAAAAAGCTGACAAAACTGTCTATGGAAATGGATATCCTCGCCAAGGAGCTGGAAGCATTGGTGGCCGCTATGAAGGGACAGGAAAAGCCATAAAAAAAAGTCCATGATCCATGGACTTTTTTACATATTTCTTTATAGGCGACGGAAAGTCCTTTCCAGGACCCGGAGGACAGTAATGGCGATGATTCCTCCAATGATTCCCGTCACCAGTTGGGGCCAGCTGAAACTTAAGGACATGACTTGTGCGGCAGGCCCTTTTATGCCGGAAAGAGGTATAGCCAACTGCACCATAGCAATCCAGAGAAAAAGGAACTTCGCCACCGCTCCGACCAGGAGGGCTAACCATTCCTTCCTCTTCCTAAGCAGAGCAAATAATACAACAATGATGGCATTTCCTACGGCTACAATGGGTACCATCCAAATGAATTTAATCTGCTGCTGAAAAAAAAGCAACAATCGGAGCAATGATGCTGATGATCAGACCTCCCCATAGACCTACCATCCCTACGGATACCAGCAAGGAGGCATTTACCAGAGAACCTACGGCGAAGCTGGCAAGATTAGGAGGAAACAGTGGTCTGGTCATCTGGAATATCAGGGTCAATGCCAACAGTAGGGCTGTTTGCGTAATAAATTGGATCCTTTCCTTCATTCTATCAACCCCTCTTTATTGTGAAAGCTCCAAGCAAATTAAAAAAATACCAGTTCAGGTCTGATGCGTTTATCCAGATAAAGCTTTCCGTAAGAATACTGCTTCTGCATTCGTTTATCCGTCGGCGATCCAGGGTTCAGCATAAGGATCCCATTCCGTTCCTCTATCACAGGAATATGACTATGGCCAAAAAGAATGCAGTCTACAGCCCCTTCAGCGAACCCATCCCTGGCCCTTTGTATGGTTGACCCGCTTCTACTGTGGCCATGGATTATTCCCAGCCTGAAGCCTCCAACTTCGATCACCTTCCTGTAGGGCAGGTTGGGAAATTCTGCAGGACTGTCCATATTTCCCAATACCGCATCTACAGGAGCAATTTCCCAAAGCTGACCCAGAACCTGGGGTATGAGGATATCGCCACAATGGATAATCCTGTCCACCCCTTTAAGACCTTCAAGAAGCTGGGAAGGCAGTTGCCTTACCCTTGTAGGTATATGGGTATCCGATACAACACCGACAATCATCATCTTCGTTTACAAACCCCTTCCTATATCGATCTATTCATGAATGCCCATGATCAGGAGGGTCACGTCATCTATCATTTCCCTGGAACCCAGCAGTCTGTAGTAATGGCCCAGGATTTCTTCCGCCATGTCCATCTCTGAGATAGGGGGCATTTCTCCTATAATTTTCACCAAATCATCACTGGTAAAGATTTTAAGATCTTCGGTATGCACTTCTGTTAACCCGTCCATAAAGAAAACCAAGGTGTCCCCCGGGGCAAGCTGCAACGGATGATTCTCATACATGGGCTTGTAATGATCGCCAAACTTGCAGATGGGGAAGCCGTTCGTCTCCACCTTTTCCACACTGCCGTCCCCCCGCTTGAGGAGCATGGGTACATTCATACCCCCGGATGAATAAGTAAAGGTCCTGGTGGGGATGTGGTAAAGCCCATAGAGCATCACCATATAAATCTCCTTGGGGAATTCCGTTCTGTTATACACATGGTAAAGGTTCAAGAGCACTTCCCTGGGAGGCAGGAGCTTATAACTTCCATCATCGTACACCCTTTTCATTTTAATGGACTGGTTCAGGAAAACGGTTATCATGGCTGCGGATACGCCATGACCTGCCACATCTCCGAAATAGATGCCCACATTCTCGTCATCCAGCCGAACCACGTTATAGAAATCTCCACCAATACGTTCACAGGGAATATAGCGACTGGCAAAGCCCAATCCCTCAATCTCCGGAAAGCTGGAAGGAAGCAATGCCATCTGGATGCTCCTGGCATAGTCAATATCCTGAAGCAGTTTCTTGTTCGCCTCAGAAATCTCCTGGGTCCTCAAGTCCACCAATTCCAGCAAATGATCTGCATAATGCTGCACTTCCCTTCTTGCAGCAGCCAATTCATCATAGGGTTGTTGTACATTGGCCACAAAAAAGGCCTTAAAGAAGATATAGAAGGCAATCATCTTGTAAAGATGACCCAAAAGATTATAGGTATCGTATACATTGGCATACTGAGTGAAAGCCACTTCACTGGCTATACTCACCACCAGTCCCATCACCATCCAGGCATAGACCTTCTTTTCTGTTCTTCGAAAACGCAGCAGGTAAAAAAAGGCCGCTAAAGCTAATAAAGCCATTACCGTATATTCCAAATATATCTTCAAGGGCGTTAAACCCTGGCCCTCAATGAACATGGGAGGAATCACACCGCGGCGGAAAGCGACAATATAAAGGAAATATCCACAGATAGCCAAGCATCCTGTAATCATGAGATGGTGGATTCCCCTCATTTTTGCAGTCCATGAAGAAGGCATCCAACTGATCAGCATCAATCCCAATCCTGTTATCAAGCGCCCAATGATCCAAAAGGTCGTGGCCTTGTTGGCACAGTTGAAGGTGAAAAAATCGGGCATTCCCTTGTATGACAAGGTATGAAATGCAATCCAGCAACCCAATCATCAGGAAAAGGCAAGCGACAATTAGGGTGCGAAGGCACTTTGACCGTTGGAAGGTATAAAAAGCCACAGGAAAGATGGAAAATGCCATCAGTACACTTGCAAATTCCAGCATGGTATGAAAAGTTAAGTAATATTCTTGCCGATAGACCTGATAGAAGAAAGGTTTGAGAATGATCATTCCATAGCGAACAAGGATACAAAGCAAAGCGATAAGGCCCATCAACAGTTATTCCTTAAGACCTTTATTTTCGTTCATATAAGACCCCCAACAAAACATTCTTTTTCTTGATTCGACATTGAATTATAATATCCTTCTTTTTCCCATCAAACCCTTCATCTTCTATCGATCTTCCAGAGCCTCCAATAATTCTTTCAATCCCAGAAAACATTTCAACTGTTCCTCATAGGAAATACGATTCAGTCCACTGGGTGATGAGCAGACATAGTCCATTACCCCGGGAACCCTACCCGCCTTCTGAAGGCCCGTGGACACTTGAGCCCGGCCTGTAAATGCCTTATAAACACCTATACCACAATAGCAGGCAATACGAGGCTTATAAAGCTCCAGCTTTCGAGCTAACTCCATGCTCCCTTCCCTGAATTCTTCCCTGCTAATTTCGGCAGCAGTTCGAGTAGGACGGGATACGATGTTGGTAGATCCGTATCCATATTGCAAGAGTCTCCAATCCTCTTCATAGAACAAAGACTTCGGCAGGAGGCCTGATTCCTTCAGCGGCCGCCAGAATCGATTGTTCTTTCCTGCATAATGGTGTCCCAGCCGGGCCGATCTTGAGCCGGGATTGTAACCTATAAACAGCACTTTCAGCCCGGGCCGTATAATGTCCGGTAACGTCTTCATTCCCTGTCTCCCTTCCAATAATATAGCCAAAATCGGGGCTATCTTTCCTCATTATACGTCATCCTGATGTATATGATGCAAAAAATAAAAAGGCATTTTAGCCTTCATTCAAATACAAAGAGAGGGATACCCTCTGGGTATCCCCTATAAATATATGGCTTGCGATGTTTGGCCTTCGATTTTTCCAAGCCCATATCCCAGACAGAAGGACTGCATCATGCTGCTCAATATGAATAATTTCAGCAGTTCCCGTTCCTCCTTATCCAAGCCACGGTCCGCCCTCAACATGAATTCCTGTACCTTCTCCCTGGAAATAATCAGCATGGCCTCCCGCGTTCCGGAAAACTGCCCTTCCAGTTTCCGGTTAGCCTCTTCCGTGTATCTGCGTATCGTGTCCTCAACAAAATCGGATTTTATTTTATCCATATCCTTCATCTTACGGCTCCTTCATTATTTTTCCATTTACACATACATCTTTCCCTTTTATAACTATTTTATTCAGGAAGCCGTAAAAGAAGCATACAAAATGCAATTATTTCGGTGTATACCTTGGAGTATAATGGGTGTGAAGAAGTCGATGAGAAAGCTCGCCCAAAGGTTCCCCAAGGAAATCCTCATATAATTCCTGGACAACGGGATTTTCATGAGATTTTCGCACGGCTAGTTCTTCATCTTCCCTGTACAGGCCTTCTATTCTGGCCCTTCGTATTTCATCATTGGTGGGGATGGGTTGACCGCCGCCTCCTATGCAGCCCCCCGGACAGCACATGATTTCAATGAACTGGTAAGGACTCCTGCCTTCCTTTATATCCTCAAGGAGGATACGGACATTGGATAAGCCATGGGCTGCCGCTACTCTTACTTCCGAATCTCCGAGGCTTACCTGAGCGTCTTTGGCACCTTCCAAGCCCCGAATGGCTTTCATGGACAATCCCGGAAGCTCCTGTCCTGTTACCAGCTCGTAAACGGTGCGAAGGGCTGCTTCCATGACCCCGCCGGTATTTCCAAAGATGACCCCTGCTCCCGACCCTTGGTCAAAGGGGTTATCAAAGGGCTGATCTTCCAGGCTGTTAAAATCGATGCATGCTTCCCGCAGCATATCCGCCAGTTCCCGTGTCGTGAGCACTGCATCGACATCCCTGTATCCGTCACGGCCCATTTCAGGACGGCTGGCTTCGAATTTTTTAGCGGTACAGGGCATAACGGATACGGTAAAGATCCGCTTGGGATCAACTCCCATCTTCTCTGCGTAATAGGTCTTCATGATGGCTCCGAACATTTGCTGGGGTGATTTACAGGTGGATACATGATCCAGCAAATCGGGATACTGATGCTCGATAAACTTGATCCAGCCTGGACTGCAGGAGGTGATCATGGGCAATTTGCCGCCCTTCTCCATTCGATCCAAAAGCTCGTGTCCTTCCTCCACGATGGTCAAATCGGCTGTGAAAACTGTATCAAAGACCTTATCAAACCCCATCCTCTTCAAAGCCGTCACCAATTTTCCCGTCACTATGGTACCCGGCACCATCCCAAATTCCTCGCCGATGGATGCACGAATGGCAGGTGCCACCTGGATAACGGTATGAAGATCCTTATCCTCTAAAGCCTTCCAAACCTCCTCCGTATATCTCCTTTCCATCAAAGCTCCCGTGGGACATACTATCGTACATTGACCGCAGAGCACACAGGAGACCTCCGACAGCTCATCCCGGTATGCAGGCGAGATGGTAGTCTTAAATCCTCGGCCAATGGGTGCAATGGCATTGACTCCCTGTACCTGGCTGCATACGCTCAGATATCGCCCGCAGAGGATACATTTGGAAGAATCCCGAATAATCGACGGGGTGCTCTCATCATAATACTGCCTGGAATGCTCACCGACATAGGGATTGTCTCGAATGCCAAGATTTCTTGCCATTTCCTGCAATTCACACCTTCCGGCCTTCCCACAGCTAAGACAATCCTCGGGATGATCCGAAAGGAGGAGGTTGATGATGGATTTCCGTGCTCTCCTTACCCTTGGTGAATGGATTATCACCTCCATCCCTTCCGAAACCTGGGTGATGCAGGATGGGAGCAGTGTTTTTGCCCCCTTTACCTCCACCACACAAACCCGGCATGCACCAATTTCATGGATACCCTCCAGATAACACAAGGTGGGGATTTCCACCCCGGCTTCCCGGGCTGCCTTCAGAATCGTCGTACCCTTCGGCACGGCTATTTCCTGTCCGTCTATCGTCAAATGAATCCTTTCCATATCCTTCCCCCCTTAATCCTTTACATCGCATCGGAGGCAGCGAAGGGCTTCTTTTCTGTAATCCTCTGCACTGAGGCACAACTCCACCTCTACATTGGAGAATCTTCGTTCATTAGCCGGCAGTACGGGGATTTCTACCCGGTCCAACCTGTTCTCCACTACCGGTGCAAAATATCTTCGTGGATAGCTGATCTTCTTCTCCTCTTCTTCCCGATTGCCCCCCAGATACCTGTCAATGGCGAGGGCAGCTTGACGTCCGTCCGCGATGGCCCGGATAACGGTATCGGCTCCCCTGGCGCAGTCTCCTCCGGCAAAAATACCGGGTATGGGGGTCATAAGGCTTTCTTCCCCTTGTCTGGCCACCTTGTTCCTATGGAAAATCTCCGGCATTTCCGCCTGAAGGTCCTCCCAGTCGCCTTCCATGCCTATCGCCATGATCACGGTATCCACATTCGGAATCTGGATCCTTCCCTGAAATAGGGCCTTCTACGTCCCGACGAATCAAAGCCACCTAAATCCATGCGGGAGCATTCCATCCCCAACGCCCTGCCATATGCATCTCCAATGATCCGCAGAGGGGACGTCAGGGTATGAAGCTTAATGCCTTCATCAATCGCATCCTGAATTTCCTGTTTGATGGCCGGCATTTCCTGTCGGGTCCTTCTGTAAAGAAGTCTTACCTCTCCGGCGCCCATGCGCAGGGCGACCTGGGCAGCATCGACAGCAGAGTTACCGCCGCCTACCACCACAACCCTCTTGCCCACTTCCACAGGCATATTGAGGTTTACCCTTTTCAGGAAGTCCAGGGCATTGGTGACACCCTTCAAATCTTCTCCCTCGATCCCCATGGTCGCCGCCTTGTGAGTTCCGATCGCCAGGAAAATTGCCTGGAATCGCTGCTACAACTCCTTCAAAGACATATCCCTGCCTACCCGGAAATTCGTAATGACGTTAACCCCTTCCATCAATCGATCAATCTCATTGAAGAGAACTTTTTTGGGTAGTCTGTATTCCGGAATGGTCAATGCCAGCATTCCTCCCAGGACGGGCGCTGCCTCAAACAAGGTAACGGGATAGCCCCACTGGGAGAGATAATAGGCTGCAGTAATACCCGCCGGACCTCCTCCTACGACTGCTACCGATTTATCTCTATTAGCCACCGGCACGATTTCACGGTTGAAATACAGCTCATCCCAATGCTCCAGTTCACAATCCGCTGCAAAGCGTTTAAGAGCGCGAATGGCCAGGGGATCATCAATCTGATCTCTCCTGCATTTGGATTCACAGGGATGATCGCATACCCGACCACACACAGCTGGCAGGGGATTCCGCTCCCGGATGACATCCACCGCCCGTGCGTACTGGCCTCTCTGGATCATCTCGATATAACGGGGTACATCCACTCCCGCCGGACAGGCATTCATGCATGGCGCATTAAAAAGAGAGGCACATACGGAGGCCGGACATTTCCCATGCCGAATATGGGCTTCGTATTCATCCCGGAAATAGCGAATGGTGCTTAATACCGGGTTGGGTGCTGACTGACCCAGCCCGCACAGGGCCGTATCCATGATTTCCTGACCCAGCCGCTCCAAAGTCTCGATATCTCCTTCCCTGCCCTGGCCCTTGCTGATCCGGTCCAGAATCTCCAACATCCGCTTGGTCCCAATCCGGCAGGGAGTACATTTTCCACAGGACTCCTCCTGAACAAAATCCAGGAAAAACTTGGCGATATCCACCATACAGGTGTCCTCATCCATGATAATCAGGCCGCCGGAGCCCATGATGGTACCTAATTCAGTCAGGGATTCATAATCCACCGACACATTCAGGTACTCTTTGGGTATACAACCGCCCGAAGGTCCCCCCGTCTGAGCTGCCTTGAAGGGTTTATCGTCGATTATCCCTCCACCGATGTCATAGACGATATCACCAAGGGGGGTGCCCATGGGGATTTCTACCAATCCCGTATTGGCTACATTCCCTGCCAGGGCAAAGACCTTGGTTCCCGGACTCTTTTCCGTCCCAATTTTCCGGAACCAGTCTGCTCCTTTCTGAATAATCTTTGGAGGGATAGGGCGGTTTGGGTCGGGGGTTCTCCTCGCTTTCCTTCGAGGGAAGCGATTAGGCTGGTTTCTTCGCCGCATACAAAGGCCCTCGCCCCTACCCTCACTTCGATATCGAAATCAAATCCACTTCCCATGATATCCTTGCCAAGAAGACCATATGCCCTGGCCTGCTGGATGGCCCGCTCCAAATGCTCTACAGCCATGGGATACTCAGCCCGGATGTATACAAAGCCCTGGTTGGCTCCAATGGCATAACCGGCGATGGCCATCCCTTCAATGAGGGTGTGGGGATCCCCTTCGATGATGCTGCGATCCATAAAAGCCCCCGGGTCTCTTTCATCCACGTTGCAGACCACGTATTTGGGATGCCCTTTCGCCTTGGCGGTAAATTCCTATTTCAATCCTGTGGGGAAACCGGCTCCTCCTCTCCCCCGGAGTCCGGATTTCTTCATCTCTTCCACTACCTGCTGAGGCGTCATCTCCGTCAAGACCTTTGCCATGGCAAAGTATCCATCAAAGGCAATATATTCTTCAATCTGCAGCGGATCAATCTTGCCCACATTACGAAGGGCGATCTTTACCTGCTTTCGGAAAAAGGGGATATGATCCATCTGACCGATCCGCTCTTTTGTCATGGGATCCTCATAGAAGAGATCCTCCAGATATTCTCCCCTATACAGGTGGCTCTCCACGATCCGGTCCACATCTTCAGGGGTCAGCTTGACATACAGAATGCCCTCCGGATAGATCGTCATCATGGGACCGTAGGAGCATAATCCCATGTATCCGATGACAATCACCTTGATTTCATCCGCCATCCCCATCCGGTCTATACCTTCCTGGAGTCGGGCCGCTATCAACTTGCAGCCCGAGGACATGCATCCTCCTCCCCCACAGACAAGGACATGGTTGCGATAGAGCTTCATCTTCCCACTTCCTCTCTATCCAGCGTCCAGGGTAAGATGACCCTGCCCTGCTCAATATGATTCAAAAAGATTAGCCTTGCCTTTTCCGGTGTCACGTTACAGTAGATGACAGGTTTTTGACCCGGCAGTTCCACCTCCACCAGGGGTTCCTGGCTGCAAAAACCGCCGCATCCCGTTTTCATGAGGACAAGCTGTCTTCTCCGACGACTGCCCATCTCCCCGAAAACCCGATACACCTCCCTGGCCTGTACTGACATGCTGCATATGCCCATATGCAGCCGGATCTTGATCATATCCGCCTGCATGTCTGTTGTTTTCCGGATGCTTTCCTTCGCTCTGGTCCGTACATGTTCATAAGCCTCCAAAACGGTCATGCCGTCACCACTCCTTTCTCCTTCGCCTCCAAACTCTGAAGGATATAGGGCACCTGGTCCGGCTTCACGCGGGTATATACCTCTTCATTGATGGTCATTACGGGTCCCAAACCACATGCCCCCAGACACCTGAGGATTTCCAGGGAAAACTTACCGTCCGGAGTTGTCTGGCCTGCTTCGATATTCAGGATCTCTTCCAGTTTTTCCACGATTTTTCCCGCATTCCGTACGTAGCAGGCAGTCCCCTTGCATACTCCGATGCAATACTTTCCCTTGGGATATTCGGAGAATAGGGAATAGAAGCTCACAATGCTGCTCACCTCGCTGACAGGAACTCCCAGTCCCTCTCCAATCATCTCCTGGGACCAGCGGGGCAGGTAGCCAATGACCTTTTGCACCTCATGGAGTGCTGGGATCAATGCTCCCGGTTTACTCCGGTAATTCTCGATAATTTCCCTGACCCTCTGAACCTGTTCCTCCGTTCTTTCCTGTCGCATGGATTTTCCCTCCTTCCTTATTTTTCACCGGTACACGTTTCATTCCCTCAATGGTCCTTCTACCTATATACACGCAAAAACCATGCCAAATCTTCCCTCTGCCTACGGTTTTGCAAGAAGCCTTCTCAATCCCTGCAAGAAAAGGCATTCTATTGTCTGTCCGGCAAATCAGAGATGCTTGTGTTCCGAAAATGGTTAATGCATTTTAGCATTACAAATCCCTCCAAAAATAAAAAAAGCCCGATATTCTAGGCTTTTGCACAATTGCATCAGTAATGCAGAAATGCATTATAAAGGAAATCCATTATTTCTCTTCTTCATCATCCATATCATATTTTTTCAATTTCCGTACAACGGTGGATTGATTCACCTCCAGAACCTCGGCAATTTTATAAGTGCTGCGATATCGCCTTCTTGCCTGCAGGATGATTTGTTTTTCCACCTCTTCGATGGCCTTCTTCAACGGGAGAATCCCTTTTACCGTCACTCTGTCCTTCTCATCGTTCCCCCTCTTCAGAATCACAGGAGGCAGATCCTCCGGCTGGATGATCTCATCCCGGGCAGTCACCACCAGGCGTTCCATTAGGTTCTCCAGTTCCCGCACATTCCCAGGCCAGGGATATTCCAACAGGATTTGCTTGACTTCCGGTGACACAATTTTATGGGTGCCGTATTTTCTATTCCATTTCTCCAGAAAGTGGTACATCATGGGGATGATATCATCCCTACGCTCCCGAAGGGGAGGAATTCGGACAGGCACCACATTCAACCGGTAAAATAAATCCGCTCGGAAGCGGCCTTCCCTAACCATGGCAGCCAAATCCCGATTTGTAGCGGCCACCACCCTGATATCCACTTCCATACTACGCGTACCCTCAATCCGGGTGATGCGCTTTTCCTGTAACACCTGAAGGAGCTTAGCCTGCTGCGACAGAGGCAGATCCCCTATTTCATCCAGGAAGATGGTACCGTGATGGGCAAGCTCCAGAAGCCCGGGCTTACCTCCTCTCTTGGCACCGGTAAAAGCACCCATCTCGTAGCCGAACAGCTCCGATTCAATGAGGGATTCCGGCAGAGCTCCGCAGTTGATCTTCACAAAAGGTCCATTCCTTCTTGGACTGCACTGATGGACGTATCGGGCGACAACATCCTTGCCTACCCCCGATTCTCCCAGGATCAAAAGGGTGGAATCCACTCCGCTTACCCATTTAGCCATATCCAATACCCGTGAAAATGCTTCACTGTGGGCGATAATCTCTCCCCTCTGTTTTCCCTCCGTCTTGCCCAATTGTCCCAAAACATCCCCATTCTCCTTTCGGTTGTCCTCCAGTTGGTATTTGATATGCTGAAGCTCCTCAAAATCCCTGATATTGCATATCACTTTGACAACCCTCCCCTGTTCGTCAAAGACGGGAGTTCCGGTAGCCAGTACCTGTTTCCCATTCCGCAGAGTCTGAAGAAAAGTGATGGGCTTCTTTTCCCGCAGTACCAAGAGGGTAGCTGAAGGATAGAGAATCTTTTCCTGCTCCAGCTCCTCCATGGATTTGCCAATGATCCGTCCTTCCTCTTCTCCCAACAGGTTCAAAAAAGCCTGATTGACACGTTCCACCCTCCCCCTGCCGTCCGTCATGGCGATCCCATCATAGGAGGAGTCGATGATAATGTCTAGGTCTCCTTTCAGCTCTCTGATGTTTTGCAGTTCATTTTGGTAAGCAGCCAGGAGTCTGTTCTTCTGAGCCAGGAGGTAGGGAAGGCACATCTCTTTTTCGGCAATACCCTGATACACCGCAATGGCCTTCTCACGACAGCTTTCATAGCCGCAGGCTCCGCAGTCCAACAGGTCCTTAGGAGTGAACTTATTGGTCTCCGTCAGAATCCGCCGGATGTCCTCCTCATCCGGCTGGGGAAGATGGGAACTCCTGTCCTGAAAGGTTCTGGACAGATCCGAATGAATATTCAGCAGCTTTTTCTTGCCGCCTGCCTGCTTCTCCAAGGGAATGCCCCGATAATAATCCAGAATCCTGGCTTTGCGTTTCACCCAATTATCCTCCGTAGCGATTCCCGGCCCGTCTATACAGCCCCTGCAGAACAGGGCATTGACAAAGCGAATACGGGTTTCTTCCAAGATCAGGGCTTGAAAAACCTCCTTGCAGTCCTCAGCGCCCTCCACCACCATAAATTCCTCCCGAAGCAGGTCATCCGAGCGAAACAAATTTTTCAACATGCCTCCCCGCAACGGGAACAAGTAGCCCAAGGAAGCTGTGGGACTGTCGAATGCCCCTCTCTCGAACGGTTCCATGGGAGCCTCCTCAAGAAACCATTCCTTCAACTCATCAAAGGTGATCACCTCATCAATAAGGCCGGGGCCGTTGACCAGCTCTCCTTTTTTCGCTACACAGGGACCGATGAAAACGATGGACACATCCATACCCCTCTGGGAACGGATCAGATGGGCGGTTGCAAAGGCAGGGGACACAATGGGAACTAAGTAGGGGATCAGGGAAGGATAATGCTTTTCGATAAGGTTGATCACCGCAGGGCAGGGAGAACTGATATAGGGTCCCCCGTTCAGGTCCAGCTTTTGATACTCCTGGGTTACCAGTTCAGCCCCCGCCGCTACCTCCCAAACCTCCCGAAAACCTAAACCCTTTAAGCGCCCAGCGATTTCTCCCTTCTCCATAGGAAAGGTAGCGGGAAAGGAAGGAGCAAGAATGGCAATTCCGTTTCCCCAGGCCACTAAATTTTTGGCTCGCTGAAGACCCGGAAGCACTTCCTTCGCTTTCCGGGAACAGATTTTCACACAGTTGCCGCATTGGATACAGCGCTCCTGAATGACCTCAGCCTGCCCGTGCCGGATTCGCACCGCCTTCACCGGGCAATTTCGGACACAGGAATAACATTGACCGCATCGGTCGGAAAGGGTACGCACTACCGTCCACATATTGCTCCTCTTTTCATCCATGCCGGTTGCTTAGATTAAATAATGAGTATGATGAGGGTTTCTTTTTGTATCTGATGGGAATGATCTTTTGGTACGTCCGGAGGATTTGAATTCGATATTAACAGATAAGATAAAACGAAGGCACCATCAAAACCGCTGAATGGTGCCTTCTGCCTTTGTTTGTTATTCAAATTCCACGCTGTCTACAATAATGTCCGTTCCACTTAAGACTCTCATTTGCCTGCTTTCACACTGCTGGCAGCGCGGACGGAAGCTTTCCCCCATATGGAGGAAGCCGCATTTGCCGCACTGCTGGACCAATGGAACTTTGCGAATTTCCATCTTTGCACCTTCTGCAATGGTGTTCTGGCTGATCTGTTTGAAATAATACTGGATATATTCCGGTATCATGGAAGAAATGGGACCTATCTTTATCAGAACGCGCAGCACCTTTTTTGCATGATGTTTCTTTGCTTCCCATATTACAAACCTGAGAATATCCTGTGTGGTTTCCAGTTCATGCATGTTTCATCACCCATATCGTCACGTCCCCCGTTGATTTCAGATCGGATTTCCTAAAGCTTTTAGGATTCCTCCACAGTTCCAATATATTAATGGGAAAGCTGTTTGGAAACTCGTTCTCCTCATCCTTTCGTTGGCAGGATAAAAATATATTTGTGCATAAAAGATCCCTGACCTTCCGCCCTTTATACGGTTCTGCACTTGATACTTCTATGCCCCTGTCGCAAAAAAAGAGGCCCCTTTTACGGGTGCCTCCGCGACAAAATATTTATAAATGAGGGGCAATGAAGTAGTGTGTTGCTTGCTTGTATGCTGCTCTTCCTTGTTACATTATATTCATAACCCGTTTTACCTCCATGAAACAAAATCATTATAGAAAGCTGATTTTTTTACCCCTTGACAAATAAAAACCATTTGGTATGATAGTAGCAAATGTAATTGGATGCTGTGAACAGGAGAAGTAACCGGTCCCCTGTCTTTCTAGCGAATCGGGGGGGGGTGAAAGCCCGATGGCAGACCCGGTGAATGGCGCCTGGGAGCGTTTTCCATGGAATGAAGCGGGCAGCAATGCCAAAAAGGGTGGAACCGCGGAAGATGACCTTTCGTCCCTTTGTCTGAGGGATGAGAGGTTTTTTATGTTTTGGCACCAAGCTATTCTGCAGAATATATAACAAAACATATGACAAAAAGGAGGTATTGATCATGGCAGGAGAAAAAACCATGGACAAAATCGTAGCTCTGTGCAAGGGAAGGGGTTTTATATTTGCTGGATCTGAAATTTATGGCGGACTGGCCAATACCTGGGACTATGGTCCCTTAGGTGTAGAACTTAAGAACAATGTTAAAAAGGCATGGTGGAAGAAATTCGTTCAGGAAAGCCCCTATAACGTAGGCCTGGATTCTGCCATCCTGATGAATCCTGAAACTTGGGTAGCTTCGGGACATCTGGCGGGCTTCAACGATCCCCTGATGGACTGCCGTGAGTGTAAATCCCGTTTCCGCGCCGATAATCTAATCGAGGATTACCTGAAGGCGAAAGGGGATAACACCAAGGTGGACGGCTGGAGCAATGAAAAATTGGAAGCCTATATTTCCGAAAATCAGATCCCCTGTCCGGAATGCAGCAAGCATAACTTCACCGGTATTCGGAAATTCAATCTCATGTTTAAGACCTTCCAGGGAGTTACGGAGGATTCCCAGTCTGAAATCTATCTGCGGCCGGAGACCGCCCAGGGAATCTTTGTCAACTTCAAGAACGTTCAACGCACAACTCGGAAGAAAATACCCTTTGGAATCGCCCAGATCGGGAAGTCTTTTCGCAACGAGATCACGCCTGGGAATTTCATCTTCCGGACCCGGGAATTCGAGCAGATGGAGCTGGAATTCTTCTGTAAGCCCGGAGAAGATCTGGAATGGTTCGCCTACTGGAAGGATTTTTGCCAGAACTGGCTGCTGAGCCTGGGAATAAAGGAAGGAAACCTTCGCTTACGGGACCATAGTCCTGAGGAACTCTCCCACTACAGCAGGGCCACCACGGATTTTGAATACCTTTTCCCCTTCGGATGGGGTGAGCTGTGGGGAATTGCCGATCGGACCGACTTTGACCTGAAGCAGCATAGTGCCCATTCAGGTGAGAACTTTGAATATATCGATCCTGTTACCAATGAGAGGTATATTCCCTACTGTGTCGAACCCTCCCTGGGAGTTGATCGAATGACTCTGGCTTTTCTCTGCGAAGCCTATGAGGAGGAAACCTTGGAAAATGGCGATAAGCGAACCGTTCTCCGTTTCCACCCGGCTCTCGCCCCCTTCAAGGCAGCTGTACTGCCCTTGCAGAAGAAACTGGCTGAGCCCGCTAAGGATCTGTATCATAAGCTGTTGAAAAGGTTTATGGTGGATTACGATGAAACAGGAAGCATCGGAAAACGCTACCGCCGTCAGGATGAGATCGGCACCCCATACTGTATCACCATAGACTTTGATACCTTGGACGACAACACCGTTACCGTCCGGGACAGGGATACCATGGATCAGATACGCCTGCACGTTGATGAATTGGCAAGCTTCTTAGAGGAAAAAGTCGATTTTTAATCCGTTGCTACAGAAAAGAAAAAAAGAGTGGAGATTTCCTCCACTCTTTTTTTCTTTTCTGTATCCAATTATTCCTCTTTAATGGCCTCGGTGGGACAGCTGTCAATGGCCTCCTGCACATCGTCTTCAAGCTCTGCAGGGACTTCCGGTACCTTCGCTTCCGCCTTGTCGTCATCATTCCAATCAAAAACTTCCCCGCAGATGCTGATACACAATCCGCAACTAATGCAAAGATCTTGATCTACATATACTTTCATGGAGCTTCCTCCTTTTTCATCATATTCCTTTCATATTATACACCAAAAATAGTCATATATTCCCTCTTTTTCTTGCTATTTTTAAGGGATTATTGCTGAAAAACCGTTTCCTTTCAAAGAATAGATTGATGGATGCCATCAGCCATTGAAATGGGAGCAGCTTTGAGAGGTATTATTTCCAAAAGGGGCAGGCTGTTATTCTTCCTCCGGCTGCTCCGATCCCAAATCCAACATTTTCCTTATCCGCTCATAGTTCACAACATCCATCAATGCATCTACCATGATGGCTTCCGCCGTATATTCCTCCTTGAACACCTTTCCATTTTCATGGATGTAGGATAAAACATTCCCCTGATGATAAGGGATAGCCAGTTCTACCCGACGCTGAAGAGGCTCCAGCTGGCTGTCGATATAATAAAGCAGTCGGTCAATTCCTTGTCCTGTAAAAGCGGATATGGCCACCCAGGGCTCTTTCTCTCCATGCAGCTGCTCAACGGGCAGATCCGCCTGATCCATTTTGTTGAAAACGGTAATCCTCTTTTTTCCCCCTGCCCCTAAGGAGCTCAAGACCCTATCCACGACCTCCATCTGGGCTTTCATATGGACTGATGAAGCATCCACCACATGGAGAAGCAGATCGGCATATAAAACCTCTTCCAGAGTGGAATGAAAGGCCTCTACCAGATCATGGGGAAGCTTATTGATAAAGCCTACCGTATCCACCAGAAGAAACTCCCGCTTATCCGGCAAGGACACGTTTCGGGTCACGGGATCAAGGGTTGCAAAAAGCTTGTCCTCCGTCAGTACGTTACTGCTGCTTAGGGCATTCATGAGGGTACTTTTGCCTGCGTTCGTGTAGCCTACCAATGCCACCACAGGTAGCTCATTTTTCTTCCGGCGAAGCCGCCGGGCATCCCGTTGTTTTTTCACATCCTGGATTTCTCTCTCCAGCTCGAATATCCTTCTTCGTATTCTTCTCCTGTCTACCTCCAGTTTTTTCTCACCCGGCCCCCTGGTGCCGATGCCGCCTCCCAGACGAGACAGCACCTGACCGAGCCCCGTAAGGCGGGGCAGACGATACTTCAACTGGGCAAGCTCAACCTGCAGCTTTCCTTCCCGGGATTGGGCCCTGGAGGCAAAAATGTCCAAAATCAGGGTAGTCCGGTCTATCACCTTGACGCCCAGCGCTTCCTCCAAATTTCGGGTTTGCACACCGGAAAGTTCATCATCAAAAATGAAAAGATTGGCCTTCAGGCTCTGTCGCAGGAGAGTCAGCTCCGCCACCTTTCCCTTTCCGATATAAAAGTTGGAATCAATATCCTGCCGCCTCTGCAGCTCCCGGTGTACCACCACCGCCCCTGCTGTATCCGCCAGCCGGGCCAGCTCCTCCAAGGAGTCTTTGCCTTGGCCGCCCCCCTGATCCAAACCAACCAGGATCGCCCTTTCCGGTCCCTCCTCTCCCACTGCTACAGTGGGAGCCGGCTTCACCCTCCGGTCCGCCTGTCGAATCCCCTCGATCAATTCCTCTTGGGGAATCCGATGGGGCGGATAAGGCCCTAGAATTCGACAGTCGTATTCACCGGGTTCAATTTCATCCCCCAGATAGGCTACATAGAGGCTGACAGGCTTTCCGTCCCGGACTCCTACTGCCGCCATCGCATCAAAACGAATCTGCTTCAGGGATTGAAGATCTACGGAGGAAAGCATGCCATCTCCTCCCGGATGAGTATGGATACAACGGATTCCGCTTAAACGTTCATCACTTCTGCGAAAGCGAAGATGGTGAAGGTTCACCCTGTCCATATCTCCTACCGTCACATCCAATATTTCTCCGTCCCGGCCGATATAGACGGCAATCTCCTTGTTCAATTCGCCGGTATAGCGGGCCAGGACTTCCAGGAGTTCCAAGGTCACAAATTCACGACGATCTATTTCCAGATCATAGATGCTCTCCATTTCTTTAAGGAGGGATTTTCGAATCCCTTCTGTATTTCCATTAATCATCTGTATTCCCCCTTAGGTACAGTTCTTGTCTGTCATATCTTATGGCTGTCGAGACAGCAACTCCTTATCGTTCTCCATACTGTCTTGTTTCCAAGGGCTTCTGCAGCTATAAATCAAACCTTCGAAGCACATCCATCCCGGCCTCCGCCTTCCTGTCGGCGATTATCCCGGGATTCGTATATTGAAAGTAATGCGATTTGATCCGAAAGGTGGTTTCATGGGCCAGTTTAATAGTCTTGTGAGGGATATCTCCTATATAGAGGATATTATCTATGCCACCCGTCACAAAAAAGCTGACGCTGTTTCCTTCGCCCCTTTCGGAGTAGATCTCCATATCCAGGGAATCATCGGTAATCAGAAGATGATCCGCATTCACATAGGGATCTGTGGACAGGCGAATCCTCTCTGTCTTAAACTTCCCCAGATCGATCCGCTTCTTTGAGCCTTCCTGCCCATCCTTCCAATAGAAGAGGCTTCCCTTCAGCCAACTTCTTTTTATTTGCCTCCTTCTTCTCCATTTCTTAAAAAGAAGCAGCACGACACCCGCTGTAAGGAGAAGGCCTACGGCAGCAAGGAGATACACAAAGGTCATATCCTGTCTTATGATATAGGGAATCGGGATATCGGAGGTAGACAGGAGGGTATCCTCCTGACCAGGGACAATCCTGAAGACCAGCTCTCCTTCCCCTCCTATCCGGGCATCTTTAGGCGCCCCTACCTTCCATTGCACTCGATTGTTTTTTTCGTTCAGCAGGTAAAAGGACTCCGGTTCCATGATGAAATGCTTAGGAGAAATCAGAGATATCTCAATGCGCTCCGTCCTGTAAGACTGGACGAAAGCCTCCAGCGTTACGGAAGGTTGTTTCCCCCTGATCAAGGAAAGGGGTAGGGAACCGGGTAGTTTTAAGGTAATTTTCCCAGCGGCTGTGGCCTTTAGGGCAGAGATCTTCTTTTGGAGGTCAAAGGCTTTCTCCCCATAGGAACCCTTTCCATGGAGGGTAATGCTGAACTCCCCCTCAAACTGGGGCGCATAAAAGGCAGAGTAGATCCCGTCTCCCGCCTTCATATCCCCTCTTGCCACATCCCCGTCATCCAAAAGCTCTACACGGCTTTCCTCTCCCTTTTCTTCCCGGACAACCGCCAGCATTTCTATGAGCTCGAACTCAGGGTCCTCCGCCTTCACCCTTTTTCCGTTTACAGCGATTTCAGTCCGGATTTCCAGCTTGTTCAGCACAGTATACTCACCTGGATCAGGAGCCGTGACCCTGATCTCCACCGTATCCTCCCGTTTCTCCTCCTGGATTTTTCTCTCTTCTTCCACCTTTTTCTTACGGATGCTCTTCAATACATCCTGAAAGGTCTGACGAATGGCTTCGGGGGTATTGATATTCTCCATATATCCCCCGGTCATCTCACTGATTTCCTTTAGCTTGGGATCCCCTTCCTTTCCTGCTTTATCCAGATTGATGGCATAGATGGGCCATCCCTTTTCCTGATACTTTTTCGCCAACTCCTGCAATTCCTTCAGGTACTGGTCTTTGAAGGCTTTATCCCTTTTATAGTTGCTAGCCGGCTGGATATCCCCATCGGTAAAAATGATAAAGAAAAGCAGATGCCCGGAATCATAAAATTTCTGCATCAGCCGGTAAGCCTCTTTAAGGGCATCCTTTACATCTGTATATACCAAATTCACATTGGGAATATTCTGCTTCGAAAACTTAGCCAGGCTTTCCTGCCCCTCTATCTCGCTGAGGGGAAAGACTTCTTTTGTTTCCCTGCCGAATTGGAATAGACCAATCCGATCCCCCTTTTCCAACTGCCCGGTCAGATTCTCAAAGGCCTGAAAACGAAGTAAATCCGGATCCGAATATTTCATGCTGTTGGAACTGTCCATCAGAACGATAACATCGATCCGGTAATAATCCTCCTGATCGGCCATCCCCGCTGCCGGAAATATACACATACACAGAAGCATGAAGGCCAGGACCTGGCATATGCATCTTTTCATAGGCAGAACTCCCTCTGATGCTTTATTTGTGATCGCTTACATACTTTCCTGATCCGGTAAACAAAATCTACACATTATTGTATCATGTATTCGTCAATTCCAGTATAAATTACCGTTCCCTTTCAGAAAAACCGTTCATGAAAACTTTACAAAGCTCGACAGAAAAAAAGCCTCCCTTGAGGCATATCATCCATTGTATGTATCTTCCAGCCTGGCCCGCACCACAATCCTCTGCCTGGCCGAACGCGGGGGATGGCAGGCTGTTAGGGTAAAGGCCGGATATCCGGTTGCTTCCGTCACTGACCAATCATTCTTTTCCACGATAAATACCCGCTCCACTCTATATCGATATTCGCGGCCATTGAACTTTAATACGATCTCATCCCCTTCCTTCAGCTTGTCTACATGGCGGAACCAGGCGCCATAGGTGGTGCGGTGTCCTGCTATGAGCACATTCCCGTCCTCATCATCCGGCAGGGGACTGATTTCATATAAACCCGGGCCCTTTTTTAAATGTCTTTGGCTCGTTCCGTCGATGACAGCAGCCTGGACTTTTATTTTAGGGATTTCAATAATCATCATCCCATCTTTGTATTTTTCCCTGGGAAAGGGTTCCTTCTTTTCCTCTGATGTCCTGCTGGGGCTGAGGGTGGGCCATATCTTGTGAATGGCTTGCAGTTCTTCAACGGATTCTTCTTTCGGGCCATCTGTAGCCGCAGGCATCTCCGGAACCGGTGTCTCCCGCGCTTCCACTGTTTCTGAATTGACTTCTGCTTCATACCGCTGCACCAGGAAATGCTGGACATACTTCCCATTCACAATGGTAGAAATGGTTAAGAGCATGGCCGCTAGCCCTAATATAATGAGTATGGAACCGGCAATCCCTCGATTCCGTTTCATGCTTTTGTATATCCTCCAACTCTTTATTCCATCCCCATGAAAATTCGGATCAGATGGATAACGGCAGGTCCCAGGATCACCACAAACATCGACGGAAATATAAAGAAGATCAGTGGAAAAAGCATTTTCACAGGGGCTTTGGCAGTCAACTCTTCGATCTTCTGTCTCCGATAAGTCCGCATGGAGTCAGCCTGAACCCGAAGCACATTGCCGATGCTGACCCCCAATTGATCTGCCTGAACGACGGCGCCCACGAAGCTGATCAGCTCATCCACCCCCGTTCGCTCTGCCATTTCCCTTAAGGCCTGTTTTCTCAGCTTACCCAGCCTGATCTCATTTAAAGCCACTGCAAACTCTTCTGACAACACCCCTTTGATCTTTTCCGTAACCTTTACAAGGGCCATGTCAAAGCTTAACCCGGCTTCCACGCTGACTACCAACAGGTCCAAAGCATCAGGAAGAGTTTTTCGGATCTGATTTTGCCTGGCAATTTTCTTATTCGTGAGGACAATGGAGGGAAGAAGCAAGGAGACTAGGAAGGCCAGTATGCCAAACAGCAAGATTTTTTCCGGTTTGGAGGATAAGACGGAGGTCAAAAACATCACCAGCAGGGGAAGACAGAAAACCAGAATTCCTTGTATTGTCAGAAAGTTCATCATATTGGTTCTCGTCGTATAGCCTGCAGCGATCAGCTTTTCCTTCAAACTGCTCTGGAGCCGGGTTGGGGTAAGGCTTTCGATCCGTTCTCCCAGCTTCCTCATAGCAGGCTTTATCACCCGTTCCCTAAAGGGCAGGTTCAAGGGCTCAATGCCTTCTTTGTCGCCCCCATATTCCTTGATATATTCCAGCCTGGAGATAACCCTCCAGCGTTTTTCTCTCATCATCCCCGCCATAGACAGAACAATGTAATACAGGGAAATGAAGATCAGGCTAATTCCCAATAGATATACAATATCGTTCATCCTCCATCCCCCCTACACTTCTATATTGATGATTCTCAATATGAAAATGATTCCCAATACCTGGAGCAGTACAGCTATGCCGATCATCAGCCATCCCAAGGGATCCGTAAATAGCGCATTCATAAACGTGGGACTCATGATGTATATGATGAAGGCAAGGGCCGGCGGAAGAAAGACCAGAATCAATCCCGAGATGCGGCCCTGGGCTGTTTTGGATTTTATCTCCCCCTTGATCTTCACCCGTTCCCGTATGGTATTGGTGATGCTGTCCAGAACCTCTGCCAGATTCCCCCCCACCTGCCGTTGGATCAATATGGCGGTGATGACCAGATCCATATCTTCACTTTCCACCCGTTCCCCTAATCTTCGCAGGGCTTCCTCTGCCGGCATGCCCAGGTTCATCTGGCGAATCATTTTGCGGAATTCATCGGCGATGGGAGGTCTCATATCCTGGGCCACCAGCTCCGCTGCCTGAAAAAAACTGTATCCTGCCTTCAAACCGTTGGATATCAGTGTAATAGCATCCACCAACTGATGATTCAGTTTCATAACCCTTTGGCCTTTTTTAAGGTTGACAAATATCCTGCTGAGAATCATGCCGATCAGAATCCCCATCAAACCAATGGATATTTGCCGAGTAACCGTATACAGGATCAATCCGATGGATACAGAAAGGATCGCCACAATCGACAGGTACTCCTTGGGATGAAGAAGCAGATCTGCCTTGGCCATTTCCGTTTCAATCTTATTAAAATATCTTTGTAAACCACCGGCTGTCGTATTTCGGTCATGGCTTTGTACCGGTGTCCGGATGCCCTGTTCTCCGTCCTCGGTCAGAATACCCTCGCTATAGAATTCACTGTATTGACTCAATCGGCGGACAATCGTCCTTCGCCTGGAGGTGACCAACATCCCCAGCCCAATGGTACAGAGAAAAATGGAGGTAAAGACCATTATCAAGCCTGTCACAATCATCCCGCTACCTCCTCCTTTGGATGCCTTCCTTATCGACAAATATCTGGGAAGGCAGGTGAATGCCCCTGGGTTTAAAAGTCGCCATGGCCTTCGGTATAATCCCGGTAGGCCGGAATCTTCCAATGACCCGGTTCCGGTCATCCACACCGGTCTGTTCGAATACAAAGATGTCCTGAAGGGAAACCACATCTCCCTCCATCCCTGTCACCTCCGTAATTTGGGTAATTTTACGGCTCCCATCACGGAAGCGGCTCTGATGGACAATGATATGGATGGCTGACGATATCTGCTCCCGGATAGCCCGTACCGGCAAATCCATACCGGCCATCAGAACCATGGTTTCCAAACGGGCCAGGGAATCCCGGGGCGAATTAGCATGGGCGGTGGTAATGGATCCATCATGGCCTGTATTCATAGCCTGAAGCATATCCAAAGCCTCTCCCCCCCGAACCTCACCCACCACAATCCGGTCCGGCCGCATACGCAGGGCATTGATCACCAGATCCCGTATGGTCACCCTCCCCTTTCCCTCGATATTGGCAGGCCTGGCTTCCAGGGTAACCACATGCTCCTGATGAAGCTGAAGTTCAGCCGCATCCTCAATGGTTACAATCCGTTCCTCCGGAGGGATGAAGGAAGAAAGAACATTCAAGGTTGTGGTCTTACCGGACCCTGTACCGCCCGATACCAGGATATTCAGCCTGGCCTGTACGCACGCTTTGAGAAATTCCGCCATCTCATAGGTCAAGGTGCCAAATCCGATCAGGTTATCCACATTATAGGGATCTGTCGCGAATTTACGGATGGTAATGGTGGGTCCTTTTACCGCCAGAGGAGGGATAATCACATTGACCCGGGAACCGTCGGGAAGACGGGCATCCACCATGGGGGATGTTTCATCCACCCTTCTGCCCAGAGGTGCAAGGATTTTATCGATCACATGAATTACGTGTTCATCATTTCGAAAGCTTATCGATGTCCGTTCAATCTTACCGTTCCGCTCGATATAGACATTGCTGTAGCCATTGACCATTATTTCCGAAATGGTTGGATCCTTTATCAATGGATCAATAGGGCCGTATCCGATGATTTCATTCAGGATCTCATCGATCATCCGGATCCGCTCCGAACGGGAGGCGAATTTTCCCTCTTCCACCAGGACACTGTTAACCAGCTCCTGGATGCTCACCCGGACCTGGGCTAAGGTTTCATTGGTCAGCTCCGTGGGGTTATACTCCTCCGCCAGCTGACTGACCACCCGCTGCAGAGCAATTTCCTTGACTTTCTTCAAATGATCCTCGGTACGAGGAACAGGCGCCGGCTCTATCACGACCTCCCGCTCCTCCTGTTTCAACCTTTCCAAACGATCCATTAAAGACATGAGCATCCCCCTAACGCGTCACAACAGAAGGCTGCTCGATATTCGTTTGAGGAGCGACTAAAACTGTATCCTTCTGATTGCCTGCAATCTTTTTGGTTAAATCCCTCATCGCCCTGGCAAATTTGGATTTCTTATAGGCCAGTACGGCAGGAACTCCCTGATTGATACTGGCGGTAATGACCTGATCCTCCTGGGGCAGGACAACGGTAATGGGCAAACCTATAGTGGTTTCGATATCCTTCTGGCTGATGCCCGCTTCCCGGAAGACCCGATTCACCACAACCTTGAATTTGGCCCGGCTGTAGTTCAACCCCTCCAAGGAGGATATACAGCTCTTCAGGTTTTTTACGGAAAATATATCCATGGTAGTGGGCAGCAGAATGATATCCGAGGCATCCAGGGCAATCAGGACCGGATCATGCATATAACTTGCACAGTCCACCACAATGTAATCGTATTCTCTAAGCAGGATTTTCAAAATCCTGGTGATGTGATCTGCTGCTACAAAATCCGCATATTCCGGTTTCATCGGTGCAGGAAGAACCATCACCCCTGATGAATGCTTGAACATATAGCTTTCCAGGAGATCCAAATCCAGCTTGTTGATGTCGCTGACCAGATCACTGATGCTCCGCTTAGGAGTAATATCCATGGCGAGGGCGACATCTCCGGAAAAGACATCCAGGTCCAGCAGAGCCACCTTTTGATTGGTCTGCCCCAGCAGTACGGCAAGATTGGATGAAATGGTGGTCTTACCCACCCCGCCCTTGGTGCTGAATACCGAGATGATCCTGCCCATCTTTTCTCTGATTTCCGGTTCTTTTTTTAGCTGAGCCATGGAGGATTTATGCTTTTCCTTGATGTCGTATACCCTGTATATGGCATCGCTCAAATCCACCTGATTAAGGGGAAGCTGTAGAATTTCCTTGATGCCTGCCCGCATCGCCCTTCGATAGATCTCTTCATTGACGGATGATGTCACCAGTATGATGGGATGAAAGGGATGGCGACTGATGATGGAATCACTGAGCCTGAAGCCATCTGTCCCCCGGACAAACTCTCCGATGACGGTGACATCCGGGTTGTAATCGTTGATCATCTGCAGACCTTTATCCGCCGATTCCGTTTCTCCGATGACGGTGATATCATTAATGTATGATATGGTATCGGATATCTGTTTTCTCCCGTTGGCATCCCCATTGATAATGACTACTTTGATCATTTCCGGCATCATCATTCCTCCTTATCCTGCAACCGTTACCTGTTCTTTGCTGCTTCCTTCAGGATGTCCTTCAGTTTATATTCGATGATAGGCTTCAATTCCACAATCTCGTCATCCCCGGGATTCCGAAGATCGAACTTGATGAAACCCGTCCTTTCCACATTGGTGATGAGCTCAGCCTCCTCTGCACCCAGGCACAGGGTGACTGTCCTGGCCTCCTGCTCCCGGGAGTTTCCCCCCTCCGTCTGGATCAATCCTGTGGTCTCTGCATCAACCGGTTTATTCACTGTACTCCCTATAGCAAGCACTTCCACGTTCTGAAACAGGGTAAAGGTAATATTCTTGCCGTCGAAGGAAACGATCCTTCTTCCCTCCAGAAGCTTACGGGCTACCTTTTGAAAAAACTCCAGTTCAGCGTTCCAGCTGACCTTTACCTCCACCTTGACCTCCTGTTCCCCATCGATAGCCACAGCCTGGCCCTCCGCACTCCCACTGTGGTCTTCCGGAACGGTCAAGGTCGCCAGCACATCCACCTTATCCTTTGGACGGATAAGGCCGGAAACTCCGCTGATCTGATCTATCCCAATTGATATCGCCCTTTTCTCCTTGGGTATACCGTAGGAAAAGCTCGATTTGTTTTCGCCCTTGGTGATCCTCCCCTGCACAATCTGTTCTCCCTTTACAATCCCCGTTGTGGTCATAGCACCCACAACGTCCTTCATATCGGTAAAGGATTGGGGTAGTACATATTCTGCGGGAACATTGCTTATCTGCACCATGTCATTGGTAACGGTGGTGTTCTCCGGGATGTTCTGGGCAGCCACCACCACCTGCTTGAGGATCCTCTCGCTCTGAAACGTCTCTTTGACACCGCTTACATAGTTGCTGACAAAGTAAATGCCAGCAGCCCCGCATATGATCGCAATTAAAATGATTAAGAAACTGCTGCGCTTTTGCATGGTACTCTCCTCCCGCTTCTTCATTCAACCGTTTTCCCCTGATTTCTCCATTCAACAATTTGTTTAGAAAATTCATTCTCCCACGATGTTCTGTTCGGTTTTGCCGACCCTGCTTTTTGCTATTCAACGGCCATTACTGCCGAAGCCCTTAAAGGAATGATCCCAGCGGCAATTTCAGAATCCGGATTCATGAGCTTGGCGATACCGGAAACGATATCCCCCAGGAATCCGGGATCATAAGCATAAGTAAAATCGATCTTTACTTTCTTTCCATTGCCGGAGTCGATATATGCATTCGAACCGCCCGTCCAAGTTATTGTTCCAGTCAGCAAAGGGTTGGAGGCGTGTAAAGTGGATTCGATCTTCTCCTGTAAAGCTGATGGGGTATATTCCGTGGTACTGATGGACGCCATCCTGGCAACCTCCCTAGCCGTATGGACCACCGTCACATAAGCATTGAAGGCGAATCCCAATTCGGCGATCACCACCATCAGAAAGATAAGGATGGGTAGAACCAAAGCAAACTCAACCGTGCTCTGCCCCTTTTGGTTCCGCATCATGATTGAACAACTCCCATAATAAGAATCGTGACCGTACCTAAAAACATCGGCACCGCATAAGGTATGGATAGCTTTGTAGAAGGTATTGGATATATACTGATCTTGTGTCTGCCTTTGGTGCATAAAAACAATATGAATTGATATAATGAATTGCCTATCCATTTCAACATATCCAGCAGTTGCTTATGGTATGCCAGTAAAACGATTGCTGCCAGCCCTCCCCAGACTGCTGTGGATAAAAATGTATAGAAGACGAATTGCACACCCTTTATGGCACCAATTACCCCCAGCAGCTTTACATCACCAGCACCTATCCCCCCCATGGCAAAGGGGATCAGGAGGATAATAATACCGAATATGAGACCTAAGGCGTTATCGAGCACACCTTTGATACCGTTACTAAAAAACGTTGCTAATAATCCGCATATGATACCTGTAATAATGATCTTATTCGGTATCCTTTTTGTTTTTGCATCCCAGAATGCTGCAAGCAAGATGATTGCAATAAGTAAAATATTCTCGATTATTTTCATATTCATTACCCTCGAACTAAAATGGTATGATACCCTCCCAGAGGGAGGGTATCACATCGAATGCTAACACATTCAAAACAAACAATTCTATTACTATTCACTGCCAAGAGATTCAGGATTTTCTAGTGCTTCAGAAATATTATCAAATATCCCATCTAGATTTTTACCAACTGCATAAATAGCACCAATGACCACGATAGCTATCAGCGCAATAATTAAACCATATTCCGCCATCGCCTGGCCGCTTTCTTCTTTCACGAGCCGCTTTAACAAGTTCATCATTTTACACACCTCCGCGTTCTTTTACTAAATTTCTCTTCACCCATGGGTTTTTCTTCAATAAAACTCTAACACACTTCCCACTTTATTCCTATTAAACCTGAGTATGATGTTTATAGGATGATTGGATATATTCGATCATTCCAAAGTATGATGGACAACGAACCGATACATATCATACAGATGGCTGCTTGCTATTCAATCAATCTCGTTGATTTAGAATTCAGTTGCTCAGTGGGAAAATCCGGCAATGGATTATCCGGATCGTTATTGCCAAGATCGTAGACATTCCCTAAAAACTGCAATTGTATGTTATGGTGATTGTTATAATCACAACCGAGGAACAGGCATTCTATCAGGACCAGCTGATCCGGATCAATCACATCACCGTTTTTCAGTTTATTCAGCTTATCCAAAGATACAGTGTTACTCTTATTATTCACGGTAAATTCGCCTTTTTGGATAACTTTGGAACTCAAGCTGAACAGGTATACGACCTTTACATTTTCATCGCTTTTTTTCAGCACCTCGGCAATTCCGTCTTTTAGTTTGCTTCCATCGAGACCTTTTGTGCCGTTGGCATAACCAGGCGTCACGGTAATGCCATCCATATAATCGATTTCAAAATACAGATCACCTGTATCGCTGTTTCTGGTATAAAAGTCAGTGATGGTTCCCTTGATTCCTGGCCCAACTTTGGTCCATGCAGTGGGGTCTTCTATTGAATAATCGAAGGTTAAGTTAATAAAAGGCAGCGCTTCCCCGTTCCATCGATTTTTCTTGGCAACCGCCCGTGCCGTTATGTTTGCAGACTCTAATCCTAGAACTTTGGCAAACATATAGGGATTATTCCTTGTGCACACCACTTCAATTTTATACGGATCACCGTTGTACGGGGTTGTTATCGTCGTTTGAGATGCCATAACTCCGTTTTCCTGAGCAATATGGATTGCCTGATCGCCGGCTTCCCCTGCATCAGGCAAAAGTTGAGCTCCTGCCAGAGCAGCTGCATCTGCTGCGGTCACCAGTTTTGCTCTTTCAGAATAAAAATACCCTATATCCACCGCTAAGGCTGCAAAACCTATCAACACTATTAAAGCAGCGGTAACAAGGATCAACACATTCCCATCGTCTTTTTTCAATAGTTTTTTCAATTGAAACACCCTCTCGAACCGTAATATTTCTGAGGATCATTTATAGAATTGCTCCGAATCTTTCCTTTCTGCAAGGATTCTTTCATGATATGATATGTATTCAGTGCATAGCAAACCCATAACTGTTATTTCATCCTATTTGATTTCATGTATGTGTACAATCCTACTTCAGGATGAAACCGTAATGGAGGCTCTTCTTTCCTTTTTGTCCATTTCAAGCCGGATATCGCAAGAAAGAGTTGGGGTATCCCCTCAACTCTTTCTTAATACAATCCTATTATTTTCTCTTCTTTGTCCTGAGGCCTATACCGGAAGCTATACTGATCAATCCCAAGGCCCCCATAATGTATTCAGCTTCAATGGGTCCCCCTGTTCTGGGAAGATCTCCGGGATCTTCGCTGGGGGTGGGTGTCGGTGTTGTTACAGGCTCCGGACTTTCAGTCGGCTCTGGACTTTCAGAGGGTTCTGGCTCCTCAGTGGGATCCGGGCTATCTGAGGGCTCCGGGCTATCGGTAGGTTCCGGACTATCGGATGGTTCCGGACTTTCAGTAGGTTCCGGGCTATCGGTAGGCTCCGGATTCTCCGAGGGTTCCGGGCTCTCGCTTGGTTCCGGACTATCGGTAGGCTCCGGACTTTCGGAGGGTTCTGGCTCCTCAGTAGGTTCCGGATTCTCGGATGGTTCTGGGCTCTCTGTGGGCTCTGGACTTTCAGTAGGTTCAGGACTTTCGGTAGGATCCGGGCTCTCCGACGGTTCAGGAGTCTCGCTGGGTTCCGGTCCATCCTTACAAAAATAAAATGTGATGTGGCTAATCTCGGGTTTGTTTCCTCCCTTGTTATCAGGTGCCCTCATGGGAACAGAATCAGCCATTGCTCCATATTTATAATTATAGAGATTCCCAGCATTTCCGCCTTTAACGAACACATACTTTACTAATTTGTTAGATTTCCAACTTAATACATCTTTCCGATCGGATGAAATGGTTATTTCAATCGAAAATTCACCCTTAGAATGTTTTGAAAAGCCCGCTTCGGGATCTTCGATTTTAACGGAGTAACATTTCTTCAAAGAGGGATACTTTACAGTGGGATCATTCCCGTCAATTTTTTCCATCTTTCGGAATGACTTCTGCGCCGCCAGAGCATTCATCCCATCCCCCAGAGAAAAGGCCAACAGGATCAGAAGGATACCCACACATATCAAAAGGTTCTTTGCCAATCTTCTACGATGCATTCGTACACCTCCCATTCAAGTTACGGATTTGCATCTGCCACCATATACGTTCTTCCATCAACCATTTATGCCGTCAGACCGTATCTTCACCTCCTTAGCTTTTCAGTGCTATAGCTCTTTCTGTCAAGTTCTTTCTGCCAACCGGACGATAGGAATTCTTCTGTAATCTCTCTGCTCTGAAATAAAGCTTTTGAGGGAGTGCATATCGGCGTTCCCATCGTCCATTTCATTCTATCCCTTCTGTATAAGCCATCCTATTCACAACGAGAATGATTTCCATCCGACGACAGGATGATTTTCCATCATCCTTTAGCTGATATCCTGAAAAGAAGCAAAAAAACAGTCAAACGACTGTTTTTTCCGTGAAATGGTATATGGATTCTTTCGATAATCGGGCACAAAAAAAACCGCAGAGGCTCTTCCTCTACGGTTTTTGCTACATGATTATTTCGTTTTTCTGAAGGTCACCACAGCTGGATCTCTTCTATTCAATAAATACCGCTGCATACCAGTTCTGCTCTTCCTCCCGGGTCCGTAAGGGGGCTATGGGCAGGCCGAATTTCCGTACTGTAGTGAATACATCGATGCCCACACTATGGAAGGCCGGACGGGCTTTTTTGGGGTTGACGCACTCTGCCCCCTTATGGCCTGCACAGGTCTCGCAGATTGCGCAGTCGCTCATGGAAAAGGCAAAATGGTAGCCGTCCCAAAAAGCTTCCTTTTCCAATTGGAAAGATACCTCCTGGGTGGTCTTCTTATCATGGGCATGGACAATGATTCCCCAGGAGTAGTTCCTCAGGATCTTTTCATACTCCTCCGGCTTCAGAGAACCAGGACGCGAGGGGCAGGTATGGCCCTTCCCCCAATCTTCACAACCGAACATGCACTTCAGCAGCGTCCTTGGATCAAATACGATATCCTCAATATGAAAAATCACCGCATGGAGGGCGCCAAGCTCGACAGCCCTCTTCAGCAGTTTTTCCTGATATTCCTTCTTTTGCATGATTCATCCATCCTATCTGTTTATTATGGTGTTTCCTTATCCAAACTTGGATCTGTTAGCCGATTTGTTCAAAAAAATATGATATAAGCATATTTTCGCCTGATGATCCATCCGGCTCCTCCTTTATGCCCCCACCTTAGCCCCGCATTACATATCTGCGGATCCGCAGGTAATAGAACTCAATGATGCGGCTGAAGACATAATCGTAAATAAGGAAGGCAATCTGAGCCAGCACGATGATGCCCCAAACGGGAAAGTCCAGACGGATGTCCGCCAGGAGCATCCGCTTTGCCAAGTTGACCGTTAAAACAAGGACGGCGTTCCAGTAGATGAGTTTCAGTATAAATTCCCCCACCAGGCTCCCCAGCTTTTCAGTGTAATATTTCACGATACCGTAATTGCCAAAGAATACTACATAAGGAAGAAGCCTTACCTTGTCCTGGATGAGGACGGAACCTAACATACATACCCCCAGGTACATGATCCACCCCATCAGGACCTCCCCTTCAATGAGCAGGGCAGCAATGAACAGGGAACTCAACACATACAGGGTGATTCGCAAGGTGGGTGCGATGCTGGCAAGATACAGACATACAAGAGAAAGGGAAGCCGCCATGGCTGCCATGCTAATGCGTTGGGCAGCGCTCAGGATCCTGGGTCCCCTATGCTTCATTATTCTTTTCCTCCTCTAACAGCACGAAATTAGATCTCCTCCCATGCATTCGCAGCAGCAATCACTACAGATCAGGCACTCGCATAAGGTGCAAAGATCAGGTCCGTCGGAATAGCTTCTGCCGTAAGCGTTCCGGGTAACATTCCTGTTCATATAAATCATACGATTCAAGGTATTGCTATATTCCGTATTTGTGGGATCCATATTGACGGCAGTTTGAAGGTGGCTCATAGCTTCCCCATACCATCCCCTCCGCATAAAGAGGATCCCCTTCAGATAATACCACTCTGCAGTACGGTTGCTGATTCGATTCAATGCCGCTTCGGCGGCCGACAGGTTGCCTGCATTGATCAGGTTGCGAATTCGCTGATATTCCGGGCTCTGCTCCCCGGTATAGCCATAGCTGTGTCCGGAAGTCCTGTCCTGGCTTCCCGACCAGCGGTTGCTACTGGATTGATTGGACTTATTCTTCATTAAATAATCATAGGCTTCATTGATTTCCTTCATTTTTTCCTGGGCCAGCTCCGCCAAGGGATTATCCCGGTATTGATCAGGATGATATTTCCTGACCAACTCCCGATATGCCCTTCGAATCTCCTCCTCGGAAGCCCCTTCCCTGACACCCAGAACTCGATAGGGGTTGTCCATCGGCTTTACAACTCCTTCCCGATATGACTTGCTGTGTCTTCTTGTACATTCCCATGCAGATGATATTCTCCACCAGGTCCCGATATTTCTTCAGCTCCATCAGCTCAAAGGATTGGCTGATCTGTGCAAGAGTATGGACGAGATTGAACTCCACCGGTTCCCGGATGCGCTCCTTAAAGGAGGGTATTTCCTCCCCCTTATATTCATACTGGAGCAGCAATACGTTATAATTCTTCTTTCGGCTGTCCCTCTCCAGATCATCATAGGCATCCATAATATAGATCCACCTGCCCAGATTATAGCCCATCCATCCCATGAGCTTCCGCTGCTTTTGGGTCCAATCGATGGGTGAAAAGAGAATGGTATCCTTCACAAGCCGACCAAAAACATCGGCGATCTGATCAACGGAACAGCAGCGCTGTTTCTCCAACCAGTTCAGTTCCCGCAATCTTTCCTGTATAAATTTTCCTTGCAGGGGAGCTCTTTTCTTCGCCTTTTGATAGGCTTTTCGCAGAAAAGCCATTCCGGCCAGGGCCAGAGGACTTTTATCATCTCTCCAATCGTCTATGAGCTTGTGATAGGCTAAAAGGATATGGATATCCGTGCTGTAATCCAGGAAGGGATTGGATCGGATCACAGCCTTCTTCTGAAGAGGATGGGCAACACAACGCTCCCGGCTCACCGTCTCCCGCTCCTCCACCATAGAAGACAGGAACAGTCCCAGGAAAGTCGTATCATAATTTAGTAGCATTCTTTGCATCTGGCCGTAACGTTCTCCGATATTCTTGCACATCCCACAATAATAGGCGCGAAAAAGGTGATAATCCTTTATTTTTAATTCCGGTTTATCCGGATAAATATACCCAAACATGGCATCAACCTGGATTCTATTCTTCGTAAATCATCTTGATGGTCATGCCCCCGTCAATGGTCAGGTTGGTTCCGGTGATAAAACCGGCATCCTCCGAGGCTAAAAACAGGCATGCCTTGGCAATGTCCATAGGGGTTCCTACACGGCCTACGGGATGCTGGGATCGGTCCCTTTCCGAATGAACGGGGGTCTTGCGGTTGGCACTTTTTTTCCAATCCGACGTCTCAATCCACCCCGGGCTGATGACATTTACCCGGATTGCAGGCCCCAGGCTGACGGCCAGGGAATGGGTCAGCGCAACAATGCCCCCCTTGGAGGCGGAATAAGGCTCCGTATGGGCCTCCGACATAAAGGCACGGGTAGAGGCAATGTTGATGATCGCTCCTCCTCCCCTCCTCATCATCTCCTCAGCGCAATATCTGGAACACAAATAGCTACCGGTGAGATTGACAGCGATAACCCGATTCCACAACTCCACGGGACGGGTAAACAGAGTACCCTCCGGTGCACCGATACCGGCATTGTTCACCAGGATATCAATGCCACCGTAAGTTTCCACCGCCGCCTTGGCCAAGGCCTTGACGTCCTCCTCGCTGGCCACGTCTGTATACTGATAGAAACATTCTCCTCCCGTATCCCGGATATAGGCTTCATTCTCTTTCCCGGCTTCTTCATCTATATCAGCAATCACCACGCGGGCACCCTCCTGAGCAAAGGAACGGGATACGGCCATGCCGATCCCCTGGGCTCCGCCGGTTACGATAACTACTTTATCACGGAATTTCATGAAAACACCTCCAGATCCGAAAATCCTTCCTTTATTTTAACATTGAACCATTCCGGATACCACCCCTTAATGAGGAATTCATTTTTTATTTTCCTGCCCCATATCCATCGACGCTACCATGAGAATCTATCCGGATATATTCCATGATATGATTCGTTGTATGTCACAAGATTTCCTCTTCCTGTATATGATGTATTGTAGAAATATATCCAGAATATGTCCAAAAGGAGGTTATCGATCATATGAACGGAAATTGGATGCCCGGATCGGTACCTGTACCATCCAATCATCCCATCTATGGCCCAAGGTACCCAATGGCTCCCATGATGCCGGTCAACAGGCCGCCATTGCCGAACATGCCTGCTCCCAATATGCCAGCCCCTCATGTACCCCTCCCCAACGAACCTGCACCGAATAGGCCGGCACCTACTGCACCGATCTCCAATGAACCGGCTCCGAATATGCCTATGCCCAATATGCCGGCACCGGATAAACCCTGTATTCCTCAGGAGACAACCCTGACAAACGTGAGGCTGGCAACAGCTTATGTACCCTTTCAAAAATTCTGCGGAACCTTTACCCCGATCGAAGCATTAAGCAAGGGCACAGCCTTCCCTGAGCTTTACAGCCCCTACATTCCGGAGAACAAGCATAGCAAACCGCGAATTCATGAATAAAGGAGGGAAGGTCATGGATAAGAATCGCGATGAGTTGTTGAAACAATTGTCAGCTTTGGATTTTATGCTGGTGGATTTGAACCTCTACTTGAATACTCATCCCAATGATCAGCAGGCCCTGGCAAGATTTTATGCCATATTGTCCCAGGCCCAAATGTTGAGACGCACCTATGAAGGGATGTACGGACCTTTGACCGTTGCCTCTAGCAATGCTGTCAACGAGCAGCAGTGGCAATGGATCTGTAAGCCCTGGCCGTGGCAATATGAATTCAATTTCACCCTATAGGGAAAGGAGAGTAGTAAACCCATGTGGATATATGAAAAGAAACTGCAATATCCCGTCAAAATCAAACGGCCCAACCCTAAAATGGCCAAATATATCATCACCCAATATGGCGGACCGGACGGTGAATTGGCAGCATCCCTCCGCTACCTGAGCCAACGTTTTTCCATGATAACTCCCCAGGCCAAGGCCACACTGAACGATATCGGCACGGAAGAGCTGGCGCATTTGGAGATTATAGGTAGTATGGTGCACCAATTGGTAAAGGGAGCCAGCATCGATGAAATCAGGGAGGCGGATCTTGGCGCCTATTATGCCGACCATGACAGGGCTGTATACCCCGTCAGTGCGTCCGGTGTGCCCTTTACAGCTGCCTATCTTCAATCAAAAGGGGATCCTGTAACCGATCTCACGGAGAATATGGCAGCTGAACAGAAGGCCCGCTCCACCTATGAATGGCTGATCAACCTAGCGGATGATCCCGATGTGATTGACCCGCTGCGTTTCCTGAGAGAGAGGGAAGTGGTTCATTTCCAGAGATTCGGAGAAGCTCTCCGGATTGTACAGGAATATCTTGATTCACCGAGGCTCTTCCCGGTAGATCTGCCTGAGAACCTGCGATAAAAGACAAAAAGCGAAGGCAAGTTCTCACAAACCGCCTTCGCTTTTCCTTTTTTTCCGGTTCCCGGTGGATTAAGGCATCCTTGCAGCAGCTGAACTTTACCGTTCTCGCGCTACAAATCCCACCTTCCGATACACTTTCGAAAGGGTGCGATTGGATATCCTCTGGGCCTTTTCTGCCGATTCCTTAATAACCTTATTGATATAAGCTTTATCCTTCATGATGGCATGATAACGCTCCTGGATAGGCCGCAGGGTCTCAATCACGGCTTCAGCTACAGCCTCCTTGAACACCCCATAACCCTTCCCTTGGAATTCAATCTCAATCTCCTCCATGGTCTTGCCCGTCAGGCTGGAATAGATGGTCATGAGGTTCTGGATTCCGGGCTTGTCATCCCTGTGTAGAACGGCATTATCCGAATCCGTTACCGCTCGCTTGATCTTTCGCCGCACGACATCGGGAGGATCCAGCAGGGCAATATAGGCATTCTCATTTTCATCCGTTTTGGACATCTTCTTTGTCGGCTCCTGGAGACTCATAACCCGTGCTCCTACCTTCGGAAAATAGCCCTCCGGCACCTTAAAGGTCTCTCCGTATATGTTGTTGAAGCGAATGGCAACATCCCGACAGATTTCCAAATGCTGCTTCTGATCTGCACCCACAGGCACCAGATCCGTCTGGTACAGAAGGATATCCGCCGCCATCAAAACCGGATAGGTGAAAAGGCCGGCATTGAGGTTATCGGCGTTTTTCTCTGCCTTTTCCTTGTACTGGGTCATTCGGGACAATTCCCCCATATAGGTAAAGCAGTCTAGTATCCAGGCGAGCTCCGCATGGGCGCTGACATGGGATTGAAAGAAGAGGAGATTTACCTCCGGATCCAGGCCACAGGCGATGTACTGTCCCATGAATTCCATACAACGCTTGCGCAGCTCCTTTGGATCCTGACGAACGGTGATCGAATGAAGATCCACTACACAAAAAAGGCAATTGTATTCATATTGAAGATCCAGCCAATTTTTCAATGCTCCCAGATAATTACCAATGGTTAAGCGACCAGTTGGTTGTATACCGCTAAAAATTATTTTCTTTCGTTCCTGTTCCGACATGATACTGCCTCCTATCCAAAATAAATAAAGCCCCTCATCCCATATAGGACAAGAGGTTCTCCTGCGGTGCCACCTATCTTGACTGCCTGGTGCAGCCCCCTTTAACGGATACTGCCGTATCCGCTGCCCTGTAACGGAGGGTGGACCGTCAATGCCTACTATCCTTCGGATTGCCCTCAAAAGCCCATTCAGCCGGTCCTCCGTGCCGGGTTCCCACCTTCCCCGACTCTCTGTGCCGTGGTCATCCGGCCTACTTTTCTTTTTCATCGGTTGTTTTTTATTCGCCTTATATCAAACGCCTGACGAGACTTGTCCAGGCTCATCCTATATGGACGATTTTTATATAGTATATCAATATTTATGATTTTTATCAAGTTTTTCCCTGTTTCCTTAAGGAGATTCTAGTAAAGCTCCCTGTCCACCCGGCCCAGTTCAAAGCGGCTATCCCGCTCAAGAAAATCCAGGACGGCATCCAGCTGCTGTCTGGCATGGGCCATCTCACCGGATACACAGGCTATCCCCAGGACCCCCACCTGCCAGCGATCCATTGCCTCCACCTCTGCCACCGATACATTGAAGGCATTCTTTATCCGCTGCAACACACTTTTGATAATCTTCCGCTTTTCCTTCAGGGAATGGGCCTCCCCTATAAAAATCTCAACCCTTGCACTGGCTATAAACATTCCTTACCCCTTCGTTCCTCTATTCTTCCCTTTTGTTAATCTGATATTGTTTTCGATAACTTCCCGGTGAAACCCCATGATGTTTCTTGAAAAGATAGGTGAAATACTGCTGGCTTTGAATGCCCAGGTTTTTGGAGACTTCCAGGATGGGCAGGTCGGTCCGGGTCAGAAGGACCCTCGCCCGTTTCATCCGCAGCTCTGTGAGGTACTCAACGGGGGTACAGCCCAGCACCTCCTTAAAGATCCGGTGAAAATAACTCCGGTTCAGCTTAAGCCAGCCGGCGATGGCATCCACATCAATGTCCTGATAATAATTGCTATGGATGTATCTCAGGGCTTTTTGGATATAATAGTGGCCGGCGGAAGAGGAAGATTGCTGTTTTCTCTCCTCCAGGAGCTTTGATATACTTAAAACCAGCTGCCAGAACAGAATGTTCACCTGGAACTTCCAAGAGGACCCGGGGGTGTCCAGTTCATACACGATCCGCTTCAGGGTGCTGTAGACCTCCTCCGTATCCTTCAGAACAAAAGCGGTCCGATGAGTCCGGAAAACCTCGGGGATTTTCCCCAGCTTTTCAACCAGGTCCCGGATGGAGAAGAAAGAACCGTCATTGGGTACGAATGCATACTCGATATTCAAAATACGACAGGACTGACCTTTCGAAACCACCATCCCATGGGGAATATTGCCGTTGATCAGGATAAACTCGTTTCTTTTCAGGGAAAAAGACTCTTTCCGGAGGTGTACGGTACAATTTCCCTGCTCCACATACATGATCTCCACTTGGGGATGCCGGTGAGGGGGCATATCATAAGGTTTATCGAACACCCGGTAATAATAGTAGCGGAATTCCGGGATGTAATCCCCTTCCAGGATATCCTGGGCATACAGGTTTTCGATCTTCATCTCCTTCACCCCCTACACTGGAATAGCCGTTTTCCTCACAAGCTATTTTACTTGAAGAAACTCCATGACCACATCCCTCATAGCTTCCCGCTGACAGGAGACGGTATGGAGAACCGGCTTTCCCTTGAGATCCTGCAAGGCAGCGGGAATGGGCATTCCACTGACCTGAGCCAGGATCTCATTCAATGCGAAATCATCCTTCTCACCGACCTCTTCCTCTCCCAAAATGGCTTTGGCCACATCCCGCGTAAATTTATAAGGACTGGCGGTTGACACCAGGAGGGTTTTGTTTTCATCCCCGGTGGCCTCCCGGTAATCCTCATATATCTTCTGTCCCACAGCGGTATGGGGGTCCATTAGATAATGATGCTTGTGGAATATTCGTCGAATCGTTTCCATCGCTTCCTCGTCCGGGGCATAACCCGCCCAAAAAGTCTTTCCCAGGACTTCTCTGATTTCTTCTCCTACATGATATTGTCCTTGATGCTTCAAGGCTTCCATCCAGCCCTTCACCTTATCGTTATCCCTTCCGGCCACTTCATACAGGAGCCGCTCCAGATTGCTGGAAATCAGGATATCCATGGATGGCGAGATGGTTTTATAAAACTCCCTGTTCCGGTTATACTGTCCTTCCCGGAAAAAGTCCGTCAATACATTGTTCTGATTCGAGGCACAGATCAGCCGGTGAATGGGCAGGCCCATCCTCCCGGCATAATATGCCGCAAGGATGTTACCGAAATTACCGGTAGGCACCACCACATTGATCTTTTCTCCGAGATCAATGTAGCCCTCCCCTACCATATCATCATAGGCGGAAAAATAGTAAACAATCTGGGGAACCAGGCGTCCCCAGTTAATGGAATTTGCCGAGGATAAACGATATCCTCGCTGCTCCAAAAACGCTACAAAATCTTGATCGGTAAACAATTCCTTCACACCGTTCTGGGTTGCATCGAAATTACCCCGGACGGCTGCCACCTGAAGGTTCTTTCCTTCCTGGGTAACCATCTGCAGCTTCTGGATTTGGCTGACCCCTTCTTCAGGATAGAATACCAGGATGGATATCCCGGACACATCCCGAAACCCCTCCAGGGCGGCCTTTCCCGTATCTCCGGATGTAGCCACCAGGATCACCGTCTCCCAGTCTGCCTTCAACCTTTTTTGAGCCTTCTCCATGAAATTGGGAAGGCTCTGCAGGGCCATATCCTTAAAGGCACAGGTGGGACCATGCCATAGCTCCAGGATATACTGATTCTCCGAAAGCTTGTGGACGGGTGCGATCTCCGGCCGGTCAAACTTTCCCTCCCGGTAAGCCTTATTTACACAGTCCCGGATCTCTTCCCGAGGGTAATCCGACAGGAACAAGGCAAGGATCTCCTCTGCCCTCTGCCGATAGTCCATAGGAACCATGTCTGCTATTTTCTCCAGGGAGAACACTGGAAATGTCTCGGGAACATACAGGCCCCCCTCCGGCGAAATTCCCTGTATGATCGCCTCCGAAGCCGAATGCTTCAATGTATTGTTTCGTGTACTTTCATAAAACACCGTTATGTCACCTCATCCATCCTTCTATCCTTCTGCCCGTTCATTCTGCTTCTCGGCATTCGTCAGGAGTTCCCATCTTCCCCTCCTTTCAACAGGTATTGACTCAGGAAAGCGGGTGCATTCTCGGGATCGCCACTGACACTGATCACAAAGTGAACGTTGAATTTCTGCGAAAGGTCATCCAGATCATTGAAAAAGAACTCTATTTGATCCAAGGAAGTATTGATGATCTTTAAAAAGCCATCAATGAAAATCAAATCGATATCATAATTCTGAGCCAACATGCCACAAAGAAAGCCATAAAAGGCTTCCGGAGACTGAATTCTAAACTCAGCTGCATCGACAAAACGAATTGGACAGCTCAATTCATACATATACCGGTTGTCATCATCAATGAAGACAACATGACCTTTTCGATTGGACAGAGACCGGTTGGCCAGGTCGATCATCCTCTTGGTTTTTCCCGATCCTTTCTTACCTAAAATAACCTTTATCATGCAATCCCTCCTTATTCGTAGAATACAGTTGAAACAGATCTCCATTTCAATACCTGTATCTTGAATTCGCCAAAAAAGCATATCTATATTTAAATTACACTATTTATCCGTCTATTTCAAGAATTTTAACGCCCTACCTCCTAAATAGTCCCATGCTTTTCCTTGATAGGTCCCCCGCTCCGACATGATCCTCTCGATATCATCCCGGATTTTCCACCAGCTGGTATCCCAATTGGCTACCAGGGTATCCTTTTCGGGTGCCCTGCCGATCAGGCGCTGGATAGCAATCCGAGGATCCAGATATTCCAGGAAGAGGATCGCCCTTTCCATATACTCTTCCACCGATTGTAGCTCAATACGCCCTTGAAGATACAGCTCGGCCAAGGCCGTTCCCTTAATGATATTGAGGGCATGCAGCTTCACTTGCTCTACCCGTAAGGCCGATAGAATTTTCGCTCCTTCCACCACATCCAGCCGATCATCCCAGGACAGGTTCAGAATCATATGAGCACATACTTCAAAACCCGCCCGGTGAACTGCCAGAACTGCATCGATAAACTCTGCAAGGCTATGGCCCCGGTTGATTCGCTGGAGGGTATGGTAGTTCACCGTCTGCAATCCTAATTCTATGGTGATCTCCCGTCCCTGGTCCTGGATTTCCTTCAAAAAATTCAGATATTCCTCCCCGATGCAATCCGGCCGGGTTGCAATGGCGATTTCCACAACATCCTCCTGACAGGCTGACCGGATGGCCTGACAAAAATCGGGGAATGGAAGATATGTATTGGAAAAATTCTGAAAGTAAGCTATAAACTTCTTCGCTTTATACTTTTTCCGGATGGTTGCCATATTCATGGCCAGCTGTTCCTCCACCGAAAGTAGATTGGACAGGGCTTCATTGCCAGCGCCCATTTCCCCGCAAAAAATACAGCCATCCTTTCCCAAGGACCCATCTCGATTGGGACAGGTCACGGGCAGGTTAATAGGAAGTTTGTACACCTTCTCACCATATTTCTCCTTCAGGTATTGGGAATATGGGAGATACAAGGCCTTCTTCTCCATCTTTTTCCCTCCTGTGTATTCGCTCCCTTTATTATACTTCCTTTCCCTTAAAATAAACAGAAGGGACTCCGGGACAAAAAAGACCCGCCTTCAAAGAAGGCAGGTCCTTTCTCCTGTTTCAATCTCTACAGGGAATGTTTCCCGTTCTTTTTGTGGGTGATTAATTTTCGATAATATTCGGGATCCACCTGCTCAACCATGGCTTCCAGCTCCTCATCGCCCATCACCGTGTTTCTTCCCTGGGCATACTCGGCACCCACCAGCTCCTTGATCTTCCTTACCACGGGGGATTTCTTATCCACCCGATCCTCCTCCTTCTTCAGATGGAAATAGCTGTTCATCCAGTGAGCAATGCCTGCAAGGCCGGAATGGGAATCAACAGCCACTACCGGTGGGCGATTCAGCAGCTTTTCTGTATCAAAGATGTTGTAGATTTCTTCATCCTTCAGCAGGCCATCGGCATGAATACCTGCCCTGGTGGAATTAAAGTGACGTCCCACAAAGGGTGTCCTGGGAGGGATACTGTAACCGATCTCCTCTTCAAAATACTCGGCAATCTCTGTAATCACACGGAGATCCATTCCATCCGTTATGCCCCTGAGGCTCGCATACTCAATCACCATCGCCTCCAAAGGACAGTTTCCGGTCCTCTCTCCGATGCCCAGGAGGGAGCAGTTCACACTGGAACATCCGTACAACCACGCCGTCGCTGCATTGGTAACCACTTTATAGAAATCGTTATGGCCGTGCCATTCCAGAAGCTCACTGGGTACCCCCGCATAATGATTGAGACCATAGATAATCCCCGGAACACTTCGGGGCAGGGCAACTCCCGGATAGGAAACCCCATACCCCAATGTATCACAAGCCCTGATTTTGATGGGAATCCCCGATTCTTCAGACAGCTCCATCAGTTCAGTGGCAAAGGGCACGACGAAACCATAGAAATCCGCCCGGGTAATATCCTCAAAATGGCAGCGTGGACGGATACCATGCTCCAAGGCCTTTTTGACGATAGCCAAATATTTTTCCATCGCCTGACCCCGGGTCAGCTTCATCTTTTTGAAGATATGATAATCCGAACAGCTTACCAGAATACCGGTTTCCTTGACGCCCATGTCCTTCACCAGCTTAAAATCATTATCATTGGCCCGGATCCAACTGGTGACCTCCGGATATTCATAGCCCAGCTCCATGCATTTTTCTACTGCTTTCCTGTCTTTCTCCGTGTAGAGGAAGAATTCGCTTTGACGAATGATCCCCTTGGGCCCTCCCAGGCGATGCATCATTTTGTAAAGGTCCACAATCTGTTCCACAGTAAAAGGCGATCGGGACTGTTGACCGTCCCTGAAGGTGGTATCGGTGATCCAGATCTCTTCGGGAACTCTCATGGGCACCTTTCTGTGATTGAAGGGGATTTTAGGTATACTGTCATAATCAAACAAATCACGATATAGATTCGGTTCAGATACATCCTGCAGCATATACTTATAAACAGACTGCTCCAGAAGGTTTGTCTTTTTGTTGAATTTCAGCATGATACTTCCTCCTTTATGTATTTGCAAGAACTAGTTTTCTAAATTTCAAAAAATAATAATGGCATAATTGTATACAGTAATACACTATCTGTCAATAGGAAAACAATAAATATGTTTAAGCTTTTGAAAATCGTGTATAACTAATATGAGAACTTATCTGAGGAGGAAAAAGCAATGAAAAAAATCATCATGCTCAAGGGTGATTATTGTCCCTACTGCCAACGGGCTTACCGATACATGAATGAGCTGTATGAGGAGCATCCGGAATACAAAGAGCTCGAAGTGGAGATGATAGACGAGATCACTCAGGAGGAGCTGGCCAATCAATACGATTACGAGGTCGTTCCTACCTACCTGATCGACGGCCGGATCGTTTTCGCCGGAATACCCACCAAGGATGCCATCGAACAGGTATTTAAAAAAGCGATGGAATGAACTTCCATCGCTTTCTGCTGCATTTCCTCGATCTGCAGGGCAGAGGCTTCAGCCTCAAGGGAAATCCAGCTGGGTTTCCGGTTTTCAAAGACAGTGATATAGCGAAAGCCTACCCGACGGATCAGCTCGATCGCTTCCCGAATCCCGCTTCCCACTTCCTCTGCCCGGTGAGCATCCGAACCCACGGTAATGATCTCTCCTCCCATCCGGCGGTACAGGGAGAGCACGTCTTCCCCCGGGAAGCTTTCCCGGCATTCACAGCGAAGGCCGGATGTATTGACCTCCAGCCCCTTTCCGCTGTCAATCACCTGGCGAAGGACGATCTCCAGAAGATCCCGTCGATCCAACAAGGAAATCCGCCTCCGGTACACCGGATAGCTATACCTCTTAAACAGATCAAGATGGCCTACGCAGTCAAAAAGCCCCCAATCCGGCAGGGATTTCAATTCCTTCAGATAGGCGGTCACGATCTTCTCTAAGGGCCATTCCTCATAATCCAGCTCCTTCACATCCCGTCCATCTTTGAATTTATGGGCGGAACCCAGGATATAATCGAAGGGAACAGCCTTTGTTCTTTTCTCCGATACCCTGGGAAAATGCTGGGGATGACCCAGCTCCAGGCCAAGCCGGATTTTCAGCCTGCCCCGATATTCCTGCCTGACCTGGCAGATTTCCTTCCAAGATAATACAGGATCATAGATCAGGTGCTCTTCATCCTCTTTAGTCGGTTCAAAATCCTCTGTAAAGGCGATCTCTTTCAATCCTTTTCGAACCGCCATGTCACACATTTCCCTTACACTGTCCTTTCCATCTACAGAACGATTGGAATGCAAATGGTAATCACATAAATATGTCACGGTCTACTCCTAATTCATATTCTCCTGCCTCTCCTCAGAATCTGCCCGGCAGCCAATCGCCTAATGCCTTATCCACTCTGCTTTCGTCGCCTTGCCCGCATGCGCTGGGTGGGATCCAGAATCTTCTTGCGGATTCGTATATTCTGAGGTGTGATTTCCACCAATTCATCATCATCGATGAACTCAAGGGCTTCCTCCAGGCTAAGGATCTTGGCCGGCACCAGCCGAAGGGCTTCGTCTGAACCGGCTGCCCGTATATTGGTCACATGCTTTTTCTTGCATACATTGACTTCGATGTCCGTACCCCGGGGATTCATGCCTACCACCATGCCACCATATACCCGCGTTCCAGGTTCGATGAATAACTGTCCCCGTTCCTGGGCATGAAAAAGACCGTATGTCACAGCTTCTCCCGATTCATAGGCAATCAGAGAACCGTGCTGTCGAGTGGGAATATCCCCTTTGTAGGGCTCATATCCATTGAAAATGGTATTCAATATCCCTTCTCCCCTGGTATCCGTCAGGAATTCCGAGCGGTATCCAAACAAACCCCTGGATGGAATGCTAAACTCCAGATGTACATGGCCGCCGGTACCGCTCGTCATATTCACAAATTCACCCTTTCGCCTTCCCAGCTTTTCCATGACGAAGCCCATAAACTCCTCCGGCACATCTATGACAGCCAGCTCCATAGGCTCATAAATTTTATCATCGATTTGCTTAAATAATACCACGGGTTTGGACACTTGGAATTCATATCCCTGACGTCGCATGATCTCGATCAAGATGGACAGATGGAGCTCTCCCCTGCCGGAAACTTTGAAGGCATCGGAGCTGTCCGTCTCCTCTACCCGCAGGCTGACATCCGTCTGAAGCTCTCTGAAGAGGCGAGCCCTCAGATGCAGTGAGGTGACATATTTCCCCTCCTGACCGGCAAAGGGACTGTCATTGACCGAGAAGGTCATGGCTATGGTAGGTTCTGAAATGCTCACAAAGGGCAGAGGCTCGGGATTCTCCGCAGCACAGACGGTATCGCCAATCTGGATATCCTCAATACCGGATATGGCAATAATATCCCCAATGGATGCATGGGAAACCGGTACCCTTTTCAGTCCTTCAAATTGATACAGGTTGCTGATCTTCACATGCTCCATCTGATCCGGATGGTTGAAGTTGCACAGCACAGCCTCCTGACCTTCCGTGATGCTTCCCCGTTCAACCCTTCCAATGGCGATCCTTCCCACATACTCATTGTAATCAATGGTGGAAACCAGCACCTGCAGGGGTTTTTCCGGATCTCCCTCGGGCGCCGGAATATAATCCAGAATCGTATCAAACAAAGGCTTGAGATCCTTGCCGTCCTCGTGGCTGCTAAAGGAAGCGGTACCCATACGTGCCGAAGCAAAGATAAAGGGACAGTCCAGCTGCTCATCACTGGCTTCCAATTCCAGAAAAAGCTCCAGCACCTCATCCACCACTTCATCGGGTCGGGCATCCGGCCTGTCCACCTTGTTGATCACCACGATGACCCGATGGTTCAATTCCAAAGCCTTTTTCAGTACAAATCTGGTCTGGGGCATAGGCCCTTCAAAGGCATCTACCAGCAGCAGCACCCCATCAACCATTTTCACAACCCGCTCTACTTCACCCCCAAAATCGGCATGACCGGGGGTGTCCACAATATTGATTTTGCTTTCTCCATAGTAAACGGCTGTATTCTTAGAGAGAATGGTGATACCCCGCTCCCTCTCCAAATCGTTCGAATCCATGACCCGGTCCTGTACCGGCTGGTTGGCTCTGAAAATACCGCCCTGTTTGAGCATTTCGTCAACCAGGGTGGTCTTTCCATGGTCGACATGGGCGATAATCGCTATGTTTCGAATATTATTACGCGTAGTCTGCAAACAATTTCCCGTCCTTTTATATTAAATCAATCTATCTATCGATCTGTCGTTTTTCATTTCCGATTTATCTCTAAATAAGATTATGGTTCTACTATACCCGTCCTATTCTAGCACAATTCCCTGGAGGGCGCAATTTTGTTTCTATAATTAGGCAAGGGCCTTTTCAGGCCCTTTAAGCAATTCCTGCTTCCTCATCATCCAGGAAGCGATACTGCGACATGTGTAGGCTGTAGTAAAATCCCCGTCTTTCCATAAGCTCCTGATGGGTACCGGTCTCTATAATCCGATTATCATCGACGATCATGATCCGGTCGGCATTCCGTATTGTAGATAGGCGATGGGCGATCACAAAAGAGGTCCTTCCCTTCAGTAGCTTCTCCAAAGCCTCCTGGACCAGGATCTCCGTATGGGTATCTATGCTGGAGGTAGCCTCATCCAGAATGAGAATGCGGGGATCGACCAGGAGGGCCCTGGCGAAGGATATTAGCTGACGCTGTCCTACGAAAAGCTTGGAGCCCCTTTCACTCACCTGGGTACGGTAGCCATCCTCCAGCTCCATGATAAATTCATGGGCGTTGACGGCCTTAGCCGCCTCCATGACCTCCCCATCCGTCGCATCCAAACGACCATAACGGATGTTTTCCAGGATAGAGGTGGAAAACAGAAAGGTATCCTGAAGCATAATGCCCATTTGGGAGCGCAGGGATTGCAGCGTCACCTCCCGGATATCATGATCGTCAATGAGAACCCTGCCACGATCGGGATCGTAAAATCGACTGACCAGGTTGACAATGGTGATTTTTCCGGCGCCGGTAGGACCGACCAAAGCAATGGTCTCTCCCGGTTGAACCGTAAAGCTGACATCATGGAGCACCGGGCTGTCTTGGTCATAGCTGAAATGAACCTCTTGAAATTCCACCTTCCCCTGAATGGGTGGCAGCTCACGGGCTCCTTCCATATCGCCAATGTCAGGCTGAAGATCCATGATCTCGAAGATACGCTCCGCGGAAGCCATGGCCACCACCAGAGAATTATAAAAATTGCTGATGTTCACTATCGGCTGCCAGAACATACCCGTATAACCGGTAAAGGCCACCAGAATACCCACTGTAATATCTCCCATTCCCAGCAGGCGGGTTCCGTACCAATAGACGATAACCGATCCCATCGCCCAGGACAGGTCGATCAAGGGCCAAAAGGCATTACTGACCCTCACGGCTCTCATCCAGGAATCCTTCAGACTTCGGACCAGGTCCAAAAAAATCTCCAGGGTCTCCCTTTCCTTGGCAAAGGCTTGAATCACCCTTATTCCTGCAAAGCTCTCATGAATGAAAGCATTGATATTGGAGGATTTTTTCCGCACCGTCTGCTAGCGTTTCCTGGACTCATTCTGGATATAGGACATAGCAATTGCTAAAAAAGGAAGAATAATCAATGTCACTAAGGCCAGCTTAAGGTGTATGGTCATCATGATAAAAACAACGGCTACCAGGGTGAGAAAATCCGGAATCAGGTTGGTAATGCTGTTTGTAAAAAGATCATGCAAATTATTGATGTCCGAAATCGCCCGGGCAAGGATTTTCCCTACCGGCCTTCCGTCAAAGAAATGGAAGGAGAGGGTTTGTATGTGGCTGAACAGCTCCTGGCGCATATTCATGAGAATATTTTTAGATAAACCTGACATGATCTGAATCCTGCGCCTCTGGGCTATCATGGAAATCAAATAGGCAGCCAAAAGGATGCCTCCGATCCACCATAATCCTGCCCGGTCCTTTGCCACAATATACTCATCAATGGCGATCCGCATCAGATAAGGTGAAAGAAGCCCCACTCCCGTACTGATCAACATCAGGGTGAGGGCAGCAAGTACTTTCTTTTTATGGGGCAGCAAGTATCCGGCAAGACGCCGGATCAGCACCCAGTTCAGCGATTTTTCCAGCTCTTCATCGTCCATAAAGCGGTTTCGGGCCATTTATATCACCTTCCTTTGGAGCAGCTCATAATCCTTGTACTGCTCCCGATAGATCCGATAGTAAATTCCCTTCTTCTGAAGCAGCTCCTCATGACTGCCCCTTTCTGCGATGGCACCGTCCTCCAGCACCAGGATTTCATCCGCTTTACGAACGGAAGAAATCCGGTGGGCAATGATAAAGGTCGTACGTCCATTCATCAGTTTCTCCAGGGATTTCTGAATCTGATACTCCGTCTCCATATCCACCGCCGATGTGGCATCGTCCAGGACCAGAATGGCTGGGTTTTTCAGCAGTGCCCTGGCTATGGAGATGCGCTGCTTTTGCCCTCCGGACAAACCCACACCCCGCTCTCCGATGACGGTATCATAGCCTTCCGGCATGGCCGTAATAAAGTCATGAGCGGGCTGCTTTAGCCGCCTCCTCAATTTCCTCCTGTGACGCATTCTCCACACCAAAAGCGATATTGGAGGCGATGGTATCTGAAAAAAGGAAAACATCCTGCATCACAACTGCCATGGAATTTCGCAAATCCTCCATCCTGATTTTCTTCACATCGATACCGTCCACCAGAACCCTTCCTCGATAGACATCGTAATAACGGCCAATAAGGTTGATGACGGAGGATTTCCCCGCTCCCGTAGCTCCCATAATAGCAATGGCACTGCCGGGAGGAGCATCGATGTTGATATCCTTTAAAACATCCTTGCCCCTATAACGGAAATAAACTCCCTCGAATCTGACATGGCCTTTGCAGCTCTTAAGCTCCACAGCGTGGGGATCATCTTTGATTTCCGATCCTGTATCCATGATTCGAAAGATTTTGCCTGCGGAGGCTTCACACTGAGCAAGCATATTGCCCAGCCATCCCAGCATCCGCATGGGCCATATCAACATCCAAAGATATCCGTTGAAGGAGACCAAGGTACCGATGGTCATCTCTTCACCGATGACCATGCTGCCTCCAAAGGTCAGGATAGCCACGACACCAATATTTCCAAGGGCTTCAATGAGAGGAAAATACTTGGACCAGATTTTCACTTCATCCAAGCCCAAGGAGTAATTCTTATGGTTTTCCTTCCAGAATTTTTTTATCTCGTAGGGCTCCCTGGCAAAGGCTTTTACCACTCGAACCCCGGCGATATTTTCCTCTGCGGTCGTGTTCAGTACAGCCGCCTGGTCACTGATCTTCTCGTAAGCTTCTCCTTCCTCTTTTCCCAACCGAATGGCCAGATAAGCAATAAAAGGCATGGCTGCAAGGGAAATGAGGGCCAGCTTCCAGTTAATGGTGAACAGGATGACGGAGGCAATCACAAAATATAGGACGTTTTCCAGGAATAACGATATCCCGTAGGATATCACCGCCCTGATGCTGTCGATATCTCCTGTCATCCGGGACATAAGCTCACCGGTATTCATTTTGTCAAAGAAAGAAAAAGGCATAGATTGAATATGGGAAAACAAGTCTTTCCGCAAGTTCAGCATGCTGTTCTCCGCCAGAAGATCAAACAGATAAGACCGGGCATATGCCATACCACCTCTCAATAGACCTATTACCAGAAGAGACGTCAAGGCGATCCCCATAACGGAAAAATCCTGCCCGATAATGACCCTGTCAATGATCACCCTTCCAAGGTAGGGGTTAAACATATCCAATCCGATGCTGATACCAATCATTAGAAAAGGTAAAATGATAAGTCCTTTATATTGCAGCACATATTTGAGAATTCTTCTGCTGTTTTGCAATTCGTAACACCTCCCCGTATTCCACGGTAAAACGCCTTGGAGAAATAAAGAGCCATGGTAGCTTCCATGACTCTTTGTTTATGCATGCCAGATTGTTTTATCCAATACTCTTCCATATGTCAATGGGGAAAAAACTTAAAAGAAAATTCGACCCACAAGCTTTTTAGCTCTGCCTCCCTTTAGAAATATCCAAAAGCTTGAGCTGGGGATTGTTCTCCAACGCCCAACGAATTGACCAGTCATTCTCAAAAAGGAGTACACTCCTCTCAAATCGGTCTCTTGCAGGCAAGGTAGAAGCGGTGAGCTTCAGCTTTCCGGGATCAATCTCCTCTCCCTCCACCCAGCGGACAAAACGGAAGGGTAACCTTTCAATGCGGATTTCCACACCATATTCGTTCTTCAGGCGATATTCCAAAACCTCAAATTGGAGCACACCCACCACTCCTATAATCAGCTCTTCCCGACCAATGTCCAATTCTTTAAAGGTTTGGATGGCTCCCTCCTCAGAAAGCTGGGTGATTCCCTTGATAAACTGCTTCCGCTTCATGGAGTTAGTGGTATAAACCCGTGCAAAATGCTCCGGTGCAAACACAGGAATCCCTCCGTACCGGAAAAGATCATTCCCCTGGCATAAGGTGTCCCCCAACCTGAAGATGCAAGGGTCAAAGAGACCAATGATATCACCCGGGAAGGCCTCTTCCACTGAAGCTCTGTCTTGAGCCAAAAACTGCTGGGGCTGGGCCAACTTAACCTCCCTTCCCCCTTGAACATGGAAAACGTTCATACCTTTGGTAAACTTCCCAGAGCATATTCGCATAAAGGCAATCCGATCCCGGTGGGCAGGATTCATGTTGGCCTGGATCTTAAAGATAAAACCGGAAAAATGCTCATATTCAGGGTTAATGGGACCCTTATCCGACATCCGGGGCAGGGGAGGCGTCGTCAATTCCACGAACTTCTCCAAAAAGGACTGAACGCCAAAGTTGGTCATGGCACTACCAAAAAACATAGGCGTCAGCTCTCCTCTGGAAACCTTCTCCATATCGAATTCATCTCCCGCTACATCGAGTAGCTCAATGTCCTCGCATAATTTATCATGGTAGCTCTCTCCCAAAAGCTCCCTGAAAACAGGATCATCCACAGTCCCTTGCTGTGACGTGACATGGGATTGGCCATGATTCCCACCGCTGAAAACCTCAATTAATGCCCGATCGCGATGATAGACTCCCTTGAAATCCCCATCCGTCCCAATAGGCCAGTTCACGGGATAAGACCGTATTCCCAAGACATTTTCAATCTCCTCCATCAGGCTAAAGGGGTCCTTTCCTGCCCGGTCAAGCTTGTTGACAAAGGTAAAGATGGGGATACCTCTCATCTTGCAAACGTGGAAGAGTTTTATGGTCTGTTCCTCCACTCCCCTTGCAGCATCAATCAGCATGACGGCGCTGTCGGCGGCCACCAGGGTGCGATAAGTGTCTTCACTGAAATCCTGGTGACCGGGGGTGTCCAAGATGTTCATACAATATCCTTTATACTCGAATTGCATTACACTGGACGTAACCGAAATGCCCCTTTGCTTCTCAATCTCCATCCAATCGGAAAGGGCATGTCTCTGGGCCTTTCGGGCCTTTACAGATCCGGCCAGGTGTATGGCACCTCCGTAGAGCAGCAACTTCTCTGTCAGGGTGGTCTTTCCTGCATCGGGATGAGATATGATGGCGAAGGTCCTTCTTCTTTGAACTTCTCGTTTTAATATTGGGTCCGTCTGTGGCATCAGTTATTCCTCTCTTTTTGGATTCTTGTTATCCATATATTTCTACATTAGTGGAATTGCATCGCTAATCGTCTGTATAACAAAAACATATATGCGATTTTTCTATTTTACTCCACACTGCAGTAGCTGTCAATAAAGCCATTATTCCCGGATTTCAATCTCAAACAGGCTATATTTGAAAACAGTCGGCATTGTCTAAATGAAAAGCAATCTTTCCTTGCTTTTCTTTTTCATAACAGTTAAAATCAGTAGTATATCTACAGAATATTTGTTCAAAATATTTAATTAATATGAAGGAGTGATCGCATATGGGCACTTTGATTGTTACGGATTCCTGCTACGATTTACCATTGTCTTTCCTGGAAGCTCATCAAATTCCGGTAATAGGTTTAACCTTCACCTTAAACGGAAAGGAATATGCGGACGATCAAGGTAAGAGCTTGGATCTGAGAAGTTTTTACAATGCCATTCGACAGGGTGCTACACCCACTACTTCCCAGGTAAACACGGAGGAATTTCTGCAATTCTTTAAGAAATATCTGGACAGAGGACAGGATATCCTTTATATTGCTTTTTCGTCTGCCCTCAGCGGTACATATAACAGCGCACGCATCGCCCGTGACATGTTGAAGAGTGACTATCCGGATCGAACCGTTACCGTGGTTGATTCCCTCTGCGCGTCCATGGGGCAAGGATTGCTGGTGTACAAAGCTGTCCAGCTTCAGCGGCAGGGCTATTCTCATGAGGAGCTTGTCCGATGGGTGGAGGATAACAAACTGAAAATCAACCATTGGTTTACCGTAGACGACCTCAATCACTTAAAGCGAGGTGGCAGATTATCAGGAACCAGTGCCCTTATTGGCACGATTCTGGACATCAAGCCTGTTTTGCATGTCAACGATGAAGGGCGTCTTATTCCTGTAGAAAAGGTAAAGGGAAGGAAAAAATCCCTTCGCAGGTTGGTGGAAATGCTGGAGCAAAGGATTGTGGATCCGGAAGAACAAGTTGTTTTTATCAGCCATGGCGATGCCCTCGAGGATGCCCAGTTCACTGCAGATCTGATTCGCTCTAAGGTACAGGTGAAAGATATCCTGATCAATACCATCGGTCCCATAATCGGCTCCCATGCCGGTCCCGATACCATTGCCGTCTTCTTCTTTAGCAGCAGCCGTTAAATCCATAAAAGGAAGCATTTGATGCTTCCTTTTTTTGTCTTCGGACTAAATCTTTCTGCCGCAATAAGGACAGTATTCAAATCCGGTTTGCAGTATTCCTCCGCAATGGGGGCAGTTGGACGGTCCGCCCCCTTGATAGCCGGTCAGTTCCTCCAGCCGATCAAAATCTATCCGGTCACCGGACAGAAGCTCATCCACATAATCTTCGGGTACTTTAAAAATGCGTCGACAACATCGCGTTTGTATGTAGTATCTCCTGTTCCATTTAAATAACGGTATAAAAAAGAAATGAAAATAAGTATATTCCATCAGCATTTCAGCTCGACTATAGCTTCCACATCTGCAAATGGTATTGGCGAACTCTTTGACCGGCTTTATCTTGTTCTGAATGCCAAATATCCCAATGAAAAACATGATTCCGCTCCTTTCAAAATCCTTCTATAACTGACTATTTAAAACGAATATGGCCTATTACATTATTTCATCCTCCACCAGAGGAATATCCCAGGGGAAAAGTCCGCCCTCCGCCAAACGAAAAACGCTCAACGGGAGGCTCCAGATGCATACCCTAGGGCCAGCGGCTGGCCAGACCCCAGAGGAATCCTCGAGGGCAAAATCCGCGAACCGCGAACCTTTTTATGGGATCATTATAGCAAAGAAAACAGTTTCATGTCACCCTTTCAACATATCAGCCACTGCGAATAAAGGTATTTTCCGCTCCTTTACCAGTCGGATCAGATCACGATCTTCCAAAAAAATATAATGCCGATACATGACGTATCGGCATTTTTATGGCTCCTCAGGTAGGATTCGAACCTACGACCCTCCGGTTAACAGCCGGATGCTCCACCGCTGAGCTACTGAGGAATATTCAATTCCGGCAACGACCTACTCTCCCGGGCGGTCTCCCGCCAAGTACCATCGGCGCTGAAGGGCTTAACTTCTGTGTTCGGTATGGGTACAGGTGGAGCCCCTTCGCTATTGTCACCGGAAATATGAACTTTTTCAGCATCCCTTTAGGGTCCGCCGGCCGCCTATCGCCAGCCGTTTTCTTTAGGAATCGTTCCTGTGGCTTTTAACCACTTTCCCCGTTCCTTCAAAACTGCACAATGCTCTGATCAAGCCCTCGACCGATTAGTATCAGTCAGCTTCATGCATTACTGCACTTCCACCTCTGACCTATCTACCTTGTCGTCTTCAAGGGGTCTTACTTCCTTTCGAAATGGGAAATCTTATCTTGAGGGGGGCTTCACGCTTAGATGCCTTCAGCGTTTATCCCGTCCATACTTAGCTACTCAGCTGTGCCACTGGCGTGACAACTGATTCACCAGAGGTATGTCCATCCCGGTCCTCTCGTACTAAGGACAGCTCCTCTCAAATTTCCTGCGCCCACGACGGATAGGGACCGAACTGTCTCACGACGTTCTGAACCCAGCTCGCGTGCCGCTTTAATTGGCGAACAGCCAAACCCTTGGGACCTACTCCAGCCCCAGGATGCGACGAGCCGACATCGAGGTGCCAAACCTCCCCGTCGATGTGGACTCTTGGGGGAGATAAGCCTGTTATCCCCGAGGTAGCTTTTATCCGTTGAGCGACGGCATTTCCACTCACAACCGCCGGATCACTAAACCCGACTTTCGTCCCTGCTCGAGATGTCTCTCTCGCAGTCAGGCTCCCTTCTGCCTTTACACTCTCCGAATGATTTCCAACCATTCTGAGGGAACCTTTGGGCACCTCCGTTACCTTTTAGGAGGCGACCGCCCCAGTCAAACTGCCCACCTGACACTGTCCATCCCCTGGTTCACAGCAGAACGTTAGAATTTCAGCAACACAAGAGTGGTATCCCAAGGGCGACTCCCCACATACTGGCGTACATGCTTCCCAGTCTCCCACCTATCCTGTACATGCATTGCCAAAATCCAATATCAGGCTACAGTAAAGCTCTACGGGGTCTTTCCGTCCTGTCGCGGGTAATGGGCATCTTCACCCATACTACAATTTCGCCGGGTCCCTTGTTGAGACAGCGCCCAAGTCGTTACGCCATTCGTGCGGGTCGGAACTTACCCGACAAGGAATTTCGCTACCTTAGGACCGTTATAGTTACGGCCGCCGTTTACTGGGGCTTAAGTTCAGAGCTTCGAGTTTCCTCTAACCCTTCCCCTTAACCTTCCAGCACCGGGCAGGCGTCAGCCCCTATACTTCGTCTTTCGACTTAGCAGAGACCTGTGTTTTTGATAAACAGTCGCTTGGGCCTCTTCTCTGCGGCCTGGTCTCCCAGGCACCCCTTCTCCCGAAGTTACGGGGTCAGTTTGCCGAGTTCCTTAACAAGGGTTCTCCCGTTCGTCTTAGGATCCTCTCCTCGCCTACCTGTGTCGGTTTGCGGTACGGGCACCTCAACACTCCCTAGCAGCTTTTCTCGCCAGTGTGAAATCGACAGCTTCCATACTCTAATTTCTGTCCCCATTAAGACTCAGCCTTTCCAGCAAGCGTACTTCACTACTTGCCAGCATCGTCTCTTGGACGGGGTTGACCAGCACCCCGCTCTGTCTATCCTCCTGTGTCACTGCTTCGGTCAAACGCGCCTCGGTGGTATCGGAATATCAACCGATTGTCCATCGCCTACGACTTTTGTCCTCGGCTTAGGTCCCGACTAACCCTGAGCGGACGAGCCTTCCTCAGGAAACCTTAGGCTTTCGACGACGAAGATTCTCACTTCGTTCTCGCTACTCATACCGGCATTCTCTCTCGTATCCAATCCACTGCTCCTTCCGGTACAGCTTCAGCTCGAATACGATGCTCCTCTACCGCTCTAGAAGTTGGATGTTAGAAGTTAGAAATTAGAACTCTTAACCATGATTGGTTGGCTTCCCTTGCCACTTCTCTATCATGACATTCAATCTTCTCCCTAGAATATCATACCTGATGTACTTCGATGGCCAGTTGGTAGCTACTCTGATAAACTTCCAAATCTTTATAACTTCTTATCATCGTTTTCTCCTACCTCTAACCTCTAACATCCAACCTCTAGAACCCATAGCTTCGGTGACAGGTTTGAGCCCCGGACATTTTCGGCGCAGAATCACTAGACCAGTGAGCTATTACGCACTCTTTGAATGAATGGCTGCTTCTAAGCCAACATCCTGGTTGTCTGTGCAATCCCACATCCTTTTCCACTTAACCTGTACTTTGGGACCTTAGCTGATGGTCTGGGCTGTTTCCCTTTCGACAATGAAACTTATCTCCCACTGTCTGACTCCCAACCATCAAGATCTGGGCATTCGGAGTTTGATAAGGTTTGGTAAGCTGTGAGGCCCCCTAGCCCAGTCAGTGCTCTACCTCCCAGTCTCTCGGTTGAGGCTAGCCCTAAAGCTATTTCGAGGAGAACCAGCTATCTCCAGGTTCGATTGGCATTTCACCCCTATCCACAGATCATCCCCGCCTTTTTCAACAGACGTCTGGTTCGGGCCTCCACGGGATTTTACTCCCGCTTCACCCTGTCCATGGATAGATCACCTGGTTTCGGGTCTACAGCATAGAACTTATCCGCCCTCTTCAGACTCGGTTTCCCTGCGGCTCCAGACCTTCAGTCCTTAACCTTGCTCTATACTGTAACTCGCCGGTCCGTTCTACAAAAAGTACGAGGTCGCACCTTTATTGTGCTCCCTCTGCTTGTAAACATAGGGTTTCAGGTTCTCTTTCACTCCCCTCCCGGGGTGCTTTTCACCTTTCCCTCACGGTACTCTTCGCTATCGGTCACCAAGTAGTATTTAGCCTTGGGGGGTGGTCCCCCCTGCTTCCCACAGGATTCCCCGTGTCCCGTGGTACTCTGGATTCCGGCCCGCTCGATTGCCTTTTCGTCTACAGGACTGTTACCTTCTTCGGTCCACCTTTCCAGATGGTTCGACTAAAGCTCTCTCGCCTTACGCCGGTCCGCAACCCCAGTCCGGAAGTTAGAAATTAGATGTTGGTTGTTGGAATCAGGTCAGGCTTCGCAGCCTCCCTTTCCTCTAACTTCAAACCTCTAACCTCTAACCTCCAGACTGGTTTGGGCTCTTTCCCGTTCGCTCGCCACTACTAAGGAAATCGATCTTTCTTTCTTTTCCTCCGGCTACTTAGATGTTTCAGTTCGCCGGGTTCCCTCCGCATCACCTATGGATTTAGTGATGGGTACCTGGGCATTACCCCAGGTGGGTTTCCCCATTCGGACATCTACGGATCAACGCCTGCTTGCGGCTCCCCGTAGCTTTTCGCAGCTTGCCACGTCCTTCATCGGCTCTTGGTGCCAAGGCATCCACCCTATGCTCTTTCTAGCTTGATCTGCCTTGTTACTCTCTCGAAATTGTAGGTCTTCATCCTTTCGGATGATTTTACCCTTTTCGCAGTACTTTACTTCGCATTGTGCAGTTTTCAAGGAACAGTCGAAGTCTCTCTTTCGAGATCCTTCAAAACTAAACAGTGTAGGCAAGAAACGAAGTCTTCTAACATCCGTCTACAGTCTTATGTCTCCATAACTTGTAGACTGGATATCGACCTCGGATACTCCCAAACTCTTGGCTTGAGCAGTTCTCCTTAGAAAGGAGGTGATCCAGCCGCACCTTCCGATACGGCTACCTTGTTACGACTTCACCCCAGTCATTGGTCTCACCTTCGACAGCTCTCTCCCTTTCGGGTTGAGTCACTGGCTTCGGGTGCTCCCAACTCCCATGGTGTGACGGGCGGTGTGTACAAGGCCCGGGAACGTATTCACCGCGACATGCTGATTCGCGATTACTAGCAACTCCGACTTCATGTGGGCGAGTTGCAGCCCACAATCCGAACTGAGACCACCTTTTTGAGATTCGCTCCGCCTTACGACTTCGCGGCTCTTTGTGATGGCCATTGTAGCACGTGTGTAGCCCAGGACATAAGGGGCATGATGATTTGACGTCGTCCCCACCTTCCTCCGAGTTGTCCCCGGCAGTCTCTCTAGAGTCCCCAACTCAATGATGGCAACTAGAGATAGGGGTTGCGCTCGTTGCGGGACTTAACCCAACATCTCACGACACGAGCTGACGACAACCATGCACCACCTGTCTGCCTGTCCCGTAGGAACATCGGTATTTCTACCAACCTCAGGCGATGTCAAGCCCTGGTAAGGTTCTTCGCGTTGCTTCGAATTAAACCACATGCTCCGCTGCTTGTGCGGGCCCCCGTCAATTCCTTTGAGTTTCAGCCTTGCGGCCGTACTCCCCAGGCGGGATACTTATTGCGTTTACTACGGCACAGAAGGGGTCGATACCCCCTACACCTAGTATCCATCGTTTACGGCGTGGACTACCAGGGTATCTAATCCTGTTCGCTCCCCACGCTTTCGCGCCTCAGCGTCAGTTGCAGGCCAGAAAGCCGCCTTCGCCACCGGTGTTCCTCCTAATCTCTACGCATTTCACCGCTACACTAGGAATTCCGCTTTCCTCTCCTGCACTCAAGTTAACCAGTTTCAAATGCCAGTCCTCGGTTAAGCCGAGGCGTTTCACATCTGACTTAATTAACCGCCTACGCGCCCTTTACGCCCAGTAATTCCGGACAACGCTCGCCCCCTACGTATTACCGCGGCTGCTGGCACGTAGTTAGCCGGGGCTTCCTCATTAGGTACCGTCACTTCCTTCTTCCCTAATGACAGAGCTTTACGATCCGAAGACCTTCTTCACTCACGCGGCGTTGCTGGGTCAGGGTTCCCCCCATTGCCCAATATTCCCCACTGCTGCCTCCCGTAGGAGTCTGGGCCGTGTCTCAGTCCCAGTGTGGCCGATCACCCTCTCAGGTCGGCTACCCATCGTCGCCTTGGTGAGCCTTTACCTCACCAACCAGCTAATGGGACGCGAGCTCATCTCGTACCGGTAAACCCTTTTGACCCCTGGGTCATGCGACCCTGTGGTCTTATGCGGTATTAGCAGATGTTTCCATCTGTTATCCCCCTGTACGAGGCAGATTGCTCACGCGTTACTCACCCGTCCGCCGCTAGGTTGGATCCAGTACAAGTACCGAATCCAACCCCGCTCGACTTGCATGTGTTAGGCACGCCGCCAGCGTTCGTCCTGAGCCAGGATCAAACTCTTCAGTTTAATCTTGTTCTCTTAAAACGCTTCGCTTTTGCTTCCGCGTTGCTTTCACTCTCGGAATTAACTTCGTTTCTTCTTCCTCTACACTGTTCAGTTTTCAAGGATCTCTGCCGCCCCCCAATGGAGCGACCTTTATATATTAGCAAATTTATTTGCTTTTGTCAACAACCTTTTTTATCATTGCCCTCTTTAATTCGTTTCTTTTCGATTGTCTCGGGCGCATATTAATATAGCATATTTGCCCGTCCTGCCTCAACCTTTCCAATCTTCCAATGATCTTGATTAGCAGCCGTTAGCTCCGGCCACCATAAATACTCTCTGATTTTCTCGTTCTTTCATGAAAAAACTTTTCATTATTCACTATAATCCACCGGCTTTCGTCAGGATTTTTATGTCATTACATAAATGGTAAAACAAGAGACCGGATATGAAAATCCGGTCTGAAAAAATCATCCTTTGGGCTTCATAGTAGGAAACAGGATAACATCCCGTATGGAATAGGAATCGGTTAACAGCATAACAAGGCGATCAATACCGATACCTAAACCTCCTGTAGGAGGCATGCCATATTCCAGGGCCGTAACAAAATCCTCATCCATCATATGGGCTTCCTCATCTCCGGCCGCCCTCTGAGCAGCCTGACGAATAAACCTCTCCTTTTGATCAATCGGATCATTCAGCTCAGAAAATGCATTCGCCATTTCTCTACCCGTAATAAAGAGTTCAAACCGATAGGTAAGTTCAGGGTTATCGGCTTTTTTCTTAGCTAAGGGCGAAATCTCAATGGGATAATCTATGATAAATGTAGGCTGTACCAAATTCTCTTCGACAAATTCATCAAAGGCGGCGTTCAAGACTTCACCTTTGCTGGCGTTCTCAATGCCTTCGAGCTTCAGTTCCTTGCCCACTCTTCGGGCTTCCTCATCATCCTTGATTTGGCTGAAATCAACACCTGTGTATTTTTTTACTGCATCCGTCATGGTCATTCGGGTCCATGGCGGTGTCAGGTCTACTTCCACACCCTGATAGCTGATCTTCATGGTGCCCAAAACTTCCTGAGCCACCTGAGAAATCATATTTTCGGTGAGTTCCATCATGCCATGATAGTCGGTATAAGCCTCATACAGCTCAATAGTAGTAAACTCTGGGTTATGCCTAATATCCATTCCTTCATTACGAAAGATCCTCCCGATCTCGTACACCTTTTCAAAACCGCCAACGATTAAGCGCTTCAAATGCAACTCTGTTGCAATGCGCAAATACATATCAATATCCAAGGTATTATGATGGGTGATAAAGGGTCTGGCGTTAGCACCCCCTGCCGTTGTATGAAGAATGGGAGTCTCCACCTCAAGGAATCTCCGATTATCAAGGAATCTCCGTATAGCTTGAATGACCTTTGAGCGAATCAAAAAGGTCTTTCGTACATTCGAGTTGACAATCATATCAACATATCGCTGCCGATACCTTAAATCCACATCCTTCAAACCATGCCACTTCTCCGGCAACGGAAGCAGGGATTTTGCCAGCAATTGTATCTCTTCGGCTTTTACGGATATTTCTCCCTTGTTCGTACGGAAGACTTCCCCCTTAATTCCCAGAATATCGCCAATGTCATAGCTCTTGAAATCTCCATAGGTCTCATCACCAATTACGTCTTTGCGGACATAAATTTGAATTTGTCCCTTATCATCTAAAATATGGGCAAAACTCGCTCTTCCCATAACCCTTTTGGACATCATGCGGCCTGCGATGGATACCGTCTTTCCCTCCAACGAGTCAAAGGAATCCAGGATATCTTGGGAATAATGGGTTTTCTCGTAGGTGGTTACAAGGAAAGGATCCTTTCCCTGTTTTCGCAAATCGGAAAGTTTTTCCCTTCTGATCCTGATTATTTCATTTACGTTCTCTTCCTGTGGCTGAAAAATTCCTTCATTTGTACTTGTCATACTTTTACCCCCGGTCTATTTTCGAATATCTAAAATTTTGAACTGAATGACACCGTCCGGAACGCTTACCTCCACAACATCGCCTATTGATTTCCCGATGAGTGCCCGACCGACAGGTGATTCATTGGATATCTTCGATTGGGCAGGATCAGCCTCTGCCGAACCTACAATAATATATTCAAGCCCCTCATCGAATTCCATGTCCAACACTTTCACAGTGGCACCAATGCTGACAACATCCGTTGATATATCTTCCTCATCAATCACTCTGGCCATCCGCAGCATATTTTCCAGAGTGATAATTTCTCCTTCAATAAAAGCCTGTTCATTCTTCACTTCGTCATATTCTGCGTTCTCACTAATATCCCCAAATGCAATGGCCTGTTTGATTCTTTCAGCTATCTCCCGTCTTCTTACGGTTTTCAAATACTCCAGTTTTTTTTCGAGCTTTGCAACACCTTCGGGAGTAAGAATAACTTCCTTATTATTTGCCATATTTATATCTCCCCTTCTCAAAACGTTTCACCTCTTTGCCTTCTATTTCAACTTTAACTGAAATTTGCTTGCTTATATGTTATAAGGTTCAAAGATGTATTGATAATATATGTTTTACAAATCGATTTATTCTATTCAAGTCTTGAAAAGCTTGCAGGCTTCTTCTTTCAGACCATTCACCCCTTTTATTTAATAGAAGAAAATCAAATCGTCACTTGCTCCTTTCTCCGTATATCTAAACAAGGGCTGTCAGGTCTTTAGGAAAAATGAGGGCGTTACAATATAACAAGCACTGTCGATAAAAATTTTACGAACCAGTGCTTGAATGGCCAAAATGATTGTATACATTATAATTCACCATATTTGGAATGTCAAGGAATATTACTCCTTTTCCAGTCACTGTAAATCCTCTTGCGCACACGGTCATACGAATAGGCTCCGTTTCCGTGAATCAGTCCGGTGATGCGAAAGCCCAGCTCCTTCAGGATGCCATGAATAACCTTGACCTGATTCAAGGTTAGCCTGCTTCTTCGATAGAGCCATCTGTATTCCTGGGAAAAAGATAACAGGTAGAACTCTGTAAGAAGTATCCTTTCCCAAGGCGTTACAGATGCATTGAGCTGATAGCCTTCAGGCCACTGGAGAGAGCTGGCTTCCAGGCACAGGATCTTGTTCAGAAAAACCTCCTCTTCTGAAGAGGCCGAAACTTTATAAGCCTTTACCAGTAAAAAAGAGGGAGGTATGTCAACCAGCAGGTCTTCATATTCCTCATCCGCGACCACTACGATTTCCATATCTGTCATGGCTCTTTGCTTGCTTCGACAGATCTCGGCAGAAAGACCCGTTTCTTCCAGCAATATATCGGCTATTTCCCGGAGTATCCTTCTGTCCTTCCCATACAGTACCAGATGGTTCATCAAGGAACCCAACAGATATGTCCATTCCTCCCCCCTTTCGGTATCCGCTCCCAGAATAACGCCCTTCATCGTTTCCATATTCTTGTTGCTTATGCCGATAATTTTCTGAATGGTATCCAACATGCAGGCTATTCGCAGCTTTTCCCCCGTTATGAATTGAAAGCCTAAATTATGGAGCTCCCTTCGCTCTTCAGGCAGAAAAAAATCCTCCGGGTCTACCATGCAAATCCACGCTACATTTAAGGAACGCAGGCAGTCCAGCAAACGCTGAAAATTTTTTTCCCGCTTTCCGGAAGGCTTTTGCTCCTTCGAGGTAAAAAAATAAGGTATGTCCACAACATACCCTATTTCTTCCTGATTTTCCATTGTCTTGATAGGACAGGACAGCTGACATGCCATCCCTCCTATCCAGGTCATGGCCCAATTCTTAGGAATCTTTGACAACAAGGGACGCCCCCTCCAAACCCTTTCCTCCCAGCCCCGGCTTGGGAAAAAAACACACTTCTCCATCACCCAGTGAGAACTCCTTTCCTGTCCATTTGTATGACCCGATGGATCGAGGGCAGTTGATCCAGCAGCCTCTCATAATCCTCTGCTTTGATATCCTCTATTCTTTTTCTCAGCAGGCTGACAAAAGCCGCCTCCATGACGTTCGTACCAAAGGATCGGCCGTTAATTTCAGGTGTTGAAGTAACCAACATTCCTACACCCCGGCTCTGTAAATCCTGAAGATCTTCTTGGGTCACCGTATTCGTCACAATAATCTTATTGGATAAATCGGAGGGCATATGCTTCCGGATATACAAAAAATCCCCAGCTATGATATCCGCCCATTGATAAAACTCTTCATATTTGGGAACGCCTTCCTCCTGGCTTTTTCCCGTAGGGTATAGCATTTCAAAAGGTAGATGGCTTACAATGGGCATAAGGACACGGGCAATCAGCCGGAGACTCCCCAGGGACCGAATGGGAAAAGGTACCCCCAGTGCAAACATGGCATCTCCGTAAACCACGGAAGCCCGTAGTGTTTCAAAAGCCTGGGCCATTCCGAAGCGATCCATAGCACAAACGAGAAAAACTTTTTTTTGAGATACGGAAATGTTTAATTCCCGGTGCAAAAAATGTACCACCCTGCGCTCCAGGGTGTTTTTCAGTCCCGACCCGTCTACAATGGGTGTCTTTTTAGCTGCCCCGGCAATGGCAAGGGCAGATTTCAATACATATTTCTTGCCTTTATCATCATATAGGTAGAGGTCCAGACCACCCATGCCAAAGGCATCTACTTTTCCGTCCAGCTCCCGTACAAGCTGTATGGCCTTTTTCATATCTCCGTCCGTACCAATTCGTTCAATAATAAAATCCTCGCCTAAGATATTAACTTCTGCTCGATGGTCCCTGCTGGAAGACCCTATACTAATACTGACAATTCGTTTCATACTTATCCCCCTACTAAGGTATTCAACCGCATATGTGATTATTCTTCCTCTCCGGCAAGGGCATCCAGGACAGTCCGAAGCAGTTCGGGTTTCACGTAGATATCTTCGGTAATAGGTGACATACCGATTACTAAAGGGACCACCTGATTATCCAATAGGTCCTGTATCAGTTCAATCCGTTTATCCGATGCCATGACAACCACCGTATCCAGATTCCGAAATTCACCGATGAGCTCCATCAGCTGGTTGAAAAGCTCCAGCCCGCTTTTGTTCTGAATAAAATGAATCCTTTCCTTCTCCGACAGCAAAAGGCGTCGGGTTATCCCATAATCGTCCAACACCTTCATAATCTCATCCTTGTTCATAACTGGGAAACCTACGATGCCGACATTTTTTCCCTTTCGTATCTCGCCCAACCCTTCCAATCTTGAGATAAAGGTCCTGTCAATTCCCATCTTTTCCGCTACTTCCTGCTGTGAAGCTCCCCGGCTCCGCATCTCTAAGATTCTTTCAAGCTTGTATTGAATCCGCGACCAACTGATCAGTTTATCACCTATGCGAAGAATTTCCATCTCTTCACCTCATTCAAAGATCGGTGGCGTGCAAACTTTGAGCACATTATATCATCATTATAATACCTTCCCTTGCGAAAGGGCAATATTTTTATTCGCATTATTTCACTGATCATACTGTTTTTTTGAAATCCAGCAGCAAGGCCTTCATTTCCTCCCAAGATTGGGCGCTGTTGACGGCAACCTTTAGTTGAGATGCGTTTTTGATCCCCTTCAGATACCAAGAGATGTGCTTCCTCATCTCCCGGATTGCGATGTATTCCCCCTTGTATTCCATCATCATGGCTCCATGCCGAAGAGCCATGTCAATCTTATCCCCGGGACCGGGAACGGGTATTTCCTTTTCTCCCCTTAAACAGGATCGGATTTCTGCAAATATCCACGGGTTTCCTTGCGCACCACGGGCTACCATCACTCCATCACAGCCTGTCTCCTCAAACATGCGCCTGGCAGCTTCCCCCGAAAAAATATCTCCATTGCCGATGACAGGAATTCCTACGGACCCCTTCACCTTCCTAATGATATCCCAATCTGCACGACCGGAGTAAAACTGCTCCCTGGTCCTGCCATGGACCGTCACCGCCTGAACCCCTGCCTCTTCTGCCATCTGAGCGAATTCCACGGCATTCACACTGCTGTCGTCCCATCCTTTTCTGAATTTCACCGTAACGGGCTTCTTAGAAGCCTTTACAACTGCCCGGATTACCTTTTCAGCCCGCTGCATATCCTTCATTAAAGCACAACCCTCATTATTCTTGACAATTTTGGGAGCTGGGCAGCCCATGTTGATATCAATCAAATCTGCATCCTCATTATTCAGTTGCTCCGCTATCATAGCCATAATTTCAGGCTCGCTGCCAAAAATCTGTATCCCAACAGGGTGCTCCAAGGGATGAATATCAATGAGCTGTCTCGTCTGCTCTCCTCCATAATGCAAGCCCTTGGCACCCACCATTTCTGTATAGACCACACCGCATCCCATTTCCTTGCAGAGGAGACGAAAGGGCTGATCCGTCACCCCGGCCATGGGTGCTAAGAAAACATTGTTCTCTATTTCCAAACTTCCAATTCTCATGTGCATCCCTTCATTTCGATTTAGGAGTAGTCCCTAAAATAAGGGACCATCCCATATTTTAAACCATTTCTTAGAAAATAAAAAGCACCTGGCGCATACCTTACCAGATGCCTGTCGTGCATTTTCCCCTACACTGATTTCCGAACCATCTTTCTATTCTTTCGCAACTTCTTTCGCGTCTTTGTCCACAACCGTCTCCAAGAACACCATTTTATCGATCTTCCAGGCAATTCCTTCCTTTACCAAAAGCAGCTTGTACTTGGCGTTCTTCCATTCGGGAGGAGGAATCTTCTTTTTGTTTTTTTGGTCCTCATCGCTCTTCTTCTCATCCGGAAGCTCCCCGTCAATATTCTTCACCCGCTCTATAACGGTTGCGGTAGCCTTATTAGACCATGGCCAATTCCACATCCACTGTATCGATACTTGATGGTCAAAGGAGCGAATGAAGAAGTCAATGTATTCATTCTGCTTCAAAAGGTTGTCTTCTGCCAGAAATTCCTCCGTAAAGAATTTGTTCAATTCATTTGCATCCTCTTTCAACAGGATAACGGAAGCACGCTTCTCCAATCCGTCATTTAAGAGAATAAAAATATTGGATGCATTCATAGCAATAAAAAAAGAAACAACAATGAGGGTGGTGACAATGGCTATTACAAAAAGATTACGGATTATGTAGGATAAAAAACGAATCAAATATTCCATTGTGTCTACACCTGCTTTCACGAGGTATCCCTGTAATCCCCATTAAAAAAAGTTAGCTAATTGTACTTTCCCATAATAGCACAATTTTGCCATTTTGTAAATTTCCTGTTTGCATCATCTTTCCATGGATTGTCATCATTTTCCGGCAATCTCCCGAATGGTTCTCTCAACATCCTTAAAGGTATCAAAAGGGTAAAAAGAAAGGGCATTTTCCCTGCAGTAGCCTTCAAGGGCTCCCTTGGCAAACAGAATATCCGCCACTTCAGCAGCATAGATGTCCGATAATCCGTCTCCTATAAACACAGCCTTCCGTTTGTCCTTTACAGCATCTCTCATAATCCGTGCTTTTGCAACGCCCTGCCAGGGATAATCCGGATGATAATAGGGGCAGCGGATATCCAATCGGTCTCCGTTGAAAATCATTTGATTGGAATAATACGGAATATGGGATAAGCCATGCTGCTCCAAAATCGTACTGATAAAAATGTCATAGCCATCGCTCAGGATTGTAACCGGCCATTTCATGGTATGGCAGAAAGCTACAAAGGGGATGAAGCCGGTATCAATCCCTATCGTACGGGCAAAAGCCCGTACTTCCTCCTCCCGAATCCGGATATGTTGGAAAATCGCTCTGGCTGCCTCCTGAGTACTGATTTTACCCTCCGCCCATTTTTGATCAATTTCCCGCCATGCTTGGTTCCCATAACAATCCATCATGGCATCGCAGGTGTCCTGCAGGGTAATGGTCCCATCAAAATCAACAAAGATCATGCATTCCATTCCGTTACCCTTCCACCCGGATGATGTTTTCAACCTGTATCACTTCATCAATGGTTTGGATGTCCTCCATAGCCGCCTTCATGGACCGCTCCCTGGCCTTGTGGGTGACAAAGATCAGGGGGACTCCATCCATACCGTGTCCCTTTTGAATCACCGAGGCAATACTCACCTGATGTTTGCCAAAGGCACCGGCAATACTGGCCAGAACCCCCGGCTTGTCCTGGACAGTTAAACGAATGAAATACTCGGTTTCCCAATTATCATTGAAGGTCACTTCCTCCGGTGCTTTGCCTTCCATGTTGTTAAAGGTCATATATCGGTGTTTCTGCTGTTGGCAGGCTGAAATAATATCGGAAACCACTGCACTGCCCGTGGGTAGGTCTCCGGCCCCTCTTCCGTAGAACATCATATTCCCCACCGCATTTCCTTTAATAAAAATGGCATTGTAGGAATCCCGGACGGCTGCCAGCGGATGATCAACCGGAACGAAAGTGGGATGCACCCGCACATCAATAGCATTTCCCTGCTTCTTCCCAATGGCCAGAAGACGGATTACATAACCCAGCTCCTTACCGTAGGCAATGTCCTCGGGTGTAATCCGGGTGATACCTTCATGATAGATGGTCTCTACGGGAACTCTGGCATGGAAGGCAATGGAGGAAAGAATGGATAATTTATACACAGCGTCCAAACCCTCTATATCCGAGGTCGGGTCCGGTTCAGCCAGTCCAAGGGCTTGGGCTTCCTTTAATACCGTGTGGAAATCCCGCCCTTCCTCCGTCATCTTCGTCAGGATATAGTTGGTGGTACCATTGATGATTCCCATAATCTCATGGATCTCATTGGCCTGGAGGGATTCCACCAAGGCTTTTATAATGGGAATGCCTCCTCCCACACTGGCTTCAAAATAAAGGCCTACCCCATTTTTCCGGGCTGCCGCTTCTAACTCGGCCCAATGCTTGGCAACTACCTCCTTATTGGCGGTTACAACCGTCTTTCCCCTCTCCATGGCAGCCAGGATAAATTGACGGGCAGGGCTCACCCCTCCCATGTATTCCGCTACAATATCAATCTCCGGATTATCCACAATATCCTCTACGCGGTTCGTCAATAAAGCCGGATCAACGGATACATGTCGTTTCTTTTTCAGATCCCGGACCAGAATTTTTTCCACCTTGATTTTGATTCCCTGCTGACGGGATATGGTTTCTCCGTTTTGCTCAAGAATCTTATATGCCCCTGTCCCCACATTCCCAAAACCTAAGAAAGCTACCTTGACTTCCTTCATTCGAAATCCCTTCCATTCTGCAGATTTCTTCCTATTATACAATAAGCTTTTTATTATGTCATCTATAATAAGAAAATCCTGTATCCTATGGTATTGAGAAATAGATAAAGGGAAAGGGGCTTGCAATCCTGACAAATCCCTTTCCCTTTATTTTTTCTTCTTAATAAATAATCAGTCAATCGAAAGGGTCCCAATGACCGAAAAATATTCTATCGAAAGTTCTGCTGATACTGGGATGGGCTGACTCCCAAAGCCTGCTTAAACTGTCTGGTAAAATAGCTGGGATCATCAATACCTACCTCCATCGCCACCTGAGAGATGGAAATAAAAGGATCCTTCAAAAGCTCTGTTGCCTTAGCCAGACGCACATTTTTCATATATTCCATGGGCGACAAACCTGTAAACTGCTTGAATAACCTGGAAAAATAGTCTGCACTCAGGCCTATAGTGTCAGCAATCTCCTCCACCTGAACAGGTCGATTCAGATTTTTCTCCATAAAACCAAGGGCTTGGTAAATGTATTGAGTGTACTTATATTCTCCTTTAGGCTCTGCCCTATGCTGTTGTTCGAAACTTCTGGAAACGACCACCAGAAATTGCATGAGCAGGCTCTTAATCTTGAGCTCCCAACCGGCGGCTTTGTTTTGCCTCTCCTCTTTCATCTTCTCCAGACTGCTGACGACTTCCTTCCTGCCAATGGGATCCAAATGGACCCGCTGCCAAACGGAAGGATCATCCTCTCGGAAAATTCTGCCGACTCCCGGCAATTTCTTCACTTCATCCAACTCATGGGTGAAGGCTTCCGGGCGGAAAAGGCAGTTGTATAAAATCGTCTGCTTTGGGCGAGTGTAACCATGGACATCACCGGGACGAATACCAAAAACATCACCGGGGGTAAGAATAGTAGTAACCTGATTATAGTAATGGGGTGAGAAACCCTGATCGATATACACAAACTCATAAAAATCATGGGAGTGTATATCGATATCCGTATCGTGCAAATATTTCAGGACAATAATGGGAATAGTGTGGTCATCAAAATACCGATTCCCATCAACGAAATTCTTAACCGTCATCCTTTACTCATCCCTCCTCATACCATATGATGCCCTTCATGTTACACTAAATATCCCCTTCACAATAATCATACACTATCCAAAGGGATATTTCTAGTAGGAAAGAGGCGATTTAGTCAGGCGATCAGATCTGAAACACGACCATCTGATGGCCGATCACTTCATGCACCGTCACACAGGCATATCCATCCTCATAGGTAAAATCCAATGCCTTGCCTTCCGGAGCACAGTAAACCTTTGCCGGCTTCTCCGGCAGTTTGACCTGCAGCTCCAGCTGATAGAGGGGGATGATATCCTCGATGGTATCAATCTGCGCGAATCTTCTTTCCGGGATATAGTGAAGAATATGCGCAATGTATCGATTTTCTTCCCTTTGATAATTCAAGGTGATATGGGCGGTAGTCGGTGCATTGGTTCTGATCAGGGGACCTTTCAACAAAAGCTTCAGGCTGTTGATGACCAGCAGCTTATATGCCCTGACACCATGCTCGTGGTATGCCGAGAAGATAGGATGGGAGAAATAAATCACATTGCCCTTTCGGGTGATGGCCGGATATTCGCTCTCTTTCTCGACAGGTGTCTGGAAATGGGAACAGAAATGCCGATAACTTCTGTTAAAATAGGGATTCCATATTTGAGCCAGGCTTTGGGTTCCGCTTTGGGACTTTACCCAAAGTCCTCTTTCATACATGACGTACTCCGTATCCAACAGTCCGTCCCGGACTTCCTCGTCGGGCACCACATAGTCGGGAGAGAATTCCGCTTCTCCTATCAAATCCACTCCCAAACCGTCCATGATAAAAGCATCCTCCGCCCGATTCATACCCGATTTATAGGAAAGGATCACTTTTCCACCGCCGTCGGTATAAGCCTTCAATTTTGCTTTTAGCTGCTCATCCAGGGTAATGACATCGGGTAGGATGAGAAGCTTATAAGGACTGAAGTCCATTTTTTCATCCACAATGTCAAACTGGTAATGGGCTTCCGTAAGCATACGGTGTACTCCCCGCAGAGAGGGATGCAGTCGAATATGACCAGCTTCCAGAGCTTCAGGAGTAAAAACGGCAATTTCCGTCACCGCCTCCATATCATCACACCAGGCCTCCTTTTCTTTCACCTGGTTATAAACCCTTCCAATCAATTCATAGGTAGCCTTATTAATGGCCCCTGTGGGGTGAAGCTGGTCACCGATGGAGCACTTAGCCCCGTTGGCCAGGGACATAAAACACTCGTACTCCAAAGCCGGCTGGTTCTTAAAGCCACCAAAATCAGCCCAGGATTTGTGAAACTTTCCGGTCATGCCCAGGCACTCCTTACCAAGGTTTCTGGCATAGCGAACGGTTATGGGGAAATGCTCGTAACCCCAACCACCGCTGGGGAGGGATTCCAGTTCCAAATGGGTATAGGTATCCAAGGTCTCCCGAATTTGGGGATTCACATGACCGGCATTATAAAAGATCGTGCAGGTCTTGTTGTATTTCCGCACCGTATCGGTCATCATCTTCTTGAAGCCGTTTAACACCTGAAGGGCATAGCCCTTTCGATCTTCCTCCGATTCAGGGTCCAGACCCGCCTTTTCCATTCCTTCCATGCAATATGTACAACAGCAGGGATTCTGGGATATGATGTCAAAGAATAAACCGTCTACATCATCACCAAAGGTTTCAAGGACCTCAATGGTCTGTTCCACCACATAGTCGATATAAGGGGTATTAAAGCACAGCTTCTTCCATCCTGCCTCTAGTGGGCCTGCCCCATAAGGAGTCCCTTCCGGTGTCCGCTCCAGCCATTCCGGATGCCGGGCAGCCATATATTCGTCCCATCCCACAGTGATGTAAATGGGAACACGGATATCCAGCTCGTGGCAGGCTTCGATTTGTTCCTTCAGAAGATTTCTCTTCAAGCCGGGGTGCCGGGCAGGAAATTTCGTATCATAATAGATCATCCCATGATGACATCTGGCAAAACAGGTAATGGAATTCACCCCTGCTTTTTTCAGGGTTTCAGCGAACTCTTTTGGATCAAAGGCATCCCCAATCTCTACGATCTTCTCGGATGTGTGAAAATCAAGATGAATCTGGCGAAAGCGTAAATCTCCCATTTTCCTTCTCCTCCAATCATCCATAGCTTTTATTTCCATATTTCCCTTTCATCATATAACCCTGTATCGCAAATGTCAATGAACCGGCATAGCAAAAAGAGCTCCAATAAATGGTGGAGCTCTCTTAACATTCGTCCTTACTCGTCAGAGGGGGAAGCCTTCCCCTTTACCGGCCGCTATATACGCTGTAAAAGCCGGTCCCGCATCTGCACACTCGCTGTTTCCGTATCCGGGATGCCGAAGCCTTCAATGATCTCAAAGCCGTACAGTCCCTGATATCCCCACTGCTCCATCTTTTGAATCCATTCATAAGCAAGGGGACTGGCCTCCTCCAACGGCACCTCTACTCCTTCCCAGCCTTTCGGTGCGCAAGGCCGGACATGGCAGTGGCCTGTGTAGGGAACAAGGCTTTCCCAATCCTCCGGTAAAAGCCCTTGTATGATATAATGGCTTGCATCCAGGGTAATCCGGAGACCGGGAAACTCCTGAAGCAGGGCAAGGGTGTTTTCAATCTTTTCTGTCCATTGGTAGTAATGGGTCTCCACCATCAACGGTACGCCCATCTGCCGGCACCCTTCGTAGATAGGCGCCAAATAATCCACAACGATTTGAAAGGACTCCTTCACGGAAGGAGTGGGTAAGGTAATTCCAGCTTGGGCATTCAAGCGCAAGGCAGCGCTGCATAAGGCCCGACACTGATCTTTGACGGAAAGGACCTCCTCACCGGACACCAGACTGGCATTGAGGCTGGCTACGGATATCCCCTTCTCCTCCAATACTTTTTCGATGGGGGTGAGAATCGCATCCTCATTCTCCCAAAGATCCAGGACTCCAAATTCCGACCAGTTCTGTAGCACTCCCAGATCAACCCACGGGAAGCCCAACTCCGCTGCCCTTTCGATTCCCTCTCGAACAGGTTTGGAAACCCAGGTCAATGTGCTGATTCCAAGGCGTTGTTTCATCATGTTCCTTCCCCTTCCCTCAGCTTCTCCTCTAGCTCTCTTCGGAACGGAATCATCAGGATTTTCTTTTCCAGCCGTCCCGCCTTCAGGAGGGCGTGATCCAGCACCATAACGTCCCATCCTGCTTCCCATGAGGATTCCGGCTGAAGCTTCTGCAGCCAGCGCTCCGCCACACTCTTAATGGATCCTTGGAAACTGATTTGATTTGTCCTCTCTTCCCCGGGCTGGACTGCCATATTCTCTCCATCCGGCAGCCAGCTGCACCGCCCCACCATGTCCTTTCCCCAATCCAAGCCGCTAATCTCCATCACCTCGCCGGAGTCAAAAACAGCGATGAAATGAAAAGGCAGGCAGGACAGGCTGGGATATAGGGAGGAGGTGATGCTGCCAACCACACCATTTTCGAATTCAATGCGTCCGGTAAAGGCCTTTCCCGGTATATAAATCAGCTCCGGAGAAATACGAAAGACCCTGCTGATTTCGGGAGGCCAATCCCGTTCGATCCCCTGGCTCTCCACGGAAACGGGGCGACCGCACATCCATAACAGCAGCTCCAGCACATGATGGAAGCAAAAAGAATGGCAAGTGCATTGGAGGATTTTCAAGGAGCCATGACTTTTATTCTCGATGGCTTCCTTAAGCACACGTACACCGGGGCAAAAATGATAGTTGTAATTAATGGCCGTCCAGCTCCCCTTCTCTCTTGCTCTGGTCACCATGGCATATCCGGAGGAAAGAGAGTTTGCCAGAATCTTTTCCGAAAACACAGCCGCACCGGATTCTAAAGCTTCTAAAGCAGGTTCCTTGTGAGCATGCTCCGGAGTACATATATCCATGATATCCGGCTGTACATCCTCCCTCAAAGCTTGGATGGAAGAGTAGGTACCGCAATTGCAGTTCCATTTTTCTGCCTTCTCCCGGGCTTTTGTAATATCGATATCCACTATACCGCATATTTCAGCAAGGCCGCTCTTTTGCCATCCATCAATATGGCTGTTGGAGATATTCCCCGCACCGATGATGGCTACCTTTACCTTATCTCCCATACATCCTCGCTCCTCTCTTGGCATTTCGCTTATAGATTATAGATACACCTTTTCTCTATGCTTTAACCTATATTTCACCCAATGGAACAAAATGTTGCCAAGGAAGGGGATGGAGGCCATTTGCCGGCCTCTTAAGAATATTCCTTTTCAATATAGGCAATAACCCCTTCAATATTGATGGCACTCTCCCAGGGACGTGCCCGGCAATTATGGGGTCTGTCTCCGTCATAATACTCTACCCATGCCCCTGTGGGGTCCAGCAGGCTTAAGGTTTTTTTCAGCACAGCCTCCTTCTCCGGCTTATTCAACATGCTTACATTATATAGCAGCAAACCGTAATCATAACCCAGGGATCGGTTACCTGACACATCCGAAGGAACCCTTCCCTTTTCCCTGAACAGGTTAAGGGTGGGCTGCACCAAAGTCTCCAGCTCCTCCGGTGTAAAAAGATCACTTTCGATATAACCGGGAACAAGGCTAACGGAATTCAAAAGATAGCGTTTTTCCCTATCCCCCGTATCCGGCAATTTTCTGTCCCGGCAGGCAGGACAGCAGTAATCCCCTTGGGCATTTCGCTCCGTCCAGGTCAATACATTGGTCTTTTCCAGATTTTCATGGATGTCACAGAAATAGTAACGAAAACGGGGTTTGCTGGCTACACGATCTCTTAAGGGCTGGTTGGCGTACAGCTTTCCGTCTTCAATGAAATTTTCTTTATAGCGCTGTTGCGCCGTGTCGACTTTCTCCCGGTACATTTTGATCTTTCCTTCCGGCCACAGCCCATGGCTCTCCACCCATTCCAGAAGCTTTTCTCCTCCGGTGATAAAGAGGAGGGTTGATTCTGCAGACCCATGGTAGATACAATGGCGAGGAAGCACCCTGCCGGCGATGTAGGTCTCATCGCCGCTGAACTCTGTCATTCCCTCCACCAGGTGGCTTAACTGGATGTCCAGAGCCCACTCCATCATGGGAAGGGCTTCCTTCAGGAAAAGGTGGTCCCCTGTATAATCCAGGTATCGAAAGCAGCTTAAAATGATATAAGCGGGAATTTCCACCTCATCGTTGGCGAAATACAGCCTGGCGGCATCGTTCCCCATGCCTTCTGCATTGTAAAGATTTCCGAAAAGCTCCCATTTGGCCTTCCAAAAACGGAGGATAGCTTTTGCTTCTTCTATATACCCCAGAGCGAGAAGGCCCCTTAACACTCCTGCCTGGTCCCTTACATAGGCCAGGGGATAAAAATGTCCTGCCGCCACACCCCCTGAGCTGGACTGCTGGCATTTGATCAGCACCGATACACTGTCTATGGCATCCAATATATCCTGTCTAAGGGGAGCCTCCTGGGGAATAAGAGCGGCGAAGTCCCGCCTTCTGGATGTGAAGGTCTGCCAGAACCGTCGACTTCTCTCAAGCAAAGCCGGTGGGTTCTCCAGCAAAATCTCCTCCATTTGGATAACAGTGGTGGGATAATGGGAATGGCTGCTGAAAATCATTCGACTGTATCCTGTATGGGCTACCAGATCAATGGTTTTTTCCTCCGTCCCGTCTATCTTACCGTTGCCTGTCATAGTAAATAATAAACGGTTTTCCCACGGAAGAGGGTCTTTGGTAAAGAAATTCGTTCCCTTTGGAATGGCAAAGAGGAAAACATCGCCCTCTTCTCCTTTATCGGAAAAAAAAGCTTCCAATGGATGGATTCTTGCCGCGTCCGAAGACCAGAGCCGGAAACGCAGTTCCTCTTTTGCCTCGATCTCCCGGATAAACACATTTTTATCCGGCAATATATAATCCAGTATCTGGCCTATGGAAACACCGTTACGGTATACATTATGATGCCATATCGCTGTCCCCGGTTCCCTCTGGGATTGGACTTGAATTTCTTCAACATCCTGCAGATCCATCCTCAAAAAAGAGGGTGCGCTATAGGGAGGCCCTATCAATTGGATAATGTTAGGACCCTGTTCGTAGACTAGCATCTCTCCATTTCCAATGGGATGGATGCTCCCGTCATCTTTTTCTCGATTGGACCATATCCTCATGGCTGATTCGCTCCTTTCATGGCGTAGTAAAGAGCCGCTTCCAGATTGATCCCACTTTCCCAGGGGCGATATCTGGTCCCCTGGGGCTGGTGGTCTTCATAATACTCCACCCAAGCCCCTGTATCATCCACAAGGCTTAACATCCGCTTATATATTTCCCGGGCAAAGGGACTGGCCAACTCCGTCAGACTATATAGAAGGAGACCATAATCATAACCTACAGCGCGGTTTCCCTCCGGTCTGGAGGGCAGTTTTCCCGTTGTTTTATACTGGAGCACAATTTCATCTACCATTTTCCTGATCTCCTCCTTGGTAAACAGGGAAGATCCGATATAGAGGGGCATCAAGCTGACGGACTGAAGGTAATACCGTTCACCCGGTGCTTTCTTCTCCCTCTCCTGACCAAAGCATTTGGAACAAACGTAGCGTCCATCCTTATCCCTTTCCGTCCAACCAAAAGAGAAATCCGCTTCACAGACCCCGTGTCGAAATCTCGGGAGGGCTTCGCCTAAGCATCGATCGGAATTATTGGCCACTAGACGGTCCCCTTCCCAAAAATTATCCCGGTAATGGCTCCTGACCTGCTCCAGGATTTCCTGGTTTTCATGGAGCTTCTCCCTGCTCCATAGCTGCTTTTCCTCTATCCATTTCAGCAGCCTTTCCCCTCCGGTGATAAAAAGCATGGTAGCCTCTGCAGACCCGTCATTCAAGGTACTCCTGGGCAGAATCCCTCCCGCTACATAAGTTTCATCCCCGTTAAAGGGTAGCATATACCGGATCAAATGCTTCTTCTGGGCATTCCAAGCCCATTCCAACATGGTGAATATTTCGGCAATATAAACCTCATCCCCCGAACGCAGCCCATAATCGAAGGCTTGAATGATCAAATATCCCGTTATTTCCACATCATCGTTCTCGTGGATATGGAAAATTCCATCCACCCCCATAGCTTGGGCGTTGCGGATCACTCCATGTTTTTTCCATATTCGCCAATAAAAATCCAAAATGGCCTTGGCCTCTTCCATGTATCCCAAAGCCAAGAGGCAGCGGGACACGCCATATTGGTCCCGTACATATCCTAAGTGATAGTTATGGCCGGCCAAAACCCCTCCTTCTTCGTCCTGCTGGCTTTTTATCAGGATGGATACATCATCAATCACCCGGAGCAGTGTATCCCGCAGGGGCATGGACTGGGGAATCAGCTGATCAAAGTCCTTTCGCCGCCTTGTAAATTCGTCCCACCAACGTCGGGTACGGATCAGTAGTTCCGTAAAGGTAGGCCTGACAGCCTCCTCCGTATTTTGTATACAGGCTGGATAATCCGGGCCCCCAATCATATAGATCATGCTTTCCCCCGGTAGACACTGAAACTTCCATCGCTTGCCTCCATCATGCTCCGGAATCACTGCTCCCTTGGCCAATACCTGTTGATAAACAGGCCAAGGACTGGGGTATTTTCCGTAGATGTAAATACCGGCTTCAGCGTAAGCCAGAAGGGCTAGCTTCATCTCCTCAAACCGATTCCGATTATCTGCTATATGGATATCCTCTCGGATTAACAATAAGAAATCCAGGGGTTCCTCCAGCCGGATCCGCCGAATAAAACAAGGAAGCTGGCTGTCCACCAGATCCGTCATGATTCCTATGTATCGACCCGCCTTGAAAATGCGATGGTTCCAGATGGCAGTGCCCGGCTCCCTTTCAGACCGGACTTCCAATCCGTTCTCCTCCAACAGTTGCATCTGCATAAAGGACGGAGAGCTGTATGGAGGCCCAAATACCTGTATCAGGTCAGGTCCCTGCCCATATACAGCCATTTTCCCATTTCCAAGGCAATGGATGCTTCCGCTTTCCATTTCTCTACCCTTCCAAATCCGCATAACTTTACCTCCTCCGTTTATTACCATTTCTGTAAATCCCAGTCCTTCCGGCCTGCCTTGTCCGTCGATTGACGAACAATGATATGAATGGGCAGCTCTTTTACGACCGGCTTCCCTGTTTCCCCGTTATTTCTCTTCATCAGTTGCTCTACTGCCTCCACCCCCATCCGGTATTTGGGCACATGGATGGTTGTTAGAGAGGGATCTACGATGGAAGCAACAAAAGTATTATCAAATCCGACCACCCTGATATCATCCGGTACTCGGAATCCCCGCTCCCGTAAGGCCTTTAATGCGCCAATCGCCATCTGGTCATTGGCTGCAAAAACCCCATCGATTCTCTTGCCTTCCATCAGCAGCCTATCCATGGCCTGATAACCGCTCAAGGGAGAAAAATCCCCCTCTTGAATCTGGCTGAGGGTAATCCCGTTTTTAGCCAGCTCCTCCTGGCATCCCCGCAAACGGTCATTGCCCATGCTGGAATACAAGGGACCGGTGATATGGGCGATGGACTTGCAACCGCAGTCCAGCAAATGACGGGCCGCCATTCGTCCACCTTCTTCGTTGTCTACGATCACACTGTCAATTCCCATTTCATCCAGTTTTCTTTCCAAACTAACCACCGGAATCCTTTTTTTTCGGCTTCCCAACTGCCTCAGCATTTGAAAATATTCCTCATCCTGCGTACCGACAACGGAGTCCAGGATAATACCGTCTACCCAATTGCTCTTCAGCATTTGGATGAAAGCCTTCTCCTTCGCCGGCTGATCATCCGTATCACAAAAGGTGATATTAAATCCATATCCTGAAACCGCATCCTGAATCCCCTTAATCACTTGGGGAAAAAAGATCCGGTTGATATTGGTAATCACCACACCCAAGGTCGTGGTCCGTTTACTTTTCAAACTCCTGGCTACGGGGTTAACCTCGTAGTTCAACTCCTCAATCGCTTGATGGACCTTTGCCACCAATTCATCGCTCACCGGCTTGGTTCCGTTGATCACGTTGGAAACGGTAGATATGGATACTCCTGCCCTTTGTGCTACATCCTTTATACTTGCCATCTGCATCCTGCTCTCTATTAGTATTCGTCTATTTCCGGAACCTTTTTGGGCATATCTGGATGGTTGGGACCGAAATGCTTCAAAATCACCATGGGCTCCCACCGGCTTTTGTTTTCGATGACAACACCCTCCTTGGCAGCCTTTTCGCTGACAAAGTATTCGTCACCGCTCAGCTGACCGAAACGGAGCATGATGGCAGCTTCTGCATCGTATACACCAAATTTTCCGTGACCCTGTATCAGGATACATCCATAGGCTGCACCATCTTTCACCACTACCCTCTGACCGGGCATAACGGTCAGTTCTTTAGCTCCGATATAATCATTGGCGTAGGCAATCCATTTCTCCACAAAGCTTTCATTGGAATGCTCACACAGGATGGGCGGACGAAAATAATGTTTCTTATAATGGGGATCCACGTTCTTCTCCCAATCCATCAGGCTCATAATATAGTCAATATCCCTTTTCTTATCCTCCGGACAGTTTTCTACCAGGAATTCGTATGGGTATACCTCTCCTGCAGTGATATTCTCATACACGGAATTAACATCGCTGTTCCATTGGGGCTCGTAGGTCAGGTAGGAACCAGGAGCATGGACAACACCCGGAGGCGGTATACCAACCCGTGCCCAGCTCTATCCGATATGCTCTGGAAAGCTCCGTGATCCGGTTATCCCCCCAGCTTCAAAGGCTAGCAAACGTTCCCTGACCTGTTCCTTCGTCACATCCGGATCAAATCCGAAGTAAGTAACGGGGAATTGGCCGGGATGATTGTTTCAGTTGCGGCGGGAAATAATAGGCTTCCGGCTTTCCTATCCGTCCTACGCGGCCGGCAGCCAGATCATCCAGGTGAAGATGGGTGAAATAGAGGGGTCTCATAATCAAAGAGTTTCGAATACATAGGCCAGGTGCCATACTTCTCATGAAGCTCCTTGCCAATCAAATCCGCTCCCAATTCCTCCACCGCATCCCTAAACAGGAATTTGTTCTCCATATTGTCTGAGGGGGCAACATAGCTCATCCCTTCATCCTCTGGAGCCAGCTCACCGTTCATGGCGGGTATGACGGAAGAAAACCAACGTTCCTTGATGGATCCCCTTTGGGTCCCCAGGGCATAATAATCGTCGGGATGAAGGCGCAGGCGTCTTCCTGCCTGCCCGAAACGACGGGGTACAAAGTTTGGTACCAAACGGAGTATACCCTCCCCCTTCTCAAAGGTATCATGGATTTGCTTTATTTTGCTCACTTTATCCTCCTTCCCTTGTCCAGGCCGAAAAAATAATAGTTTAATGAAAAGTGTGTTTTCTTCTTCCTGATTCGACACTAAATTCCAAATTCCTTCAGTCCTTTGGTACAGCCTTGGAATTTCATCGAGATGCAGCATAATGGGAAAAGCCGACAGATTGCTTCCTTGATATAGTCCTTTCAGCACTCCTGTACCCCGGCTTAAGCCTTTGCCGCTCTATACATCTGTATGTAATCCCGGGCAATCCGCAAGTCCTCCAATGCCTCTTCCGCTGTACAGGGAGCATCCCTTTCCCCTCTGACAGCAGCGATGAAATTCTTCGCCTGCTGCTGCATAGCAGATACAGGAGGTATCACAGGCTGCATCGTAACGGGGGAACCTGTTCCCTTGTCCTGCATCACAGTGACACGGCCTGCCTGCTGACTGGCCAGAGGAGCTGGGAGATCCACCCGTACATATCCCCTTTCAAAGGCTACCAGCATAGTCTCCTGCCAATCCATGGAGCTTTGATAAGGTGCCATTTCCAGGACAACCGCAGATGCCTGTTCCACCCTCTGCCACCATCAGGGTACCCGCCGGATCCGCATAAGCCACATGATAGGATTCACCCATCAGAAATCGCATGGCATTCACTTGATGAATGTAGTAATTGACAAATGCTTCGTAAAGTAGGCCGGGTCTCTTCGTCAAAATAATCCGGCATGGCTTCGGTGGTGATGGAGGGATAGGCTTCGTTGGAAGTGATGCATTTGGGCGCTCCTCCTACCCAGTCTCCGGGAGGCATGGTGATTCGTACCAGCTTCATTTTTCCGTACTCCCCGGAGGATTTCCAGTCCTGAATTAAGCGATGGGCATATTCCATGGCAGGATCCGACCTTTTATGATAGCCTACCATATGCAGGATACCTTTCCCTTTCGATAACCGAACCCAGCTTCTCCCCGGCTTCCACGGAAAGGGCCAAAGGCTTTTCCGTAAGAATAGCTTTTCCTGCCTGAATGATGTCCGGGAGAATCGCCAGATGGTGCCTATAAGGCTGAATTGCCACAATTGCATCCACTTCACAGCTTTCCAGAAGCTGGAGGTGGGTTGGAATATACCTTCTCCACCCCATACCGCCGGGCTACCTGCCTTGCCAGCTCTTTTCTGGGCTCCGCAATGGCTACAAGCTCACACTCATCATCTAAGACAGCATAATTGGAAAGGTGGGCCAACTGACCCCATATATCCCGTACCGACAAATCCAATTCGAACTTTCTCCATAGTTTGTTCCTCCCGTTTCCTGCGAATGTTTCGCCATCTTTACGTTCTTTTAAATTTCCTTCATAACTTAGCCCAAGTTTTCAAAAAGGTAGAGGCCGTCCTTCCCCGGTGCTACGATATCCGGCCGACCGTCTCCGTTGATATCCTCCACCCAAAAGTAGATGCCACAGCCGGAAGCTTCCTCTACAGGTCCAAAGTCAATTACATGCTTTTCAAAATTCCCTCCGTGGATTTTAAAATAGTAGATTCCGATAGGATCATCGGCCCCCGGATCATTTCCATTATGGGCCCGGTACCTCTTTCCCGTGATCAGTTCCGGCTGCCCGTCACCGTCCAGATCCACCAGCCATAAATCATGGTATTGGGAAGCGGTTGTATCAATATCGTGTTTCACCCAGCTCCTTCTTCCCTTCTCATCCCTTTTCTGCTCCCACCAAGCTAACCCATAATCGTGAGCCTGGCCTACAATCAGATCAGTCAACCCATTCCCTGTGATGTCGTAGGCCAAAATGGGTACACTGGCAGAACCCAGGTTGAACTCAGGATGAAATTGCCACGGACCTTCATATGGGATTCTGAGGCTGTTCCAGCCAGCCGTCGGCCAGGATAATATCCACCCTACCGTCCCCATTGATATCACCAAAACCCATTCCATGGCCGCTGGGACCTTCGCTAATAACAAACTTCTCGAAACTTACCCGTTCCCCGGCCCCTGCCGGTCCAGGATCAGTTTGTAAAAAGCCTGGGGGCCTGTCGGCGTATTGGGAAAGATCTCCGGTACACCACAACCGTCAATATCGAAAAAACGGATGGTTTCGATGGGTCCGCATTTATCAATATCGTGAACTTTCCACTCCCCATAGTTTCCGGGATTTTCCCGCCAACGAAGCGTCTCTCCGAACCAAGCCCCGGTAATGATGTCCGGATAGCCATCCCCGTTTACGTCCAATCCGTAATCCGAGAAATCATCATAATACTCTCCCGAGGGCATCACGTCACAGATTTTATGCTTCTTTACAAAGTCAGGACCCTGATACCAATACTCCCCGCAAACAATGTCCAAAATACCGTCGTCGTTCACATCAAATACGGCTGCAGCCTCATAGCTGACCTTGTCGATCAGGCGCTTCTTGAATTTTACCGTCATCTGAAAACCTCCATTTGTTCATTGTTAGCCATCGGCTGAAATCGCTTGACAATTCGCAGTTGGCTGAAAGTATCCAGCTGAAAACCCATTGACATTTAGTACAGTAGCGGTGAACTGATCCGTAGAGAGGCCAACCACCAGCCGTAGAAAATGATGGAGTGATATCCTTGAATCGGCTGGCGATTGGCAGGCGGTGGCCGGCTATCAGAGTCCCGTCACTTCACCCAGTACTGATGATGACAATCCCTTGTATGTGGAATCGAACACCAGCTCCACAACTTCTCTCATGTCCATTTGACCTGTATGCCGGATCGGTTTGGGATATACCCTTATACGGGAATTTGTCTTTGCATATACAGGGATTTGCGATAAAGGAGAATGAACATCCCGTAGCAATATAGGGCCTTTTAGCAGCTCCCCGGTCCAAAGGTCCGTCCATTTTCCTTTCGGCAAGTATACATCCCTTATCCCTTCATCGTTCAAAATGGGCGCTACCAGCAGGCTCTCGCCACAATAAAATTCATCGTCGATACTCCAGCATAGGGGATCCTCTTCATGATGGAGGATCAGGGCTCGCAGAAGGGGATAGCCGCTCTCAACCGCTTTTTTACCCTCATCCGCCAGGTAGGGTATCAGGCAGTAACGAAGCTTCCACCATTTCCGTACCAAATCGGCAACTCCAGGATATTCATAGGGCTCTCTGGGAGATGCGCCATGGTAACGGATATGGGAGGTAAATACGCCTACTTGCGTCCAACGCACATACAGCTCTTCATCCGGCCAGTTGTTCATAAACTCCGGAAGACCATGAAATCCGGGTACATCATGACTCCAGAAAGCATAGCCTGAAAGACCGAAATGCAAGCCTCCCCGAATACTTCCTGCCAGACCGTCCCAGGTGGATGCACTGTCCCCACCCCAGTGAACCGGGTATCGTTGACAGCCTATCCAGCCTGCCCGAGCCCAGATCATGCCTTCTCCCGTTATCTCCTGGGTTATATCGAAGGCAGCCTTCTGATATAGGAGGCAATATAGATTGTGAAGCAGTTCGGGCTTCAACCCCATATAGTCCGTATCCATATCAATCTGTTCCCCGAAGTCGGTTTTGATGGCAGCGATGCCCATCCGGAGCAGAGATGCCAGCAACTCTTGGTACCATTTTACCGCTTCCGGATTTGTAAAGTCGATATTCCCTCCATACTCCACATCACTGAAATTGGACTCCGAAGCATTCATGCCTTTTTTAGGGGCTATGAACCTATTCTTCCTGGCTGTATCATAGTGCTTTGTACCCTTTGCAACGGAAGGGAGTTGCCAAAGGGAAATACGGAACCCCTTCTCCTTCATCTCCCGGATATATTCAGGAGGATTGGGAAAGCGCTCTGCACTGAACTCCCACTCACATTTCCAGTCCGTCCTAAACCATCCGGTATCCAGATGAATCACATCACAGGGGAAATCTCCCTCCCGTAATTTCGAAGCAACTTCCCGGGTCTCTTCAGCGGAGAAATAGCTCATCCGACTCATCCATATGCCATAGGACCAAAGGGGGACTTTTCTTGGGAATCCCGTTATCCGGCGGTAATTATAGAGAATTCGTTCAAGGGATCCTCCCCCTATAAAAAACAGGTCCAGGATATCATCCTCAATGACGGCCTGGGCCGCCCGGGAAGATACATCAGCCAGGGAAAGGCGCACATGAGCGGGGGTCAGTATCAACAAGCCATAAGGCCGACTGGACACATAGAAGGGCATATTCTTGTATGCTCTCCGGCTGTTGACTCCGAAGGCATCCGTATTCTCCAGGGTAAAGGTTTTGCCTGCCAGATTCATCCTTGCGAAGCGCTCCCCAGTACCGGCAAATTTCTCATTCGGCCTGGAGTACAAGGAATAAAAACAACGATGGACCTTCCCGGCCCGTTCAATATAGCCAAGGGGAAGGGACTCTACCCACCTAGGCCGGAAGGTGTCCCAGGACATGAAGGGGACGGATATCTGGCCATCGGGGTAGACCGATGCCTGAAAGCTTTCAACTGCAGGCTCGATCTGACTGCTCCAGTATTTCATGGGTTTCTTTCCGGTATCGACCTTCATTCGGAGACGCCCTCCGGTATCGATGATTTCCCAACCCTCATCTGTCCTCTTTACCGATAAATTCTCTTGTGTCAATGTGGAGTCCCATTCCAGCATTGGATTCCCCTCATCCTGAGGCATTTCACCTCCGAATGCTGTTGTGATCCTGATCACTTGGTCCTCATAAGCCCTCACCATGACAGGAATCATCCTAGGCTTTCGTTCCTGATCGGGAATGAAAGGATCGTCTCCCTGGACCTGGAAGGGAATCTCCAATATGACAGTTCCGTTCTCCGACTGTACTGCCCTTGGGTTCCCTGCCCTCCACAGTTTATCCTCTGAGGATTCAGGAAGATCCAAATCCAGCATGTCATCCCTAAAACAATTCATCTGTTTCATATCGTCCTCTCCCATCTTTATCTTTCATTCGATTCCTCACAGGCTTTTTCAGACTTTGACCTGCATATCCTTTGGCGTCCCCTCTATATAACATGAAATTCAGGCACTGATATAGAGAAGCACCTGAATTTCATGTTTTATTCAATGATTAATCCCATGTGTAGAATGCAGGTCGGTTGTAGGAAACCCTCTATTGCCTGAAGAAGAAGGTCTCGGCACTGAAATTGGTGGCGATTGCATAGGCCTTATCTGCCACATTCCCCAATTTCTCATTGGCGATAATTGGTGACTCAATCAGGCCGAAGGGTATAAAATACCAGTGGTTTTTCTTCATTTCATCCTGTATCTGCTTTAAGGCATCAGCACCTTCCTCCGGGGTTCCTGTGGAGGTTTTTTCGATCAGCTCCAGCATTTTCTTGGCATCTGCCGGTGGTTCCTCTCCTTCCTTTCCTGCCGTATCCCACCAACGAGCCCAAAGAGGACACCAATAATTCCTGCCCATATCACAACCCCAATACAGGAGACTGAAGGTCCAGATGATGGTGCACTGCAATTCATTGGCACTGTTTCGAGTGCCCCACAAGCCTTCATCGATCTTCTTAACCGTTACATGGACACCAATGTCTCCCCACATCTCGGCCACAAGCTCCGCCAGGGCTTCCTGGGACGGAATCTGACCTGCGAACTCCAGGGGAATGGTAAATTTGTTTCCGTCAGGGTCCAGACGATAGCCATCGGAGCCCTTCTTCATTCCCATTTCATCCAGAAGCTTGTTGGCCTGCTCCACATCATATACATTATCGGAATGAAGGGTCTTGTCAGCAAATCCATAATAAATGGCTTCCAGGATTTCATCCCGGTTCAGAGCCAGGTCCAGAGCGGTACGGAACCGCGCATCCTGTACCACTTTGCGCCAGGCAGCATCTTCGTAGGTCATATTCAGCAGAATATCGCTCTGGGAGGTTTCACTATAGCCGAAATATACCTTATAACCGTTCTTCTCATTCTCTTTGTAGACGGGGATTTTATTCATGGTTACCAAGCAGCGATTGAAATCAACTTCACCGGAGATGATCTTCATGTTGGCGGTTTCAAGGTCTGAGATATAATCGCTACGCACCATATCAATATAGGGCAGCTGATTGCCCTCAGCATCCACCTTAAAGTAATAGGGATTCCTTTCGAATTCTTCCGTTGTTTCTGTGGTTCTCGTTAAAATCCACGGATACAGTGCCGGAAATCCAACTGCCTTAGGATTGGTCAATTCCCAGTTGGTGATGTCCTTGTCATTAAACAGGTTCACCCATTCGCCTTTTTGGAAACCTGCCTCTTCGATAGCCTTTTCCAGCTCATCGGCATCGGCATACTTTTTGTGGAATTGTTTCAGATAGTGGGCAGGTTTCAGAAGGTCCGTATATCCTCTCCAACCTTGGATCGCCATTCGCACCGGGAAACCGGCATAAGCTTGATCGAATTTGATTTTGAAGGTCCAATCATCTACTACTTCAAAGGTAAAAGGACTTCCATCCACTTTTCCACCCGAATTCAGCCAGCTGGGAAATACAGGGGTAAGCTCTTCGTTGAATATCACATCCTCAACGGTGAATTTGAAATCCTCCATGGTAACGGGAGTCCCATCTGACCATTTCAAGCCTTCCCGTAGATAAAAGGTAAACTCCTTTTGATCGGAACTGGTTTCAAAGTCCTTCAATACATTTCCTGTGATCTCATCCCCCAATATACCCGGTGTATTCAGTAGGGGTTCATTACATGCCACAAAAACGTCGGCGTCCCAACCTATACTATTGGTAATGGAACGCAGGGTACCCCCAAAGCTGCCAATCTCATACTTCAGTTGGGATTCGGGCATTTCATTGACCAATTTGGGTTCCTTGGGAAGCCTTTCCTCTACAGGGGGTAGTCCTTTACCAGCAAGGCTGGGAGATTCCTTATAGGTCACTGCGACAGTATCAGGTGCCGTAGTTTCCTCTGGTGCCTCTTCAGGGGTCTGGGTCTCTTCTGGAGCCGCCGTTTCCTGGGGTGTTTGGGTCGGCTCTGTTACAGGCTTGCCACCACAACCGGAAAGCAGGATTGTAAGCAGGAACACCATCGTTAGAAACAGTGCTGTACCTCTTTTCATACCATTTTCCTCCTTCTCATCTATAGTCCCTTATCATGATAGTAGCATGATTGAGGAGAATGATAGAATAGAAAAAAAAGAGGAAATGATGGACAATGCGGTCATATGCATGCATTACAGACCTGCGACCCACTTGGAAGGTGATTTACCCGTTGCTTTCTTGAAGATACGTGAAAAATAATATGGATCATTGTATCCCACCATAGCAGCAACCTGGCGAACAGTTAGGGAAGAGCTGGATAAAAGGCCCTTTGCGTGCTCAATCCGCAGGTCGGTCAGATACTCCAGCGGGGTTACTCCCGTCTCCTGCTTAAACAACTTCCGGAAATAATCCCTGGAGAATGGAACGGTATCCATGGCATCATTCAGGTTGAAATCGATGGTAGAAATATTGGACAAGAGCAGCCGTTTGAAAGAAGCCACATAAGGGTTCTCGCCTTCTTCCAGGTAGTTTGCAATGATATACTGTCTCAATACATCCAGTAGGCTTTTCACAATACCGTACCAATTTCTCTGTTTCATGGAATACTGCCTGTAAATTTGTAGGAAAATAGGGCGAATATCTCGATAAGAGGTATCCTTCAGTTTATACTGGTATTCATGGGATTGGATGAAATCATCAATCGCAATAAAGATATTCTCACATTCATTTTCCAGGCGTAATTGATGGTCCATCCCTTTGGGTATGCAGATGATATCATTCTTTTGAAATGCAACGACATTCCTCGGGATATGAAGCGTTCCTCTCCCCTTGATACAGTAAAGGATTTTGCAGAAAGGGTGATGATGCATGTGTCCTATTTGCTTCTCCCAGGACAGTACACCCGCAGATACAAATCCTCCCTTAGAAACTGATGATTTTAGGTACGGATCCCCATGGATATCCACCATGGCATTCTTATCATTTCTCTTCTTTACGTCGGATGCGGATTTCATAAGCATAAGGGATGCTCCTTTGCGCTATATTATGCATGGGCTGAGCAAATAAACTGTAGTTTTCATATCTGAACCAACTATCTGATGGAAAATGAATTGTACATATCCGGTGCTGTATAAGAAATCTGTCTGGCATATAGGAATAAGTGAAGTGCTATATTAGATGGTGTATACATTGGGTTGACGAACATGAACGATTGCCCTTGCATGGGGCGAACGAGTCAGAAAAACGTTTTTCTAATAATTAATGTTCCACATCCTCTAAAAATATCCTTCCGATTCAAGCTATTTTTTCTATTTATTTTTTATTCATATAGTCCCTTGGCCTAATTCCTTCTCACAATTTCCGTTGCCTTTCTGCATTTCTCCTCCCTTGAAAATCCATTTTGTGGATATGAATGGTCTTCATACTCTTCAATCATTTTGTTCTATACCGGCTGGGATGGGCTTCTTTCAGGCAATAGCGACTTAGTTGACTTGTATTGTATATACACACTGCCCAGGATTCCGGATGCTTTCTTCTCTCCTTCAATAAAATTGACCAGACTGTTGGTCACCTTTAAGGTCAGCTCGTTCTTACCCTGTCTTAGCTGTGAACTAATATCTACTTCCCAAGGCCTCCATATCCTTGTCCCTGCAGGCTGACCGTTAACCCATACCTCCACACAATCAGCCAACTCTGAAAGCCTTAGCAGGGCATAACCGGGCACATCATCCAGATGAAATGTACAGCGGTATACGCCAGTTCCGGAGAAAAAGGGATATCCCTGCTCTGTCCAGGACTTCAGCATGACAGTCTCCGGCATTTCATCTATCCAATAGCATCCCTTCGCTTCCTGAAGGCTGAATCGACCCAGCAATTTTGCGGGACTTGTCAAAAGCTGAGGCCGATCAGACCAGGCGGAATGGTGGATAACGATTTCAATGCGGTTCTCTCCTTCCTTGATACAGTGAGAAATATCGAAAGTTTTGAATTTCTTTTCGATGTAATAGCCTGATGGATTTGGAACTTCTATTTGATTGATTCGTATCTCCATGTTCATCAAGCCCATAAAGGCATGGCGGTATTCAATATCATCCATCATGAGCAGCAGCGGCTCCGTTATCCTCCTTACGAAAAAGAATGTTTTATAGATGTAATCCGTTCCGCCACTATGATTCCTAAAGGATAGCTGCCACTCATTTAGGGGCAGGGCATTGTAACCCTCCAGCTCAAAAGTCCAGCCTTCCATGGGAAGGGTCAGTTGAGGCATAGAAGCTTCTTCCTCTTCTGTCTCCGCTACCGATCCGTCGAATTTCTCTGCACGGACTCCCAGAAGGAGGGAGCCACAGGGTACAAAATCATAACGGAAAGTCAGGGAATCTTCTGTCTTTGTGCAGGGCTTCCAAGGGATTACCTTGCCCGATTCCAGGTCGTAAATCACCATCCTCCCCGGAGCCTTCAGAGAAATATCCACCGATACGGCTTTTGTCCGGGATGTATTGGTGAAAAAATAAAGTTCCTCATCCTCTAAATGACGATGGTAACAGTACACCTGCTCATTTCTATCCCCCATAATGGATATATCCTTTGGAGCCACCTTTTCCAGGAAGTCTGCCAGGATTCGTTTAAAAAACTCCTGATCCTCTTTATTATCCAGATCAAGCTCCCTCACAGTCCTACAGATGCCCTGACCTGGCTTCTGCAGTTCAAAAGTTGCTGATGATTTTCCCTCCGACCTGTCATGAAAGACCAATACATTGCCCCCTGCACGGATGAATCGGCGAATTTGGCCCAGAACCTCACCGGAGAGGCCCTCTAGGGAAGGAAGCAACAAGACTCGAAAAGCTTCATCCTCCAATTTCAGGCTATCCCCTTCAATTCTTGCCTTCAAAAGATGGTGCTCGCCTATAATGTCATAATCGTAATGGAGTTTGGGCAACTGGACGCAAAGCATATCATACACATCACTGATCGCCTTGTCTCTATCCCTTTGTTCCCCGGGCATGTAGGCTCCCTGAAATGCCCTCAAAGGATACAGAATGGCAACATCCGCCTTATGGCCCCCGGCAGACAAGGCATAGGACAGTCGTGCCACATAATCGGCAAACAAGCGATAATTGCGCCAGCTGCTATTGTGCATATGACAGGGGGGAGCATCACCTTTCCTGAATCCTTCAATGCTGTAAAAGAAAGCATGGGGGCAGATTTGGTTTATACCAAGAACATACTGCCAGTTAACAATCCATTTCATATCCTCCAAAGTCAAACTCCAACCGCCGATACCAAAACTTTCGCTAAGAATCCTTCTCTTTCCGGACAGGTGTGCTGCGGATACCACCAGCTTCTGGCCCTGCACATTGGTCTTTATCCTGGGCAAATGGGGAGCCTTGCCCACCAGGAATTCAGCGTTTGTCTCCTCCGCTGTATTGGTGAGGTGATCAACCCCCGGCATATCAAAATACTCCAGGTTCCTCAGGATATTCCCCTGGAAGATGGTGTTGAAGTACAAGCCCTCCTCGAGGAGGACATGGCCTGTCAGCAACAGTCCGTTTTCATCGCACCAGTCCTTGTAAATTTTGAAAAAGTTTTGTTCGTATAGTTGGGCTACTTCCTGCCAAAAATGACGGCGGATTTCCTCAGCGTGGAGATTGTCCTCTAAAAAAATTCCCCTCATCAGAGCCTCCACATCATAGCCGTACTTTCGCAAGAGCCTTTCAGGAATTTGCTCATCCCAGGGTACCAGATACCCATCACCTCGGGCAATGTACCAGTTCAGATCCTGATGCCAAGGCAGTAAAGTAGGTTCATCGGTGAATATCCCTTTGATGACATTCCCAAAGTACTGTCCAAGATGCTTCCGGTATTGCTCATGAGTTGTCGCAATATAGAATCTGACAGCCTCAGGATTCATATAATTGATGCCGAAAATTTTACCATTAGGATTGTCTATCAGCCGTTTTATGAAAATGGCAACCGTCCCTGAAGCATCCCCAGCGTGGAGAATGATCCTTCCCGCTAAGGCTTCATAGGGAATGGCTCTATAGCTATCATTCTGTAGCCCCAGGACGCAGATGACCTCTCCATCCCCTACAGGAATGATATTCTCCCCCGGATGCAGAGGCTGTCGGATATATTCGATATATCGGTTTCGGTATTCCCTGCGGCTGCTGACCTTTTGGTCGCCAATCCCACTGGGGAAGGGATTTTCATCATACAACCACACCTCCATGCCCAATTTCCCGGCTTCCTCCAGACATACCCGAATGGCCTGAAACCATTCAGGGGACAGGTATTCCGTTTCCAAGCCAAACCGAGCATGGATAAAAAAGCCTCCCACCCCATGGGCATGCATGTCCCGAATCTGGGCCAGAAGCTCCTCCGTATCCAGACGAGAATTCCAGAACCAGAAAGGTTTTAACCGAAATTCACTACTCGGTTGTTGAAATTCCTTTATATCCAACATGGAAACACCTCCTTACTCTCTTTTCCATTATAAGCCGCATCCGTATCCATGGAAAGTAAAAACGGATGCAACAGTCTGCATCCGTACTTCAACATTATGATTCCTTTGGCTGATACCATAATAAAAAGAGAGGGAATTCATCCCTCTCTTTCTATGTTATTCGCTTTTATCCTTATTCGCTGTAGAACCACTGTTCGGCAGCAAAGTTATTTGCAATGGCAAATCCCTTGTCTTCGAAGTTTTGTAATTTGGCATTGACCACTACGGGCTGAATCACATCCTTGGTGATGGGCAGGAACCAAACATTTTCTCCTAGATTTTGGAGCATATTTTCATAATTCTTCCTGGCTTCCTCCAGAGGCAAGGTACGAATATTATCCAGCAACCCGTAGAATGCCTTAATATCTGCCGGAGGTTCCTCGCCATTCTTGCCATTGGATTTCCACCAAGAATCCCACAGGGGAGCCCAAGTTTGGGTATTCCATTCAGCTCGGAACCACATAACTAAACCAGGGACCCACGCTTCCGTCACCTGCAGCTCATTGGCTGCATTCCTCGAAGCCTGCAGCTGTGCATCAATCTGTTTGCTGTTGACATCCAGATTCAGCTGTTTCCAGTAGTCCACCAGCAGCTCAGTCACAGGTGCATTGTCCGTAGAGTTGGGTGCATATTCGATGGGAAGGCTGAACCGTTTTCCATCGGGTCCTACCCGGAAACCTTCCGCATCCTTGGTCATTCCCATTTCATCCAACAGCCGGTTGGCCTCTTCCACATCCTGCTTTGGATCGGTGACATCCGCAGGTTGTGCATATCCGTAGTAAACGGTATCCGCTACCTCCGCCTTATCCATGGCCAGATTCAACGCCTTTCGGAAACGAACATCATGGACAACCTCACGCCAAGTGGGATCGTCGTAGGTCAAATTCAGGAAAGCGGTCACTGCAGTTCGATGAAGCTTGGTATTGACCATGGTTTTGGTACCGGCTTTGGCTTCACTTTCCTTGTACATGGGAACTTTCGACATCAATGCCCATTCGTAGGAATGATCCAGCTCGCCCGACAAGAGCTTCATGTTGACCATTTCCAGATCCTGGACCAAGGTACTTTCCAAATAATCCATATAAGGAAGCTGATTTCCCGCTGCATCCACCTTGAAGTAATAGGGATTCCGCTCCATAACGATGATGTCACCGGATTTCGTCTCAATCCAGGGGCTCAGAGTGGGAAAACCGATGGCTTGAGGATTCATAACCTCATTGTTCAGGATATCCTTCAGGCTAAACAGGTTTACCCATTCGCCGGGCTGGAAGCCTGCATCGGCTATTTTCGCTTCTAAATCAGCGCTATCAGTATTATATTTCTTATGGTAATCCTTCAGATAATGCTTTGGCTTCAACAGGTCCGTATAACCCCGCCATCCTTCGATAGCCATGGACAGGAGGAAGCCTCCATAGGGTTTGTCAAAGGAAATCTTGAAGGTGTATTCGTCGATGACTTCAAATTTCATGGGAGTTCCGGTGGGTTTTCCCTCTGATCTCAACCAGTTGGGAACACCTGCCGGACTAAGTTCATCATTAAATTGAACGTCCTCTACGGCAAAGGCTACATCCTCCGTAGTAACAGGCTGTCCGTCCGACCATTTCAGTCCTTCCCGCATATAGAAGGTAAATTCTTTTTGGTCATCACTTACCTCAAAACCCTTCAATACATTGGGTGTTACTTCTTGTCCCAATAAGCCGGGGGTATTCAGCAGAGGCTCATTGCATGCGATAAAAAGAACATTATCGTATTCGACATCCATCCGAGCACTTCGCAAGGTGCCTCCATACTGACCAATTTGTGCATTGAGAAGATCTGGGGGCATCTCATTGGAGATCTTTGGCTCCTTGGGGAGTCTCTCCTCGACGGGAGGTAGATCCCTATCCTTCAACATGGGGGCATCCTTGTATACCAGTTCCCCTTCCGGAGTTTCCGGTGTCTCCGTAGGCTCTGAAGTCTGCTCAGGCTCTTGACTTACTTCAGGAGTCTGGGTTGGTTGCTTCCCATCATTCGTCCCGCATCCTGTGAGTACAGTCATCCCAATCAAGATACAACTAATGATGATTAATAGTGCTTTTCTCATTGGACCTCTCCTTATCATTTTATTTTTTTTAACTTTTCCATCGGCTATACATATCATTCAAGCCATTCCCTTATGGGAAAGGCCTACCCCATGGTGCTATATTGCCTTTCTCCTTATTATAAAGAAAAAAAAACTGAAGTACTAGGATTTTTCCTGTACCCTCTTGCACATTTCCGTTATAATGTTTAGAAAATTGTAAAGTACAGACTTAAACAAGAACCTCCTGCCCTTAATAAACAGGAGGTTCTTGTTTGTTATATTTTTCTACCATGGTAAAGTTGGTTTTTCATCCATTCATTTCCGATCACCAATCCATCTTCATCCTTTACCAACTGCTCGTAGAGCTTTATGCGCAATTCCTGGACTAGATCCTTCAAGGATTCGTCATAAATCAGATTTTTAAGCTCATTGGGATCCTCCTCCAGGTTATACAACTCGTCCACATCCGTGGTATTCCAGATATACTTCCATTTCTTATTCCGGATCATCCGCTGGGTATATAAGCCAAACTGCTGTCCATTGTAGGTGGATACAACTTCAGTGCGCCAGTCCCCCACCTGTTTCCCTTCCAGGAAGGGGCGCATGGACCTGCCCTGCAAAAAATCATGGAGAGGAAGGTCCAGCAAATCCAGATATGGTAGGCGGCAGGTCAAGGGAATGACTGATCAGGTCGCTGCACCTTCCGCCTCCTGACCCCCTTTGGCCAGCGGATCAGCAGGGGGACCTTCACGTTGTCTTCATAAAGGACATAGTGCTTGTCGATCATCCGATGACCTCCGCACATATCGCCGTGATCCGATGTATAAATAATAATGGTGTCATCCATGACGTTCATTTTTTCAAGGGCATCGGTGATTCTTCCGATGGCATCATCCACCTGGCTGACAACACCATAATATCTTGCAACGATGGGAGCCCAATCCTCCCAGCTGAAATTCTCAATTTTCCAACTGTAAAGCTGCTGCTTCTGGATATACGGCTTGCCTTCAAAGGTATCGGCGAAACTCCCCCAGGGAGGGATTTCCTCCGGCTTGTACATTTCAGCGAATTTTCCCGCCGGCCGGCAAGGTAAATGGGGTTCGGGAAAATCAATGCTCATCAGCCAGGGAGCGCCTTCCTCTTCATACTTTTCGATCATGCTCGATGGCCTGTTTTGCCATCCAGTGGGTGCGGGCATCCTCTAAAGGAATCGGATCTTTCTCACCAAAAAAGCCATTTACATACTGGATATCCGGATATTTTTCCTTTCGAAAAGCACTATAAGCCGAATCCTCCACATAGTCATCAAAGCCATAGCGATCAGGCTTGTATGTGGGATGAATGCTCCACTTGCCTGCATGACCTGTCCGATATCCATTCTTCTGCAGATCCTTTACCCAGGTATAGGCTTCAGGCTCCAGGGAAGCCACAGGAAGACCATTGCTAAAATTCCACAGGGCTCCAAAAGTTTCCGCACGTCGCCCATGGAGCATGGACTGCCGGGCTGGACAACATACGGGGATGGGAGAAAAAGCATTATCGAACCACACCCCTTGTGAAGCCAGTCGATCAATATTAGGAGTCTTTACAGGGTACTGACCACTATAGCCAATGCAGTCATACCGTTGCTGATCTGCCAGGATCAACAATATATTCGGTCTGGTTTTCATCACAACACCCCTCTTGCCTTATCGTTTCATCATCTGTAGATAACCTCAATACCTTATCATCATAGCACAGGTCTGTCCTGTTTTAAATATGAATAACCTGTTTTTTTACCCAGCTCCCAAAAGCAATCGCCCTCCTACGTAGAGAGCGATTGCTGAAGATCTTCCTTACATACCACTCATTATTTGAATTCACCCTTTAGCAGTTCCATTTTTCTTTTCATGTAATAGGTGAAATTTTCAAGGGATATGTCCGGTGGAACGGTATGATCAACTGTAGGAATAAAGCCTCCTTCTTCCACCAGGGGTGCCAGAGACCGAAGATGGGCATCGATGGCCTCTTTTCCTTTGGCCAACTCCCTCTTGTCAACACCGCCCCACAGGCGAAGCTGCTTGCCATATTTCTTACGGATTTTAATGGGATCCATATCTGCTGCTCTTTCCAGAGGCCATATACCATCGACTCCTGCATCCATCAGGAGGGGGATGAGAACTTCACAATTTCCGTCTGTATCCACCAACACATACGGGACTCCCTTGCTCTTATAAAAATCCACCAGCCTTTTCATGTGGGGGAATATAAACTCCTTATATGTCCGAGGACTCAACAAGGGGCCGTTTTTCATGGACATATCCTCATTGATGAAGATATAATCCGGGGTTACTTCTTCCAGAATGGGCTTGGAAACCTCAATGGTAAAATCTGCTATAAATTCCATCATCTCATGCATCAGATCCGGCTGATCATACCATGCATAGCTCAAATTTTCCGTACCCATCCATTCCCTGGCTCTCCAATAGAAGCCCAGGGTGCTGCAGTTTCGGCCTAAAATCAGTACATGATCCCGGTTTTGCCATCCCTTTTTTCGAAATTCCTTCCACTGGGCAGGATATCGGCTAGCCAGATGGGGATTATAGCGTTTTTTCAGTTCTGCAAAATCCTCTTTGTTTTCAACCGGGAACCGCAGGTATTGGTCCATACTGGCGCGGGTTCCTCTGGAAGTCCCTTCGGTTAGCGCCTTCGTCACCACCCCATTGGCATGACGAATGATCTCATATCGATCGGTTTTTTCCAGCACTTCCACATCAAAGGTAGGAATCATCCCAAAATTCACAGGGATATACTCCCGGGGATCCATGTCGAAATACTCCTCGCCCGTAAACCAATCCCAGTGGAGATCGTAAATATTCAGACCCTCCTGCTGCCATCTATCAATGGTTTGACCCCAAACACCTACCTCATGGTTGGGTACCCGATCCGGTGTCTTATACTCCATTACGGCCAAGAAACGTTCCCTTGGGGTCATTTCTTTCTTCATTCCTCCCACTCCCTTTCATGCTCTTTTTTGGATCATGGATCCCACTTAGAACCATCATATTCCAAACCACAGCTTGGTAAATAGCACAAAAGGGACCAAAATTAGTACGAAGAGAGGTTTTTTTGATAATCTGTTGGCGTACACCCCATAATATGCCTGAAAAGGCGGGTGAAGTAATTGGAGTCCATCACTCCCACTGCCTCTGCGATCTGAGAAATGGTCATCTCAGGATGGGACATCAATTGGACCGCCCTGGCAATGCGCTTCCGATTGATGTATTCCAAAGGAGTCAATCCTGTATATTCCTTAAACACCTTTCGAAAATGATGGGGACTGAAATAGGCTCTGGCGGCTAATTTATTGATAGAAAGGTCTTCCTGAAGATGAGAGGAAATATATTCAAGGGTATCCTGCAAAAGCAGGTGCTTTTCTTCAAGCACTTCCAGCTTCTTAGAGCATTGATTTTCCCATATTCTTCCGAGAAATACCAACAAGGCTACCAAATTGCCCTTAAGCACCAGCTCGACGCCCTGGAGATCGGCTTCCTGTTCTTGATACATATAATCCAGAATCCTCTGAACATGGGCATATTCGGCAGGAGCAAGATGAAGAATTTCCTGTTTTCCCTTCTTCAAGCGGTTGGAAGGCTCCAGGATCATAAAATCGTAGATCGCACTGATTTCCTTCAATTCCTTCCAATAACCACCCAAGATCTCCGGATAAAAGAGGCAGTTGTAGATCACCGTCTTGGAGTTTATTTTATAGGAATGCACCCTTATCAATGCTGAATCTTCTCAATTCCTTCTGCACTGCATTGGGATAAAAGGAACGCTCCTTGCCCCAATGAAAGGACACAATTACGACATCCGCCTTTTTTCTTGCTTCTTCTATATCCTCTTCCAATTTTTCCCGGACAGAAGTGCGCCATCCGGTATATCCTAAGCTGGCAATGGTGATGCCCTTTACCCGGTAATATGCTATGTAACCTTCACCGGAATAGAGAATCCCTCCCTTTTCAAGGGCATCCAGGGTATCCCGAAATCCCGCTTCAAGGTAGTCGTAGATATGGTTGTTGGCTATATTGACCATCTCCACCGCTCCCTCCTTAAGGATATTCACATAGGAGGGATCTCCCTTGAATCGAAATGCTTTCTCAACTTTTTTCGTGGCATTGGTGAAGGTGGTCTCCAAATTCACAAGGGTCAAATCGTCCTTTTCAAATATGGGTTTTACCTTGGCAAAAAAGTATGAAAAATCATTGTTGTTCCTTTTTAACCGATAGGGAAAGGAATTGGTATAGGGAAAAGATTCATCCGTTCCCAAGGTACAATCACCCGCAAAGGAGATTCGAATAAAAGCCCTTGGAAGGATATTGTTTCCTGTTGGGATAATCCAGCGCTCCAGGATTTCGTCAGGGGAGACTTGCTCCGGTGTCATAGGAATAGCCTGGGCGGTAGCGGGTAAAACCCACATGCATATACAGACTAAAGTAAATAAAAGACCTTTTCGCAAATCGTTCATCCTTTTCTATAGTTATTTTTCATCTTATACTGTGTTTCCTTTGTTTCTTTCTCTCCACAGAATTCTCTCAAGGATACCGCTTTGTTACATTCTATCTATATTCTTAATCATTATAAATTATCAATGGAAATAAAAAAAAGCAGCAAAGCTGCTCTTAAGGGACGAACATTGAGCTAAAAGCGCCCAATGTTCGTTTTTTCTAATCTATAAGCATCTACATTCTTGTTTGGTTTAATTTCTCTTATAGTAGTTATGTGCTACCTCTATCATAGCCAGGAAATTCTCTACTTTTACTCCGGGATGAAGCTCCGTTGTTGATCCAAGAAAATAACCCACACCTCCGGCTTCATCAATAGATTTACGACAAACCTCTCTTACCTCATCGGGTGATCCAAAAACCATCAGTTGACTAACATCAATCCCTCCAGTTATGAAAATCTTATGTCCATATTTTTGACGGACTTCCTTAATACTCATACCTGCAATTGTTTCCATTGGATTTATTCCATCAATGTCTGCTGCTACTAAATCATCCATGATTGGCATTAAATTTCCATCAGAATGGAATAAACATTTCACCCCTGCATCTTGATACGTGTTATTCAACCGCTTCAGTCTTGGAAAAAACTCTTTTCGTAGAAATTCAGGAGAAAACATAGGACCATTCTTATATGCTAAATCCGTATACGTCAGCATTATAGGTACAAGATCAGGATCCGCTATAGCCTTTGCCCGCCGTATTTCCATTTGATTGGAGACTTCCAACCATTCCGATAAAAGCTCTGGCTCATCAACTATCAAATAGCTGAAAAATTCAATTCCACACCGTCTTCTGCAGTCATCCATTCCGACATCACTCTCAACCACGATCACCGTATCATCACCAATGCCTGCTTTATGCTTCAACACCTGCTTCCGATAAGCTTCTACATAACTTTGGTCCGGCATCCACTTTTTCTTCCGATCAATATCCTTCTCTATCCACTCTTTCAGCTCCTTCATGTCATCAAAAGGCCTTTTCTCTATCCAGGACGTGTATCTATCATGGAAATAAACAAAACCGTCTTCATCTGTAGAATGTCCAGGATAAAAATTAGGTATCACAAGCATACGAGTCATATCCAAAGCATTTCGAACAGCGGTATACTCTAGACGCCAAGCATTCTCTTCAGTTATTTTCTCACCGCTGTAGTACTCCCTAATGGCGTCATTATCGATAATATCGTAAACAGGAATACGATCTGTTTCTTGAAACTGTATGGTTCGCATCACGCGTTCTTTTTTACTCATCTTTTTCATTCTTATCCATCTCCTTAACCCAGATTATTTACACAATTCCAGCTTTTTCGATGCCTTATTGGCCACTAAATTTTACTTAGAAGATAATATCCAAGGTTTCTTGCACCGTCTACTTCTCCTGTTCAGAGTGCCATACGCCAAATTCCCAGCTTTGAAGATACAACTATGAAAAAGAAAGTCGACCGTCAAAATGATTCATCAAACAATTATGAACCATATTTGGGCATTCGGGTTAGGGTGGGGCAGTAGAATGCTCTCACCATCGGTAATGTATTCCCTACAAGGGAACTACCCTTCTACCCGGTCTCTCCTCATAAAGAGTGATCCTATATAGGGAGCTGAAATCCCTCGGAACTCTACCCATAACACTTTAAGTAGGCCTTCATTATCATCTGCTAAAAAATGATAATGTTTTTTATATATAATTAATTATTTTTTATAGAACCACTGCTCTGCTGCGAAATTCCATGCTATGGCCATTCCTTTTGTCTGACCGGTCTTCAGAGCGCTTTTCTCTACCACATTGCATAAATTGGCATTTACAATCATTGGGTGCAGTACATTCTCCAAAGGAAGGAAATACCACAGGTTCTCTCTCATATTTGCTTTTACTTGCTCTAGTTGTTTCAAAGCCTCTTCCGGAGCAATAACGGTCATACTGTCCACCATTCTAAGAAATTCCTTTGCTTCTGCAGGAGGTTCCTCCCCCTCTTTGCCTTGGGTTGTGTACCATCTATTCCACAAGGGCGCCCAAATATCTTGCCCCCAATCTCCATAGTAAAATAATGGAGTTGTGGACCACATCATCGTTGTCTTTAATTCATTTGCTCCATTCCTGGTACTATGAAGCCCTCCGTCTATAACCTTCATATTTACATCCAAACCGAGCTCTTTCCACATTTCCACCACCAGCTGGTTCAATGGTTCAAAATCCGGCCGAGGAGTTTGGATTTCAAAAGGTATGGTAAACTTTTTCCCATCCGGACCTTTCCTGAAACCATCGGCTCCCTTTTGCATCCCCATATCGTCCAACAGCTTATTAGCGGTATCAAGATCAAAGGTATTAACTGGTGGGCTCTGCAAAGCCGTAATAGATAGAATCAATAATTTCCTGACGGTCCAAAGCCATATTAAGAGCCTTTCGGAAACGTATATCGCGAACTACCTGGCGCCATACTGTATCTTCATAAGTAAGGTTTAAAAAGATGTCTGCCGGAGTCACATGCTGCCTGGATAGATAAACCTTATACCCATTCTTCTCATTTTCTTTATAGAGAGATAGCTTCATGAGGGCTGTTTCCTGGGAGTAGTCGACTTCCCCAGCGATAATTTTCATATTCACCATTTCATTGTCCTGGAGCTGGTAACTTACAATCTTATCCAAGTAAGGAAGCTGGTTGCCTGCTTTATCTATCTTGAAATAATAAGGATTTCGCTCCATCTCCGACATGTTATCCGCCCTTTTTGTCAAGAGCCATGGATAAAGGGCAGGGAAGCCAATAGCCTTTGTACTGAAAAGCTCCCAGTTAACGATATCCTTGTCATGGAACAGACTGACCCATTCCCCGGGTTGCAATCCGACTTCTTTAATCTTTTCTTCCAATTCATTCGCATCAGCATATTTCTTGTGAAACTGTTTTAAATAATGGGCAGGCTTTAAAAGCTCTGTATACCCTGTCCATCCCCGAATGGCTATCCGTACAGGGAAACCGCCATATGGTTCATCAAATCTCACCTTAAAGGTATATTCATCCAAAAACTCGAATACAGCTGGTTTTCCATCCGCTTTTGCTGCAGAATTCAACCAGGACGGAAAAATTGGAGTAAGTTCGGAATTATTAATCACATCCTCCCAGACAAAGCGAAAATCCTCCGTAGTAACCGGTTCTCCATCTGACCATTTAAGTCCTTCCCGAAGATAGAAGGTGAATTCCTTCTGGTCTGCACTTACATCGTATCCTTTTAGGACATTCCCTGTGATCTCCACACCCAATGCGCCTGGGGTACCCAGTAAAGCCTCATTCGCCGCACAAAAAACGTCTGGATCCCATTCTGCAGCTGAGTGAGCACTGCGATATGTACCTCCATAAGTTCCGATCTCCATATCAAACTCTTCAGGCATTTCATAAGCTATCTTGGGCTCTTTAGGCAGCCGCTCTTCAACGGGAGGTAAGTCCTTCTCCTCCAAATAAGGAGACTGCTTATACACAACCTTTTCGGGTTCTTTGGATTCCTCCGGTTCTTCTGAAGGTATAGGCTCTTCTAGAGCTTGCGGAGTTTTAGGGGCTGTTTTGCCTCCAGATACTGACGATGAGCTTTGACAGCTTGTAACGACCAGTATTAATAGAAATACACAAATTATTAGCAACACCCTTTTTTTCATCATGCTTTTCCTCCTTGTATATGGTTTTCATTCCTGTAAAAAGGCTCAGAATGGCTCAGAACGGTTTTCAAAAAACCCAATCAACTCCTTTCAATTCCTGCGGTACTTCCAACAGGGAGTGGGTTTCTATTGTCCTCCATAAAAGGTTGGGCATTTTACGAATGGTTCTTTTGATAGATTGCTGATGGGAAAAAGTCAAGTCCAAATTAGTGTGTAAATTCCCTCGGTTGTCCAGCCAGTATAATAAAGAACATTAATACTATCAACCGGATCAAAGCATTTATGCCGCGAAAGCTGTTGATAATGAGTACATGGCATGTTAGGCTGATAGCCGGGCATCATCCCTTCCTCAGAGCTTAATCCCATAACTGCAGGGGTGAATAGCCCTGATGCCGGAGAACATGCCATGGGGGGCTCGTTGTCAACAGACCGTGGAATAAATGCGATGATAGTAGTAGGTACCCTAGGCAGCAGAGTTGCTATCCTTGGTTTTCTTGTTCTCCATACTTTGATAATATAAATCCATATCAAAGTATTTACGACCTGCTTGCCACTTTTCATCTTGTTCCATAAGCAGGGCGCCCATTAAACGGATTACTGATGCCTCGTTAGGGAAAATGCGTATTACCCGCTCTCGTCGCCTCACTTCCTGATTGAGCCGTTCCACGCCGTTTGTAGTACGTAGTCGCTTTCGGTATTTCAGGGGTACTGCCAGAACCGCTGTGATATCATCAAAGGATTCGTCTAACAGAGTAGCAGCTTTTGGCGCTCTCGTCCCGTATTTGCCAAGAATCTGATCTCTCACCTTTCGAGCGCTATCTAAGTCAACAGCTTCATACAGCTCACGAAGATCTTCTTTGATAACAGGTTGTAGTGCTTTGGGGGTGTAATCCAGCATGTTCCTCGAAAAATGGGTTTGACATCGCTGCCAGGTTGCTCCTTGAAAATGTCTCTTGACTGCATTGACAAGCCCCTTGTGATTGTCGGATGTAATTAAGCGAACGTCTTTTAATCCTCTTTCCTTAAGGGATGCAAAGAATTCTCCCCAACTGCTTTCTGTTTCTGTGTTAGCCACCTGAAAGCCAATAATTTCCCGATAACCTTCTTTGTTGATACCTACGGCGATGAGTAGTCCTCTTGACTGAACCCGATGGTTTTCACGTACCTTAAGGTAAAGAGCATCCACAATTAGAAAGGGATAATGACTTTCAAGCGGTCTTGTCCTAAAAGCGTGAACCATGGGATCCAGCTGCTTACAAAGAGCTGAAACGGTGGATTTAGAAAATGTCTTGCCACAGAGTTCTTGTGTGATAGCTTCAACTTTACGCGTTGAAACCCCGTTAATTACCATCTCCATCATGGCCAGTATCAATGCCTGTTCACTGCGTTGATATCGGGCAAACAACTCTGTAGAAAACTTGCCATTGCGATGCCTAGGAACCCGCAGAGTAAGTGTGCCAACTCGAGTAGTCATCTGTCTGTCTCGAAAGCCATTGCGGTAGGCCGTTCTTTCTTCAGTTCTCTCATAAGGTTCAGCGCCTACCTGTTCTGAAGATTGGGCTAAAAGTACCTGGTTGAATATTTCCTCTAATAACTTGGAAAATGCTTCATCCCTGCCGTTTGATAAAAAAAGTCCGTGCAAAAGTTCTTCGGTTATTGTAATATTAAACTGAGCCATGGTTCATCCTCCTCGGTTTGGTATTTGTTAGCACTTATATTCTAACCGAGGTATGAGCTTTGGCTCAACTTCTTTTTACACCATTATATAGACTTAATCTGGGAAAATAAGAGTTTACAATGAATATTGACGAATGAAATTTATAGGTTATTGAGTGTTAATATGTTGGATTGTTTGATTTAGAAATGGCATCATTGATAGATGAATGAGTAAACGTAATTTAGAATTAATCTAAATAGTCACGATTCCAACTGTGTAATTGAATGTGAAAATCATAGATGGTATATATATGTTGTCCCATCCCTATTTGAGTATTTATTATATCATAACTTGTCAGGCTTGTGGATGCAAAACATTAAGAATATTATGATTTTTTCAGGTAAACATTCAGGTAAACAAAAAAAGCTCTTTTATTAAAGAGCTTAAATCATATGATCTCATGTATAGAAATTCTTGCTGTCAGGGTATATGGCGGTGCCATACCTCATGATTTTTAATAGGACTGACCTGGAAAAGCGCAACTCCTTTTCGGACAGTAAGGATCCTATTATACGATTCAGTACATAAATATAATGGTTATGCATCCACCTGAGATCCCATATACGGCTATACTGTCGGCCCATTCCTTGTTTTTCCATCGTCTTGGCGCAATTATAGCACCATATCTGTATATCCTCCACCGTATCCTTCTGCAAATACATATCAGCGTCTACCATCACACTTCCTTGCCAGTCCTGCATGCTTTTTCCACATATATCACAAATCGGGTATTCCATGTGTATCCCCCTTCTCCCTTTATCCTCCACCTGTTAACCGGCACTTCGCGAAGTCAGCTATTCTGTTATATCCACCTTCTCCAATGGCTTGACATTTCCGAAGGTGTGTTTGGGACCGTCCACAGGAGCAGCCCATCTTACGGCATTCTGTATAACGGTTTGGACTTCCGGCTGATAAAAAATCGGGAAGGTCTCATGACCAGGCCTGAAGTAGAAGATCTTGCCGGCACCTCGATGGTAACAGCATCCACTTCTGAAGACCTCTCCCCCTTGGAACCAACTGATAAATACCAGGGTATCCGGTGCAGGAATATCAAACCGTTCTCCGTACATTTCCGTGCGGGGGATTTCAAAATATTGGCCTAAGCCTGCTGCTATGGGATGTCCGGGCTCAACAACCCATATGCGCTCCTTTTCTCCTATTTCCCTCCATTTCAGATCACAGCTAGTACCCATTAATTTCCTGAATATTTTGGAAAAGTGACCTGAATGCAGGACAATCAGTCCCATGCCTTCCATTACCCTGTTGTATACCTTCTCTACAACGGCATCCTGAACTTCATGATGGGCGGCATGCCCCCACCATATCAGGACATCCGTCGATGACAGGACTGTATCGGTCAATCCATGTTCAGGTTCATCAAGGGTTGCAGTCCTTACCTCAATACACGGATCCTGGGATAAAAAATTCGCAATTGCCTGATGCATTCCCTCAGGATAGACTTCTTTGGGTCTTCCTTGGACTTTCTCATGGCGAAACTCATTCCAAACGGCCACCTGAATTTTTCTATCCATCCATATCCCCCTTCCTTCTCCTAAAAAAGTAAAAAGCTCAAACCTCCGCACAGGACTCTCCTTAGCAGTAATATTCAACATATCGATGGATATTCCTCCTAGAAGCATCAATTCTACAAAAACAAACTTATCGAATTTGATCCACTACCTGCTGATATATCCGATCTGCTTTCTCTATACCCTCTTTCAGCATCTTATCGGTTCTATCATCAAGCTTCTGAGCAGTTTCTCTATCTTTCATGTACTTCGTATTGATAAACACGTTCAGGCTGGCACCTATTAAGGCAGCTTTGCAGAATTGCACTCCAACCCCCACATCGCTGATGGCCAGTCGTGTTCCCTTTGCTGCCAGCTCCTCGTGAAGTTCAATGGCCTGTATGGTTTTCTCCATAATCTCAAGGGGTACACTGCTGGCCAGCTTTAGGGCCTCCTCCATTACCCTGTCCTTTTCAGCCCTTTCTTCTTCCGTATTTTTAGGCATACCATAAGCCTTGGAAAGGGGTTCAAAAACCTCCGCATCCTTCTCGACCAGATCCAGGAGCTCCTTCTGGAGAACTTGAGCTTTTTCGAGAATATTCTCTATATCCTCCTGAACATCCTGGTATTTCTTTTTGCCCAAAGTGAGGTTTCCTACCATGCTCCCCAAAGCCATCCCCAATGCCCCACACAACGCAGAAGCTCCGCCTCCGCCGGGTACAGGAGCCTTGGAAGCCAACATGTCCACAAATTCCACACAGCTTTTATTTACCATCATATCCTCTACCTCCTCATTTAATGGGATCACCAATCCTTTTGTGTCCTAATATATCATATTTTTCCACGAATAAAAAGATCGTCCTGGCCCTATCCCTCTATCTTTTCCCACCGAAGCCCTTCCCTCATATAATTCCCATATCTCCATAGAGGAAAGACAGGATATTTCTTGATAATAATGTGTAGGAATGATTGTTTTTTTCACCGCATTCATTATATACTAAAGTTGTACGACGCAAATGCGTTACATTCAAACTCAATTTTCTACACCCATAAAAGAGGGTATGTTGTAAAAATTCAGGAACAGAAAGGATGAGGGCGGATGGAAAAAATCGGATTGCAGCTGTATTCCATCAAGGAGTTGACGCAAGAGAATTTTTTCGGAACCTTGGAAAAGGTAGCAAAGATCGGTTATGACGGTGTGGAGTTCGCCGGGTATTTCAATACCCCTGCTAAGGAGCTCTATAAAGTTCTGAACGATTTAGGACTCCAAGCAGCCGGCAGCCATATCGGCATTGAACAGCTTCAGGATAACCTGGACCGGGTCATTGAATACAGCCTGGAGATCAAAGATCCCTATATTATCTGTCCGGGGCTTCCCGTACATATGCGGGACAGTGTGGATGCTTATAAAAGGCTGGGGGACCTCTTCAATCGAATAGGTGAAAGGTGTAAGGAGAACGGTATCCAATTTGGTTATCACAACCACGATTTCGAGTTTGAGCAATTTGACGGTGAGTATGGCTTAGACCTTTTAGTTGCCAATACCGAGCCCGACCTGGTCTTCATTGAACTGGATACCTTCTGGGTAGAATACTGTGGTTTGAAGTCCGTTGACTTTATCCGTAAATACGGAGAGAGATGTAAGGTTCTTCACATCAAGGATATGAAGAGCGAGGAGGAAAAGATCAATACAGAAATCGGGAAGGGTATCATAGACTTTAAAGAAATCGTCGCTGCCGGTAAAGCTGTAAAAGCTGAATGGTATACGGTGGAACAGGAGGAATTTGAGATTCCTCAGCTTCAAAGTATCCAGGAAAGCTTAGAATATCTTAAAACCATTCTATAAAGATAAAGGGGGAAAAGAGAATGAAAAACGGAAAAATTCGAATCGGACTGATTGGGGCGGGGAACATCTGTCAGAATGCCCACATCCCTGCCTACCTCAAACAAAAAGATGTGGAGCTGGTGGCCGTATGTGACATCAAGGAAGACAGAGCCAAGGAAGTCGCTCAGAAATACGGTTTGAAATATGCCACCAAGGATTTCAATGAATTGGTGGCCATTGATGAGATTGACGCCGTCAGCATCTGCACATGGAATAATGCCCATGCTGCAGCCGCCATCGCAGCAGCCAATGCCGGCAAGCACGTCCTCTGCGAAAAACCCATGGCTATGAACGTTCAGGAAGCGGAAGCAATGGTGAAAGCGGCCCGGGAAAACAAAATCACCTTCATGATGGGTTTCGTAAACCGTTTCCGTGCTGACAGCAAGGTGATTAAAGCCCTGGCAGATGAAGGGAAATTCGGTGATATCTACTATGCCAAGACCGGATGGCTTCGAAGAAGGGGAACTCCTCTGGGATGGTTTACCGATCTGTCCAAGGCCGGAGGCGGACCGGTCATCGACATCGGTGTGCACGTGATTGACCTGACCTGGTATTTCATGGGCAAACCCAAACCCGTCAGTGTCAGCGCAACCACCTATAATAAAATCGGCGATTACAAAACCAAAGGGGTAGGACGCTGGGTTGCCTTTGATACCGATGATCTTAAATTTGAAACAGAGGATTCAGCTAACGGCATTATCCGCTTCGAAGACGGAAAATCCATGAACTTTGAAGTCAGCTGGGCTATAAATGGCAAAGATACGGGTGTATACAGCTATATTTTCGGCGACAAGGCCGGTGCCAGCTTGAATCCCTTTGAGATCTACGGTGAAGAAGCCCATTACCTGATGGATGCTTCTCCAGTAGTAGATAATGAGGATTCCTTCGCCAACGAAATCCGTCATTTTCTCGACTGCATAAAGGAAGGAAAGGAACCCATTGCTCCAACCGAAGATGGCCTTCTTATTCAAAAAATCCTGAACGGGATTTACGATTCAGCCAAGGAAGGGAAAGAAGTGTTCCTTTAATACCATTCCATCATTTCGTAGAAAGCCGGGATTCCAAAGTCTATACCGGCTTTCTACACTTTCTTCCTCTGCCTTCTCCTGATGCTCCATAAAAAGTAACAATATCTTAAATTAGAAAAACAAGAAGCAACATTATTGAAAGAGATCCACAGGAAAGACTTGTACAATATAAATATGATGGATAATCTAAGGAGGGATTCGCTATGCCTAAAAAAATTGCCTTTATCGGTGCCGGCAGCTACGGATTTACCCGCAATCTTGTCAGGGACATCCTCACCTTCCCTGCCCTGGAGGATTGCACCCTCGCTCTGATGGATATCGATGACGAACGGCTGGCCTTTGCAAAAGATGCGGTGGAGCGTATCATTGCTGCGGGAAACTATCCGGCTAAGGTCATCGCGACCAAAGACAGGGTTGAGGCCTTAAAGGGAGCCGATGGTGTGGTCTGTACCATCCTGTCCGGCGGTGTCGAAATATGGCGCCACGATATTGAAATTCCCAAAAAGTACGGTGTGGATATCAATGTAGGTGATACCCGTGGACCTGCAGGGATTTTTAGAGCCCTTCGCACCATCCCCGTCATGCTGGATATTTGCAAGGATATCGAACGTTACTGTCCTGAGGCTATTTTCTTAAACTATACTAATCCTATGGCTATGCTTTGCCGCGCCATGCAGAGTGAAAGCAATGTGAAAGTAACCGGCCTCTGCCATAGTGTACAGGGTACTGCAGCCATGTTGGCCAATTGGATCGGTGCTCCGATGGATGAGGTCACCTACCTCTGTGCCGGTATCAACCACCAAGCTTGGTATCTGGAATTCAAATGGAATGGCAAGGACGCATACCCCTTGATCCGCGAAGCTGTGAAGAAACCTGATATTTATAATGAGGAGCAGGTTCGAAATGAAATGTTCCTCCATCTGGATTATTACGTAACGGAATCCAGCGGACACAACTCCGAATACAACGCCTGGTTCCGGAAGAGACCGGATCTGATTGAAAAATACTGTACCCATGGCACAGGCTGGAATCCCGGTGAATATGCTTATATCCTAAAGGAATACTTGGCCAGGGAAGACACCTGGAGGGATGAATATGAGCAGTCCAAGAAAGAACCCATCAATCTGGAACGGGGCCATGAATATGCGGCCAGCATCTTCAATGCCACCATTGGAGACGGTACCATGTTTGAATTCAACGGAAATGTCAGGAACTTCGGCCTGATCGACAACCTCCCTGAAGGCTGCTGTGTGGAGGTACCGATCATCGCATCCAAACGTGGTTTGGATCCCATTCATGTGGGGCCCCTGCCCGATCAACTGGCTTTGCTGAACAATATCAACGCTCGCTGTGAGGAACTGGCTGTAGAAGGAGCCCTTACCGGAGATCCAAGAAAGGTTTTCCATGCCATAGCCTTTGATCCCCTCACTTCCGCCGTTTTAAGCCTGGCCGAGATCAAAGCCATGGTGGATGAGATGTTTGAAGCCAACAAGGATTACCTGCCCCAATTCAAGTATTTCACATGATTCATCAGTAATTAGACCGAAAAAAAACGCAAGGCTGAACCATACAACCTTGCGTTTTTTTATTTTATACCTTTATGCTCTTCCACTTGCCGGAGTTATACCGCAACAAGACCAGAAAGGATCGGAGTAATTGGTCACAAATTAACGCTATCCAGGCACCGACCAATCCCCATCCCAATCCATGAATCATGATCATGGCCAGTCCCGGACGTACCAGCAAGGTGGTTATAAACATAATGACGGCCGTAGCTTTGGTATCCCCTGCCCCTCGCAGAGCACCCGCCAGGATGAACTGGGAAGATTGAAAGGGCTGGATAAAAGCCACAAACATCAGGATCTTTGCGCCCTGGGTGATGATTCTAGGATCGCTGCTGTATAGAGAAATAATGGGCCTTCCGAAAAAGAAAAATATTAAACCCAGTAAAATCGAAACCATCATTCCTATCCGCCTTGTATGGATACTGTATGCCTGTGCCATATCCGGCCGTTTTTTCCCCAGGCTCTGGCCGACCAGGGATGTAGCGGAAACAGAAAAAGCGTGACCGTTCATAAAGGAAAGGGCCTGGATATTCAGACATATTTGATGAATGGCAAAGGCCAGCGTTCCCAAAGAGGCAACGGTTTTTGCATAGGTAATGACACCGGCCCGCATCACCAGCTGCTCCACCATGGAAGGGATCCCAATGGTAAATATGCTTTTCAAGGATCTCCAATGGGGCTTGAATCCTTCCCTTAAGCGTAGCTTTAGGACTTGATTTCCCCGCAGAATGACAACTAAGGCAAAAACAAATGCCGCACACTGGCCGATGACGGTGGCCAATGACGCCCCTGTCACTTCCATTCTGGGAAAACCGAAATGGCCGTATATCAATAGATAATTGAAAATCACATTCACTCCATTGGCTGTCAGATTATAGATCATGGCTGTTCTGGAATCTCCTACTCCCCGCAGGGCTGCAGTGATGGTGCTCGTCAGCGCCATGGCAACAAATCCTATCATCTGAATCTGAAAGTAGACGGTTCCCCCTGCCAGGGTCTGGGCATCGGCTGCACCCATGAAACGAATCAGGGGTTCGGCAAATACATAGCCGATAACGGATGCCGCTGCGGAGAAAATAAAGGTTAACAGGAGGGCCTGGCGAAGGATCAAATTTGCCCTCCGATAATCTCCTGCCCCCTTATACCTGGCTATCAAAGCCGTCGCTCCCACATTCATGGCCATGAACATGGTCATCATCAGAAATTTGGGCTGGGTGGTAAGACCGACCGCCGAGATGGCCCAGGCCCCCAGCTGTCCCACCATCATCATATCCACCATGGATGCAAGTTGTGTTAAGGTCATCTCCACCGCCGACGGCCACGCAATCCGTATCACATCTTTGTACAGGAGTTTTGAAGTCACCCCCTGCGGTAGTGCCTTGCTTACCCTTTCATACTTTCCGTAACTATTCCCCTCATCACTGCCTGCTTCCACGAAGTCCAAGGTCATTTGAGGCTTTCGTTTCACTTCACTGGAAACATCAGCTGTTTGTACGCCCACTTAAACTGTCACTTCCTTTATTTTATATATTTTTTATCTGCTAACTGAAACTTATCCCACAGGTCAGGCAATTTCCTGAGATGCCTCAAAATCCTCTTTATACTGGATACGATACAGGTTATAATAAAGTCCTTCCCGTTCCAGTAGCTCCTGATGGGTTCCCATCTCTCTGATCTCGCCTTTATGAATCACAATGATCTTATCTGCCCTTTGTATGGTGGATAAACGATGGGCTATGGCAATGGTAGTTCTTCCCTTCATTAGCTTCTGCAAAGCCTCCTGGATAAGGATCTCCGTTTCCGTATCGATGTTGGAGGTAGCCTCATCCATCACCAGGATAGCAGGATCGGCAATGAGTGCCCTGGCAAAGGAGAGGAGCTGGCGTTGTCCGGTAGACAGGGTGCTTCCCTTCTCGGTCACCGGATGCCGGTAGCCTCCCGGCAACTTCTCGATGAAGGTATGGGCATTCACATATTCTGCAGCTTCCTTCACTTTTTCGTGGGATATATCGGGACGGAACAGCTTGATATTGGTCTCAATATCCCCTGAAAAGAGGAACACATCCTGCAGAACCAAACCGATATTCCTTCGAAGGACCTGCTTTGGAATGTCTTTGATATTCTGCCCATCAATCAGGATCTCTCCCTTCTGTATCTCATAGAAACCACAGATGAGGTTGATGATACTGGTCTTCCCTGCACCGGTAGCCCCCACAAAGGCAACAGACTGACCGGGAAGAATCTTAAAGGAGACATCCTTTAAAACCCATTCCTCCCCAACATAAGCGAACCAGACATTTTTGAACTCGATCTCTCCCCGAGCCCTCTCCAGGACAACCGGCTTTTCAATGGGCTCCGGTTCTTGCGCTTCTTCCAGAAGGTTAAATATCCTTTCTGAAGCAACGATAGCCCCCTGCATCGTGTTGTATTTGTCCGTCAATTCCATGATGGGATGGAAAAATTGATTGATATAATTGGTGAAGGCATATAGGGTACCAAATTCCAATAAGCCCTGCAGAATATTACGGCCTCCGTACCACAGAAGCAGGGCCAGCCCCAATGAACGGACAATATCCATAAAAGGCCTGAAGATTCCAAAGAGGATCACCTGCTTATAGGTTGCCTTATAATAATCTCGGTTGATCTCATCAAATTCTTCGTATTTTTTCTCCTGCATATTGAAAACCTGGATGATTTTCATCCCGGATATGTGCTCCGACATGAAAGCATTGATGGTAGCCAGTTTCGTTCGTATTTCTCTGAAAACTGCCCTCGCATGCTTACGGAAGAAGACTGCCACCACCACCATGATGGGAAGGACGGCGAAGCATAAAAGGGTCAATCGAACATTTAAACTGAACATCACGACGATAATGCCGCCCATCACAAACACATTCTGCAGAAAGCCAACCACAACATCCGTATACATTTCATTCAGAGCATCGGTATCATTGGTAATACGGGTGACAATCCGTCCCACCGGGTTCTTATCAAAAAATGCGACGGGGAGTCGTTGGATATGGTTAAAAATCTTTTCCCGCAGATTCATGATGATCCTTTTCCCTGTGTATTGCAGAAGATAGGTATGAAGGTATGTGAAGACGAACTCTATCCCAATCAACAGGAGAAAGATCAATCCCAGCTTTTTGATGCCCTTCTCGGCCACAGTCCGAGCCATCTCCCCATGGATTGCTTTTTGAATATAGTCATCAATGGCGATTTTCACAAGATAGGGTCTGGCCAGTTCCGATACGGAAACAATCAGCACTAATACCAGGGCGATGACGAAAAAATACCAATAGGGAATTCCATAGGCGATTAATCTTCGAAGGCTGTTTTTGTCAATGCCTTTTTTTCTTGTCTCTTCATCTCTGCTGCGGCGATCCGATCCTCCTCCGCCAAACCGATTCGCTCTTGGCATATCCATTCTCCTTTCGTGTCGTTTTCGTTACGCATTAGCCACCTTGTCTTCCAACAACTGTCTTTCATACATTCTGTGGTAATAGCCCCTCTTGTCCAGAAGCTCCTGGTGGGTTCCCCGCTCGATAATCTCCCCTTTGTCCAGCACGATAATTTCATCCGCATGCTTTATGGTGGAAATCCGATGAGCAATCATGATGGAAGTACGATTTTTCATAATCTCTCGCAGGGCTTCTAAAATGCGCTCCTCCGTCTGGGTATCCACAGCAGACAGGCAATCGTCCAGGATTAATATCACAGGGTCCTTGATTAAGGCCCTGGCAATGGAAATCCTCTGCTTCTGTCCTCCCGACAGGTTGACGCCCCGCTCCCCCAAAAGGGTATCGAACTTCTGGGGGAATTCCATAATGTTGTCATACACCTGGCTGGCTTTGGCAGCTTCCTCCACCTGATCCATGCTGAATTCCTCCGGGGAGAAACGGATATTATTTCGAATGGAATCAGAAAACAGGAAATTATCCTGGGGAACATAGCCGATATGTTTTCGCAGAACCTCAAGAAGAATATCCATAATATCCACACCGTCGATCAGAATCTGACCCCGCTTTTCAGGATTATACAATCGCAAAAGCAGGTTCACCAGAGAAGATTTCCCACTGCCCACCTTCCCTACCACCGCCAGGGTTTTTCCCGGTTCAAGGGTCAGATTTATATTCTTCAGAACGGGCTTTTCCCCTTTGTTATAGGAAAAGGTGAGATCCCTGATCTCGATTCTTCCCTTCATCTTCCCTCCCGGAAAGATTGGGTTCCCATCATGCTCCTTCTCATCATATATCTCAGGTTTTTCCTGAAGCAGTTCCTGGATACGCTCCATGGATGCCTTCCCACGCTGAATAACGTTTATAAGCCTTCCAATGTGCCTGATAGGGCGGATGATAATGCCTATATAGCTGTTGAAGGCTACAAAATCTCCCAGGCTGATTCTGTTCTGTACCACCAGAATTCCTCCATATACCAGAACGGCCAAATAAGACAGGGCCGAGATAAAGCCAATCAGCGGAAAGAAAAAGCCCCATACCTTCACCAGCTCCATATTAATGCGATAATTCTCTTCATTCAGCTTCTTAAAATTCATGATCTCGGCATCTTCTTGGGCAAAAGCTTTAATGACCCGTATACCGGATATATTCTCCTGGGCCTTACGGGTAAGATCCGCAAAGGACTCCTGTACTCTCCGGAACCTTCTGTTGATCAAAGTGCCGAATTTTAACATGAAATACACCAAAATAGGAAAGGGAATGGAGGCGATGAGGGTCAGCTCTAGGCTTATGGTCCGAATCATAATCAAGATACTGGATATGAGGAGAAAGGTGGTATCAGCAACCAACATAACCCCCCTGCCTAGAGCCATCCTGACGGCACTGACATCATTCACCGAAAGGGCCATCAGATCTCCGACACCGTGCCTATTGAAAAAAGACATCGATAGGCTTTCCAGATGCCTGAATAACTTATTGCGCAGATTATAATCAAAGAGGTTGGACGAACCGATGATCTGCAGCCTGGATAGGAAGTTCAGAATAAAGATCATGATCGTAATGCTCAAAATGATGCCCCCATAAAGGAGCAGACCCCGGCTGTCAACAGCTCTTTCCTGTAGTTTATCAACTACTTCACCGGTAACCTTGGGTGTAACCAGCTGGAGCAGGTTTACACAGAACAACAGGGCAACACCCAAAATGTATTTCCATTTATGCTCTCGCATAAATGAAAGCAGCATTGAGTTCTTCAATGAGGATCCTCCTTTTATGCTTGAATTTTTTTATCCATCATCGTCATGACTCCGATGAAATCCTCCATATTAGCCTGGGAGAGTTCCATATACAGCTGCTCAATAAAATCCTCATGCTCAGCTATTGCCCTCTCCCTTATCTTCTCTCCATTCTCCGTCAGCTCTATCCGCACAACCCTCCTGTCCTTTCTGTCAGCTATCCTTCTGACAATACCCTTTTCTTCCAAAAAATTGATCAGGGTGGTTACATTGCTGCTCTTCTTGGATATACGGTTGCTGATTTCCGATAAGGTAACGGATTCTCCTGGCTGTATACTCCTCATCGTCAGAAACTGGTGCCATCCAAAACCCATTTTATTTAGATTCTTGCGGGTTTTGCGGATTACTTTCCAGCCTACCTTCATCAGTAGACTGTGGCATTCCAAGCGTAGATCCCTCATCCTGCCACCTCCGTTCTTTATGAACTATAATATTTCATATATAAACAATTATAACTAGTAAATATTATAATGCATAATAATAAGAACTGCAATACATCTCTTTCCATTTTCTTTTGCCTTTGTTATAATTTTGCCTATACAGGGGGGAATACAATGAAACAATTGGAAAGAAATGATCGGCTCAGCAGCCATATCCATGAGGAAGATCGAAATCACTTTTATAACCGCCTGCGTTTTTTGCCCAATATGGCCGGTCATCAGTACAATGACCCGAACTGCGGCTGTCCCCTTCGGGTCATCGGTGACTTTGAACTGATCTATTTTATAGGGGGAAAGGGGTATGTACAACTGAAAGAAACCCTTTATGAATGCAGAGAAGGAGATGTCGTCCTCATCCGTCCCTATGAAGAGCACTTTATCCAATCCTCCAGAAGAGAACCCTATGATAATTACTGGGTTCACTTTGACATACAACCTTCCCTGAACCAACAGGAATTCATCAACGGGCTTTTCCCGGACCATAGAAGAAAGGTCAATATCGGCGTTCACCAAAGTCTCCTGGAGTACTATACCGGTCTCCTAAAGGAATTTACCATGAAACGGGAGGGCTATATCAATCTGGTCAACAGCTACTTTACCTTGATCATTCTTTCCATAGCCCGCTTGATTCATCGACTGGAAACAGAAAATCCCCATACCGTCACCCGTATGAAGCAAAATAGTGATTTCCGCATCATTGAAAAGCTGGAAAGCTTTGTCCAGCACAACTACACGAGGAATATAACCATTCAAAGTCTTTGTAGCCATCTCTCCATCAGTGAATCCTATCTGTTTGACCTGACGAAAAAGTATCTGAATACAAGCCCGGGAAAATATATCGCCCAGGTGCGAATGAAAAGGGCGGAGACCCTTATTAAGAATTCAACGTGTTCCATCAAGGAGATCGCTTCCCTGGTTGGATTCAAGGATCCCCTTTATTTCAGCAGGGCCTTTAAGAAAATCTATGGAAAAAGTCCCACGGAATACGCCAAATCCATCCACTATTAGGTCCATGCATAGACCTTTATCATAGGATTCTCCATATTTTAGGGACAATTATCAATTCTCATGGCTGCAGAAGAATAGTACAATGATTTTTATAGACGATAAACGGGTAATACAAGAGGAAAGGAGTAGTCCATATGACGTTTTCCCTTAAGCCGGATCATGAAATGTCCAAAAAACGCTATGATGCTTTCTGGCATGGTGAAATCATCGATCGCCCCCCTGTCAGCATTGTCCTGCCTAAGGAGAATCCAAAGCCTGTTCCAACCAAATCCTATGCCAGCGAAGAAGAACGGTGGCTCGATGTAGACTTTCGAGCTGAAGCAATGGCCATTTCCCTATCCAATTATGAATACTATGCAGACAGCCTTCCCATTGCATGTCCTAATCTGGGGCCTGAGATTTTCAGCGCCTGGTGCGGATGCGGCTATAAATTTGGTCAGGATACGACCTGGTCCGAACCCTGCATCTTCGATTGGGAAAAGGATAGGGACAAGGCAGTATTTGATCCCAACCATCCTCTCTTTAAGACTATGATCCGATTTACCGAAAAGCTGTTGGAATACGGAAAGGGGAATTTTATCGTTGGCTTGACCGACTTTCATCCCGGTGGGGATCACTTGGCGGCTTTACGGGATCCCCAGGTCTTAGCCATCGATATGATTGAGAACTTGGACTATGTGAAAGACAAGCTGGAAAGCTCCTATAAAGAATACTTTCATGTATATGATATCTTCTACGAAATGCTTCGGGAGGCAGGAATGCCCATCACTTCCTGGACTCCTCTGATCCATGATGGACGCTATTACATTCCCTCCAACGATTTTTCCTGCATGATCAGCAAGGAGATGTTTGACGAAGTCTTCCTCCCCGGTCTGGTGGAAGAGTGCCGCTTCTATGAGCGCTCCATTTACCATCTGGATGGTCCCAATGCTCTGCGTCATCTGGATTCCATCCTCGAGATCAAGGAGCTGGATGCCGTTCAGTGGGTATGCGGAGCGGGGAATGAAGGGTATGCCCGCTGGGTGGGAGTATATCAGAAAATCCAAAACGCCGGCAAGAGCCTGCAGCTTTCCGATATTACTCTTGATGAATTGCCCTTGGTATTTGAAACCCTGCGCCCCGAAGGGGTATGGTTTTCCTATATTCGCGGCATAGACAGCAAAGAAACCGCCGATGCAGTGTTAAAACGGATCAGTGCATGGAAGTAGATCGATGTCTCCTATAGCGAATTGCAAAGGGATGCATGAAGCTTCAGAAAATAAAAAAACGGACATTCCCAATATGTCCGTTTTTTTTATTAGTCTTTCAAGCCGGCTACCTAGCAAAGGATTCATCAATAAGCCGCTGTCCCACTTCTTCCGAAGGGGTATGGGTCTGAATAAGCACACCCGTTTTCCCAAACCGCTTTACAAAATCTTTAACCCGATGAGGAGGCATGTGGGCATGAATGCATTTACCGGCATCCAGGGTCTTGCGGTAAATATCATCCCAGCAAGGATCACCACCATCGGGAGCCCCAGCCCCAGGAGTCCATTGAATACAATCCAGAGAATCAATGGATAGAAGAGAATCCAAATGTCGGATGGCATGGCTCCCATCCAGATGATAGATGGTACAGTCTAACGCATCACATTGGTCCTGTAGGTAGGGCAGCACGAACTCGTCAAACATATCCGGTGAAATCATGGCTGAGAAATCGCATTGAAGCTTGGCTGTTTTCCCGGGTCCCCAGATATTAAAGGCGGCAAAGGCACTCCATCCTTCTTCATCCTGAATCAGATCATATAGGGCGTTATAGGCTTCGAACCATACAGGAAGCAGTTCCTTCTGCAGCCTGTGGATTTCATCCGGAGCGTCGATCAGGTAGACAAGGGTCTCTTCTGTCCCCAGAACTGCAGCCAGGGTATCTAAATTTTCAATGAGATCCGGAAAGGTGACCAGGTAGCGTCCCCTGGCCCTCTCCACAGCCAGTTGGGTCGTTTTCAAGGTCCAGCGCCACCAGACCGAATCCTTCTGAAAACGGATCACAGCATCCCTCAGCTGATCAAAGCAGGGCTCATACCAGACGGTATCGGGTTCAAATACGGGCTTGGCTCCTAAAAAAGTACCGAGACTACCAGGTCCCAGATCTGCCCATAGATAAGGAAACGCTTCTCCCAGATACGCTGTCTCCTCAAACTCCGCTTCCTTCCTCTGGAGAACCCCCTCTGCATTCAGCCATTGCTCCTCCACCGAGATAGCTTTCTTTTCATGTTCGTGGGCATCATTGCATGTCGAAAGATGGGATCTGGGGGCCGTCACCACCATCAAGGGACGGTCCATCTCCTTGCGTTTCCACCAAGATATAAAACGCTCACGGGTTTCCAGCCAATTTTCCTTAAAATCCCCTTTCATTCCCCTCCACTCCTTTTATTCATTTTTTCCGGAATGAATCATCGCTGTACACGGCCGGAAAGGCCGCCTTTTATTAAGCCCTCCAATTCCTCGAAAGACGCAAGGTTGGCATCCCCTTCAACGGTATGTTTCCAGGCACAGGCCGCTGCCGCGAAATCCAACGCATAGCGGCTGTCTTTCTTCTTACAAAGGGCATAGATCAATCCGGCTGCAAAGGCATCTCCTCCACCTACCCTGTCTACAATATGAATACGATACTGGGGCGAATAGTAGAACTCCTTTCCATCAAACAGCATAGCAGACCATTCTGTATCAGAAGCAGAAGCTCCTTCCCTCAGCGTGATGGCAGTTGCTTTCAGATGAAAACGTTTGGTCAGCTCCCGAGCCACATGCCTGCAGTTTTCCATCCCCTGTCCTTCCGTGACAGGCTGAATGTCGAAAATCTGTTGGCCATGCTCCTCATTGGCAATGAGGATATCCGTATATTGAATGAGCTTCCCCATGACCCGGCCGGCCTCCTCCAGGCTCCATAGTTTCGACCGGTAATTCAGGTCACAACTGACGGTTATGCCCATCTCCTTGGCTATCCTGCATCCTTCCTCTGTCAGCTGAGCCAGCGATTCTCCAAGGGCAGGAGTAATGCCGGAGAAATGGAACCAATCTGCTCCTTGAAAAATTTCCCGCCAATCCAGATCCCCTGGCCCGGCTTCCGCCATAGAAGAACCGGCCCGGTCATAGATCACGCGGGATGGCCTGACGGATGCACCCTTTTCTAAGAAATAAATTCCGATTCTGTTCCCTCCCCGCACAATATGCCGGGTATCCACCCCATGCCGCCGAAGTTCGTTGATGGCTCCAGCTCCCAGATCATTATCAGGCAGCCTGGTGACAAAAGAAGCATCCAAACCCAACTGGGCCAGAGCAACCGCCACATTGGCTTCGCTGCCCCCATAAACAACATCCAGACTATTGGCCTGTACCAGTCGAAGATGGCCGGGAGGCGATAAGCGAAGCATGATTTCCCCAAAACAGATTATCCTTTCAGCCATAGAAAATCCCCTTTCATCTGCATCAATCCTGTCCCCTATATCCGTTCGATACCCCTGGCTTCCCGTATCCTGTCCAAAAAGCGGACAGCCGTTTGTGTAATGGCTTCATAATCTCCGGTTTTTGCCCCTTTGGTAAGGGAACTGCCTGCTCCCACAGCAACGGCCCCGGACCGTATCCACTCCCCTACATTGTCCACATCCACGCCTCCGGTAGGCATGAGCTTGGCATAGGGAATAGGCCCCAGGATAGCCTTAATGATTTTCGGTCCAAAAAGCTCCCCGGGGAAAATTTTGATGATGTCCGCTCCGGCTTCCATCCCGGCTACGACCTCCTTGATGGAAGTTGCTCCTGGCATGGAAAGGATCCGATACCGATTGCACATTCTGATCACATCTTCATTGAAATAGGGGCTCACGATATACTGAGCTCCGGCTAATATGGCAATTCTGGCCGTTTCCGGATCCATAACCGTCCCTGCTCCTAAAAGAATCTCACCCCTATGGTATTCCCTGGCCAGATCCCGGATAACCTGATCTGCTCCCGGGACGGTAAAAGTGATCTCAACGGCAGCCACTCCCCCTTTTATACAGGCTTCTGTGATACGAAGCGCCTGTTCGCTGGACTCAGCCCGCACCACTGCCACCAATCCAACTTCTGTGATTTTGGCAATCACTTTTTCCTTATCCATATCATCCACTCCATTTCTATACCCAAGCGTATATGATCCTGTGTTCTGACTCTATTATGCCATAGGGGGAATGGCAAATACAAGAAAAAGGAATGAGACCACCAAAAATGAAAAGAAACAACCCTGCCATCGTAAGGATTATTTCTTTCTTCTGGGTAGAATCACATATCAAGTGTTTTTCACAAACCATTCCAGAAGCGCTTCTGCTTCCGATCTGGGTGGCTGTTGATGTGCCGTACATCACCAGATTGGGTTTCAGCTCCCTATGGATGGCCTTGATTTCATCGGGAGTCCCCAGTACCTGCACCGCCTTCCCCCCTTCCTGAACCTGCTTGAACAGATGGATATAGTCTATATGACTTCCGCGACCTGCTCCTGGTACATAGGAAAGGGTATGCAGTCCCTTGCTGGCCAGTAAATCCTTGGTATGGACGAGGGCGCCCGGGCCGTCCCAGTGGTATATGGCGTGTTTCACAATCTCTGCTTCCTCCTCCAGAGCTGGCAGTACCCACCTTCGAAACATTTCAGGACTGATCATACAGCTGAAATCACATTGTAGGATAGCCGCACCTTCCATTGAATACATTCCGTGACAGTATCCATATTCATCCATCCTTCCAGCCTTGCTGATGGCTTCCCATATCTTAGCAAAGAGGGTACGGGCATCCATCATTGCCCTGTCAATCATTTCAGGCTGGTCTATCAAATCCATACACAAACGCTGAGGCCCTCTGATGGCTGCAAGCAGGTCCATATTGGTATGGAGGTCTAAGGAGCTCAAGAGCATTTTACCTGCCATCTTCTCTGAAGATCGACTATAGAATGCCAGCATCCGCTGCCAAAGAGGATTGTCCTCCTGCAGCAGCAATGGAAATACCTCTTCCCACTGCTCCACGAAGGGCTTGGACCAATTGGTTTCCGGCGAGTCGTCGCTCCAGCACAGCTCCGCTCCACAAAACGCAGCGATCTCATCGGGCCCAAAGCTGAGGTAAGCAGCGGGAACCGCTTCTCCGCCATAATAGGTAGCTTCTGCGGATTCCAGCATCCTATCAATGATTTCATCCATATCTCCAAATACCCGATCCTGGTATGTAGAAGGATCTCTCCGGACCTTCTCGTACCCCTTTTTGGGTGCCGTTACACATACAACAGGCCTGTCAATTATATCCCCCTCATAGTACGCCTGCCATCGCCTGTTGGTTTCATCCAAATCAGGCTTAAAGGCAAGGGGAAAAGGCTTTTTGAGTTCCTTTTTCATGAACAGCCTCCTTCTCTTTTATCCCATTTCAGGTTTCCCAAAGTCTTGGATGGCACGTACAATTTGCGGAAAGCTCCTCCTCCAGACGCCGGGAGGTACATTCTCCGAGATCTGAATCCACAGTCGCCCCGTGTGCCCTGCTTCCTCCAAGATCTGTCTAGCCTGACTGTAGATTGCATCCGGTTCAGCAAGATGAACGGATGAAGGAAAGTTCAACATCAATCGTTTTTCAGGCCACATGGCTGCTGCCTCGGCAGCGCTGGTATCATTATCCGGCGGTGGCGAAAAGGAATCCAATCCCTTTATCCGACATTCTCCGATCGCTTTCCAAAGAGGCTTCAGGTCACCGTCCATATGCACAACAACGGGCACCTTGTCATCCGCCAGCGTATCGGCCAGTTCATTATACAAAGGTACACAGTATTTCCTAAAATTCCTTTCCCCAATGACTGGAGCGGTTATATTGTCGGGGAAATTGACAAAGGGAAGATGTACCTTTTTATGGGCTTCCCATACCAGCTGGAAGATTCTCCTTTGGATATCGGTCAGGATGGCCACGCATTCTTCTACCAGATCCGGACAATCCACCATATGCAGGCATAAATCCAAAAGGGATACCCATTGTACCCAAAGCTGCTGATAAGGAGTCCTGTCTACGGCTACCATTGGAATTCCGTCATCTCCCAACTCCCTTTGATCTCTTAAATAGGTCTCCAGATCCTCCAGAACGACGGTGTCCTTCAAGTAAGCAATAAGAGCTGGGTAATCCTCGGGCCTTCCACATAATGTTTCTTTACGGACGCTGTGCCATAGGTTGGCTCGAAAAACCTTTCCTCCGTCAGTTCACCGGCAGGTGTATACAGAATGGTCCGCTCCCCCGCAAGCCTTCGCGATGGATGGTCTCCACCCGTATGTGGCAATTTGGGTGAACAAACCGATGGACTTTTGACCAGCGGAGAAGTCCCATGTTGTTTCGACCAATAACCGACCATATTTCCTCGTTGGGAGCTGCAATGCCATCATACTGGATAAAGGGGACCTGATCAATTTCTTCTCCACGGAGGACAGCCAGTATACGTTCCTTCATTGTCATTTTTCCCATAGATTCTTTTCTCCTTTTCATCGAAGTATTCCACTGCATATATATGTTATATATGTATAACACCCCATCCTTTTTTTCGGTTGGAGCGCTATACACCGTCCCTAAAGAATACAGTGAAAAATCAAAGTGTAATTCCCTTAAGATCCAAATCCTCGGCGAAATGACAACTGACCTGATGTTCACCTAACTGCCGCAGCTGAGGTTCCTCCTCCTTGCAGATCTCCTTTGCATATCTGCATCGAGGGTGGAAGATACATCCGGATGGGAGGTTGCTGGGATCCGGAGCCTCCCCTGGCAGAATAATTCTTTTCTTCCGGTAGGCCAAATCAACCCGGGGCACGGCCGACAGCAAGCTTTCCGTATAGGGATGCATGGGTTTTTGCAGAAGCTTCTCCTTCGGGGCCAATTCTACCAGTTTCCCTACATACATCATGGCAATACGATCACTTACATAGCGTACGACACCCAGATCATGGGAAATAAAGAGGAAGGTAAGGTTCATCTTTTCCTGCATTTCCTTTAACAGGTTTAAAATTTGGGCTTGAATAGATACATCCAATGCAGAAACAGGCTCATCCGCCACCACCAAGTCCGGATTCAGGACAATAGCCCGCGCAATGGCGATACGCTGTCTTTGGCCTCCACTGAAGCTGTGGGGATAGCGGCGCATATGCTCCTTTTGGAGCCCCACCTGCACCAGGATATGCTCCACCATTTCTTCCAGCTCTTTTCCCTTGGCAATTCCATTCACCAACAATGGTTCTCCGACGATTTCCAGAATGGTCATTCTGGAGTCCAGGGATGAATAGGGATCCTGGAAGATGATCTGCATGTGTCGTCGAAATTTTCTTAATGATTTCCGATCCAGTTCAGTGATGGAAACCTTTTTATTACCGTCATGAAAATATACCTTACCGTCGGTAGGCTCATACAATCGCAATATGGACCTCCCCAAGGTTGTTTTACCACACCCGCTCTCGCCCACCAATCCCAGGGTTTCACCGGCTTTGATATTCAAATTTACTCCATCCACTGCCTTGATATATCCAATGGTTCGGCGTAGAAATCCCACCTGTATCGGAAAATGCTGTTTAAGGCCTTGTACCTCAAGCAGTACATTTTGTTGCTGAGTCATGTTATTCACCTCACAAATTCCCTATTTCACATATTTCCAACAGCTGACTCGATGCCCAGGTGACACTTCCACTGTGGGAGGACAGTTTTTCGGATCACAGACCCGGGGATCATACTCTTCACAGCGGTTATAGAAATAGCAACCATCAGGCATCTCATAGGGACTGGGTATTGTTCCCTCAATGGGCTGCAGCTTTTCAAGTTCTCCTTCGACTTTGGGTATGGACTTCCATAATGCCCTTGTATAGGGATGAAGGGGATTATAAAAAATCTCCTCCACACTGGCCTGCTCCACTATCCGGCCTAGGTACATGACGATAATCTCATCGGCAATTTCAGAAACCACTGCCAGATTGTGGGTAATCAACATAATGGACATACCCGTTTCCTCCTGCAGCTGGCTCAACAGCTCCATCAGCTGGGCCTGAATGGTGACATCCACAGCTGTGGTAGGCTCATCTGCTATCAACAGCCTGGGAGAGCAGGATAAAGCCATGGCAATCATGGCGCGCTGCAGCATACCGCCACTGAATTGATGGGGATATCCATCCACCCTCTTCTCCGGCTTTGGAATCCCTACCTTTTTCAGCAGCTCGATGGCCATCTCTCGTCCCTCTTTTTTACTGATATTCTTGTCATGGATTTGAATGGCTTCAACGATCTGCTGTCCAATCGTATTGAGGGGGCCAAAGGAGCGCATGGGCTCCTGGAAGATCATACTGATCTCCTTCCCACGAATGCTGCGGAGCTCATCACCATCAGGGTCCAACTTGGCCAAATCAATCGCACCCTGTCGGTCAGGCAAATGGAGCAGTATCTCCCCTTCTTCAATCTTTCCGGGAGGGGATGGTACAATCTGGAGGATGGATTGGGCAGTGACGGATTTCCCAGAACCACTCTCTCCAATGACACCTAGGGTTCTTTCCCTCTCGATATCAAAGCTAATACCATCCACAGCTCTGACTGTTCCCTCATACAAATGGAAATAGGTCTTCAGATTCTTCACTTCAACTAACACATTGTTTTGCTCAGTCATCTATCTCACCTCACCCTGAATAAGGATCGGCAGCATCACGCAAACCGTCTCCGAGGAAATTAAACAGCAGCACTGTAATGATTACAAAGAGGACTGGAATCAATTGCCACGGATGATGGGCAACAGCCACCACATTCTGAGCGTCTTGGAGCAGCACACCCCAGCTTATGGCAGGTGGTTGAAGTCCCAAGCCCAGGAAACTCAAAGAGGTCTCTCCCAGAATCATGCCTGGTATGGATAAGGTAATGGAAACGATGAGATAGCTGGCAAAGGAAGGCAACAGATGCTTTGTAATAATGCGCCACTCTGTGGCTCCTGCTGCACGGGCAGCCATTACAAAGGCCTCCTCCCGCAAAGCAAGCAACTTGCCCCGTACCACCCGTGCCAGGCTGCACCAACCTACAATGGAAAGCAGAACCGTAATGGCAAAATAAATCCTTACGGGGGACCAGTCCCTTGGCAGGGCACCCGATAATGCCATCCACAGGGGAAGGGTTGGAATAGAAATCAAGAACTCGATAATCCTTTGAATGATATTATCAACTATCCCCCCGAAGTATCCAGAAATGCTGCCAATAAGGATTCCCAGGATAAAGGAAATAAAAACACCTACTAAACCAACTGACAGCGATATCCGGGCGCCGTAGACAATCCGCGAAAAGATATCCCTTCCCATGGTATCGGATCCGAACAGGAAAATGGGAACATCCCCCTCTATATTGAAGAGATGGATATCGCTTTCAATAAAGCCCCAAAGCTTATAGGGATCTCCCTTAGTAAAAAAGCGGACCGGATATTTCTGGTCTTTATCCAGGATGGTGATCAATCGCAGAGTCTCCGGATCCCTTTCCTGCTTGAATCCATAAATGAAGGGCAATCTAAATCCTTCTTCTGCATCGTAGATTCGAATAAAGGAGATAGGTGCGCTTAAATACTCCTCAAAACGTTTATTCCCATCATAGGGAGCTACAAACTCTGCGAATATAGCCATTAAATACAGGATAGACAAACCCACAACCGCCACCATGGCCATCTTATGCATGGTAAACTTGCGCCAGATTAGCTGCCATTGAGATGCATAATAAAAGCGTTCACTCTCAAACTCTTTCCTGCGCACCTTTTTCTGGACTTTCTGTGGTTTTTGTTTCCTATTGATGATCAATTTCATGATTCCACCCCCTGATAGCGGATGCGGGGATCAACCCAAGCCAGCAGGATATCTGAAATCAATGTCCCTATAATGGTCAAAGTACTTAATATCAGCATGAACCCTCCAGCCAGATACATATCCTGAAGCATAATCGACCGCAGGAAAATGGGTCCGCTGGTAGGGAGATTCATTACAATAGAAACGATGGTTTCTCCGGAAATAATGGAAGGCAGCATCCAACCAATTGTGCTGATTAATGGGTTGATGGCTACCCGTACCGGATACTTGAACAATAAAACAGAGTTTTTCAATCCTTTGGCCTTGGCAGTCACCACATACTGTTTCTTCAACTCATCCAGCAGTGTCCCCCGCATAACTCGGATGATACTGGCTGTGCCCGAGATCCCCAGTATGATAATGGGCACCCAAATTCGCTTCAGCATATCGATGACCTTTGCAAGGCTCCATGGAGCTGTTGTATATTCTGACGAAAAGAGGCCGGTTACGCTGATTCCAAGCTTGGAAAAACTAAACCAAATGATCACCAGGGCCAGCACAAAACCCGGGGTTGCTAACCCTATGAAGCCAAGGAAGGTAAATAAGTAATCAAATAAGGAATATTGATGGGTTGCTGAATAGATGCCGATAGGTACAGCAACAACCCAAACAAAGACAATTGTTAGAAGGGACACTGTGGCTGTCAAAGCAATCCGTTCCCCAATCACCTCCTGCACAGGTTTGTTCCATTGGAAGGAACGGCCAAAATCTCCCCGAGTCAAAATATTACGCATCCATATAAAATATTGTACATACATAGGTTTATCCATTCCATAAAGGTGGGTCAATCGCATGATTTCGGCTTCGTCCACTTCAGTACCTGAATTCTTGAGTTGCAGAATGTACATGCTCAGAAAATCACCCTCTGGCAGCTGAATAACTATAAAAGCCAGAATCGATATAGCGACCAGCAACGGAATGGCTAGTAAAATTCTACTAAAGATGTACTTTAGCACTGTTACACCCTCCCTCTATCTACTTGTTCCTACTTCGAAGTTATGCAGAGGCTGTTTTCCATCCATCTTGGCTTGGTAAAAGTTCAGGTACAGGATTTGAAGATCCTGTACCTGAACATCAGGCTCTTTCCTAAACCGGAGTACTTCCTACTCCTTGTAGAAGAACTGCTCTCCGCTATAGGCGGCTGCAATACCATACATGGTCTCTGTAGGAATGTTGCCCAGCTTCTTGTTATAAATCATGGGATATCCGCTTTCTGCAATGGGGAAGAAGAAAATGTTATCGTAGAGAAGCTGGAATACTTCATCCATTGCCTTCCTTCGAGCGGCATCATCACCCGTTTCGATTACCTCTTCCATTTTCGCGATGAACTGTTTGACCTCCGGTGGCGGCTCTTCACCTTCTTTTCCTCCGCTGAAATGCCAGTTTTTCCACAGGATACCCCAATCGTTCATCACCTGATTCAGGCTGACATGATATGCACTTGGGTTTTGATCCCAGATCACAGCCCAATCCAACCAGAAGTTCTGAGCCTTGATATCATTGGCCTCGCGCCGTGTACCAGCAAGACCCATATCAATCACCTTCATGGTTGAATAGATGCCCACATCTCGCCAATATTGGGCAACCAGCTCCGTTACCTTGTCTGATCCAACCGTCCAGATGGCTATCTCAAAAGGAATAACGAATCGTTTTCCATCCGGTCCTAAACGGAACCCTTCAGAATCCCGCTTATCCAGACCCATCTCATCCAACAGCTTGTTGGCTTTTTCAGGGCTGAATTCAAAGGGTACCTTTGCTTTGGTGGGCAAGCTGCCATAACCCATCTGAACCGCCTCAATGATATGCTCCCGGTTAATGGCATAGTTTAATGCTTGCCGGAAACGGAGATCCCTTACCACCTCTCTCCAGACAGGATCAGGATGGGTCAGATTTAGGAAAACATCCGTCGGAGTAACATGCTGTTTGAGGATTTTCACGTTATAGCCGCCATTTGCCTCGTTTTCTTTAAAGATGGGGAAATCGATTACATTGGTACGGTTAACGGCATAATCCACTTCACCGGCGATAATTTTCATGGTCTGCCCCTTCAGGTCAGTAATCCAGTGGCATTCAATCCTATCCACATAGGGTAGCTGCTGCCCTGCAGCGTCTACCTTAAAGTAATAGGGATTCCGTTCATACACGAATACCCCTTGGGCGGGCTGACCCTTATAGATCCAGGGCTCCAGCTTGGGATAATCCAGAGCTGCTTCCCCCATCTGGCCGGAACCGCTTTGTTTCTGGGCATACAGCTTGAACCATTCATTCTCCTCAAAGGAATTCTCCTTCAATAGTGGTTTTAATTCCTCCTCGGAAGTATACTTGATATGGAATTTCTTCATATAGTGGGCAGGAGTCAACATCATAGATGGATTGTTCCATCGGTTGGCGATATAGATTGGGAATATGGGATAAGGCTCTGGAAAAGTAACTGTGAAGGTGTATTCATCCAATATCTCTACTTTACCGACTTCACCAGTGGCTTTTCCGTTGACTCTGAACCAGGCAGGGGGACTGGGTACCAGTTCCTCGTTAAACATATAGTCTTCAAAATGGAACCGAACATCCTCCGTGTCTACAGGGTCACCATCCGACCATTTCAGTCCCTTCCGCATATGGAAAGTAAATACCCTGTTGTCCTGGGAAGCTTCATAGCTCTCAAAGACGTTCCCCTTCAAGAGTCCCTTCTCTGCACCCCCTAGGGTATCGATGCCTGGAGTGATCAGCAATGGTTCATTACAGAAGCACCACATTTCAGGCGCTGAGCCACCCTCTGTTGCAGGGTCTGCAAACCTGATGGTGCCTCCATATTTACCGATTTCCAGCTTCATATCCTCAGAGGGTATTTCGTTCCAATCCTGGGTGAGCACCACAGGATTCTCGGGTAACCTCTCCTCTACCGGGGGAAGCTTACCTTCTTTCACAAGATCCGCCAGCATGGGCGCTTCCTTGAAATCCAATGTCTTAGGGTCAACCACTTGATGTTGGCCCTGTCCCCCGCTGGACCCTCCGGGAGTGTTCGTAGCCGTCTTTGAGCCACAGCCGGTTAATACCAGGGAGAGTATAAAGACAGCCACAAGTGCAAATGACAACACTTTTTTCATAATAACCCCCCTTATTATTTTGATTCACATGATGAACCATGAATACATTATAGTACATGCAATTCGCAAAATCAAGAAATTGTCATAATATTATAAATATTCCCCCAATTCTGCGTTTTTAGTTCTTATTCTACAAATTACGAATATATTTTTAGTGTTTATTTTCTATATATATGCTATCTATTCCATGCTATAATCATGATATGGGCTGATTATAAACCCTTCCTATATAAAATCCACTATTTTATAGAAAGGAGTGGGGAATATGTACCCCGTCATCCAGCCCGTTTCCTTATTGAATTCCTTTTTTCCCGACATTTCCATCCGCAGTATCAAATCCATGGGCAGTGGGTTTGGCAGCGATGTGTACCTGGTCAATGACCATCTTGTATTCCGGTTCGCCAAAAACCAGGAAACAGCCGGGAAATTCCAAAGTGAATACAAGCTTTTACCCCTTATTCAACCTTATATAAGATTCCAGATTCCCAATCCCCAGTGGATGGTCTTGGATCTGAAGGCACCGGTATACGGCATCATAGGGTATGAAATGGTGCCGGGTATTCCCATGAGCGACTCCTTGAATCCAACGCAATTAAAATCTATTTCAAATGAATTGACCTCTTTTCTTGTTTCCCTGCACCAGATTCCCCTGGATGGATTCGATAAAATCGACATACCAGTAAATAACTACACAAAAAATGAGCTTATCCAAATACGCTCAGAGGTTTTACCTCTATTGAAAGAAACCCTTACCATCGATGAATATTCCAATATCGAAGACTGGTGGGAGAAACTATTGAATGATAAACTCTTCCATCTCTATGAACCCAGACTGTGCCATGGAGATTTGTGGTATGAAAATATTCTCGTGAATGGCGATAGTAGCCGAATTACCGGCATCATCGATTTCAGCGAGATTTCCCTTGGCGATCCTGCCAGGGACCTGGCTGTACAGCTTTATCTAGGAGTAGACTTTTTCAAGACAGTATACAACAAATATATAAGCAAAATGGGATATGCCTGCCCCCATTTCATTCAACGTATCAAGCTTCATTGGGAACTCAGAGAACTGATTGGACTACAGTACTGTATCAAGCATGGGGATTGGGATGAGTTCCGGGAAGGAGTAGAAAAAATCAGAACCTGGGGGATCCTGGGGAAGAACCCTGCGGTTCATTTTGGGGATGTGTCGTTTTGATTACTAGAATATACTCATTGTTATTATCCAACCTGTCTTCCCCGCTTCATTCTTAACTTATAGTCTGTAGGTGTCGTTCCTTCCGCTTTTCGAAAAACCCTGTAGAAATAGCACACGTCGTTAAAGCCTACGGATGAACAGATTTCCCGGATAGGCCTATCACCGCTGTGCTGCAACAGTTCTTTGGCCTGATTAATCCGATATGTATAAAGATATTTTGTAAAATTCACCCCTGTAGCTTCTTTGAAAATCTTGCTGAGATAGCTACTGCTCAAATAATACTTGCCTGAAAGGTCGTTAAGGGTTATCTGCTTATGAAAATTCTCGGTGATGTATTCCTTAATTTCATCCACCATCTTTTGATAAGATCCATCAATATGCAGACAGATAATAATCACCCCTTACACTATCTTCAATCATCCCATTATGACCAACCTAATGGACTTGTCTTTATCTATACATGCTCCATAAAAATCAATCACCTTTTCTTGGTAGATCCTTCTTTCCATACACCTCCCTTCTAATCCTATAAAGCTGCTCCGTCTGTCTTTCGTCTAAAAATTTTTCGCCACCCAACACACGGGCATAAATAGCGATGGATGCAAAGTGCTCTAGCGTTTCCATTTTGAAATACGCATCCAAGGGGTCTATCCCAACTGTTAGGGCCCCATGGTTCGCCAGCAGAAGTGCATCTGCACAGTTGATATGCTTTTCTATGGATGCAGGGAGTTCATCGGTGGTGGGTGTACCATACTCAGCCAAAGAGATATTTCCAAGTGAGAAAATCACCTCCGGGAGAGCGATTCGATCAAAAGCCAGATTCGCTACGGCAAATGCTGTCGCCTTAGGTGGATGGGCATGAACAACAGCCCTCACATCCGGTCTTATACGAAAAACGGCAAGGTGCATTTTCATCTCGGATGAAGGCTTCTTTGTGCCATCTAGTACTTCTCCGTCCATATTCACCTTTATTAAGTCCTCTACAGCCATATACCCCTTGGATATACCCGTAGGCGTAATCCAGATTTCATCCTCACTAATACGTACACTGATATTTCCATCATTCGAAGCTACAAATCCCTTATAATACAATCTTTTCCCCACTTCAATAATGTCCTGCTTTATCCTGTCCTCTTCCATTCTCCTCATCCCTTTCAATACCCGATCGTCTCCAGTACCCCCTCCTTAATCCTTTCAAAGGAGGGGATACAGTAGTTTTCCATAATAGGCGAAAAGGGTACCGGTATATCCAGAGCAGCTATTCGCTTGATGGGGGCTATCAGATATTCAGGTATGGATTCTGCAATCACAGCGGCTACTTCTGCACCCCACCCTCCCCGTTTTGTACATTCCTCCACAATAACGACCCTTCCGGTCTTTTGAATAGAAGCAAAGATGCATTCTGTATCCAGCGGGACAAGGCTCCGCAAATCAACCACTTCACAGAAAAGGCCCTCCTGCTCTAATTCTTGTGCCACAGCGTATGATCGATGAAGCATTAGCAAGGTAGACAGGATCGTAACATCCTTTCCTTCCTGAACAACGGTGGCTTTATCTAAAGGAACAGTATAGTCCTCCTTGGGAACATAACGTGAGGCAATCCACTGTCCCTTTTTCCGCCCTAGCTCCTTTTGACCCATATAAAAGCTTATGCTCGAAAATCATGACCGGATTATCATCTCGCACAGCTGCCTTCAGCATTCCTTTGGCATCGTACGCATTAGAAGGGCATACCACCTTGATGCCAGGAATATTGATGAACCAAGATTCCATAGAATGGGCATGCTGGGCTCCTCGATTGGACGCTCCCACGGGGGCACGCATGACAAGGGGCACCTTCACCTTCCCGCCCGACATATAACGCATCATGGAAATCTGGTTGACAATCTGATCCATGGCACAGAACAGGAAATCTCCGTATTGCACATCTGCAATAGGGCGCATGCCCATTATCGCGCTCCCCAGAGCAGAGCCGAAAAGGGCAATCTCCGAAATAGGAGTGTTGATAATCCGTTCAGGGAAGAGCTCCTCCAGACCCAGCGTAACTGTAAAGGCTCCGCCCCACCCGCCTGAGATTCCTATATCTTCTCCTATACAAATCACGGATTCGTCCCGCTCCATCTCTTCGGTGATTCCTTCCCGCAGTGCTTCAGCAATCGTCAGAATCCGGTCTTCATCATTCTGGGACATATTTTCACTCCTTACCCTGTGCATTCCTACACTTCTACCATCCATCTATACAGCATCATTCCGTCAAATGAACAAATCCTCCAGGGCATCCTCTGCCTTGGGGAACGGCGATGCCTGGGCATATGCTATGGAATCTTCAATAGCTTCTTCCATCATCCTATCGATCTTATTCAAATCACCCTCTGTACACAGACCTGCTTCCACCAGCTTCCTCCCATATATGGGAATTGGATCTCTCTCCATCCAGTAAGCCTCTTCTTTCTTGTCCCGGTATAAATTCGCATCTCGGCGGGAATGGCCGCATCGGCGATAGGTTTTCAGCTCCAGCAAGGTGGGGCCGCCCCCATTCCTGGCTTTTTCAATCACCCGTTTTGCTGCCCTATACACTGCCAAAACATCATTTCCATCTATAGCCACCCCTTCAATGCCATATGCAGCGGCCCGATCTGAAATGTTCTTTAATTTGCAGACCATGGATATTGGAGTAGAAGCACCATATAGATTATTTTCACATACAAACACAGCCGGAAGGTTATATACAGCCGCCATATTAATGCCTTCATGAAAAGCCCCTTCGTTGCTGGCCCCATCTCCAAAGAAGGATACCGCTACATTCCTCTGCCCCTTTAACTGAAAGGCTAATGCAACTCCAGTAATAATGGGTATATTCCCTCCCACTATAGCAATGGCAGGAATCATTCCCTTTTTCAGGTCCCCAACATGCATAGAACCTCCCTTTCCCTTGCAGCATCCTGCCGTTTTACCAAACAATTCAGCCATCAGTTCACGAAAGGTCAGCCCCTTTGCAATGGCATGACCATGGGGGCGGTGTGTGGACCCAATCACATCCCCCTCTTGCAGTGCAGAACAAACGCCTACAGCACAAGCTTCCTGGCCATCATATTGATGTATGGTTCCCGGCATGATGCCTTCCAGAAAAAGATATCGGATCCGCTCCTCGAATTTCCGTATGCCTACCATTTTTTCATACATGGAAAGAGCCTTTTCTTTCCCGATTGCTTGAAGAAGTTCTGACATAAAAATTATCCTTTCAATGTTTCTATCTTGTCTTTCAAAGCCTTCATAAAGCTGGCTGCATAGACACCATTCACTACCCTGTGATCGACTGACAATGTCATGGTCAACATAGGATGGATATGAATCCCTCCATTAACAGCCACTACCCTGTCCTGAATGGCACCAACAGCGAGAATAGCCACCTCCGGAGGATTAATTACAGCTGTAAAGGAAGAAAGGCCGTATGTACCTAGATTGGTTACAGTAAATACCCCTCCCGAAAGATCCTCCTGTTTTAATGCTCCGTTCCGGACGGCATCCGTCAGACGTTGTATCTCTGCTTCAACTCCTCTGATATCCAATCCTTCCCTGCCAATATTCTTTACAACGGGTACAAAAAGGTCATCCCCCTTCGAGGCGGCAAAACCGATATTGATCTGCTTTGCCAGGATACGCCCCTCTTCATTGTACCGGCAAGCCAGGTAGGGAAAATCCTTCAAGGTATCAGCCACAGTATGTAGTAACATTGCATTATAGGAAATTTCTCTTTCGGAAGCAGATCGTAAGGCCATCATGGCAGAAGCTTCCGCATCGATACGGAAATATACATGGGGAATGGTGGCCTTGCTCTTGGTCATGGTGCCCGCGATAGCCTTCCCGACCCGTGTAAAGGGGGCGATACCATCCGGTGGTGGGACAGGGATCGTTTCTCCCTCCTCAACCGGTAAATTAGCTTTTCCTATTTCTGGGGCAGTTCCATGGGCTTTCAAAATATCCTCCCGTAGAATCAGTCCATTTGGCCCTGTGCCTCGAATACCCGCCAGGTCGATACCCATACTTTCAGCCAGTTTCCGTACCATAGGTGAAACCCTCATATCCTTTCCTGAGGTGGTGGGAGGAGTGACTTCTCTCCTTTTAGCTATTGAACTACTGGATTCTGGCTTTGCTTTGTCAGATATGTTGTAGATGTCTTCATGATCTCCGATGTAGGCAATTATTTCTCCTGATGCTACCTCATCATCCGGGTGGGCAACAATTTTCTTCAGATATCCGGCAGCAAAGGACTCCACTTCCATGGCTGCCTTATCCGTCTCCACCTCGAGAAGGGGTTCTCCCCGTTTCACCTCTTCCCCTTCCCGTTTGAACCACCGGATAATTTTCACCTCATCATTGGTGGTGCCCAGGTTGGGCATCCGAATTTCTCTCAGCATCTTTCAACCATCCTTCACTCCAGGCCTTTCCAAGCCCATAAAATATTCATAAAGGGCTATCTGATGATAGAAGCCTTCCTTCTATCATCAGATACTCATTGTGTAGGAGGGTATATCACCTTTAAACATCAGTCCAGCTTCATCATATGAGGCCGTAAGGCTTCACTGGCACGCAGCCATTGGGGTGTGGGCCGCTTGGGCATCCCCCATTTTTCCAAGGCATGTTTCAACTCAACATTTTCAGGTTTTTTGGCAAATGCGATAAACTCATCGTCCATTGTAGTTTCCATTGCGCCCTGGATGGCCTGGCGCCAAGCCTTGGCACCGGCTGTGTAACCATCGGGATGACCCAGCATCCCTCCACCGGAGGGGATGACAATATCCGGTCCATATTCTCCAACCAATATGGGAGCCAATCCCGGATATGTTCCTGCGCAAGGCATGGGTGCAGTTGGCTTTATATGGCCCAGGGGAGCCAGCTTGACTTGGGCAGTCCGAAGACCTTCTTCATGGGATACCATGGGAATGGAGGAATAGATGGTTGGCGTAAGCATCAAGTCAGCTCCGCACAGCCGGCAGAGCTTGCCAAAAACAGGCCAGGCGATATGATGCATCCCGGCAATCATGTGGGAACCGTGCATCATAACTGGTATATCAATAGCCGGATCTTCCGTTATCTCCTTGAAGGCGGATAATCCAGCTGAATAGGTGATCAGCAAGCCATTTGCACCTAACTCAACAGCTTTCAAAGCCCGGTCATGAAGCTTCCTCGTTTCATCAGTGATGGACACCAAATAAATAGGCATTCTGCCGGTAACTTCTTTCGCTTTATGCAGGGCTTCCATGACATATTGGATACGATCTGTAAATTTGGAGTTGTATACATCGGATGTCATCTCATCATCCTTAATCATATCCACTCCGCCAATAGCTGTCTGATAACACTGAGCTGCTGTCTGCTTCGGCGTCATTCCCATCTTGGGTTTGATGATATGAAGGCTCAAGGGCCTGCGTTCCTGGACGCCTACCAATTCCCTTAAACCATGAATTCCGAACTTAGGCCCCTTGAACTTTGCCAGCAAATCATCAGGAATGGCCACATCGATCAGTCGCAGATGATCGGAATAAGCGAAGGCATTTCCCGCAATGGATAAGAGCATCATAGGCACATTTTCAATCCAGGCATCAATGCTCATAGCAAATTGGATAACTGCTTCGCAGGTATACTTGTCTTCATTGGGGATCTGGTAATATCCTACCAATTTACAGGAAAGGGTCTCTCGCACCTCTTCCGTATCCTCTGCTACCTTTTCCCATGTTCCGGTGGAAGATTCCAAGGCCAGGGATTGAATCAGGGACAGGTGATCCAGGAATTCTACCCCTTCCTTTCTGTCCTTCAGATAGTACGTAGCGATGATATTTCGCTTCCGGTCAATACCATCAAGAACATTGTTAAAAATTTCCGGCTCAAAATATCTTCTCATACAGACGCTCTCTCCTTTATATGAAGTTTTTATAATGACATAAAATGTTTCCTGTTACTAACTGTCGGTTCCCGATAGAAATACATTTTGGAGCTTGTATCTGATAGCTGACGACTGACATTAGGCATGTGCACGGGTGACAGTCCGACTGCATAGTAGGCAATGATCACCCCTGCTAATGAATGGGTAGGCTAATGCAGCCGTCATTAGAATAGTTACAGTTAATTATGGCATGAAGGATGTTCGGCAATATCTATATATTAGGAAATGTACAAGATGTGTATAGGCTGGAATTCTTGACGTGGAAGCTTGTATGTGTTGATTTTATATCTGTTTATCTGTTTTTATACTATTATGCTACCATATAACAGTTGCATTTTCAATGCAGTATATTTTGTTTGTTTTTGTTTTATTTTGTTTTCCAACCATGATGTCATAAATATTGCTCCCTTTTCAGGAAGCATGAATAAACTTTTATGTATTATGAAGATTATAGAGGAACCACCATCATTTCGATGCCCCTCTCCTGATATTCTTGAACTATTTGCGGATCCACTTTGCTATCCGTAATAATCCGGGTAATTTTATCAATAGGACAAACGGTCTCATGGGCTAACTTCAAAAACTTGGTATGGTCAACCAAAAGGATAACTTCTCTGGCGGCTTCAATCATCCTCTTTTTCACACGAGCTTCCGGCTCATTGCTATCCATCACACCTTCCTCAATCCCTACTCCCTTTGCAGAGATAAAGGCTTTATGGATATTGTAGTTTTTGATGCTGCTTTCTGCCAGCTGTCCTTGAAAAGACATGGAATTTGACCTCAGAGTGCCACCCAGACAGATGACTTTTATACCCTGAATCTTCGCCAACACATTCAGTATTTCCAAGGAATTGGTAACCACCACTGCTTGGGAATTTTCACGGATTTCCTTTGCCAACTGAATGGTGGTGGAGCCTGCATCCAAGATAATGGAATCCCTATCTTCTATCAGGAGGGCTGCCGCTTTGGCAATGGCCTTCTTTTCCTCGAAATTATCAACCGTTCTCTGGTCCAAGGAAGGGTCATATTCCTCTTTAATCATAGCACCACCAAAAGTCCGAATAACCAGTCCTTTCTCGCTCAGTTGGTTTAGAT
>JBMNLC010000001.1:0-411199 GCA_050952525.1 Clostridia bacterium | reverse complement strand
CGGGATCCGTCGCTTCATTTCCGTCCGCTCCCTCGAAACCCATTCCATCCTCCCACATGCCGATATGACAGTGGGCATCAATAATACCCGGCATGACCCATTTTCCCGTTCCATCGATGACTTCGGCTTCCCCGGCACATCCAGTTGGCTACCAACTGCCTTAATAACCTTTCCGTCAATGAGGATATCTCCATTTTCATAATCTTCTCCTGCCATTGTTAATACTCTGGCGTTTTTTATCAGTAACATACTCTCCCCTCCTTGTACAATATAGTTAGTTTTTCGACGTGCTGAAAAATCAACTTTAAGCTCTTTGACAACCACATAGGAATTCTGGTACCTTTTGTCTAAATTATTCTCGTAGTGGCAGGGGGCTTCGATCTACCTCCTTGGGAAGCTTAACTGTCCCGATTTAAAGAGTGTTGCCCCTCCCCCATGAGATGTTTCGAATGAGCACGTTGTGGATGCGGCTTGCTGCATGCCTCGAGTCACGAGCAAGGTTGAAACTCATAGGGAGCTGCGGGAAACCCTGCCAAATAATCAGAAAGTAGGGATTAACATGTTCTATGGTGGTATTGATGTAGCCAAGTATCGTCATGAGATTTGTATTGTGGATGAAAGCGGTAATGTAATCCTCCAAATTTTTGTGGATAATACTAGAAATGGCCTTGATAAACTCATTCATAACTTGAAGCGATTAGAAATCGAGGTGAGTAATGTTGAGTTTTGTTTGGAAGCTACCGGCCACTACTGGCTAAGTCTTTACTACCACCTTACAGAGTTGGGGTATGAAATCCATGTGATAAACCCTATCCAATCCGATGCTTTACGTAATTTCTATGCCCGTAAAACTAAAACAGATCGTAAGGATGCTCACCTTCTTGCAGATATCGTTCGTTTTGGTCATATTTCTGAAACCAAACTTGCTTCAGAAACTGTTCTTAAGCTGCAAAACCTATCCCGGCTTCGTTTCGAATTTGTCCGGCAAGTGGGTGGGCTGAAAAACAGGGTTCTAGGTATCCTTGATAGGATCTTTCCTGAATACCCGCAATGTTTTTCTAATGTTTTTATTAATACATCCCGGGAATTACTTAAGTCTTTTACTGCACCAGAAGACCTGGCTGAAGCAGATCTATCAGAGCTAACCGCTTTTTTAAATAAGCATTCTCGGGGTAGGTTGGGAGTTGATCGGGCCAAACAGATACAAGCTCTGGCTAAAGGCACTTTTGGCATTAATATTGCGCTAGATACTTTTACTCTTGAACTTCGATTATTAGTCGAACAAATTGAATTTATCGAAGAACAAATCAGTGTTATAGAAGAAGCCATTGACCAAGTTATGGAGGAAATGCGGCCTAGTAAGGATACTGCTTATCGCCATGTTTTAGAGACTATCCCTGGTATTGGGCCTGTTTTAGCTGCTTCAATTATTGGAGAAATTGGCGATATTAACCGCTTTCCTAATGCTAAGGCTCTTGTGGCTTATGCTGGTTTAGATGCAACTGTGCGCTCTTCCGGTCAGTTTGAGGGTACCCGTAATCGCATTTCAAAAAGGGGTTCTCCTGTCCTAAGGCATAGTATTTGGCTCGCTGCTGTTTCCGCTAGACGTTTCAATCCGGAAATGAAAGAGTTTTTTGAGAAAAAACGCAGTGAAGGAAAGCATACCTTGGTTGCAACAGGTGCCGTAGCTCGCCGTATGGTTCACTTGATATACTCTCTATGGAAAGATAACAGGCCTTTTGACCCTAACTATCAATGGTCACCCACAAACTCTCGTTAGTACCAGAATCTCTATGTGGTTGTCAAAGAACAATTAAATATTTGTTGACTTTTCATAGCACGTCTTAATTCTATAAAAAGCTCATAAAATGCCCTTCATAGTCAGGGCAATCCGTTTTCTTTCTACATCTACTTCCAATATTTTTACCTTCACAATATCTCCAACTTGTACCGCTTCCATCGGATGCTTCACGTAGCGATCAGACAGCTGTGAAATACGTACCAGTCCATCCTGATGAACGCCAATGTCCACAAATGCTCCGAAATCGGTCACATTGCGTACCGTTCCGGTCAATACCATGTCCGGCTTCAAATCCTTGATGTCCATGACATCAGTCCGCAAGAGCGGTCGGGGAAGCTCATCCCGGGGATCACGACCCGGCTTCTGAAGCTCCTCCAGAATATCCTCCAGAGTAGGGATCCCAACGTTCAGCTGATCCGCCAGCTCCTCCAGGTTCCAGTTCCTTATCTCCGTCTGCAGGCCTTTCAGACCTTCCTTACCCACATCCTCCAGGCTGTATCCTTTCAAAGCCAGCAATTCCAATGCAGCAGGATAGGATTCAGGATGAACCGCTGTATTATCAAGGATATTGTTCCCGTCGATAATGCGCAGAAAACCGGCACACTGCTGAAATGTCTTCGCTCCTAATTTCTTAACCTTTAGCAGCTCCTTGCGGTTTTTGAATTTTCCGTTTTCCTCCCTATAGGCTACTATGTTTTTGGCAACGGTCCCATTGATGCCTGAGACGTACTGCAATAAGGAAGAAGATGCGGTATTCAAATCTACACCCACATTGTTGACGCAGAATTCCACGACTCCCGCCAGGGTTTCAGCCAGGCGTTTCTGGTCGACGTCGTGCTGGTATTGACCTACTCCGATGGCCTTTGGATCAATTTTGACCAGCTCCGCCAAAGGATCCTGTAACCTTCGAGCAATGGATACGGCACTGCGGAGAGCTACATCAAAAACGGGAAATTCCTCCGCGCTCAGCTTGGAGGCAGAGTATACCGATGCCCCTGCTTCACTGACTACCATGTAGTAGATCTCTCGATCCAACTCTTTCAGCAGCTCTGCTACCACGATCTCGCTTTCCTTAGAAGCCGTGCCGTTGCCGATCGCCACGATGTCTACTTTGTACTTCTTAATCAGATCCCTCAGAATCTCCTTCCCCTGCTCCACATCATGCTTCGGCAGGGTAATGTATACCACCGCCGTGTCCAGTACCTTGCCGGTTTCATCCACCACAGCCACCTTACAGCCCGTCCGGTAGCCCGGGTCCAGTCCCAACACCACCGAGTTTCTAACCGGGGGCTGCAACAGAAGGTTTCTCAGGTTTGCGGCGAAGATCCGGATAGCCTGTTCTTCCGCTTTTTCCGTCAATAGATTCCGGATCTCCCGTTCGATGGAGGGAGCTATCAATCTCTTATAGCTGTCTTCAATTGCCTCGACAATGATATCAAGGGCTGCAGAGTTTTCATTCTGAATCAGTTTTTCCCTGAGGAGGGAAAGGATCTGATCAACATTCACATCAATTTTTATCGTCAGAAACTTCTCTCGCTCTCCACGATTTATAGCCAGAATCCGATGGGGAACGATGCTTCTTACTGCTTCCTGGTAATCATAATACATTTCATATACGGATTTCTCCTCCGAAACCTGTCGGGACACCAGCACCCCGCGGGCAAGAGTATGCTCCCGAATCATTTTTCGGAAATCACTGTTTTCCGATATCCACTCAGCCATGATATCCCTGGCACCTGCCAGGGCTTCTTCAGGGCTTTCTATCCCCAGCTCATTGTTGACAAAAGGCCGAACGACTTCATCCAGACCATCACATATCTCTTGCTGCCACAGGATCTCAGCCAGGGGCTCCAGACCCTTCTCCTTGGCAACGGTCGCACGGGTCCTCCGCTTTGGACGGAAGGGAAGATATAAATCCTCCACTTCCTGCATCGTGACTGCTCTCAGAATCTTCTCCCGCAGCTCATCCGTCATTTTTCCCTGCTCGTCGATCAGGCGTATGACCTCTTCCTTCCGGTTCTCCAGGTTGCGTAGATAATTCAAGCGGTCATATAAATCCCGCAGTATGGTATCATCCAGCCCTCCCGTTACCTCCTTCCGATATCGGGCAACGAAAGGGATGGTGTTACCATCATCAATTAATGCTACGGTGCTCCTTACCTGAGACTCCCGTATCTTTAATTCTTCGGCGAGCACCTTTATAATATCCATCATACTTATCCTCCTTGGTTCTGGGCTGTGAACTGTTGAACGTACATCGATTCGTTGGGTATCTGCATTTTACTCTTGGAATTGTCGGATATCGACCCGAATAGAACCCAAGGATCGGATGCTGAGAATTGTACAGGCACCGGAGCCAAAAATCCTATCAAGCCTATCCACATAGACTTCCAACAGGTCATTGGGAACAAAGGCCTGGATGGTCCCAGCAAACCCACCTCCGTGGACCCGCCATGCGCCCTTACCCTCCAAAATCTCCTGGCTGACGGCGAGGGCCAGGGCAAGCCCCTGATGGGTACTGCCTCCTACATAACAATTTTGTAACAACCTCCAGGAGCTTTCTCCTGATTCAATAACCAGGGAGAGGAATCTCTTAAAATCCCCCTGGTCCAGGGCTTCTACCTCTTCCACTACCCGTTGATCATCATGGAAAAAATGCATGGCCCGAAGTATGGCCCGGTCGCTCGCTTTAGACCTTAAATGGGGAATCGCCTTCATCATCTTCTCGTACTGAATATCCCGAAGAACCTTGCCTCCTAATACCTCTGCCACCTGTTGCATTTCCTGTGCAATGGAGGCATATTCATCTGTAAGATCAGCATGGTCTCCCCCCGTATCCACAACGACCAGGCTGTAGCCCTGACTTGTAAAATCAAAATCCACAGAACGGACGATGGGTTTTCCCGGCTCCTTGAAATCAATGGTCACGAAACCACCCAGCGCACAGGCTGTCTGATCCATCAAGCCACAGGGCTTGCCAAAATAGACATTTTCAGCGTATTGGGAAATCATGGCGTTTACCTTTCCATCCATATCGCCCTGATTGTATAGATGATCCAGGATGGTACAGATCAATACTTCAAAGGCGGCAGATGAACTTAGGCCGGATCCCCGCAGCACATTGCTGGTTATGCAGGCATCGAAGCCGCCTATACCATATTCCAGTTCCTTCATCCGGGCTGCAATGCCTCGAATGAGGGCAAAGGTTGTCCCTTCTTCCTCCTTCTTCTTGTCCAAATCCTTCAGATCAATGCGAAATAATTCAGGATAGCCTTCAGAATAAACGGTTATAATACCCGTATCATTGGCCGTTACCGCAGCAATGGTATCCAAGCTTACCCCCGCTGCAAGGACCCGCCCACCATTGTGGTCGGTATGATTCCCTCCTATCTCCGTCCGTCCGGAAGTGCTGAAGAGGAGCATCTCTTTCTCCTGGCTATCAAAGCGCTTGACATGCTCTTCCATGATACGGCGATAGCGTTCTGCCGGCTCACTGCTCTCAGCTGTCTTCGTGCCATACAGCTTCTTAAACAGCTCCTTTGCCTGCGGACTGTTCAGTTTATTCATTAGTTCCTTGTACGTTGCCATGTGAATTCCTCCAGCTTGTTTGATATGTAGATAAAGTTTCACCTTGCTGTCAACTTCTGTAATGCACCCATTGACTTTTATTTTCCTCGTTAATCTTTGGTTTGTCAAGATATAATGGGATGACCGTAGGAAACGGTTGAATAATTCCTGGCCAAGGGATATAATGGGTTTGAAATTTCAACATTTTTTGAACCGTATTTTACCCTCGGCTTAAGGTTGAACAATGAAAAAGGAGAGGTTAGATCCATGGCAGATATACGAAAAATTGATCCCCGCTATGAGATAGAGCGGCTTTTAACTTTTGGCCTTCGTAATGGGCTCATCGAGGAAATGGATGTGGCCTATACCCGCAATCTTCTTATGGACCTTCTGAAAATAGACACACCCTATGAGGGTGCTCTCCCTGTAGAAGATGATGAAATTCCCGAAACAGCCACTCCTATCCTGGAAAACCTCCTTGATTATGGAGCGGAAAAAGGCCTGTTCTCCGAGAATACCGCCACCTATCGCGGCCTTTTTGATACCCGGATCATGGGCCTTTTGATGCCAAAACCCTCTCAAATTGTAGACAAATTCAATCGTCTTCGTCAGAAGGAGGGTATTCAGGACGCCACTGACTGGTTTTATAGATTAAACGAAAAATCAGATTACATAAGGGTAAACCATATCGCCCGCAACATCAAATGGATCTCTCCGTCCCCATACGGCGATTTGGAGATTACCATCAACCTTTCCAAGCCCGAAAAGGACCCTCGGGATATCGCTGCCCTCAAGAACGCCGTCTCTACGGGCTACCCAAAATGCCTTCTATGCTATGAGAATGTGGGCTACAGCGGCCGGATCAATCATCCTGCCCGCCAGAATCTCAGAGTGCTTCCCCTGACCTTAGATGGAGAACAATGGTACTTTCAATATTCTCCCTATGTGTACTACCACCAGCACTGTATCGTTTTCAACGAGAAACATATTCCAATGAAAATCTCCAGGGAAACCTTTATAAAGCTCCTGGAATTTGTGGACCTCTTTCCCCATTACTTCATCGGCTCCAACGCAGACCTTCCCACTGTAGGAGGTTCCATCCTGAATCATGACCATTTTCAGGGCGGTTTTCACCGCTTTCCTATGGAGAAAGCTCCCATCCAATATACCCTGGTCTTTCCCGATTACCCCGAGATCGAAGCAGGTGTAGTAGCCTGGCCTATGTCGGTCCTACGTCTTTCATCCAACAGCAAAGAAAAGCTGGTCGATTTAGCGGATCGGGTTTTGAAGGCCTGGAGGGGGTACAGCGATCCTGCTGTGGATATTCTTTCCCATTCCGGGGATGTGCCCCATAATACCATCACCCCCATTGTCCGCAAGGTTGACGGGAAATACAAGATTGATCTGGTGTTCCGCAATAACCGTACCAGCAGCGAATATCCCCTGGGAATCTTTCATCCTCATCAGGAGCTTTTCCATATCAAGAGAGAAAATATCGGCCTGATCGAGGTGATGGGTCTGTTTATTCTCCCCGGAAGGCTTCGTAACGAACTGGAAGATATCAAGGCTATTCTGACGGGCAAGCAGCCCTTCCATCCCAATGCTATTTCGGATGAAAGCCATCCCCTGTACAAGCATCTTCCATGGCTGGATGAGCTGATCAGTCAATTCGGTACGAATCATTCATCAAGTCATGCAGACACCATTCTCCGGGATGCCGTAGCGGCAAAATGCGTGAAGGTCCTGGAGCATGCAGGTGTATTCAAAGACACGGAGGAAGGCCGTTCAGCCTTTAACCGTTTCCTTTTCTCCGTTGGTTTTCAAATGAAGTAGAAATAAAATGGCCTCCCGAAAGGGAGGCTATCTTTTTATTCTTCTATTTGCTATGGAAGCTGGCGGATGCAGTGAATCCTTCTCCCAGGACCTCACGGACATCCGCTACAATCAGAAATGCTGTGGGATCCTCCTCAGAGACGATTTGCTTTAATTTGGCCACTTCCATGCGACTAATGACACAGAGAAGGACATCCTTATCATAGCCGCTGTACATCCCCTTACCGTATAAACCGGTTACGCCACGGTCCATCTCCTGCAAAATACGCTGTGAAATCCGTTGGGGATGATTCGAGATGATAAAAAAAGCCTTTGCACTGTTCATGCCTTCCTGGATCAGATCAATCAACTTGGCTCCCAGGTAAAGGGATACCAAGGCATACAAGGCTTGCTCAGGGCCAAAAATAATCCCTGCAGCGGCCACCACCAGAAAATCGATGATAAACAAGACCCATCCTACCCCTATGATGGGGATAAATTTATGTACAATCTTTGCCGCCAAATCTGTACCGCCGGTCGTAGCGTTGGCCCTAAATACAATTCCCAGTCCTATCCCCATCAATATGCCTCCGTAGATGGAGGCAAGAAAAACATCCTGGGTCAAAGAAGGAACTTTTATGACGTCAATCATCAGAGACAGTAATATGGTAGAAATAAAGGTCTTTAGGCCGAATCCCATCCCTAACTCCTTAATGCCGATTAAGAATAAGGGAATGTTGATCGCCAGCATAACCACACCTACTGGAAGGCGGAAAAGGTAGTAAAATATTGTGGCAATACCACTCACACCCCCGGGAGCTATTTTGCTGGGAATGAGGAAAAAATTAAACGCCAATGCTGTAATAAGGGTGCCGATCACAATCAAAAAATAGTCGTAGAACTGTTCATATCGTTTCATCATACCTCTTCTCATATAACTCCTTATCTCTTGCAAATCTACGCCCGTTCCTAATCGTCTATTCGAATTATTACCAATCTTGTCCATTTTATTTGCATTTTATCATACTACAGCAATAACTATGAAAAAAATGTAAAAGACAACCCTTTATAGGCTGTCCCCATTCCAGTTTACAGATCAATCAGTCCAAAACTGATTTCCAGTGCTTCATCTACTTTTTTCATCATTTCAGGTGAAAGGTAGCCGATCTTATCCTTTAATCGCTTCTTGTCGATGGTACGAATCTGCTCCAGCAGAATAACGGAATCCTTCGGTAAACCGTATTCTGATGCACTTATCTCAATATGGGTAGGCAATTTTGCCTTATTGATCTGAGATGTAATAGCCGAAATGATTACAGTTGGGCTGTACTTATTCCCAATATCATTCTGAACGATTAAAACCGGTCTTATACCACCCTGCTCCGATCCAACGACAGGACTCAAATCAGCATAATAGATTTCTCCTCGTCTAACCATAATTCTACTCACACTCCGCTAATAACGCTTCATAATCTTCATAAGCTTTGTTATCTGAATTAAAACCCGCCTCGGCTAGTTCTCTGTTAATCCTGGCCATTTCCTCATAGCCCTTTTTCATTTTCTCTCTTATTTCTATTCTATGCCTTTCACGGATGTAAAGTTTCATTGCTTCTCGAATAAATTCACTTCTGTTCTTTTTTTCCATGGAAACAATCTCATCCACTTCCCGCAGCAAGCTATCGGGCAAGCTCACCAGGATCTTCTTTAACTCAGCCATGATGGCACCTCCTACTATCATTATTTATATGGTTAGACAGGTAAATTCATGCAGGAGTTTATCCATATAAAATCATATATCCTATTATATATTACTAACAAGTATTTTACAATCGCCAAATAAATATCCCATAATTCGTGAAATTGTTGTCTGCAATTCCTGCCATGGACGAATCAACCGCCAACCTATCCCTCTGCAGGAGATTCCGAAGCCTCAAATAAATCATCCTCCAAGTGGGAAACGGGCCGGAACTCTTCAAAAGTAACTTTCACCACTTCCTTGCCTTCTTGATCGTACACCGTAATAAAAAGGGGCCTTTTCTCCTTTTTATCCATGATGATCCTTTCCAGGGCATAGCCGGGATTCCTGCCGACGGATGGGTAGGATAGTATGACGCAGGATTTTCCATCAATTGTCGTCTCCTTCGCAGATGCTTTTTCAGAATCCCAATACTTTGATAAAAAGTCGCCGATAAAGAGGGGGACATTTTGATATAGCTCAGGGAATTCCAACTCCACGACTTCCTTGATCCTTGGATGGGTCATCCATGTTACTTTTCCGTTGGAAGCCGTCACCTTACCTGCAATGGATTTTGGCTCAATGACTTCCAATCGGTAATGACTGGGCAGGCGCACCCACTGCCTGTAACGGTAGATACGACTTTCCTCATCATCCTGAATTTCCATTTTCACAACAGCATAATAGCTCTCCAGGCTGTTTAGGAAGGATACCGTCCTGCTAATATAATCGTACGAAGAAATTCTCGTACATCCGCCTGCCAGAAGCACGATAAGAAGCAGAACAGCGATTGTCGCATCAAGTTTCCTTCCTGTCTCCATCATTGCTATCTCCCTATTAGCTCTTTTAGAACAGCCGGCATCCCTTCAATAATATCTCCGGCGGTCAGGGCATATTCACCCTTAATCGCTGCGCTCCAGTCCCCGGCTTTTCCATGGATATAACTGGCAACCCGAGTGGCATCATAGGCATCCAATCCTTGACACAGTAAAGCTGCGATCATACCGGTGAGCACATCCCCGCTTCCCCCTGTTGCCATACCGGGATTCCCCGTGAGATTTAAGCTAAGTCTGCCATCCCTGTGGGCAATAACGGAAGTGCTTCCCTTTAGTATGAGGGTGATTCCCCATCGTGCAGCGAATTCCATGGCTATTTCCACAGGATTCCTGGTAATTTCCTCAATACCTCTTCCAGTCAGCCTGGCCATTTCACCGGGATGAGGAGTCAGGATCACCTCTCCTTTAGCCCGCCCCAATACATTCATATCTTGGCATATATGATTGATACCATCTGCGTCTATTACTATTGGTATATCATATTCTTCAAGAATATTCCTTAAAATTTCAAAAATACCGTCCCTTTTTCCCAAACCGGGACCGATGGCCAGACAATCCTTGTCCAACAGGAGCTGATGAACCGCATCCATACTGTTCGGACCCAGGCTACCCCCTTCATCAGGAAGGGGAAAGGTCATAATTTCGGTCATTTTTGTCTCATAGACCGGCAGCAGACTTTTGGGAACTCCCAGGGTCACAAGGCCACAGCCCATCCGCAAAGCCGCCGTAGCCGTCAAGGCACCCGCTCCTACAAGGCCCTTCGAACCAGCTATTACGGCAAGTTTACCATAGTTGCCCTTGTGGGTGTTGGCACGACGCAGAGGAAGAAAACCTTTAATATCCTGATCCTCTAATATTTCCCTTTGAATCCTTGTCCCCAGTTGAGGAGGAATGGATATGTCCTCCACATATAAAATACCGGTATGATCCCGCCCGGGATATAAACAGTGACCCAGTTTTGGAAAGGAAAAGGTAACCGTCCCCTCTGCTATGACAGCAGTTCCCCTTATGGCGCCTGTTCTGCCGTCGATACCCGAAGGAATATCCACAGACAGGACAGGAATGCCCGAAGCGTTCATCCACTCAATCATGGCAGCGCCGACCCCCTCAATCCTTCTGGAAAGGCCGGTTCCGAAAAGGCTGTCCACCAGAAGACGGGATCCTAGGAGTTTTGCCTTCTTTTCTGTCCAGTCTTCTACGCTCTGAATATAGCTAATATCCACTGGAAGCTTTTCCAGGATATTGAGATTTATCAGAGCATCCCCTTTTATTTTCTCCCGATTTCCTATGATAAGAACGACAGGGATCCCGCCCCTTTGAAAAAGATGGCGCGCCACTGCCAGGCCATCTCCTCCATTATTCCCGGGCCCACAGAGAATACCAATTTTTTTGCCCTCCAGATTCCCTTCCCAACGCTTTTGAATCCGGTCTGCCACGCGGAGAGCGGCATTCTCCATCAGCACCACGCCGGGAATGCAAAATTCCTTAATGGCTTCAGTGTCCAGCCGAACTGCCTCGTCAGGAGTCACTAGCTTCAGCATAGCTGAATTCCCCCTTTTGGACTTTTTTTCATCGTCGCTATCTTTCTATCCCTCTAATATCGCCTGAGCAACGGCATAGCACCGGGTATGGGATATGGAGATATGAATCTTTCTTCCCTCCATGGCTCTGACTGTCTCTAAAGCCTGTCGGTGCAGTACCACATGGGGTTTACCCAATTCATCCCGGAGAATCTCCACATCTTTCCAAGCAAATCCCCTGAATCCCGTTCCCATTGCTTTGACTACTGCTTCCTTGGCGGCAAACGTTCCCGCAAGAACCTGATAATTTTCCTTTCGGCTTTGGAAAAGAGCCAGCTCCCTTTCCGTAAAAACCCTGGATAGGAACCTGGGTCTTCTACAGGCTTTTCGAATACGCTCCACTTCGACGATATCCGTCCCTATACCGACAATCATCCCTTCAGCCACTACCTTTCAAATCCATTAGATATAGCCCGCAATCCCCCTCACGGAAACATCGCCGGACAATACCCTTTCCAGGGTACCGTCAGCCCTTCTGACCAAGAGGGAACCATCCAGATCAATGTCCTCGGCTTTTCCTACCCAATCGTCATGGGAACCCGTCACTCGTACCATTTTTCCTATGGTAACGGATCTTCTTCGACATTCCTGTATCACAGGCGAAAAATCCCGACTCTTTAAAAACTCATCCAGATAGCTTTCCATTTCTGTACATATTCTTCTTAGCAGCATAGCCCTGTCAACCGGCCTGCCCAACTCGATCTTCAAAGAAGAAGCCGTTCCGTGCAGCTCCTCCGGAAAGTCCTTTTGCTCGCCATTGACATTGATCCCAATTCCAATCACAATCCAATGAAGCTGATCCAATTCCCCGTTCATTTCCGTCAGAATTCCGCATACCTTCTTCTGACCGACAATGATATCATTCGGCCACTTGATCCCTGTTTTCAGCTTTGTTACTCCCTCAATACTACGAGCTACCGCTGCCGCACTCAATAAGGTCATCCGTGGAGCATCCCAGGGATGTATATCCGGGCGCAACAGTATAGACATCCAAATGCCGGTTCCGAAGGGAGACAGCCATTCTCTCCCTAATCTTCCCCTCCCCTTCGTCTGCTCTTCTGCAATGATGAGGGTCCCGTTTGGCTTACCCTTTATGGCCAATTCCTTAGCTTTTTTATTTGTAGAATCGATTTGACGGTAGTAGTATATATGCTTGCCCAAGGTGCGAGTTTTTAAGCCCTCCCTGACAATGGAAGGCTCCAGCCGATCGGGCATCTCTATAAGGCAGTATCCTTTTCTTGGTGAAGCCTTGATGATATACCCATCTTCCTTTAGACCATTGATAGTCTTCCATACAGCGGCTCGGGTTACTCCCACCCGGCTGCTGATTTCTTCGCCGGATATGTATTGGTCCTTGGATCCAATCAGGATCTCAAGAATCGTCTCCCGCATAAACAAATTCACATCCATTCCCGTATGATATCATTTGAAATATAAAGTATAAGGTGAATCAAATGGCAGATAATCTCCACTACTAGCTTACAACCTAAGGCGGGGGAAATCAAGATTTGAAATGACGGGAAAGCCGGACAAAGTTAGTGTAAAATTACTTTGGGGAAAAAACAAAAAATAAAAGGAAAGAGTATCTCCCCTGTGATATGATGTAATTTGTAAGCACCACAAAAATCACAAAAAAAGGAGATACTCTTATGGAACTAATTATACATGAAATCATAAAGAAAATCAGTAGTAGTTATGAAAAGGAACTAAAAAACCTGATACTCGAAAGAAGAGATATATCCGAGTTTATTCTAGCTACTAAGAAGATGTTGGACGAGATTGGGGTAACCTTAGTGGTCGAAGCATTAGAAACAATAGACGAGGTGTATAAGAACAGTAAGGCTCGAAAACAGAACTGGAGAGTAAAAGAGAAAGACCCTTACAACGATATTTGGTGAAGTCCGGTACGAAAGAACATATTACGAAAACAAAAGGACTGGTGAATACAGCTACCTGTCAGATGAAGCAGTGGGCATAAAAGCTCATGATAAACTGGTACTTCACTAAAGGCAAGACTTATAGAAGAAGCAGTATTTATGCCCTACAGCAAAAGCGGAGAAAAAGCTTCTGAAGCAGTAAATCTAACATCACAGACAGTAATGAACAGTATCCGTGAACTTGGTAGTGTAAGTAATGATGCAGTAGAGGTTAAGCAAGATAAAAAGTCTGTAAAGGTACTTTACATAGAGGCTGATGAAGATCATGTAGCACTTCAGGATGGTGGAAACGTAGAGCCAAAGCTTGTATATGTACATGAGGGCAGGAAGAAAGAGGGGAGAAACCGTTGGAAACTATTGAATGTAAGGTATTTCAGTGGCGTTTATGCAAACAGTGACAAGTTATGGGTAGAAGTTTTAGACTACATAGATAAAGCTTATGACATGGATGCTATAGAAAAGATATACCTATCAGGGGATGGGGGGCCCTGGATAAAGAATGGGCTAGGCTGGATAAAGGGAAGTATTTTTGTATTGGACAGATATCATTTATCGGGATATGTAACACAGGCTACGGCGCATATGGGCTATACCACGCCAATTATGTGGGCTTATATAAACAGCGGTAACAAAGAGAGTGTAAAAGAGCTATTCAATGCAATTATAAGTACAACTGAGTCAGAGACAAAGAAGAGGGCTGTGCAGGAAGCAAGAAGGTATATACTTGGTAACTGGAAGGGGATAATGCGTCAGTATGCGTCGGATTACATTGGCTGCAGTGCGGAAGGTCATGTTAGCCATATCTTGTCGTCCAGGCTTAGCTCAAGGCCCTTGGGCTGGAGTAAAACGGGAGTGGACCAGATGGCCAGGTTAAGGGTCTTTGTAGCAAATGGCGGAAATGTGTATGACGTGTTTATGGAAAAGAAAAGAGAAGCAATAAATGAAGCAAAGGAGGTAAAAGTGGACCGGGAGATTATGAGAAAACGAAAGCTTACTGCATCGCACGAAACTATCGGTAACATAGCCATTTTGAATATCGGTAAAAGGACTTGGGCTACCCAGTTCCTCAAGTCAGTGAGGGATGCTTAAGGCAGACGATAAACAGGGGATTACTTTATTCTTTAAAAACCCATAGTATCTTGACGCTATCCCGGACAAAAGCACCCTTGTATTTTAATACCGCTCATATTATACTAATTATACTATTAACTTTTCCTATCCTTTTTATGATCCGTCGTTCAACCCGAATGGATATGGCAGCAGGAATGATCAGAACAATCTAAACAAAGAAAGAAGGGATGGTATGCAAAACGGCTTAGACCTGTTGAACGCCATCCAAAAAAATATCAGCAAAGTCATTGTAGGTAAGGAAAGAACCATTTCTTTAATTTTAGTATCCCTCCTGTGCAAGGGGCATATTTTAATCGAGGATGTTCCTGGGGTTGGAAAGACTACCTTGGTTTCTGCTTTGGCCAAGTCATTGGACTGTTCTTTTAAAAGAATTCAATTCACCCCTGATGTCATGCCCTCTGATATCACAGGATTTACGGTAAGCAATTTCAAAACCGGCGAATTTGAATTTCATCCTGGCTTGATTATGAGTCAAATCATCTTAGCCGATGAAATCAACCGGACTTCCCCTAAAACCCAGTCCAGTCTTCTGGAGGTTATGGAAGAATACCAGGTAACGGTAGATGGAGTGACCTATCCCGTTCCTCAACCTTTTATGGTTTTGGCGACCCAAAATCCTGTAGAGTATATCGGTACCTTCCCGCTCCCTGAAGCCCAATTGGACCGTTTTTTTATGCGGATTACCATCGGTTATCCCCATTTGGCTGAAGAAATTGAAATTCTAAACCGCTTTCAGCATGGCAATCCCTTAAAGGACCTTAAACCGGTGGCCTCTGCAGAAGAAATCCTGGCTCTTCAGGCTTTGGTGCCCAAAGTTTTTTGTGCAGATGAAATCAAGACATATATTGCTAAAATCGTTTACTATACAAGAGATCAAGCGGATCTGTCCCTAGGCGCCAGTCCCCGAGGTTCCATCTTTTTGATGAAGGCCGCTCAGGCCTATGCCCTTCTCCAAGGGCGTAACTATGTCATCCCGGATGATGTGCAAAAGATGGTCATCCCCGTCTTAGCCCATCGCTTAATTCTGAAGCCGGAAGCCCGGCTGAAGGATATTACTCCCCGAAAGGTACTTCAATCCGTCCTCAATGATCTGGAAGTACCTATGCTGAACCTATGAAAGAGCGTAGGCGTCTTTTTCTGGCTGCCATGGGAATTATCCTGCTGGTTGGTTTGTACACAGGGGAGAACATCTTCTTTATCGGTTTCTTCGTCCTGTTATTTATGCTCGTTTTTGCTGTTTTTACAGGATTTTACGCCTTATGGACCTTGAAATATGATCAGGACCTCTCCCCTACATCCGCTATCAAGGGGAAAACCGTCACTTACCGAATCCGAATTTACAACAACAGCTTTTTGTCCCTGACCCATATAAAAATAACTTACAGCATACCCGATGCATCCATGAATCAGCAGATAAGATCCGCTTTCTTCTCTATTTTGCCTGGTCGTTCAGAAGAGATTTGTGAAAGCATCGAATGCTCCTACTGGGGACGGTATTTCATTGGAATATGCGGAGTCGAAATTCGGGATATCTTTGGCCTAATTACCCTTACCTCAGATATGTTCCGAATCCATGGGTTCAGAAAGGAAACTCTATTGGTTTACCCCCAGGTGCTCTCTTTAAACGACATGCCTATCACCTTTTCCAGCTCCGACGGGCAACTTAACCGGAAGCTGCAGGCCACGTCGGAACCTGCATCCTTGTCCGATATCCGTTCCTATCGCTATGGCGATCCTCTGCAACGAATCCATTGGAAATTGTCAGCGCATCGTCAAGAGTTGCTGGTAAAGAATTATGAAGATGCCCCTCAGCCTGAAATGATCCTTTTCATAGACTGCTCCCTGCATCTTCAGGCTGGACTGGATAGAATCAGGGTGGAGGATAAGCTGATCGAAGTCATCATCGCCATCGCTAATTATACCCTTTCCAATTGGCTGCCCCTTCGGGCTGTGGCTTATACCGAGAGCCGTCATGAATTGAGGGGAAAAAAGCCCGGAGATTTTCCGGCTTTTTATGAGCTTTTTGCAACGCTCAGCTTTACCAGTCGGTACGCCATCGATGATATCCTTTTCTTCGAAATGAACCAGTTGCAGCATAGTGGTCATATCCTTCTGGCTACCCACCAATTATCAGAGAGATTGTTTGAAATCCTCCTGTTGTTCAGACGGACAGGGATGGAAATATTTCTGCTGCTGGTCATTGCTGAAAAGGAGAAAACCCATTTATTGATGAGAATGCTGGAAGAGCTTACAGACAACGGTATCCATACCATGTCCATTACGCCTGATGATGACCTGTCTGAGAGGATGGAAACCATATTATGAACCGGGAAGAATGGATAAACCATATCAGTGACTGCCTTTTAACCTGCATGTTTAGCATCGGTATCTCTCATTCCATACTTGGAGCCCTATCTATTCCCTTTCCTTTATGGAAGCTTTCCCTTTGGGTCTTTTTTACTTATGGGGCTCTGACCGCTCTGTTCTGGAATCGACGCATCCAGTTGTTTGCATTGTCCAGTATCCTTATCAGCTTAATTGGATACCTTATTTTAACAATTCAGACCGGATGGTTTTCCTTTCATGATTTTGGGAGCTGGGCTGTTCATTTTATCCTTGGATTGGAAAGCCTCTCCGTCCAATATGCATCCCTGTTCGTTTTTTTGCTTGTTTTGTCAATTACTTCCATAGGATTTCTCTTTATCCATAAGAAATTCGTTTTTTGGCCTTTATTGACTCTTAGTACGATTATCTTCCTTCTTGAATGGTTCTCTCAGTACAGGGATCTTTTTCTGCCATTGTTATTGGTACTTCTCAGCCTTGTCCTGTTATTCGGCAGAAGCTATCTCCAGCGAACAGGGCAAACCGGATACGGAGCATGGCAACTCTGGTGCTTCCCCATTGTCTTTGCCCTGGTCCTCCTGGCTTTTATCGCTGCTCCCCGTAAACCCTATGCATGGAAATGGGACTACCTGGAAACAAAGGTTGAGAACATCAACGAATTTCTAGGTGAATACATTTCCTTTACCAAACCGCGAGCCGGTTATTCATTGAGCCAAACGGGTTTTCAACCCCTGGGTGACCGTCTCGGAGGACCGACAGAACTTGATAACGAAAAGGTTCTGCGTGTAAAATCCCCCTATCCCGTGTATCTTCGCGGAAGCATCTACAATGAATACACCGGAACCTCGTGGAAGGATACCACCAACAGCAAACGCTATCGTATGGACAGTACCGCCTGGAAAAAGGAACGGGAGACCATTTTTAACCTGAATCTTCCCAATCCCACAACTTTATCCCGAGACATCTACAATAAATACGTAGAGGATATTGAGATCGAAATTACCACCCTGAAAGAAGGGCCTTCCTCCTTATTCAGCCCCAACAGGGTATATGACATTTTGTCCAAGGATCGTTGGACAATTATCCCTTATTACAACAGCCAGGGGGAGACCTTTTCCATTAAGAATGTCCCGGCTCAAACCAGCTACATCATGAAGGTAAAATACCTCCACAAGGAAATTCCGGAATTCCGACAGCTGGCGAACTCCCTGTCAAGCAGAAGCGGTGCCGAGGCGCGGGGTGATGATGGATTAAGGAGAACTTACTGCCAGCTCCCTCCGAATTACTCCAGAAGCGTAGCTCAGCTGGCCCGCTTCATCACTCAAGACCACAAAATGCCCTATGACAAAGCCCTTGCTTTGGAAAGATACCTGCGAAGCTACTTTGTTTATTCCCTGACACCGGATGTTCCGCCCCAGGATAAGGATTTTGTTGAACATTTTTTGGAAACAAAGAAGGGCTATTGTACCTATTTTGCCTCTGCCATGGCAGTAATGGCTCGAACTTTATCATTGCCGGCCCGCTATGTCGAAGGTTATGTACTGCCTGCTTCATCATGGCAGACGGATAGCTATGAAATCACCAACCGACATGCCCATGCCTGGGTGGAAATATATTTTGACCGTATCGGCTGGCTGACCTTCGATCCATCTCCGCCTGTATTCCATTCATCCTCTTCCTATGCATCCGGTGACCCCGAGATTTTTATAAATCCGTACGGTGATTTTCTGATGAAGCAGGAGGATGAATCCCTTCGGGAAGGAGTTAAAATAGATGCCGACAGAGAAAAAGAAGCAGGTGCCCAGTCCTACTTGACCGTGCTGCCTTTTCTTATTGTGATGGGTATTGTCTTGACCTGTATCCTTCTCCTCCTCTTGTTTCGTTTTCACCCCCGCCTGGTATCTCGCCTGTATCCCCAAAAAGGAAAGCAGGTATGGTATTACTTTCAGGATATTCTGCGCATCCTGTCTTTTACCGATACCCGTCTTCTCCCCGGTGAAACCTTGTACGAATATGCAGACAGAGTGGATGCATGGCTGGAAAACAGCGAAGGGGGCTTCCGCAAGATGATTGATATCCTGATGGCCGTACAGTTCGGTAAACAAGCGGTTTCCGGTGACGATGTCCGTACCCTGTACAGCTTTCATAAACAATTAGCTCGTTTCATCCGTCACAGGCAGGGATTCATGAAATATTATGCCAAAAGGATATTTCTCTCTCACCATGCGCCATCTATCAAGATGCCAAATTAATTGCAGCCTTATGAATCCAAATCTTCCAGATCCTCTGCCTGATCCCACACTGCCCGAAGGGCCTTCCGGATGACCTCCCAACCGAAGCCCTTCCGCGCCAATACCTGCCCTGTTTTGTATGCTTGCTCTTTCTTTGCCAGCTTACTGTATTTTGGGAGGGTTCTTTGAACCAATTGAATGGCCTTCCTCAATTCGTCCTCCTCCGTAATTTCCTTTAGGGCATCCTCGATAATCTCCCTATCAACCCCTTTATGGATTAATTCCTGGCTGATGATCCTTTTCCCCATCAGCTTTCCATCCTTCCGATTCCGCACCCAAATTCTGGCGAAGTCCTCGTCATCCACAAACCGGTAACTCTCCAACTTTTCCAATGTTTTCTCTATGACTTCCGTTGAAAAACCTTTCCTTTCCAAATAATCAGCGACTTCCTTCCGGCTTCTGGATCGATAACCCAGATAGGAAATACTCTTATTATAGGCACATCTCAACTCATCTTGATAAAGTATAGGCCCCATGCTCTCTTCATCTACCACCATGCCCTCCTGAAGATGATTGCGTGCCAGTACTTCCTCGTCCAAACTTGTAAAATAGCGATGATCAATGTAAATAGAATAGCGCCTCTTGTTCCTTTTATTCGCCTCAATCCTTGTGATCACTGCCACGTTGTTTCCTCCCATCCATATCAGCACCGTGATGGAAACTATAATATGATACTATCATAAAGAAAAAGGAACATGGCTTCAAGAAATACCCTGCTGAATCATACGGGTCCACCTGCAAGGATCTATGCTGCTTATATTCTCCCGGGCATTTTCATAGTCGTCCTCCGCTTCCTGCGTCATCTTCAAGTTCCAGTGGCTAATCGCCCTGAAATAACAATTTTTTGCCATATCATATTCGGAATCAACGGATTCAAAAATGGCAATGGCATCGGTCAGATAATCCAGGGAAGCGGTCCAATTCTCCTGCCTTTGGTAAATGCGTCCCTTCATACACAATGCCCTGGCCTTTTTTCGTTCGTTGAAACATTCTGTGGCATACTTCTCCGATAGCTCTGCATCATCCAAGGCCCTTTGCCATTCTCCTTTCTCCAGAAACCACAGGCTGGAATAAAAGTAGCCATCACTCATGCCAGCGATATCGCTCAAGCTTCTGAATCCTTCAATCGATGCATCCAGCTGTTCCCTGGCCTCCGCCCATTCTCTCAAGGCCAAGGAAACCTTTGCTAAACCAAGGAAATTAACGGCTTCCCCTTCCCGATTCTCAATCCTTTGGGAGATTTCCAGGGCATCCTCAAAGCATTCCCTGGCGGCGTCATACTGCTCAGTCTGATAGTGAATATCTCCCAGTTTGGTCAATATAGCAGATTCATGGGGGGCTGTGGCAATCTCCCTGGCATCCTTCAGCAGCTTTTCAAAAAGTCTTTTTGCCTTCTGCAAAAGGCCTTTATCCAAATAGAGAGCACCCAGATTAATGGAACTGATAATATACCCCTGAGGGTGATACATCCTTTGAGCGAGTTCCTTGGCTGCATCAAAATGCTTCATAGCCGTGGCGGTCTTTCCAAGAGACTGGTTAATGACACCCAGATTACCGGCAGCTTTTTGCATCGTCTGGAGATCATTCACCCTTTCCGAATACTTATAGGATTTGTCAAAATACTTGAGCGCATTTTGAATGTCCCCTATGGAGTGATAGATGACACCGGCTGTATTCAGGGTTTTCGCCAGGTTTTCATAGTCCCTGTTCCTGGCCAATACCCTTTCCGCCTTCTTTGCAACCCGCAGAGCCTCCTCCTGGTATCCGGTCTCCTGCAAAATGGTACAGCGCAGGAGCAGGAAGTCACCATACAAATCACTGTTCTGCCTTAAGCGGGACTGCAATTTCGATAGGATCTCCATCGCTTCATCATATTTTCCTTTTTCCTTGCAGATTCGGGCTATGATCAATTGAAAGGCATATTTATCCTCCCGTGCATGGGCCAACTTAAGTCCCTTCTCTGCATGATGCAAAGCATCCTCATAGCGGGCCATCACGATGCATATTTCACTAATCCCCTTGTAGATCATTAAGAGACGATTTTCGCCGGGGGATTTGCCGTTGTTATCTATATACTCCAAAGCCTTTTGGAAATACTCCAGGGCTTCATGATAATTATGGAGCATCTTATGCTTCATGGCAGAGCGGTAGCAATAATCTACCGCCTTTTCCACAATACCCGCCTTGCTGAAATGTTCCGCCAGGACCTCATAATAGTTCTCCAACACACGGCTGTATAAATATTCGATGGCTTCGGCAATCTTCTGATGGTACTCTTTTTTCTGCTTCATTAATAAGCTATTATAGATAACTTCCCTTTCCGTCTCTTGGTTAAATGTATAGATCTTCTCCAAACGCCCGGTTACAGCATAAACGGATTTCAGCGTGATTATGGAGGAGACAAGCTCTCCCATCGCCTCTACATCCCGATGCATCAAATAATTAATAACCGATATAGGAAAATCCTTACCAATGATGGATGCTATCCGAATGATATGAGCCAGATTGTCATCCATATCATTCAACTTGGAAAGAATAAGGTTCTGCAAACTGTCGGGTATGGTACTTATAGCACCTTTCCGGATGACAGCCATACCGTCCTGTAGACGATACAGATTGTTTCTTTTTATATATATAAGAAACTCCCGAAGATAATGGGGATTTCCTCCACAGAATCTCTCCAAAGCAGCAAGAAAATCAGCATCGATCTTCTGGCATCCAATGACTTCCTGAGCCATTCGCTCTATCTGCTTCCTGGGAAAGGGCTTTATGGGTAAGCAATGAATTCCATTTTCTACGGAGGAGGATAAAGCCTCTATCTTCGTCCGTGATGTACAGATCAGCATGGTATTTGGGTAATGAAAACAGGAAATCAATTCTCTGATAATGGACATGGACCGGGAGTCAGCCCAATGAAGATCCTCCAGCACAATGACAGACTTATACTTTTCTGTATATGCATCGAGGAAGTATTGCAACTGCCTTATTACTTCCAAACGTATAGAAGCTGCGTCCATCATTTCCAAAATTTTTAGCAGGTCGTTATCCGATTGTATCCCCATGACCAATCCAAGAAACTGATAGTTCCGCTTCTTCCTTTCTTCCTCTACACTCCCTAAAATATAGTCCACATAGGAAATGATACGGCTTCTCTTCACATCAAGAGTATCCTCCGGACTGATATTCATCATCGCCATGAGGAGATTCGCTAACAGATAGAAAGGTCTTGAGGCAAAAGAAGGAGTGCATTCCACCTGGGTTACTTTAATCCGGTCACCCAGGCTGTATTGGAATTCCCGAATCAAACGGGATTTGCCAATTCCAGCCTCACCCACAAGGGCTACGACCTGACCTCCTTCAATTAAGGATTTTTCCAAAACCCTCTGCAGATAATGCAGTTCCTCATCTCTGCCAATCATAAAGATATCGTCCTGATTTCCGTAGGTGTTGTTCAAAATCCGCAAGGGAGTATAGCAACGTTGTGGCTTCTCCTTATTCTTCACATAAAACTCTACAGGATCGGAATACTCAAAATCCTCTTTCGTCTGCTGATAAACCGCTTCCGAAACATAGATCACTCCCTTGGGTGCATGGGATTGGATTCTTTGGGCTGTGTTGACGGTATCTCCCATAACCGTATAATCCTTATCGAAATAGTTGCCTACGCTTCCTGTTACCACCAAACCATAGTGGACACCAATAGAAAGGTCCAGGTCAAAACCCAGTTGATCTGCTCGTTCTGCTGAAAACTCCTTGATGAGGTGCATCATTTTCATACTGCATACTACAGCACGATGTATATCATCCGTGTGAGTGTTCTGAGCACCGAATAAAATCATGACACAGTCCCCTATATATTTGTCGATAGTTCCCCCTAACTCGTATACAGGTCTCGTTATATAGGAGAAGCAATCATTCACAATATCTCTGACAAGCTCCGGGTCCATTTTTTCCGATAGGGAAGTAAAACCGGAGATATCTGCAAAGATAACCGTCACATTTTTACGCGTTTCATTGAGGGAAGAGAAGTTTTGAACCGCACTTCCCAAAGATTGAGCTTGGACAGGAGTCCCGCAGGAAAAACAATATCGAGCCATAGGAGGGTTGGGATGTTTACAGGAGGGACAGTCTGTTCCAAACTTGGCACCACAGAGCTGACACTCACTATAAGTGGTGTCATGGATTTTATGACCACAGTTAAAACATATCATTCATTTTGCCCCCTGTTTGAAAAGTAAAAAAACTTGATATATACTATGTATAAGAACGTTTGTTTTGTAGACTTTAATTGGATTTTGTGCATTTTTTTACGAACCGGAAGGAATAAGGCTAATTTTGTCAATTGTACACGTCTTCATTATAATATGGATACTTGATTTCGTAAAGCAACCGGAAGGCGGATTGCTTCGTTTCATCGGCCTTGGTAGTTTTGCACTCTCGGATACTTCATTTGCATCTGAAGAAAGGAAGTACAAAAACCATGTTGAATTGCAGAATGTTACTATATACACCCTCTATTGATGGCTTCGATTCTCTGATTCGTATTTTGAAGAATCACTGTCAGGACATTCAGATCTGTGGAGATTGGCCCCTTTTATTCCAAGCCCTTTCTTCCGGTGGCAAAAATCGACTTACCGTTCTTTTTTTTCCTGCTGAACTGGCTGATTCCATAAAAAAGATTCCTGGCTCCATCTTAGAGAATAGGAATCTCTTATTGATTGTATTATCGAAGGGGGCACCGGAGGACATTCAGCTCCCCATCTATGACGTCCTTGATTATGGAAGTCCTTTCCATGTGCGGTCATTTCTTAACCGTCTTAGCTGGGCTTGTGACTGCAAAGCTCAACTACTTGCGCTGGAATCGGAGATAAAGGAGTTCTATCACATTGGAAAAACCTTATCTGCCGAAAAAAATCCAAAAGCCCTCCTGGAAACCATCATTGATGCCAGTATGAAAATAACCGGTTCCGACGCCGGTACCATCTATCTTGTAATCAATCAGGATGACGGAAAGTGGTCATTCTATGAGTCCCATTCCACAGAAAAAAAGCTGTTGCAATTTGTCATTGCAAAAAACAACAGTATGCCTATTAGTTTTGAAGCGAGCACCTGCCCCATTAGCTGGGAAAGCATATATGGTTATACTTTGTTGACGGGTCAACCCCTGCGTATCGATGATGCCTATCATATCCCAAAGGATTATCGATATCGCCATAACCCCTCCTACGACCAAATGACAGGCTACAAAACCCGTTCCATCCTCTCCATTCCCATGAAGGATCATCAGGATCGCATCCTGGGAATCATCCAGCTAATCAATAAAAAAATAAAGGGGAAGATCATTCCCTATGACGTCAAGGATGAGATGATTGTCTATTCACTGGCAGGTCAGGCGGCTGTTGCTTTGGAGAATATTCTGCTATATCGGGATATGGAAGACCTGTTGAGAAGCTATAAATTTCAGAATACCGAGCTTCAGCGCCTCAGCGGAAAAATTCTAAAAGCCCATGAAGACGAGAGAATGCGGATTGCCCGTGACATTCATGATGGGCCTGCCCAGTCCATGGCCAACGCATCTTTGAAAATTGAAATCATGAAGAAGTACCTTCAGCGGGACATGATGGAAGATTTCCTAAGGGAATTGGATGAGTTGAATACGAATATCAAACATACTACAAAGGAAATACGAAAGGTGATATACGATCTTAAGCCCTCTGTTTTGGAAATGGGATTGATTCACGCTCTGAACAGTCATTTATCCGTATTCCATAACGCAACAGGTATCCAGGTAAACTTCCATCATACCGGAGATGATGCCTCTCTCCAGTATTATGTAACTTCAACCTTATATCGTATCATCCAGGAAGCTACCACCAATATCAGAAAGCATGCAGAGGCAACAAAGGTGGATATCTTCCTCAACATTGGTCCGGAGAAAATCCGCCTGATCATTGCTGATAATGGAAAGGGTTTCAATCCTGAGGATGCCAGAAAAAAAGGAGCTGAAAAGCTAATGAGCGGCTTTGGATTGGAAGGAATGAAGGAAAGAATGACCTTGATACAGGGCAGCCTCAATATCGATTCAAAGCCCGGGAAAGGTACAAGGCTGGACTTCATCATTCCAATGAAGGTGTAAAATCAATCCCTTAGGGAACGCTTGTCTCCTCGCTCCAACAGCTTCAGAATCTGCTCTTCTGCATCCTCCACATTATTAGGGATGGATAAGGGTAAGCCCCTATCTTTGAAGCGAATGAATAATTCCATTAAAATGGGAGGCTCCAAGTTTGCCTCCTTCAAAAGGTCCATCTGCATGAAAACCTCCTGGGGGCAACCTCGCATAGCAATATGACTATCATGAATGACATAGATGATGTCGGCAATGGAGGGAACGATATTAATATCATGGGTAGTGAGTACAAGGGTAGTGCCTTGTTCCCGGTTCAGCCTGTTCAATATCTGTATCATTTCAGCTTTGGATTTTGGATCGAGTCCATCAAAGGGTTCATCCAAGACCAGCAGCCTGGGTTGATGAATGATGGCACCGGCCAATGCTACCTTCTTTTTTTGCCCACCGCTTAGATAGTGGGGAATCTTTTGAAGGATCGGAGTAATTCCCAGCCAATCGGCGATTGCATGAACCCTCTCCCTTAGTTCGGGCTCCTTCACCCCTTCGTTTCGCAAACCGAAAGCGATATCATCATACACAAGAGGGCCTATGATCTGTTCATCTACATTTTGGAATACCACTCCCAAGCTTTTACGCATGGTGTGGAAATCCTTATTGGGGTTCAGCCCCATAACCTGAACGGTACCCTCTACGGGAACCAGTAGTCCGAGAATATGAGAGAGCAAAGTGGTCTTGCCCGCTCCGTTTGGACCCAGTAAGACAACCCTCTCCCCTTCGTCCACGATAAAGTCCATCCCACAAAGACTAACTTCTGTCTTGTCAGGATATATATGGCGTATACAGCGCACTTCAATCATATGTTCCATGGGATCACCATCCATACAAAAAAAATAGCCATTATAATCATGACTTTGCCATCATCCCTTGTCCATGGCCATAACCTGGGGTGAAAGGGAATTCCCCCTCTGTATCCACGGAGGGAGTAAATATGGTACATCCTCTCATTCATATCAAAGGAATGTATGATCATGACTCCAATGGCACCTGCAATGCTCCTTAAGTTCAGTATAAGGTTCCAAGAACGATATCCACCCCTCAATCGAATGGATTTCAGCAGATGATCAATCTTCTCTAAAAGGATAAAAAAGGATCGATATGTGAACAGAAATACATCCATGAGCAGTTTCGGTAAAAAAATCGACAGGATGCCAAATACCTCTACATAAGAAGTGGTAGTAATTAAGAAAATCATAGAAAGAGCAGCTCCGACCGCCTTCAGAAGCAGCATAAGGGCTTCTGTCCATGACTGCTGGAGCTTCAACAGAGCGAATAAGATACTGAAGAATACAGGAAACAAAGTAAAATGGAGGACCTTCCGGAAAGGTATCCCTGCCAAAATAAAAAGCCCAAGAATACCAACCACCATGCCTCCAATTTTTACAAGGTTCTGAGAAAGAACGACTGCGATCAGTAAACTGAAACAGAAAATCATTTTTATAATACCCCTGGCCTGATGAAAAAAACTATTCCCGCCAGAAGCCATCCGGTCCATAAACGCAATATCCATTTCCTTTTCCCTTTCTTCTCACTGCGGGGATATCAAATCCGGACGTACCTTTCTGAAAAAGTTGATAACTAATCCTGATACGAAGGTCTCAATCAGAATACCGCTGAGGATGATTGCTCCGATGGCATTCCAGCCCGTTAAGGAAAGGAATCGTATTTCCTCAACCCCCTCCTCCAATCTCCCACTACGATGCCCTGCGAAAGCTTCTGTCCCTTCCTCATTGTGAGTTTGATGAGTAGCTTCTTCATGATGCCCTTCTCCATGATGGGGTAGAAGAGCAACGTCAACGCCGATATCCGCGGCAACTATGACAGCAACCATGAGGGTTGTGGAAAGGATCAGCGCGACAAAGGTAGCGATTCCAGCACTGACCACCCAATTGATCCGTTTTTGAAGAAAACGGAAGAGGAAGCTGCCAACCGCAATCTCTGCGCCGATTATCAGAGTATTCAATCCAATAACCGTCATGCCCCCATGACCAAGAAACCCGAGCAGGACATTCACAACAAAAATAACAATGAAGCCCAAAGCCGGACCCGCTAAAATGCCTGTTAGTACAGAAAGGTTCAGATGAAAAGGAATGACTCCTAAAGGTACAGACATGGTTAACAGCATAAGGGCTGCAATCACCCCCACATAGGGTACCTTTTTTCGGATATCCTCCTTCTTAAGCTTCCTCATGGCAAGGAACAGAAAAAGGGCAGTCATTCCATACCCCAGTATAACCCAAGGGAGAGATAAAACGCCATCCGGCAAATGAATATGACTCATTTTTTTAGGCTCCTTTACAGAAAATAAATAGCCCATAGTCCACATCATAAAAGTTGATGCGATAGGGGACTGCAGTTATTGCATATAATTTGCATTTGCATTAATATGGTATGTTTATTGTATGTCTGCTAAATTCATCTGTCAAGATCAAACAAGCAAGCTATTATTGAATCTTATCCGCAAATGCTTTACAATGGGGATAACAGCAACAGACATAAGGATGATCCAAGTGAAAGAAGATCGCAACTCAGATATCAAGGATCTGTTAAAGAGAGAGGGGTATCGGAGCACCCCGGCCCGGCGGGCGATCATCTCCCTCTTGAAGGAAGCGAGATCACCGATCACCGCAGAAGATCTTTTTCTTCAGGTAAAGAATCTGCATAGATCTATTAATTTATCCACTATTTATCGCTCCTTGGATCTCTTTACCTCCAAGGGAATCTTAAATAAAATAGTCTTCAATGACGGCAAAGCCCGGTATGAACTAAATCGCAATGACCACCGTCACCATCTGATATGTCTGGGCTGCAACAAGACAATCCCCATTGCCAACTGTCCTTTCCGCCTTTTAGAAAATCAGATGGAAAAGGAAACAGACTTTTCCATCACTGGACATAACTTTGAAATCTACGGCTATTGCTCCAAATGCAAAGGACAGAAGGAAAAACGTCCAGAAAATGTCGAAAAATAAAGCTCGACAGTAAAAAGGTCCTGGGGATTTTCGTGCTTATTTCCCATTTGTGGTATTATTTTTCTCATTTTTAAGGATATCCCTTTTTAAGCCTTCTATACCTTCCCTGATATCACAAAAAAGCAGCTAAGCTGCTTTTTTTATGATATTTTTTCCGGCTCCTCGTATTCTTCCCCGAAGGTATCCACTGTTGCCTTCCGAATAATTTGAGGTTCAAGAGGGCGGTCATCACCATCCCTTTCAGTCATGGCAATTGCATCCACTGTCTTCATACTTTCTTCATCCAATACTCTTCCGAATGCGGCATATAGGCCATCCAGGTGAGCTCCGTCTCCTACCATGATAAAGAATTGAGACCCCGCGGAATCCGGATGTTCTGAACGAGCCATGGAAATAACACCCCTTGTATGCTCAAGGGGATTTCGGAATCCATTGGCTTCGAACTCTCCGGGAATGCTATATCCCGGTCCTCCGGTGCCATCACCGTTCTTGTCACCTCCCTGGATCAAAAAATCAGGTATCACCCGATGAAAAGTCAGACCGTCATAATAGCCCTGCTGGATGAGGGAGATAAAGTTACGGACGGTATTGGGCGCTACATCGGGATACAGCTCTATCTTAATCGTCGCTCCATTCTCCATTTCCAGGGTGACTATCGGGTTAGGAAGCTCCTTCTTCACCAGGCCACAGCCCGAAATAAAAACAATGAAAATGATCAATGCAATCCGGATCGTTTTTAAGAAATTCTTTCTCATTCCAATCTCCTTCTGTTTCCTGTGTCTTTGCTGGATGATCTAAACCATATCCTGGATTATACCCATCATTATATCCAAAATAGCCCTCACTGCCAACATATATTTCCCATGCAGAAAGCCTCCTAGCCAGATATCAACCAGAAAGGAGGCTAAATCAGCAGAAATTATTACTCCTTACTCATTTTTCGACTAATAAAATCCGTAAAATTGCCCCGGAACAGCTTCTCCACATCCCTCTGAATCTCCCTCTCGGATAAGGACCATCCGGTATCCATCAAATCCTTATATTTATCGTAGAGGACATCGGCAATAATCTTTCGGGAGTGCTCCCACTTGTATATCAATTGATCCAAGACACGGGCATCGGAATGCTGGGGAATGACGCTGACTCCGAGGAGCTCAAAGCGCATGCGGGTCATCTCTTCCACCAGACTGGGGTTGTTTAAGAACCACCAGCATCCAAAGACCATTAAATTACGGAATTTCCTTGCGGCGACCGCCAATTCATGCTGGTTCTCCCGAGCGAGCATGGTAACCATGAATTTATTCCCGGGGTAATGGGAACAAAGATATTCCACAACGCAGATATCGGATTTCCCTACCGAGTCCCCGGCCAGAAGCAGCTCCGGATTAGTCAGCTTCTTAACCCCTACCATCATGGCGAAGGGAATGTTGAAGTCCCTGCAGACCGGCAGAACACACTCCTCAATAATTCTGGCCCTTGCGGATTCTTCCGGGAAGGCGAAATCAGGGGGAAGGGACACAGCCATATACATCGCCTTCATCCGCTCCGTCCAATCTGTGAGAAAACGGCGAATTTCTGTGACCGTATTGGAGTTCAGGTCCTCTTCTACCTGGTAGCCCCAATCGATGAGACGTTTATAATTCCTTTCCCAATCATTGAGCAGACCGTCCAAACGCAGTGCAGCCTTAAAACGGGAATCCTGATTCCCGTTTTCCAACCACGAAGGTCTTTCCAAATCATCAAACGGATCATTTGTCATGACTACGGAGTCAATACGGGCCAGATCGAAAACAATATCCACATATTCTTCGACGGTCTTCCCCGCAAAGTAGGAGCGATACTCCTCTAAACTACGTTTTGAAACATCCAGACCCAGTTTTTGGAGAACCGCCAGCACTCCTCTGCAGGCTTCACTATAAGGTGAATTCTCCAAAAACAAGGTTTTCCAGATCAGATCTGCCTGTCGGACTTTGGACATGCTCCAGAAGCTCTGATAGGAAATATCCGTCCAGCGGAAGGTTTCCGCCACCAGATAATGGTAGGTGAGCAGCTCATCAATTCCCCAGAGCAGAATGTCTCCAAAACTCGGTGGATATAGATGGGTATGCACATCCACAATCCGCGCTGACTGAACTGTCTTATCCACTGTTTTTCGCAGCTCTTGTTGGTTTTGAATCATCATCTTTGACTCCTCCTTTATATGAAATAAGGATACGCCTTAACAGCTTTCACGTAAAACCAGATCCGGGGCGATAACGGTTTTTGAAGGTGCTTCCTTACCATCCAAAGCAGCCTTGAGGATTTGGACTGCTCCTGCCCCCATAGCCTCTACTTTGTTATCCACCGAGGATAACTCCGGTACCGTACACCTGGTGATTAATGAATTGTTGAATCCAAAAACCCCGACCTCTTCGGGCACCTTTTTCTCATATTTACGAAGGGCTTTCAAAACCCCCGCTGCAATGATGTCTTCACTGGCGACAATGGCATCGAAGGGTATGCCCGATTTGATCAGTTTCCGAACTCCCTCCTGTCCTCCGGAGAAACCCGAAGGAACCTTCATAATCGAATAGCTATGCAAAGGAAGACCTGCTGCCTTTACTCCCCTTTTGAAACCTTCAATCTTGGCCATGCCGCTGAAACTATCCACATCATAGAAATATACAATTTCCTTGTATGATCTTTGAACCAGGACGCTGACAATTTGGTGGACAGCAAGGGCATCATCGCATACGATGGAAAACACATTTCTTCCTTCCAAGTAGCTGTTCAGCATCACGATTGGTACTCTCTGCGCTGCTTCCAATATATGATTGTTCCCATTTATCTCTTTAAAAACCGAGCCTACCAGGATCATTCCATCAACCTTCTTCTCCAACAGGATCTTCAGGTATTTCTTTTTTTCCTCCAACTGCATCCCGGTATTGCACAGTATCACATTATAACCCAGCTTTTTAAACTCCTGTTCGATGGTGTAGGTTGCGTTTGCATAATAGGAGTCCCGAATATCGCTTACCATGATGCCGATGGTCCTGGTGGAATTGATGACAAGACTCCTCGCAATGGCATTTGGTGTATAGTTATATTCCCGAAGGACCGCTTCTACCTTTTTCCGCGTCCTGGGGCTGACATGGGGATTCTTATTGATAACCCGGGATACGGTAGCAATGGAGACTCCCGCCTTTTGTGCGATTTCGTATATATTCAAGAACAACACCCATTCTATTTACTTTCAAGAATTGTAAACGCTTACAAGAAAATTATATGCCCCTTTCATCGGCCTGTCAACTGACATCCTACGGCAGATCGCTTTGTGTTCTTCCTTGTACAACAAGTTCATATGGACTATAATGAAATTGTAAACGCTTACATCATACCCATTCTTTCTGGAGGTGTCATATGAAAAATTGGAGAGATTTCTATCAGCAACACTCCCTTCCCCCTCAGAGTTTAGATGTGTTGAAAGCTACCGCAGAGGAATATGGAATCTACCCGGAATCCCTTCATGAGCTGGAAGGCGACCTTCTTTTCCTGGCTAAAGATGAAAACCGGAAGCGTTTGATCGTCATAGGATCCGGCAGGATATTTGAAGCTTTTCAGGGGGATATCATTATTGAAGGCCAACTGAAGTCATGTCCCTTAAGTCACGAAAATGCAAAGGTGCTGAGGCAGCTCTTTCCATTTACCGCGCCCGTCTCCCACAAAGGTCATGCAACAACGATAGGCTTGGGCGACAGGCTGGGGCTTGCTTCTCCCGGACATCTGAAGCTTATCAAGGATTATCCTGTGTTTCCTGTGCTGGCGCAGCAATCCATACGGGAACTGAACCTTACCCAGAGAACATATGATGAGGTATTGGATGCGGCTAGTTGGGCGGTTTTTCAGGAAGGCTACACGAATGGATTCGGTGCGGATGGGGACCACCTCAAAACCGAGGAAGAGGTTCAAATGGCATTGGATTGCGGGTATACCATGATTACCCTGGATTGCTCCGACCATATCGACAATACCATTATCCAGCTTTCCAATGAAGAAGTGGAAGCCCGTTATCAATTGCTTCCAAAAGACCTTGTCCAGAAATTAGAAGGAAAGTATCTGAATCGATCTTTCCCCCTGGAAAACGGTGAAAGCATTACCTTTGATCCTATTTCTTTGAAAAGGATCGTATTGACCTATGGCCGATCCATAGACTATACCATAAAGCTTTACAACAAGCTCTTAAAACCCTTGGAAAAAGCGATCGACTTTGAGATGTCCATCGACGAGACCCTGACACCTACCTCGCCCCAGGCTCATTTCTTCGTTGCTTCCCAATTAATCAAAGGAGGGGTAAACATTAGCAGCCTGGCTCCCCGTTTTTGCGGTGAGTTCCAAAAGGGTATCGATTATATAGGAAATATCGCAGACTTTGAAAGAGAGTTTGTCCTACACCAAGTTATTGCATCTCATTTCGGATACAAGATAAGCGTTCATTCAGGGAGTGATAAATTCAGCATCTTTCCCATTGTCGGGCGAATAACAGAAGGACGGGTCCATGTGAAGACAGCCGGCACCAACTGGTTGGAAGCCATGCGGATCATCGCCCGCTTCGAGCCTGCCTTGTACCGTGAAATGCACCAATATGCTCTGGAGCATCTGGAGGAGGCAAAACAATATTATCAGATCAGTGCCCGGACGGAGAATATCCCCGATGTCCATGCTTTGGTCGATGAAGAACTCCCTAGCCTCATGGATATGGATGATTCCCGACAGCTGATCCACATCACCTATGGTCTCATTCTGCAAGCCCAAGCAGAGGACGGTACATCTCTGTTCAGGGACAGATTGTATCATGCCTGGAACAGCTACGAAAAGGAATATGAAGAGGCACTCATTCGACATATCGGGAAGCACTTGTCAAAACTAGGGATAAAAAAGAGATGCCCTGAGGACTAGACATCCCTTTGACTGTCTATTCCATATAAGCAAACGAGGCTGCAAATATGCAGCCTCGTTTGTTTTGCACGCATCATCCGATGATCTTATTTATATTTGGGCAGCCAATCTCCATGGGCTTCAATCAAATCATCCACCATAGCCTTGATGGAATCAATGGGCAGCTCTGCAGAAGTATGGGGATCCAGCATAGCTGCATGATAGATAGCGTCTTTCTTTAGCGTCAACGCTGCTTCGATGGTCAGCAGCTGCACATTGATATTGGTCATGTTCAATGCAGCCAGCTGGGTAGGCAGCTCTCCTACATAGCAAGGTGTAACGCCACTGGCATCTGCAAGGCAGGGTACTTCAACGCAGGCATTGGAGGGAAGGTTTGGAATCAATCCGTTATTCAATACGTTCCCACCGATTTTATATGGTACGTTGGTTTCCATCGCCTCCATGATATAGGAAGCATATTCATTGGTCCGTGTATGGGTAAGATCCTTATTGTTTACAAGATCCTCCCGCATCTTTTCCCAGCCTTTGATCTGGTTTACACAGCGGCGTGGATACTCATCCAACGGTACATTAAACCTTTCAATCAGTTCAGGATACTGGTTCTTGATAAAATATGGCATGTATTCCGCATTGTGCTCACTGGATTCGGTCACATAGTAACCAAACTGCTTCATAATCTCATATCGGACCATATCATTATGGGGAGTAGGTCTTTTCAAAGCCCTTTCTTTGATTTCGGGGTAAAGGTCTTTACCGTCTCTGGTAATCTCCAATAGCCAGGCCATATGGTTAATACCTGCAATCTTCCATTGAACCTTTTCATCATACTCCATTCCCAGGCCTTTCAAAAGCCATTCTGCACAGGCTTGAACGCTGTGACAAAGTCCTACTGTCTTCACTCCGGTAGCACGGAGCATAGCCCCTGTCAGCATCGCCATAGGATTGGTATAGTTCAGGAACCAGGCGTCAGGACAGACTTCTTCAATATCCCGGGCAAAATCCAGCATGACCGGAATGGTGCGCAAAGCCCTGAAGATACCGCCAATTCCCAGGGTATCACCGATGGTCTGGCGCAGACCATACTTCTTGGGCACCTCGAAATCGATCACAGTACAGGGCTCATATCCCCCTACCTGAACGGCGTTCACCACGTAATCTGCATCCCTCAAAGCTTCTTTCCGATCCGTGTAGGCAACGATTTTTGCATGTCCACCGTTGTTTTTGTTGATGTTATTCAACATAGCCTCCGAATCCTTTAGTCTTTGGAGATCAATATCAAACAAAGCAATGTGGGAATCCCGCAAGGCAGGTGTCATCATACAGTCACCCAGAACATTTTTCGCAAAAACAGTGCTGCCGGCTCCCAAAAAAGTAATTTTAGGCATTCCCTCTTCCTCCTTCTCATATCTCATTCATAACAATATATATAACAATATAATTGTACAGCTTTTATCCGTTCATTTCTATCAAAAATGTTGCTTCCCCCATCATTTTTTTATGATATTGTGACTTTTCCTAAACCTTTCCAATAACTTGCCCTTGTCCCTTACTGCCTTTGGAATAAAGGTAGAAAAGCCTTCATCCCTGCCTAAACAATCGCGGCATTTATGCAGGCAAGCCGGACATTGACAATAGCTGTCAAAGCCTTTCACTACCTGGGCCATCAGAGTGCCGCATTCAGGACATCCGCACTGCATCAACCCATCCCCTTTCTACTGATAAAGCCGGTTTATCTCTTTTTCATTCCGGCTTTACTATATCCTTTCCATATAAAAAAATCAATAGATCAGCTATGGCATCACAACCTTCCATCCCATTTCATATGATATGATAGGCCGATCATCCTTCATGTTCATAAAAAACATTAGCGGAAAGGAGTGAAATCCATACATGGAAAAAAGACCGGAAACAAGCAATGAAATGATAATGCGTCACCATTGGGAGATGTATATGCATTATAAGGTCCTTTCAGAATGCTATGAGCGAATTCATCATCACTATGTGACCATGGCTCAATACCATTATCAAATGTACTTACATCACTGCAACGGAGCTCCCATGCCTTCCATGCCCGGAATGCAATGCCCATCTGAGAATACAGGCTCTATGCCTATGCCTGGAATCAACATGCCAATACCTGGGAGCAATATGCCTATGTTTGGAGGCCATATGCCCATGCCTGGTGGAAATATGCCCATACCTGGAGGCTATATGCCCATGCCCGGAGGGAATATGCCTATGCCAGGTGGCAATACGCCTATGCCTGGTGGTACCATGCCCATGCCTGGTGGTAACATGCCTATGCCTGGAAGCAATATGCCTATGCCCGGAGTGAATATGCCCATGCCAGGGAGTAACATACCTATGCCCAACAGACCCAATCCCAGAGCCCATAGCATTTCGCTCCCTGAAGAAGAGACAGACGATGAATAGAATAAGGAAATATAAAGGAGACAAAAAGGAACCATCCTTGATCAGGTCTCCTTTTCTTCTATCGCATCGTAGGACAAACCTTAAAATAAAAAATGTCAATCCTACTTCCTTGAACGAAAAGCTATACAACCTTCACCAGATTGTGGTAAAATATGAAATGATAACATTACGCTTTAAGAGGAGGAACCATGAAACGCTTATTCTCTTTATGCCTGTGCATGATCATGCTCCTCACCCTTGCGCCTATAGAGGCTCGTGGTGAGGAAATTGAGATTCTAAAGATAGGGAGTACGGGAGATAGAGTCATCAATCTTCAGATGCGCTTGCGTGATTTAGGCTATTACAACTATAAAATCACCGGATATTATGGCAGTGTCACTCGGGAAGCCGTAGCAGTCTTCCAGCAAACCAATAATCTGCAAGTTGACGGGACGGTGGGGCCTGAAACCTCCGGTTTCCTGTACAGCAACCGGGCAAAAAGAAGACCCATTATTACGGACAGAAAGACGGCAAAAGGCCCGGTTTCCCGTGGAGGAGCTGCGCGGGTGGGTAAATTGGTCGACTGGTTCAAATCTGTGAACAAGATGTTCCCCAAAGGCAGTTCCGTTACAGTAGTTGATTACGAAACAGGTATTTCCTATCGAATGGTACGAGTTGGGGGCTCCAACCATGCAGATGTGGAGCCGGCTACAAAAGCGGACACACAGAAGCTGCTGTCCACCTATGGTGGCAGTTGGAGCTGGGAGAGAAGAGCCGTCCTTGTAAAATTCGGCAGTACATACATCGCCGGTTCTATCAACGGCATGCCCCATGGATATGAAACCATACCGGGTAATGGGATGGATGGTCAGGTCTGCATTCATTTCTTAAATAGCAAGACCCATATTCAAAACGCGAAGTGTTCTGAACACCAGAGAATGGTACGGAAAGCAGCCGGACAATAGACCTTCAAAATATGCTAATCCCGGAACTTTTTGCTCTACAGACCATATAATGTATCAACGGATCCTTGATATCCCTTCATGGAGCCTGACTACATACGGATATAAGGAGGAATGAAGGACATGGCAATAACCCGCAGGATCCTAAGGTTAGGCTCCCGAGGGCCGGATGTCGTCCAGCTTCAGCATATACTCGCAAGCCTGGGATATTACAATGGCCCCATCGATGGGATATTCGGTCCCAGGACCTTCAGAGCTGTTCAGGCACTCCAGAGGGAAAACGGGCTAGTGGTTGATGGGATTGTAGGACCAAGAACGTATGCAGTTATTGATGAACTTATTCCCTAAGACTATATAAAGGGCACCACGTGAATCTGATCATGGTGGTGCCCTTTCCTTTGCTCTATTTGTCTAATAGCTCCGAAACCATTCTCCCCAAAATTTCCGAAGAATGGGGAGCAGATTCAGCAGTAAAAACCGGCAGCATCTCTCCGATGGCCTTTCCATGGTGATTATAAAGGGTAGGTTGATACCAATGCTGCAAAGCAGCAAACACATCATCGTGCAGCAGTCTCAACTCCTTCAATGTATGTAAAACAGCCGAAAAAAGAGCTCGTTCACTTCCATCCCTTATCTTCACACAGATACCGGTGGGAGGATTCTTCACTCCCACACAGTAAATCGCTTCGGCACCGATCTTGCCGACCATCTGTCCTTTGGCTGCCCGCATCAATTCCGTACAAAATTCCCCGTCACCGGCAACCATTTCCGGATGTTCCCACATGGCTTCACAGACTCTCTGGCTAGCCTTATAGTATGGATGCCTGTCATCCATAGACCATGCCATTAACCGGGCATAGGACAGGGCAATCTTATGGATGGGAAGAAGAAAAACGGGTACTCCGCATCCATCAATACCCAATGGGATTGACTCAGGCTCTTCTCCGGCAAAAGCTGCAATGGCATTCAAAACCTCCTGCTGAACCGGATTCTCCTTCTTTTCATAATCCTCCAGTGAATAACCCCGATATAGAGCAAGAGCCATCATGGCAACATGTTTGCCTGAACAGCTGTTATGTAAAACGCTTGGCTCTTTTCCTTCCCTTATCAGCCTTTCCTTTTCCTCTTTATTATAAGGTTCCATTATACCGCAGTGCAGCTGTTCTTCCTGCAGTTGCAACCTTTCCATGAGCTTTCGGACGGTCTCCTGGTGTATCTTCTGTCCTGTATGGGAAGCACAGGCAATGGCAATCTCCTGCATAGAAAATCCCAAAGCTTCTGCCGCTCCACTTTCCAGGAAGGGTATAGACTGGATGGGTTTAGCAGCTGATCGGAAATAAACGCGGGTATTCGGGTCCCCAAGGCTGAATTGAATGCTTCCATTGGCATCCACCACACAAATATAACCGGAATGGACGCTCTCTATATATTGACTCCTGGTAATAGCAACCAACGGCTTCATATCGTTTCATCCTTTCTTTTATGCCACCGTTTCTGCTGCTATTATAACCGTCCTTCATAAAAATGATTTTTCCGGGTTCAAGGAATTCCATTCTCACTCATCGATGAGCCGCATTGCTCCCCGAAATCTTGAACGCCAGTGTCGCTCCAGCTTGCTGACCAAAAAACCGCTTTTCGGAGACATATGTACAAACTGTCGGTTGTTAATCATGATACCTGTATGGGTAATAATATTTCGGCTGATGGCAAAATACACAAGGTCCAAAGCCTTCAGCTCATCGGGTCCCACCTCTTTCCCTTTCAATTTACGGATCGCCCGAATATACCTCTCTGGATCAGTTTTGAACCAATCCTCCCCAATTTCCCTCCCATCATTATCCGGGATATAAATACCGAATTCCCGATAAAAAAGAATAATAAAACCCAAACAGTCAATCCCTTCCTCCAAGGAACGGCCATTGTGAACAAAGCGTGCATTCCTGTATTTGGGTATCAACTGCTGTATCTTTTCACCGATACCGGTGTGAATCATGAATGAAACCCTCTTTCCATCTTTATTCCTCCACTGCCGGCAAATGTACCCTTTCCTCTGAGACCAATGGTATTCACCGGATTAGCTAAAAGGCTATCAATAAGGGCCGAAAAAATCTATTACCATTTTATGATCCAATGGAGCATAATGTGACTGGAAAGCAAGTGCCTGAAGGCTTTCTCCGGCTTAATATCTCCCCCAATCATTCATAAGGCGATAAGATATCAAAAAATATATCATAATCATATATTCAAAACAGATAATGTGGAACAAATCCGGCAAGCCATCATATCATAGTAATGTATCCCCTATGTATCACCTATCTGCAGCTTTGTCACAAGATAGCCCATAAACGCCCTCTCTATAGCCTCTGACCCTGAAACCTGCCAGCCTCACCTCTTTCCTGATCTTGAAACTGTCATAGAGAGGGCTTTTTTAACTTCTCCATATGCAACAAATGATGGCGCAAAATTCCCTTACATACCATGGTGTCACTTGATGAAATATATGCATATGATATTATGGGATATCTGCAAGATATCCCAGTAATGCAAAGTAGACCGGAGGTGACATTATGTACTGGCATGAGAATCCCTATATGGGACCCTGGATGAATGTACCTGGTACCACTCTTCCATATACATGCAGACCGGGTTATGAAAATATGCCTCACTACCGACCCAATGTCCCGCCTATGATAGGAGGTGCCACAGCATACCCTGTGATGTATCCCGAAATCTACTACAGGCTGCATCCCATCATTGAAAAAGTCTGCCATGAAATGGACGATATGAACCAGCCTTATCCAACCCAAGAAGCCGTTGATCGTATGGTAGATAAAGCGTATGAGGAAACCTGCCATATGTATCCCGACCTGGCTGAGTACGCCATGGAATATGAAATGAAAGCCCAATCCAAGCCATCGGACGTTGAAGCAAGCCAATTTTACGGATATCCCTATGGTGATTTCACATACGGTATGCCCTCTGGTGGGTATGGGTATGGACGTGATTTTGGCCGAAGAGGCTTGCTGAGAAGCTTGTTGGCAATCCTTCTAATCAACCAACTCTTCCGAAGAAGAGGCTATTATGGGCTATACTGATCAATCATAAAACACTTGAAAAACACCAACCTTCGGGTTGGCGTTTTTCATTTTCCTTTATTTTACTCTGCCGCTCCTTCTTCTCACAAATTTTCAGGGACTCGAATACAATAATCTAGAAAACAATGGAAGTAGGTGAAAAACGTTGGGTTTTGAACGCTATCCTATAAGTTACCGTTCCTTGGTGGTAGGTGTAGAGGAAAAAATTCCTCTGGCAAACGGCGCTTGGATAACAGGTATAAACTTTGATAATGCCGCCACCACTCCTCCTTTCTATCATGTCATGGAGGAAATTTACCGTTTCGCTCCCTGGTATTCCTCCATTCATCGCGGAACAGGATATAAATCCCGACTTTCATCAAGTATGTATGAGATGAGCCGGAATATTGTGGCTGACTTCGTTGGAGCCGACCGGCGAAAAGATGTTGTGATTTTCGTTAAAAATACCACGGAAGCTATCAACAAGCTCTCATATCGATTGCGAGACGAAAAAGGCAAGGATGTCATCTTATCTACATATATGGAACATCATTCCAATGATTTGCCTTGGAGGGGGAAATTTACCGTTGACTATATCGGGGTTGATGAGGACGGCAGGCTCTCCCTTCCGCATCTGAAAGAAAAACTGGATCAGTACCGGGGCCGTGTCAAGCTGGTTACAATAACGGGAGCCTCCAATGTTACGGGATACATAAACCCAATTCATGAGATCGCCAGAATGGCCCACCGGAATCATGCTCGTATCATGGTGGATGGAGCCCAACTAGTGCCACATGTCTCTGTCAATATGCATCCTTCTGATCCTGAAGAAGAAATTGATTTTTTAGTATTTTCCGGTCATAAAATGTATGCCCCCTTTGGAACGGGTGTGCTCATCGGACCGAAATCTCTATTTGAGCAGGGACAACCGGAATTTCCTGGGGGAGGAACCGTTGATCTTGTGACCCATGATTATATACGCTGGAATCCCCCTCCCCAAAAGGAGGAGGGAGGCTCTCCCAATGTAATGGGGACAGTAGCCCTTTCGGCAGCCATCCACACTCTTCAATACATCGGCATGAATAATATCGCTGCCTATGAGGAAAGGTTGCGTCAGTATGCCCACTATGTCCTAAAGGATATACCCGGCATCCACTTGTACACGGATGCATCCGATCATCGTCCTAGTGTAGGAATTATACCCTTTAATCTGGATGGCATTCACCACGAAACAACGGCGAATATCCTTTCTTTTGAGGAAGGTATTGCCGTGCGCAGCGGTTGTTTCTGTGCTCAGCCTTATGTTCAAAGGCTGTTAAAATTATCTGGCGATGACATACAAAAACATATCCGGGCACCTTCACGATATCGTCCCGGGGTCGTACGAATCAGCTTTGGTCTCTATAATACATATGACGAAATTGATCGTCTGGCTGCCTCCTTGAGAAAAATTATGGCCTATAAGCATGCATATCTTCAAAAATATGATCCCGGCTTTCTCCGTTAAATGCATGTCTAAAAGGGAACGAGTATAAATGACACCATTCTGGAAAGAATAAGGGCGATCTGTATATTCAGTTGTTCAGGACAAGGAGGCAGAATGGTTTGAATAAGAAGATGAATCTGCTGCTTTTCAGCGGTGAATACGATAAAGCTCTTGCAGCCCTTATATTGGCTACTACAGCCAAGGACATGAATATGGATGTAACCATCTTTTTCGCCTTTTGGGGGCTACTCCTCCTCAGGGATCCCGAGAAACTAACAACAGAAGATAAAACAGCCTTTGAGCAAATGTTCGGTGTGGTAACCCCTAAGGGCCCCGAAGAACTGCCCCTCTCAAAAATGAACATGACCGGTCTTGGAAAAATGATGCTCTTGAAGATGATGAAAGATAAAAATGCTCCGAGGCTCATTGAATTGCTGGAAGAAGCTCGAAAAAACGGTATCAAGTTTTATGCTTGCAAGCTCTCCATGGAAATAATGGGAATAAAGGAGGAAGAAATGATCCCGGAGCTTGAGGTGATTGAAGCCACCAAATATCTGGAGGATGCCCTACAATCCGATATCCAGCTTTTTATATAAAAAAACTCCCCCCTCGCAAAGCAATCCAACTGCTATTGCCAGGGGGAAGTCTTTTTCTTTCTTTTCTCACAAACTGATCAGCAAGTACAGAAGAAAGAAGATGGAAGCAGCCAGCATCACATTCATCCAAATCAGCAGCTTCCTTTTTCCGGTTTCTTTTTTCAGGTATTCCTTTGCCTGATCACTGCTCATTAGTTTTATATTCCCATAAAGGACCCATCCGCATGCGAGTATCCCCATGGAGTAGAGAATACGTGCCATTTCAATTTTCCTTTCGTATTAAACTGTGCTCCCGCTGCACCGTCCCATATATACCATAACAAGGCCCTTCGGGTAGGTGTGCCCAAAGGGCCGGCCGCTATGTCCAGGCAGATTATTATTGCATCGTCAAAGGAGTGTCCATGGAGAGGCGGCACTGGATTCGGCCCATTACCAGAGCTCCGCCGTTCTCGTAGGACTTCCATCACTGCATTCGTATATTCCAATGCATGCCAATGCATCATCTTCCGGCTGCACCTCTTAGCCATGCTGCCTAGGCACCTGATTGGCCTGACATCCTTGCCAAGCATGCATGATATCCTCCTGGACTTGGAAGGTGAGTGTCTCACCTCCTGGGACGGACCTGAGCGGGCCGATTACGCCGGAAGATCGAGGATGTACTCCCATTCCGGCAGAGTCTGTCCTGGTTTGGCTGAGCTGAGGCCAATAGCTTACCTTCTGGCTGCAGTTCCTCGTGTCACATGCAAGGTTGCCTTTGCTTCCATGGGACGGCCATGGAGGCTTCCACCAGTCCACCCAATCTTACATAGGTGGCATTCTCCTGCCTCTCAGACCGATTGCAGGAATTGATGCGGGTACACAGTTCTTCAGTGGCAAACTGGCGATTCTTTCATCCTACCATTGAAGTGGTTGCCCGCATGACGATTCACCCTGCACTCTCGCGAATACCGGGCCTGTTGACAAGAGGCCTGGACATGAGTGATGTCTCCACAGAAATACCGCAGTACACTAAATGGATGGTGGTGGAAGGCCTTTCATATGGACATAGGGGAATCCTTTTACCTTGGGCGAGCTGGCGGGAACATATCGCTCCTCCCCTCACTTTGTAAAGCCTGGCTTATGAAGGTTTCGGTAAACTAACTCGCCGATCCAATCTGCATCCTCCATCATACTTTCTTGGCCTCTCAGCTGGAGGTGTAAAATAGTGGTTTAGAGTGGATGCCCGGATAAATTGCCCTACTCTATAGTTTGTCAGGCACTTATGTCCACCATTTCATCGGGCTTCATCAATTGTATTGGAGATTGAGCTGTTCCTACGGAGCACTATGCTTCGCCAGTCCTACAAACTGAGGGCTGCGCATTGCCGGCTACATAATGCCAGGCTTACCGGTATTGTTGACCAACCCCCCTGCTTAGCTTCACGGATGTCTTCTCCAATATCCATCTCTTCATTGGCCTGCATATGGCTGTCCATGGAGGAGTAGGCCTTTACTCCTGCCCATCTTCTTCAGGCTGACAGCGCATCACGCCGCTTTCACTGATTCAGACGATATCCCGCAAACAGCGACTCAGCTGGCTCAAGGGCCATTCAGTATGGGCTTGTGCATGGTGCGTACCAAGGCCACGAGCTCCTGCAACACTCTGAGCACTCGTAATGTCTCAAATGTTATTATGCTGGGCGTCTCCCCCCATCCCCATGGGATCATACAGCCTTCGGCAAGGTGGCCTGGAGCCCGAGTCCTTCAGTCCACCTTTCGTCTTTCTGATCTGCTGGACAGGCTATGGCGAAGGATATGCCCATGCCGGCATGGACGCTTGATCTTCTGCAGAGCCTGCCAGGTATTGGCCATGCTCTACATGCTGCGACTATTCTTGCGGAGATTGAGAGAGGCTTTTCCTGCAGCTAATGAAAAAGCTTTTTCAGGCATAGCTGGTACACTGACCCAGTTGGGAATACGTTGACCCCTGTGGCATGCAGTACCGGCAGAGCTTTCTCCCGGCACACGGGGCGAGATGATCTAAGAGAGGTTCAAGGCTGCCTCGCAGGGTGCTTTTCACTAATTGCGTACTGAAGCGAATATCGCGTGCCTCGCAGGGCAGTAAGACAGCTGTCGCAACCCTGTGACTGCTGGCGTTCTCCCAACAGTTAATGCTCAGGAGCAGGCCTCCGATAGTCGCTTTGCGGCGCTGGGTTGGATGCGCACAGCTTACCCGATTTGTACCAGCTCTGCTGTGCGAAGGGATAGGATACCTGTCATCCAGTGACGCAGCCCCCAGGAACACGCTCAAAGGCTTGCAGCAAAGCATACAGCAGCTGGATAGTACTGTCCCTGATGCTTCAGTTTTCAAAGCGCAACTTGTCTGGGTGGGACCAGCTAGCCTGTGGCTAGGGTCCAAGCCCAGGTGGTCTTGTCTGTGGATGCAGTTTCACTTATCGTTCAGGAGCCGTAAAAAAATTTCTCGAACATTTCCTTATGCAGACAGTCTTGACCCTTACTTCGCATGGTCCTCCTGCTTTTCCGTGGACAAGCCTGCTCCAAACTGCACAGAGGGTTCCACCACCTCGATACATGATAACTCTCCTATGATGCTCTAAGGCATGATTCTTGCCCTTAAATATTGGATGTGCCAGTATTATGCATCGATATTCCGCTAGCTTTCCTCCCGTGTTCATCATCTGCTGCGTGTATTTCACTTGCATATCTCATCCCTGTTGATCTTTATATTTCCATAGATACCATCCATGTTTTGGTTCCAAAGGGCTATCTCTGAGGAACATCCCTTCTCTGAGCTACATATGATGCTATTGCAGTGCACCCCGGGAAATATCCCAATAGCCCTCCGTAACAGGGCTTTACAGCAGAAATGGGTAGTCTACCCAAGATATACCGATGTATAAGTTCGAAGAACATATTATTCGATATTGCATATGATGTAATAGACCTAATCCTTCTTATATCCCATATGGAAAGGAGAGAAAAGTATGTCCAATGGTATCTTTAGCGGTGGAAATTTCGCTGACTTGCTTTCAAAGTATGTAGGAGAAACCGTAACCATTTTCACTACCAGTGGCGGCCAATCAGGATCAGGTTTTACGGGAGTTATTCTGTCTGTAAATCCTGTTTTCGTTCGTTTGATTACTCGGATTGGTCCCCCTCCAGGATGCTCTCTTGGTAATGCCTGCACAGGTTTTCGTCCAAGCCACGGCTACGGTGATTGGGGCAAGGGAGACTATGGCATGGGTGCCGGTTATGGACCAATTTACGGCGGTGGAGAACTAGGTGCTGGTACAGCCGGTGGTTGGGATGGATATCCTGTTTATACCTTAGGTTCTGTTGCCGACATCCCCATCGCAAACATCGTATCTTTTGTTCATAACGCTGTCTAATGAAATACAAAAAACGAAATGGGAGTGCCAGTGAATCCAATACTGACTGGCGCTCCCAGTTTTTCATCTTATCTTTACGGAAGATAAATCTCTTGTCACATCCGGAAGGCATAGCTCATAATATATAGCAAACTATGTCTTCTGCATATGATCCACAACAATATCATGCTGAATATCCTAAGAAAGAGACTGCATAGAATGTTTCATCAGGAAAAGAGGAGGTTATTCCAATGATTCCTTCAATGAAAATCGAAGCTTTTAAATTTACCCTTGCAGAAATGGTCAGACAAGGATGCAGAATACGCATAGCTGATCAAAATATCACAGGAAGAATTGTCGGGATCGGTTTCAAACCTTTTTGGACAGGTCCGGCAGATTCTAAAATTGCAAGATTGGATTTCAATTATCTTGACGACAGAGGCAGGCTGCATACTTACCGCTTTCACGATATTATCGGTTATGATGTCATTTCCAATGAAGATACGAATAAAAAGGATTCAGAAACGACTCTTTTTGACCTCTACGTGTTTTCCCCTTCCAAGGCAAATACCGCTGAACCTTATGACAAAATCCGTTTAGAATTAACCCTTATAAAGTAAACAGGATTCCTCGACCGATCCGGGTCTTGGAATCCTGTTTCTAAATGATGATATCACACATTACCTTTTAATCCGATTTCCTCCGCCACCTTTTGCATTCCCTTAATGGTTTCGGCAATCACCCTATCCAGATCCATGCCGAGCATTTGGGCTCCTTCTTCGATGACTTCCCGGTTTACTCCTGCTGCAAAGCTTTTTTGTTTCCATTTCTTCTTTACAGATTTTACTTGGAGATCCATAATGCTTTTGCTGGGTCGCATAAGAGCTGTTGCGGCAATTAAGCCCGTCAATTCATCAATGGTATAAAGGACCTGTTCCATCTTTTCCGTAGGCTCGACATCCGTGCATATCTTCCAGCCATGGCTTTCTACGGCATAGATATAATCTTCTGGCCAATTCTGCTCCGTCAGAATTTCTCTCGTTTTTTTACAGTGTTCCTCCGGATACATTTCGTAATCTAAATCGTGGATTAAACCGATAATTCCCCATTTTTCCGTATCTTCTCCCAGCAAATCTGCAAAATGTTCCATCACAGCCTCTACGGTCAGAGCATGGCGTATTAAATTCTCGCTCTGATTGTATCTCTTCAGCAGGTCAAAGGCCTGTTGGCGAGTAGGTTTAAATTCTGCCATTTCCTATACCTTCCTCCGTTCACACATTTATCTGATGGTTATTTAGGTTTATTTTAGATAGCTTTCCTGACAATGTCAAGCTAAGCCTGTCAGGGCTGCCGGTCTGAAGCTGAAAGGCTGATTTTTCAGGGCATCGATCCTTTCATAGAAAATTATATATGTATCATCACATATTTGCTCATATATCATATGATAAACTAGGAGTAAATGAACTCCAATATCCCCTATAGAGGAAGGAGGAAAAAATATGGCTGATGCAGCCCTATTCCATGGAGGCAAAAACTTCGCTGCCTTAATTGCTGACTATATCGGTGAAACCGTTACCATATTTACCACCAGCGGTGGACAGTCTGGATCGGGTTTCACCGGAGTCGTTCTTAGTGTAAACGACTGCTTTGTGCGCCTTTTAACCCGTATTGGCCCCCCTCCCGGATGCTCATTGGGCAATGCGTGTTCAGGATTCCAGGTAGGGAATGAAATGTACAGAGGTGGTTGCGGATCCGGCTATGGCTATTACAGTCCTGCCGGATATGTCGGCGCAATCTATGCCGGTGGATGGAACGGCTACCCCGTCAGTACAGTTGGATCTGTAACTGACATCCCAATTGACAGAATTGTGTCCTTCGTTCACAATGCCGTATAAGCCTCTAGCGAAAAAGGTGGTCTCAGACCACCTTTTCTTCCTTTAGACATGATATTTTTCCCCTATTCACCTTAAGTATGAATTTAGGCAACAAAAGTGCACCCCCGAATATTCAAGTATCAATTATCGGAGATGCACTTTACTTTTCGCTTCTCTATCATGATAGAATTACATTTCGACTACCGTATTTCCCTATTCCTTTCTAACACCAAAGCACCTCTTGGTATCATATGGCATAAACAGGATAACTAATAACAGGAAGAAGAACAGCAACTCTGTGCCGTCATCGCATGACTTTCCATAAGGTATAAACAGAATCACCAGCAACAGAAAGAAGAATAATAACTCAGTTCTATTATTTGATCCAAATCCGTATCCCACCGTATCACCTCCCTTGTTCTATGGGATTGGTCTCACTACCATACTATGCCGTATATAAAAAAGTGTTCATAGGAATATATCCGAATGAAGCATAAAAAAGCAGCCTAGCTGCTTTATCATTTTCAGATTCTATTCCACTTTTCTTTCCAATTCCCGTAGAAGGCTTAGGTATTCCCCCCTTAAGGCTCTTCTTGTACTGTCTTCCTCATATTCCTTACATTCCTGATTCAAGGCATCCAAGGTTTCCTTGTTCAGCCGCTGGGAAGCGTATGTATACATAGCATCGTCTTCCTTCTGAATATGCCTCTTGAGTAAATGGGTATAGGAAATGGCATTGGCGATGACATCCAATCTGGCTTCATCATCCCCTTCTCGAACACGCTTTAGAGCGTCCTCCAGCTCCTGTATGTGCAGTCTTGCCAGGTTATGCTCAACAAGCATGCCATGGGTAATTAATTTCTCGGCAATGGGCCCCAGTTCATTCAGCATCCTGTTAAACAGCATGCTTTCCTCTTTCCCATGATGGTGTTCATCGGTGTAATTTCGTAAGAAATCGATTATTTTATAAAAATCCTCAAATTCAATTCTTTCATCCTGCAGGATCCTGTAGCAATACTTCCGGATCACCACCAGCATTCTCTTGATGTTCCTGTGCTCTTCCACCATAAGCTCAATGCAATTCATTCCCGTTCCTCTTCACAGTATTTCGTTCCAAAAATGGAGACGAGCACGTAACGATCTACCTTGCACCACCACAGATCACTTATTACCCAGCCATGATCCTTCGACCATGACCAAGCAGTTCGTCACCTATGATGATGGTTCGTTCGACCATACAGAATACCTGCATAGCTGTATGCAATCTCTCGACTGCATACAACCATAAAAGAAACAAAACCTTCGGCACCCTGTATGATCTTAGCTCGACCCTATAGAATAGGTTGGAACCCTATTACAATCATGAACTTCCAAGGACACGACTGCAATAAAGCTTTTCCCCACCCTATAGAATCTTCCCTCCGACTGCATATGAACCATTTCTGACCCATATGCAATCTTTGGCCGACCCATATATACCCCATCTGTGGAGCACATATGAGTCTGGGCTCAACCGTTACGCACCCGTTGTTATTATCGTGTCCCTTTTGTCTTTTATTATGTTAGGAAATCTTATCCAAAATAATATAAAGCTTAATCACCCATATATCCCCAAATATAATGAAGAACTACAATCAGACATCCGTTCATAGTGCTCCGGATTTAAAGATGCCTTATTCCTTCAGGGAATACGGCATCTTTAATTAAAATTATAATTCATATGATTTCGCTAACTCGAATTCATCCAATACATCCTGGGAGGGTTCTTTTGTTAGCAAGGAAACGATGACAATGACGATACAGGACAGGACAAATGCCGGAAGCAACTCGTAAATCCCAAAGCCTGCCCATGCAAAGGAAACGACTTTGAAAATAATGCTGTTTCCATCCAAAGCGATGATCATTGCAATAATAGATATTGCAATTAATGTAAGTCTCGATGCCCACAAAACTTCTTTATCGGTGGCATCCTTTTTCAGGATGCCATGATAAATGCTTTTTGAAAAAGCAGATGCAGCAATCAACAGGTATGAATCTGAAGGTATGAATCTGACGAGCTAATGGTAGCCGCAAGGATGCCGGCCATCACAACCCCGGCAAATATAGGAACAAAATAATTCGTTGACGTCAATATAAAGATTTTTTCAGCTGCACTCTGTGTAAGCAAGGCATCGGGAAATACCACTCTGCCAATAATTCCAATGCATACTGCTGCAGCCAGGGATATGACACACCAAACGGTTGCAATCCTTCTGGACAAGACAAGCTCATCAGCTTTTCTGATGGCCATGAATTTCAGCAGAACCTGAGGCATACCGAAATAACCTAGCCCCCAAGATAAGGTGGAAATAATGGTTAAAAATCCATATTCAGCCGCTTCTCCGAACAAAGGCTTTCCCGCCACAAGCTCCTGGACCCCATCGTTAAGCAACGGCTGGGCTATCCCAAAGAACTCTAATAATCCGGGTATTTGACGGGCATTGTCAACAACAACAGAAACACCGCCGGCGGCTGATACCCCTGCTATCAGCACCATAACTAAGGCAAAGAACATGACGATACCCTGCATAAAATCAGAGGCGCTCTCTGCTAAGAATCTGCCGACAAATGTATACGCAATAACAAACAAAGCGCCTGCGATCATCATATATATATACTCCATGCCGAATAATGTGCTGAATAGCTTTCCAACCGTAACAAAACAGCTTGCCGCATAAACACTGAAGAAAATCAAAATAAACAAAGCCGCGATTGTAGCGATAACCTTCTTTTCTTCCTTGAACCTGTTGCTCAAAAAGTCAGGGATGGTGATTGCATTTCCGGCTATCACTGAATACCTCCGAATTCTTTTAGCCACCAAGGGTCAATTCAAATATGTACCTACCAAAAGACCTACCGATGTCCAGAATGCATCACTCAAGCCAAACCAGTAGGCGACACCCGGAAGTCCCATCAGCAGCCATCCACTCATATCAGAAGCTTCGGCGGCCATGGCCGTCACCCACGGTCCCAGGGATCTGCCTCCGATAATGTAATTCTCGCTGCTTTCACTGGCACGCTTGGCATAATACACGCCGATGGGAATCACTACAGCCACGTATAAAACCATAGCAATAAAAATTTGCAAAGTATCCCCTGTCATCCTTCTCCCCCTTATATAATATATGATTGTATAACTATACTAAATATATAGTAATATTTCAAATACTATTTCCTTTGAATACAGTATGCATAGCGTATGCCGGCTCGCCCCTCTTCTTGTCCTTTCGATATCAACAGAACCCCCTGATAAGCGAACACTGTCCGATAAAAAAGCAGGGCCCATATTCAAGGATGAATACAAGCCCTGCAGCATTCCGTTACAACAGGATCATTACTCCTCTCCACTGAAGAGAAGGGCTTCTAGTGTGTCTTTGTCTAGAAAGGGTGCCAGAGCTACCAGGTGATTCGGCTTCATCGTTCCTTCCTGGATCATCGTAACTGCCTTCAATAATGACTCATACCTTAGAAAGGGCGCCAGATGGACAAGGTGATCTGCACTGATTTGACCCTCCGTAATCATATTGAAGGCCTTATCCAAATTTTCCGGGCTTAGGTAAGGAGCTAAATGGGCCAGATGCTTTGGGCTGATTTCGCCCTCTGAAATCATATTAAAGACCTTGTCCAGGGTTTCCTTGCTCAGAAAGGGAGCCATTCGCCCCAGGTATTTGATGTTCAAGGTGCCCTCCTCCATCATGTCAAAAGCCCGATTAAGGGCTTCCTTGCTCAAGAAGGGAGCCAGCTGAGCCAAATATTCCGCATTGATCTTCATTCGCCTGCCCTCCTTTTCTGCTTGCGACTGATCCAGGACTGCTTCCATCGCATCAATTTCGTTTGTCTCTTCCCCCTTTTTCTGCTCGCGGGATATCGAGAAAGTGTGTGCAGAATGGATGGGCTCCCCAATGTCCTCCTCTGATTGCAGCTCTGCATCAAGCTTGTTTTTCTCTTTTATCCTGGCCTGGATAAGGGATTTGATTGCGGCTAAATTGGGTATTTTGATCCCGTTTTCTATCCCATCATTTGTTTCATTTGCTATGGCATCTTTAAGCATGAAGGTTTCTTCAGATTCTAAATCTGAAATACTTTCCTCATCAGCCGACAGCTCTGCTTCGGAGTCCGGCAACCGAGGGTCATCCCGTCTCTGTACAGGTCCGGTTTTTCCTCCACTGAGGAGTTCCTCAATCGATACATGAAAGATCCTAGCCAGGAGCAGTAAAGTCTCCGTATCCGGCAAAGCTATTCCGTTTTCCCATTTGGATACCGCTTGATGGCTGATGTTCAGCTGCTCTGCAAGTTCGGCCTGGGTTAAATTCTTCTCCTTCCTCAGCTGGGATATATATGCTCCTACGATCCTGGTATTGATCATCCCTACACCTCCAAAATATTCATCGGTGCTGCAGTGGCCACAACAGCTAGCAGCTGTTCTGCTGTTTTCAATGTACCATTTGCTCCCGGCAAAAACAATGGAAGCGTAGTTGAATCGGGAATATAACCGCAAATTCAACCACAGGTTGCATAAATTCAAGAACATGATGACAAAGAATAGACGAATCAAATGGCAGCTATCCTTCGGGACCATCCACAATGGCTTTTAATGTGACTGTATCCTTCAAAAATTGGTTGGGATCATCATCCCTGACAAACTCCAGCATGCAAAAACGGTCACCCTGAGCGGTTCGAATGAGCTCCATATACTTTCTCCAGGCATCCATTCCCTCCACCAAGGGCCTCCTCTCGTAGATATTCCACCAAAATACATGGATATTCTCCAGCCAGGGCAAGATCTGTCTGAGTCCCGCTATCCTCTGCTCATCCTCCAGCCCAACTGGCGGCTGCCAATAACAAGTGATACCTTCCCCACCTACCACCTTCATTAGTCTGAATGCCGATTCAGTGGTATCGGTGAGGGTGTTGCCATGGTATTCAAAGGAAATGGTGATCCCTGCTTCCTTTGCCAGTGCACCAATCCGGCAGGTCTCATCAATGACCTTTGTCCACCGATCTTCATCGGCTTCCCGGGAGCCACGGTCTCCCGCCCATACTCGGATAACAGGAGCCTTTAGTGCAAGGGCTGTATCCAGAACGCCTTCAAAGGGTATGCTCTCCTTCTCCTCACAGCCTACACGATAATAGGAACCATATGAGGCAACCTCCAATCCTGCATCGGTTGTCATTCGGTATACTTCCTTAGCCCGTCGCAAATCACCATGGGGAACATGGATATCTCCTCCCCATTCGATTCCCCTCAAGCCCGCCTTTGCCACCAAAGCTACAATCTCCTGAGGGGACAGGCTGCGGAATGTAATGGACACAAGGCCTGTATGAATCATAAACCCTTCTCCCTCCTTCAAGCCATCGTCTCCAGCATTTCCATGGTTACATTGTATTTCAAGGCTTCGCCTCTGATATAGCGAACGAATTCCTCAACCATATAGGATCCCATCCGCTCCACTTCCCTGCCCATGCTGCCGGCGATATGGGAGCTAAGGATCACATTTTCCATTTTATATAGTTCACTGTCCGGCGCCGGTGGTTCCGGGTCCGTCACATCCAATATGGCGGTCCGGCTAGGAACTGCCTTTAGCGCTTTGATCAAATCCTCCTCTACCACCTGGGCTCCCCGCCCTGTATTGATAAATGTGGCATTGGGCAGCATCCGGTCAAAATGCTCTCCGTGAAGCATACCCACCGTGGTGGGAAGGTTGGCAATGTGGTTGGAAATGGTCTGGCATTGGGAGAAAATCTCTGAGAGGGAAGCCTTTCTCACCCCCAACTCCTCCGCCCTGTCATCAGATAGGTAGGGATCGTATACCAACACCTCCAACTGAAAGGGCTTCAAAAGCTCAATCAGCTTTGTACCGATCATGCCGGCTCCCAGAATACCCACCTTCACTCCATAATTGCCTGCGAAGATCTCAGAATAGCCCCTGGCTGCAGCATAATCCTTTTTGGCTTTCAGGGCATTCTGAAAAAAGCCCTTATTGGCCAGCAGGATCTGGGCCAATGTATATTCCGCTACTGGTACTGCATTGGCTGCCCATGCACTGACTACCCGAATGCCCTTTTTCAAAAAAGGGCGGGCAAAGTACTGCACACTGCCCGCTGCATAAAATACCGCCTTTAGATTCGGCAGATAGTCCTGAATCTCTGTTTCAGACAGGGTCGGCATACCCCAAGTTGCAAAAACCACTTCCACATCCTTGAGATCTTCACGATGGGCTGTCAAATTGTCCTTTTCCACCGCTTCAGGATAGACGAGAGCATATTGTTCGATTCTTTTTATGCTTTCAGGAGCATACACCCTATCCAGCAACTCCCGGTTGCATCCCTGGGACATAAAAACCGCTTTTATCATAAAATCCCTCCATCAAGCTCATCCTGCACGGACGGTTAACGAATGATTTCCTTTCTCCGATATTCATTCAAGACATTTTCGAACCAGTGATCCCCGATGGGAATAGGTCTCACAGGCTTCCAGTCTGCATTGCATCTCCATTCCCCGTTTCCCCTTTTAAGCTCCATCTCGCATACGTAGCCAAGGAGTTCACCGTCGCCCAGGGAGAATCGGAACGCTTCAGGAAGTCCCGGAATGGGCAGTTCACCCTTCTCATCCTGTACCAAGTAAGAACCTCTGCTTCTTCCGCCCCTTTTGATATATTCCTGGATAGCACTTAGGTACACCAGCTGGGTCAATAAAATGTCCCAGTTGATGAAAACCTGGGAGAGTTCCTGTATTGTTCCCATTCGGGTGGCTGTCATGAACTCCTTGATATCCTTACGGCATTCCTGGACGGCTTTTGCGACACCTTCCCCGGAGCGGATATGGGCACCGGATTTGGTCATCCTCTGCTGATATTTCTTTCTTAACTCCTGCACATTGGAAGAGGAAGAGATCTTCCCTGCAAAGTGTCTTGCCACATCCACTTTTACCTCCACCTGGTGGCTCACCAGCTCTGTGAAGCTCTCCACGTTCAAGGGAGCCTCCCCATAATTTTCACAGATGTATTGGGCCGCCCTGAGGCTGCCCACCTGGGTGGAATTCAATGCACTCCCTCCAGGCCTGTAGACACCGAAGGTTCCGTTCGCCTCTCCTACCGGAAAGAAATGCTTGATATTGCTTTCCCACCAAATATTGCCCATCAAGCCGCCGTTGTTGTGCTGGGCACATACCCCGATCTCCAGGTATTCCCTCCTCAGGTCGATCCCATTGTTTTTATATAGATCAATGGCCGGCCGGTTCATCTTCTCCAGCCTTTCAATCGGAGTACCAAAGAGAGCTCCGGAGTTTTCCAGATACTGATAAGCTTCCCGGCCAAGGAGGGAGAAGTCCAACTCTCCATTTCGACTGCCCCAAGCCGGATTCCTGGTAAAGTCCAGGAAAACCCGCCTTCCTTTGATCTGGGTCTCATGGTAAACCAGGATATCGATGAGGGAGGAGCCAAAATCCATGACCTTCCTTGGATCGAAAGGCCACTGGTATCCTTTGAGAAAAATGCTGTCCAGCATTTGTCCCGGCGTTTCGAAATACGCTTCAAGGAATTCCCTTTCATCCCCTCCATCCTGGTCTGTGGAGACGTACCTGGGGATCACCTGCTGGTAGGTGCCGGAAAGATTCCATCTGAATTTAATGGATGCCAGCCCATACTGGGATTCCGTCAGGTTGATCCCCCTGGCTCCGGCCTCGAAGGCAATCCCCGAAGCCCCTGTCTGGCTCTCCGGATACACGGAGCTAAAGTACATGCCCGCCGGGCCGCCGGTGGCATAGATAATATTGGTGCAATTGAACAAGGTAAAGCCCATGTTGGGCTCTTCAAGCTTGTTCAAATTTAGGGCAGCCAGCCCTACAGCCCTGGTCCCTCCTCTTTTTCCGTCGGGAGCTGTCAGGATTCCAATGACCCGATAGCCGTCAAAGACTCGGATGCCCTTTTCCTTCACCCGGGTCTCCAGCCTCTCCGTCATGATCCTGGATGTCAATGGACCACAGGAGGTGGCTCGCTGCCTTGGATCATGATCGGTCTTATAGCCTACATACTCCCCATACCTGTTATGGGGAAAGGGGACTCCGATATCCACCAGCTTAAAGAAGCACCTTGCGGAAAGAGAAGCCTCCACTAAGGCAATATCCCCATGCATGGAACCTCCGTTGAAAAGGGTTCTGGCCATATCCATCACCGAATCCTGGGTCTCTCCGGACAAGGTCAGCTTATAATAGGTCTGCTTGTCCGAGCCCGTGTTCCTGGAAGTCCCCATCTGAATCCCTTCCGTCACAATGGCAATGTCCCGCTGGCCAAAGGTATATAAGCTGTCGGCGGCATTGAAGCCTGCAGCGCCGGTACCCACAACCACCGTATTCAAACTGTATACATCCATTTCAAGGCCTTTGATGACAATCCTATCTTTGTTCATCCCAACTCACCCTTACAATCTTCGGATATGGAATCCACCGTCCACATTGATGACTTCACCGGTTGAGAAATTCAGCTTGTCAGAGCAAAAAACAGAAACCGCATTGGCAACATCCTCCGGATATCCCCATCGCTTGATGGGCGTAAGGCCTTCCTTAATAAGCTGATCGTACTTGTCCTTGACGGCCGAAGTCATGTCCGTCCGGATAATCCCTGGTCGAATCTCATATACATGGATTCCGTACCCCGCCAGCCTGTCGGCAAAGAGGCTTGTCACCATGCTGATCCCCGCCTTGGAAATGCAGTATTCCCCCCGCTGGGTGGAGGATGTATAGGCGGATATGGAAGATATGTTGATAATCTTGGGCTTGATTCCCTCTATCGTCTCTATCTCCTTGATCATGACATTAGCCACCAGTTGGGTCAGAAAGAAGGTGCCCTTCAGGTTTATGCCCAAGACATAATCCATGCTTTCTTCCGTCATCTCCAATATGTCCCTTCGAACCTTGGGGGCTACCCCGGCATTATTCACCAGTACATCGATCCTTCCGAAAGAAGACAGGGTTGTATCCACAATCCGCTTTCTGTCTTCCCTTAAGGAAAGGTCTGCCTGTATATAGACAAAGGGCTGCCCTGCTTCCCGGATGCGATTCAGATTTTGAGATACTGCCTTCTCATCGCTGGTACCTACGGCGGCCACAGCATAGCCTTCCGCAGCGAGCTGGGCAGCCACAGCATTCCCAATTCCCCTAGAAGCTCCGGTCACCAGGGCTGCTTTTTGATGCTTCATTTCGTATCCTCCTTTAAATCCATTGATTATGACCCGCAAAACTCTCTATATGCCGGCACATAGATCTCAGGATCCCGTACGACACAACCGGTCGTGCCACCGGCCCTCAGGATCTCGGCGCATTTTCCGCAGGTGATACAGCATTTCCTCCTGTCAAGGGCCCCATGGGTCAGGATATCCCTGGCGAAATCGGGATAAGCAAAGGCTTCCCTGCCAAATCCGATGAGGGTAGCCAGTCCTTTTTCCAGGCTGCCGGCTCCCAGATGGGGTGAAAACTGTCTAAGCCAGCTGTAGCCCGTTCCTACGACAGCCATATCGGGGCAAGCTTTCTGTACCTCACCGACACCTTTCACCAGTCTGGCAACACCCCGGAGAGGGTGTTCATCGGGTACATATCCCCCTTTGTCATATGGTCTGTTAACATGAGGATTATAATACGGGGTGCCCATCGTCAGGTTCACCAACCGAACCCCCTTGTCATAGAGCAGCTTCACCAGCCTTATAGGCTCCGTCAGATCATAGCTCCGATAATCCTCCTTATCCACCCCCCAGCCATTTGGATAGGGGATGCCATCATAGATATTCAGTCGGGAGGCAACCATAAAGCTACTGCCCAGCCTGGATTTGATCTTATCCACCGCATTGAGGAGGAATCGGGTGCGGCCTTCGAAATCTCCTCCGTATTTCCCCTCCCTTGTGTACGCTGACAGGAGCTCGGAAAGGAGATATCGATGACAGGCTTTGATGTCCACACCATGAAAACCCGCCTTGTGAGCCAGGACTGCCGTCTCAACATATTTATCCTCCAGGGCTTCCAGCTCATCGTCACGGATCACATGGGCGATATTTTCATTCTTAAATCGTTCCTCGAAATAGGGATTTTTGCAGGCAATGATGGGGGCTGATACTCCCTCCGGCTTGCTGAATCGGCCGGAATGGGTCAACTGGACGATGTATAGGGGATCAAAGTTGTTCCCGAATTCTCTATGGGCATTTTGGGTCATCTTCTCCAGGAGCCGCTGGAATTCCGGCAGGTTATGCTCATCCATCCGCAGCTGCCTGGAGACTGCCTTCCCCTCCGGGACAACAGCAACGGCCTCAAACCATATGAGCCCTGCTCCTCCCCTGGAGAAGCGGTCATACCTCCTGACGGTCAATTCTCCGGGGCTGCCGTCAGGGTTGCCGTCACTGCCTTCCATGGGATGTATGGCCATGGAGTTGGGTACCGTATGACCTTGAATGGTCGCCTTTTTACCCAGCACTTTCAAGTTCACTGAAAAATGCAGATCCAATCCCAGGGAAGCGGATTCCTCTATCAATTCATCCAGGCTCCCATATCGAAATTCTTTGAAACTCATCATGCTTACCTCCAAACTTTTGAATGCTAGCTGCCACTCCTGCTAGATTTACAGGAATCTCGTTCCTATTTTCTTTTTATCCCAAAGGCTATATTCAAGCATAAGCAGATTTCGCCTTATGGATCATCCATTAGAAGTTATTCGTGACAAAGAAAAAAAAACCTCTTTTTCATAGAAAAAGCGGTTCCATTCGCAAGGATTCCTTGCAGCCAACTTGGCAAAAGATATGTTGTTTTTAGCTGCTAAAGAGGATTTGGCCTCTAAATGTCGAATACATCCACATGATGGAAAAGGAGGGAACGCCATGTGCGATACCATGGTCGCTTTAGGAAATGCCACCCTGGATGGTTCCACCCTGTTTGCAAAAAACAGTGACCGTCAGCCCAATGAACCCCATATCATTGTACGGGTTCCCCGAAAGCATTACAAACCGGGCACTCGGGCGAAGTGTACCTATATTGAGATTGAGCAGGCGGAAGAAACCTACGAGGTTCTGCTACTAAAGCCCTCCTGGATTTGGGGCGCAGAAATGGGATGGAATGAATTTGGCCTTACCATTGGAAACGAGGCGGTATTCACCAAGGAAAGAAAGGGGCCAGACAGCCTTATCGGCATGGATATGCTGCGGATTGCCCTGGAGCGGTGCAAAAACAGCGATGAAGCTCTGGAGCTGATTACCGACCTTCTGGAGCAATACGGACAGGGGGGAAACTGCGGCTACGAAAAGCCCTTCACCTACCACAATTCCTTCCTGATCGCTGACAAAAGATCGGCCTGGGTGCTGGAGACGGCAGGCAAGTATTGGGCTGCCGAGAAGGTAAAGGATGTTCGAAGCATCTCCAACTGCCTGACCATAGGCAGTCATTTTGATCGTTGCCATCCCGATCTCATACAGCATGCCGTTGAAAAGGGATGGTGCAGGGGAGAACAGGACTTTCATTTCGCCCGATGTTATGGCGACCCCCTGATTACCTACTTCAGTGGATCACACCAAAGGTACGAGGCCAGTACCCGTATTCTCCAGCAGGAGAAGGGAAGAATAACGGTTCGTACACTAAAGGGGATATTAAGGCATCATGAGGATAAGATCAGAAAAAACCCATTCTCCAGGAGTTCCCTGAAGAGCATTTGCATGCATGGCGGATTTCTTTACGGAGACCATACCACCGGCAGCTACATTGCCCAGCTGGATGAAGAAAGGTGCACCCATTGGGTAACCGGCAGCTCTACTCCCTGTCTTTCCGTCTTTAAGCCCTTATGGACGGTTGACAACGAACCCTTCACCTTTGCCGAGGAGGAAACGGCTTCTGCTGTGGAATACTGGACCAAACGGGAACGACTCCATCGGATGATCCTGGAAAACCGAATTCCTGAAGTACAAGCATACATCGCAAAAAGGGATGACCTGGAGAATGAACTCGATGAAATGGTGTCTTCGGTACAAAAAGTAGGCTTCCATGAAGACCGGCTGCTGGAGATCATGGCCTACGCCAAGGAAAAGGAAGAAGAACTCATCGAAGAGACCTGCCGAACCGCTATCCCTTCCGCGAAAATCAAGGGCAATCCCTGTTTCAGATATTATTGGAGGAAGCAGAACAGGAAATTGGGTTCAACGGTGTAATCATCATATCCTTGAGCTCATTTGTTCGCTTTGCCTGACAGATACTCAATGGATATTTTGATGATTTTGGCCTTGTCATTGACATGCTTTATGCAGTCCTTCCCCTTCTCCAGAAACCGATCTGCATATTTTTCCACCATTGCTAAGAACGCTGCCTCCTTTTCTCCCCCATCCACTTCGGAAGCCCTTCCGAACAAAATAACGCTTTCATATCTGCTTGTAAGTTTATCCGGTACAAGCTCCGCATCCCCCACAACACAAAAGGATACCTTTCCGTTGTCCCGAATATTATCCAGTTTGTGTCCTACCGGAGCGCAATGGAAATAGATGCTGTCGTTATGGTATACATAGTTCAGTGGCACCCCATATGGCCGACCATCTGCGTCAACCGTCGACAGAATACCATACTGACTCCTTTTCAATAGCTCAACAGCCTCTTGATGGCTTATGGCTCGATCCTGTCTTCTCATCTTTCGCATCGCTGGTTCACACTCCATTATATATTTATATTTGACACACTAGAATCTCCTTCCGAATCATGTGCCATCGTTTCCGGTATCCCCTCAACTATGTAAGAGGATGATGACTTATTTCCTTAACATCTTTTTAATGTCCAGCCTTTCCTTCAATATGGGAATAGACCGGAAGACATTGATACCATACGGTTTTCTTCTGATTGACATCAGGTGACCGGCTTTTCTTCCTAATCCTGTGAAAATTCCATAGAGGGCAAACGCCAATCCTCCCAGATAGAACAAGATGATCCCAAAGCCGATCAAAGCTCTGCTGTCCTGTAATATAAGGAGTTCATCGGGCTTCACCTGTTTATCCAGGAAGTTGTATATCCTATAAAACAGCTTTACAAGGCCTTTCCAATCGACAGCGCTTACGCTGAAGTTTTCACCCAGCCGTAAAAGATCGTACAGGAATTGATCATATAGTTTCCTTAACACATAGATGATAACGGTTAAAATTCCTGCATATACAATACTCCATCCAAGGATTTGGGGAAGGATATCGGTCAGGTATAAGCTTTGAAGACGCTCTTTGATAATGCGGATGTCCTTTGTAACCCTTTCCTTCAAGATGATAGCCAGTGCCGAGAAGGCTGTTATTAAAATAGGTATCCCGCTCAGTTTGATCAAAAACCACAAGGTCTGCTTGGCTGCAATAATGTCGATGGTTTCAAATACCCTGTATCTTCCCATCATAAATCGGTTTATGTCCAACCTCGCTGGGGTGTTTCCGCGAAAAGGAATGCCTGCAACTCCCACAAAATCGCAGAGGCTATTCTCACCTATGGAATATGGGACATACATGCGATACCTGCTCTTTGAATATCGGGTATTGTCGTCAGAGGTTACTCCCACAACCACATAGCTTTGATCCTTATAGGTATAACGTTCCCCCACACAATCCGTATAGCCGAACAACTGAAAGGCAAGCTCGTCGTTAAGCACTGCCGTATTTCTGTCAAAGTCCTTTTCCCAAAAGAATCTTCCCTGCTTCATCCTTGGAGAGTAGACATCCGCATACTGATCGTCTACCAGAATGAGATCCACTTCGTAGACAGTGCGATACCGGCTGGAAACATTTCCATCCTTCATCAAACCCACAGCCGTCACATGGGGAAGAGTTCTTGAAAAAAATTTCCTGTCCATATTAAAAGGATATAGGGATAAGGATGTCCAGGCCGAGACGATATCCGGCGCAGCATAGAGCAGCCGCACTCCTGAAGCGAGAGAAAAAAGGACTATTCCCATCCACAAGCACAGGAGAAAAACAAAGCCACGCTTTCGGAGTACTCTCTTTCTACTGAGCATATTCATACACCCGCTGTCCATCCATAATAGTCCGGTCCCACCTGTCCAGGACGATGGTATCATCCGCCAGAGGAGTTGACAATGCTGCATAAAGATCATTGTATATGGAAATATATACTTCGTGTTCCTCCACTCTGTACTCCTCCTCCCAGAAGCCCTGTTTCTTGTTCACAATATAAATGTAATCCTTGTTATCCTTATGAACAATGGCCGATACCGGCAGAGCTGACGTATACAATACTTTTTCCGTAGTGGATTGAACTTCAACTGAGATTTCACTCATTCGCTCCATGTTCTGTCCTTTGAATAAGGAAGAAGCTGGTTCAAGGATGAGTTTGTCATCCTGAATCCCCTTTATTTTGCAGTCAAAACTCCCGCCTTTGTACTTGATGGTATAATTATTCTGCATATAAGAGTCATCCTGAAAAACCTCTTCGATCGGAATGGAGATCAGGGAAATTCGCTGGAGCTTACGGCAAACAGGGGCATTACTCCGTTATAGACATCCCCAATTTTCCCATAGACGGCAGTGATTCTGCCCCTTTTGGGAGCTGTATAGCTTATGGGCTGTTTCTCCAATCGTTCAAGCTCCGCCAGTTTTTGAGCAACTTCATCCATTTCCTGCTGTAGTTCATACCACTTCAGGCCAATCTGGTAATCGGTATTGTTGCCTCGCTTCAGCTCTTTGTCCAGAGCAGGCTGCATCTCCCGGAGCCGTTCCGTCAAAGAAAGATACTCCTGGATATCTGCAATGGTGTCCTCCGATACATTTTCCTGCTGTATGGGTTCCTTAAGCGTTTCTTCATGGGAGGACAATTCCCATTCGATTTCCTCCGCCAGAGCATCTTGGATCTTGCTTTTCAGAACCAGTATGCGGGCTTGAATCTCCACATATTCCCGGGCCAGCTGCACTCCCCTGGACTCAAGCTTTACCCTCATCTTCAGGATGGTTTCATACAAGGCGGTCTTCGTCTGAGCCAGAGTTTGAAGCTCCTTCTCCAACGCCATTTTTTCCTCCTGGGCATCCTGATAAAGCTCAAATGTAAAAAGGGAATCTCCTTCCTCCACATAATCTCCGGTTTTAATGTACACCTCTGTAATTTGAAGGGGCCTGTTCAAGGCTTCCTTCCAGTAGATGTCTTCCTGATTAATAAACTCTATACTCCCCGTGTGAGTATACTCTTTGTAGATATAAGCCTTTTGCTGTTTGACAAAATCGCCTTTAGGGGCTGTCAGATATGTAACCGCTCTGGAGACCAGGACACAGATAAATAATCCCACTACAAACAGGATGGCTACCTTTATGGCTGTTTTTCTCATTCAGACCACCTCACAGTCGATTGATGCGGAAGTATTCGATCCCTGATATGATGTCGTCATGGAATATGAAATACAGGATGATAACCGGTGCCATGAACAGCACCGCTCCGGCAAATACCTCCGTCATGGATACTTTCTCCAGATCGCATAGAACCAGGGACAGAGGGTATAGCTTTTTATCCCTGACCAGTAATAAGGGCTGTTCTACCATGTTCCATATCTCTGCAAAGGAAAGAACCACCATGGCCGCCAAACCCGGGGTCACCTGGGGCAGCATAATATGGAAGAAGATTTGAAGATTGCTGGCTCCGTCGATCCTGGCGGCTTCCAATATTTCATCCGGTACATTCATCATATACTGGCGCAGCAGGAAAACAGCAAAGGGAGAAAAGATCCCCGGCAGGATCAGACTCCATGCCGTATTCAACAGACCCATATTGCCCAAAGCGATATAGTTGGGAATCATGACGCCCTGGAAGGGCAGCATCATGACCACCACATAAATGAAGAACAGGACATTTTTGAATCGAAAGGTAAACTTGGAGAAGGCAAATGCCGCCAAAGGTGCCAGCAGCAACTGTCCAATCAAGATAATGACGGTATATCTGACGGAGTTAAAGAGATATCTCAGGTATCCTTACTTTTTGATCAGTACGTTGTAGTACTGATTCAGGTTGAATGCAATGGGCAGCCATTTGGTCCTGATGTGTTTCTGAGGTTGTGCATGCTCAAACTGGTCAAAATAACGGGTAATCTCCAAGAGTCCTTCAAAGGAATAGGATATGGTCAGCAATATGGGCAACAACACGATAAAAGATAGTACAGTCAGAAAAAGGAATACCATTATCCCGCCCATCCTTCTTTTCCCTGGAATACCTCCGATCATTTCCTTATCACTCCTTTATTTTGTACTCGAACAGGAACAGAAAGCCCACCAAGATAAAAATGACGACCAAGAACAGGAATGCTGCGGATACCACATAGTTATAGTTCAGCTGGTTGAACTGATTATAAATGAAATGCTGCAGGGTATATAAACTGTCATCCGGGTAGGGTCCGGCTAGTACATAGGCCTCCTTAAATATCTTCAGGGAATTAATCATGGATATGATTATAACGAAGACCAGAGCAGGTATGATGTGGGGAATGATGATAAAAACCTGTCTTCTCAACCAACCGGCTCCATCCAGCAGGGAGGATTCCAGCACTTCCTTGGGGATGGCATTCAGGGAGGCCAATAGGATGATCATGTTAAAGCCGATGTTCTTCCAAAGGAACATCATGATAACCGGCCAGCGCATTTGACCCCCCTCCATCCAGTCCACAGGGGAGAAACCGAAGAGCTCCATCACCCCATTGATCGTACCGGCCCGATGGAAAAGCATGCTCTATAGAAGCAATACCGCTACCGTAGGCATCACATAGGTCGTCATCATTACGCTCCGAAACAGCCTTCCGATGCCCCTCTGGCTCCAGACCAGCATGGAAAGAAAGAAGGACAGGGCAACGATCAGCGGCACGATCAGAAACATAAAGAGCAGGGTGTTCCTTGATGCCACCAAGAAAAGATCGCTTGAAAACAAGGCGCGGAAATTGTCCAATCCCGCCCAGCCTCCCCGGGCGTCACTGCGGCTGAAGGCATAGTAGAGGCTGCCCAGGAAGGGGATAATATAGAAAATCCCCAGTCCTGCCAAACTAGGGAGCAGAAACCCTATCACCTGTTGGAATTTCATCTTTCCCATTATTTCAAACTCTCCCGTCGTACAATATCAATGATATGTTCCATTTTTTCAATGGCTTCATCCAAGGAAACAGCATCCTTCAAATACTCATCACAAATTCCCAAGAGATCATTCATCCCAGGAAAAGCATAATACAGCTCATGCTGCTGCCAGTACTTCCCCATCCTGTCATACATCCTTTGTTCTTTATATAGGGCATTCAAAGGAGTGCCATATACCCCTGTTGACTCTCCGCTGCTATAAAACGCCATGTCCTTATATAGCAACTCGCGAACATCTGCATGTTTACTGATTTCTCCGATCTGCACCATGGCTTCAAGAGCCTCATCGATGTGTTTGCTAAAGGGATTGATGATATAAAAGGAAGCATCGATTGCCCGTCTTCCATCTGTCTCCTGGTCCAGTAAGGGCATGGAAGCTGGTGCCATTTCATTGAATCCATGGGTTTTATATACATACACCGGAAAAATATTTCCAATAAATATCTCGACGCTAAAATAATCAAAGTAAAGATTGTCAACGTTATCCACATCCACCCAGTCTTGGTTCCTTCTGATGTCCTTTAGGCCTTCCAGAAAATCCCGAAAGTTTTGATTATCTACCTCTATATACATTTTATCGTAATCATAATGGGACAATAAATATGATCGCAGAATCGTGGCGATGGTTTCGCTCGGCGACCAGTATACTCCTGTTTCCTGAAATTTGTCCTCCCACTCTTTCGAAAACCGGAATACATCCGAAAAAGTACGTAAATCATCGATGGAATAACCCAATTGTTTCAGTGAATTCTCCTGGGCTGTCAAATGAGCATAGGGTCTTACAAGGGCGGGAAAGCCAAACATTTGATTATTATACGTACACCATTTTTGAATCTGAGAATACATTGCATCATAGAATGCGGATATTTTATCATTTTGCAGTAAATCCACATAAAAACCCTTTTCAATGATGTTTCTGGCAAATTCCTGGTCAGACCGTATATAAAAGATATCAAACTCACTACTGTGTGCCGTCAGTTTGTAAATGAGTTCATCCACTTCCAAAGCGTATTTTTGATTTGCTTCCAAAAATTGCACACGGATTCCCTCGGGAAGCGCCTGCTGGACTTTATGTTTCATTATCCCTAACGTGCTTTGCTCCGGCACAAGAACGTTAACAGTTACAATGTCCTGATCATGATCCACGGTTGTTCCTGCAGGATTATCTTCCCCAGTCTCTCCTTGATGCTCACCTTTTGTCTCCATTGGTTGTATGGTGCAGGCTGTCAGAAATACAGCAAGAATGATAATGTTGATGATTGCCAGAAACCTTCTCATGAGCATCCTCCTCACAATATGACTGAGTTGGTATCTCCGTTCTTATATGCCTTCACGAAAACGACTTTGACATTGTATTATCGTATAGCTTAGTAAACAAAGTCATAGCTTCCTTGGGCTTATCTCAATATACTGGCTTCTGTATCTTTATCTAAGAAATGTAAATGATTTGTGTCAAATGAGATATGCATGGTGTCCCCACTTTTCGCCATGGTTCTCACATCCACCCGGGCGGTCAACGTGTCTTCCTTTCCGGGGATAGCGAGGTGCAGGTAAATCTCCGCTCCCATATTCTCAACCAATTCCACACGGGCAGGGATCGGCATGTTCTGTGAATTATTAAAAAAGAAAGTATCGGTATGGATATGCTCCGGTCGAACCCCCATGAGGACGGTCCTCCCGATATATGATCGGCCATTCATTTTTCTTATGATCTCACCCGGAATCGATATTCTATGCTCCCCAAATACGCCATAAACCTGGTCCCCGTCTCTCATCAATTCCAGCTCCAAGAAGTTCATTCGTGGACTTCCGATAAATCCCGCTACGAACAGGTTGGCTGGATGATCATATGGATTCTGGGGTGTATCCACCTGTTGGATATATCCATCCTTCATCACAACAATTCGGTTTCCCATGGTCATGGCTTCCGTCTGGTCATAGGTTACATAGATGAAGGTGGTTTGCAGGCGTTGATGCAATTTCGTGATCTCTGTCCTCATCTGCATCCTGAGCTCGGCATCCAGGTTGGACAAAGGTTCATCCATGAGAAATACCTTGGGATCACGAACCATGGCTCGTCCCAAAGCTACGCGCTGCATTTCTCCACCGGAAAGTACCCTGGGTTTTCGATGGAGCAAATGCCCGATCTTCAAAATGTCCGTCGCCTCCTTAATCCGCCTATCGATTTCAGGTTTGGGCATTCTTCTGATTTTGAGGCTAAAAGCCATATTCTGGTACACTGTCATATGTGGATAAAGGCATAGTTCTGAAAAACCATGGCTATGTCCCGATCCTTCGGGGGGATATCATTCATCTTCCGACCATCTATATATACTTCCCCACGAGTGATCTCCTCCAGCCCAGCCACCATTCGCAGGATGGTGGATTTCCCACACCCGGAGGGTCCCACCAGCACAATGAATTCCCTGTCTTCTATGTCCAGGGTAAAATCGTTAACTGCCTGAACGCCTCCCGGGTATACTTTGCATACCCTATGCAGCGATACCCTTGCCATTCATATTCCCCCAATACAGTTCTACAATTTCCCCTAAACCATTCATCCTTAGCTGTCCATCATTGTCAACCTACTAAGCGTATTTCCATATTATACCACGAATTTTACCCAGTCGGAACCTATTTTGGTGAAAATATACAACAATAATACCTTTAGAACTCTGTGCTGTCGAATTTTCCGTAAAAATGTGTGGTTTTTTCCTACCAAACGACATACACTCAGCTCCCAAATAAAAAGGCTGTTGATGAAATCCCTTCATCCACAGCCCTTTTTATTTGAAAATCATACTAACATTATTTGTATATACGAAAGCAGATGATAGCAATGGCAAGAGTATGTACGTGAAACGTTTTTCAGTCTATTTCAATCTCTGATAGTAGTCCTCCTTCGTTATGGAATAACAGGCAACATCATAAGTTGTTCCGTCATAAATCATGCTGACTGACCTTAATGTGCCTTCATAAATAAAGCCGCATTTTTCTATTACTCTCTTTGACCGCTTGTTGAAAGGATAGTGGTAGCAGGAGACCATATCATATTTCTCTTCTTCAAAGAGGTATCTGATCACCTCTTTTACTGCCTCCGTCATAATACCCTGACCCCAATAATCCTCGGATAGCGCATAACCGATCATCCTTGCCCTGATACCTTGCCTCTTCATATCAGGATGAGCACCAATAGAACCGATCACCTTGCGGTTAGCCTTATACTCAATGGCCCATACTTCATCCTTCTCTATAAAGGATTCTAATATCTTCTTCGATACTTCTTTGCTTCCATGGGGTTCCCATCCTGCCATTGGGCCTACATTGGGATTCTTTGCATATTCATAGAAATCATCCAGATCATCCATTTCCCACGCTCTTAAAATTAAGCGATGGGTTTCCAAGGTCTTCATAAACCTTCACCGACCTTCCTCAAAGCCTGGAGCTTCTGTTCTCCAGGCTTTATTCATCTCAGGAATATCGTAGCCAAACCAGCATTTCACCGGGTTCCCGATTACCCCAAAGGAAATAGGGAACTGCCTTGTAGCGGAATTGTTCCACTTGGGGCTGTGATATTCTGTACAGGGAAGAATCATCCCCCGGATCGATCAGCCGGATAGCTTCTCCTTCGAGGACCATGACTCCGCCCAGTAGATCGGGATCATAGGACACTCTGGGGAGCTTATCCTGGCACAGAGATATGGCAGGCAGATTAGATCCGTTATCGATCTCCTCCAGGCAGTAGACCAGAGGGCCTCGCTGCAGGGCAGCCTTCCAGGCATTCTCCCTGACCCTTGGATGAGCGTATACCAGCTCAACAGGCATTTCCATCTCCATTATTACCGTATCTCCATCCGACCAGGTCCGATCTATGACGGCATAACCCTTGTTCATGATTGCCAGCAAATCCATTTTTCTGCCATTCACCAGGATTTCCGCCTTTCGACACCAGCCCGGGATTCGAAGGGCTAAGGGGAACGTGGAATCCTTTAGATCCTTCAGGCGGATGGTGACCTTGCCATCCCAAGGATAATTGGTTTCCTGAATCACCCTGAATTGGGTACCAGCCACCTCAGCAAGGGCTTCCCCTCCCATATAGAGATGCACATAAAGGGTATCACTGCTCACCGTATAGATGTAGTTACCTAAAGAAGCCAGTAGCCTGGCCAGATTGGGAGGACAGCAGGCACAGCCGAACCATTTCTGCCGCACCGGCTTGACATGGCGCTTGCCAGGATCCTTCTCAGATGCCTGGGGCCATACCTCCGGGGGATTTACATAGAAGAAGTGACAGCCATCCATGGACATGCTGGCTAATACAATATTGTAGAGGGCTTTTTCGATGACATCAGCATATTCTCTGTCCGCTTCCACTTCCAGCATGCGATGGGAAAAAAAGATCAAGCCAATGGAAGCGCAGGTCTCTGCATAGATCGTATCATTTGGGAGGTCATAGTCAAAGGTAAAGGCTTCCCCATGATGGGTTGAACCGATGCCGCCTGTAATGTACATCTGTTTCTTCACAATGTTGTGCCACAGTCTTTTGCAGACATCCAATAGCTCTCGGTCTCCAGAATGGACGGCTACATCAGCCATTCCTGCATATAGATAAACCGCCCTGACGGCATGGCCAACAGCCACTGTTTGTTCCCTTACAGGGATATGGGATTGATTATATTCATGATTCGGCCTGGGTACCTGCCCTACCGTCCAGTGGGAGGTCCGCCCCAGCCTTTCCCATTCCATAACGAAAAAGTTTGGGGACTTTCCCCGTTCATCAACAAAGTATTTCGCCAGTCTACGGTACTTCTCTTTTCCCGTGACCTGATACAGCTTGATCAATGCCAGTTCGATCTCTTCATGACCAGGATAGCCGTGAAGCTTTCCCTCTTCCGGGCCGATGACAGCATCGATATGGTCCACCAGCCGTTCCACAACCTTCAGCAGCTTATCCTTACCCGTGGCTTTATAATAAGCCACTGCTGCCTCAATCATATGACCGGCACAGTAAAGCTCATGGCATTCTCTCAAATTGGTCCAGCGTTTGTCCGGCTCTTTGATAAGAAAATAGGTGTTCAGATACCCATCCTTATCCTGGGCTTTTTCGATGATATCGATGGTTTCATCGGCGATCCGCTCCAGTTCAGGGTCGGGATGGGTCTGAAGGCTATAACCCACGGCTTCCAACCATTTGGCCAAATCGCTGTCCTGAAAGACCATGCCATGAAATTCACCCTCCTCCAGGCCGGCGGCAACACGGAAGTTATGCATGGCATAACTGGGACTGGCATCAGGAATCCTGTCATTCAAGGCCTCCCATTGATACGGGATCATCGTATCTCGAACAAGATGAACGTATCTGTTCCAAAATGGGCTATCGATCTTCACATTTTGGAGGGGGATGCTGGATCCCCTCTGTAATTTCTCCATGGCTCTTTCCCCCATTCATTCAAGCATTGATCCTACCATGCAGGGCTGCCGGGATTTGGACAATGGGCTGTTTTTGTCAGGGCTCGGGCATGCACCAGACAGCCGCAATGTTTACAGGTGGTCCCATAAACCAGGGATGGGCATTCCCTGCATTTTGACAGTCGATGCTCGTATTCCCCTTTGTCTACAGCATCTTCTTCACGGAGCAGGGTTGTCACCAGCTTCTCATAGGTTTCCTCTACAGACACCCATACGCTGGCCGAACACCCCTTGCAGAGTTTATCTTCCATCTTTCTCGTCTCCCCGCTCTAGCCTTCGATAGCCAATACCACAACGGATTTGGCCGGCAGCTCGACGTCCAAATTCCCTCCATCCACATGAAAGTCTTGGAAGGATGCGGGCTTGACTTGGTCGGGATTGTCAAAGGTGTTATGGGCATTCATAGCGGTCGCGGTCAAAACCCTTCCCGTCACACGGCTGATCTGAATATCCTCCAGTTGACATTGGATGGACCCTGACTTCTCCGGATGCAGATTGCACAGGCTGATATGCACAACTCTCCTTTCGTCCCTGGAAGCCGATGCCGAAATCTGAGGAATGCTTTCCCCATCGTGACTGTATTCATCACAGATCAAATCAACCGGCAGCCATTCGGCATCCTGGTTTACCTTATACATTTCAAATACATGGTAGGTAGGCGTTCGCAGCATTCGATCACCTTCGGTCAGAATCACCGACTGTAAGACGTTCACCGTTTGGGCAATGTTGGCCATCTGAACACGGTCGCTGTGGTTATTAAATATATTCAGGTTCACTCCGGCAACCAAAGCATCCCTAAGAGTATTCTGCTGATACAGGAAACCGGGATTGGTACCGGGCTCCACATTGTACCAGGTCCCCCATTCATCCACGATCAGGCCGATTCGCTTCTCGGGATCATATTGATCCATAATGGCGGAATGTTTCTCAATAAGCTCCTCCATATACATGGTTCTCTTCAAGGTATGGAACCAACCGATGCTATCGAACACCAAGGCGGAACCCTTATCTCTCCAGTTGCCGCTTGGTACGGTGTAGTAATGGAGGCTCAGCCCATCCATATACCGTCCGGCTTCCCTCATCAGCACCTCCGTCCAACGGTAGTCATCGCTATTGGGCCCACAAGCGATCTTGTATAAGCGGTTTTCGCCGAAATTCCGCAGATAGGTTTGATACCGCCGGTATTCATCGGCATAATACTCCGGACGCATATTGCCACCACATCCCCAGTTCTCGTTGCCAACGCCGAAATATTTCAATTTCCAGGGTTTATCCCGTCCGTTGGCACGGCGCAGATTGGCCATGGGCGATTCTCCGTCAAAGGTCATATACTCCACCCATTCCTGCATCTCCCGCACTGTACCGCTGCCCACATTGCCACATATGTAGGGTTCGCAGCCCAAAAGTTCACAAAGCCTGAGAAATTCATGGGTGCCAAAATGATTGTTCTCAATCACTCCTCCCCAATGGGTGTTGATCATCTTTTTGCGGCTTTCCTTCGGTCCAATCCCATCCTGCCAGTGGTATTCATCGGCGAAGCATCCCCCAGGCCAGCGCAGGACCGGTATTTTGAGCTCCTTCAGAGCGTTCAGCACATCTGTTCTGTACCCTTCGGTGTTGGGTATGGGCGAGTCTTCACCCACCCAGATCCCCTCATAAATGCAGCGTCCCAGATGCTCAGAAAAATGACCATAGATGTTTTTATTGATGACATGCTTTTTCCGGTTGAGCTTGACAGTTAATTTGTTTCCCATAGAACCTTTCCACCCCCGATTAACATAATTATAAATTTCCATCCATATACATGGATCCATGTCTATTATAGTATGGAATCAACTGGAGCGTCAACAATATTCCAGAGCGTATTTACAAAAGCCCTTATGTAATTTATAATTTTATTAATTACTTGAAAGGATGAAAAGATATGAATATACAACCTACCGAAGAGTTTCTCCCCATCTATGAAGCGCTGGCAAGCAAGGTCAGGCTGAACATCATTCAGTTACTGGCCCAGCAGCCCATGAATATCAAGGAACTGGCGGAGGCCCTTAACCTCAGCAGTGCGATTATGACCATGCATGTTCGTAAGCTGGAAGCTGCCGGTCTTATCTCAGCTTCCAGGGAGCGTACCGGAAATGGAGTACAGAAAATATGCAAACTAAAGGCAAAATCCATTACCATCGAATTTCCTATGGTGGAAACTTTATCAAGGAACTATCATGAAGTGATCATTCCGGTTGGACATTATACCGATTGTGACATTAAACCCACCTGTGGGCTGGCCACCCCGGAGAAGTTGGTGGGATATTATGATGACCCCAGGTATTTTATGGATCCCGAACGGGTGAACGCCAGGATTTTGTGGTTTTCCCAGGGATATGTGGAGTATAAAATACCTAACTATCTGTTGAAAAGCCAGGAGCCCGAAGAACTGGAAATTTCCATGGAGCTGGGCTTGGAGGCTCCCGGGTATAACAATGACTGGCCGTCGGAGATTTCCTTTTTCATCAATGGTATTCATGTGGGTAATTGGACAAGCCCGGGGGATTTCGGAGGTCAACGGGGGAAATACACACCCCCTTGGTGGTGCAATACCGTCAACCAATATGGTCTGTTGAAGGCCCTGCGAATTACTAGGAATGGTACCTATATGGATGGAACCAAAATATCCGATATCCCCCTTCATGAGTTGGATATGCGGCAAAAATACTGGAGCTTTCGCATCGCCGTCCTGGAAGATGCCCGTCATATTGGTGGCTTGACCCTGTACGGCAAGGGCTTTGGCAACTATGACCAGGATATTGTCGTGAAGCTGTATTACAAATGAGAAGCCTTATCTTCTGGAATAAAACTCAATAACGGGCAACATATCCACATTTATCGGGATTTCATCCGGATCGGGCATTTTAACCAGACGTCCGGTAAAAGCATCTTCGTTCTTTTCCAAATAGCTCAAAGTCACAGGTATTAAGCGAAAATTCTCCTTGAACAAGCCTCTGTTTCTGGATTTCTCCCGGAGGCTGATCTCCTCCCCTACACCAACACGATAGGATGGCTTGTCCACTTTTTGGCCGTTTACCTGGATATGGCCATGAACCGCCATTTGTCTGGCTTGACGCAGGGTGGATGCGAAACCAAGACGATACACGATATTATCCAATCTTCTTTCCAGATTCTGAACCAATACCTCGGCCGGGTTTTGTTTTGACTTCATCGCTTCCTTTACATAATTTCTGAACTGCCTCTCCAGCAGATCATAGTAAGCTTTTAGTTTTTGTTTTTCCAGCAGCTGCTTTCCGTATTCAGAAAGCTTTCTGTGGGGTTTGCCCCCCTCCTCAATGCCTTCGTATGGTTATACACGTTTTCACCCAGGTGTCTGGCCACCTTAAATCTGGGTCCCATTGGTCTGGCCAAGCTAACTCCTCCCTTTCATCTCTTAATCAATATTATATATCCATGTATAATTTGTTCAATAACTTCCGACTCTATGCACCGAGAAGGACTTATACTGCAAAAAGGACCGGCTGTCTGACAGAGGACAGCCGGTCCTCGCTATAAAATTTAGCCTGTGGTCATTATGTCCCTTACACTACCGAAAACCGAAATACATTCCATTACCATGATGAAAATGGACACCATGACCAACAAACCATAGCCCCATATTCACTCTATTCCATTCAAGCATATACTTCTACAAACAAAGCATATATAATGTACATGGGAGAGAAAAGACAACGGCATACGCTCTATTTAGCTAATGGGAAAGGAAGGAATTCAAATGGCTGTTTTCAAGGTGATCGGAAACGAATTTACTTACGACGGAAAACCTGTCCGCATTTTATCCGGAGCCATCCATTATTTTAGAGTGGTTCCTGAATACTGGAAAGACAGACTTCTAAAACTCAAAGCCTGCGGATTGAACACGGTAGAAACTTACGTCGCCTGGAATATTCATGAGCCTCAAAAAGGAATATTTTGCTTCGAAGGGATGGCGGACATCGTCAAATTCATCAAAACCGCCCAGGAGTTGGGCTTGTTCGTAATCGTCCGCCCCGGCCCATATATCTGCTCCGAATGGGAATTGGGTGGGCTTCCGGCTTGGCTCCTAAAAGAGCCGGGAATCAGATTAAGATGCTACAACCGGCCATATCTGGAGAGGGTGGATGCCTTCTTCGATGTCCTGATGGAAAAACTGAAACCCCTCCTGTGCACCAATGGAGGTCCCATCATCGCCATGCAGGTGGAAAATGAGTATGGAAGCTATGGAAATGATAAGAAATACCTGGATTACCTGCGGCAAGATCTCCTTCGCCGGGGTGTGGATGTGCTTTTGTTCACCTCGGATGGACCGACGGATCTGATGCTCCGGGGCGGAACCCTCCCGGACCTTCTTAAGACAGTAAACTTCGGATCAAGACCAAAGGAAGCCCTTGAGAAACTGAGGGAATATCAGAAGACTGGACCCGCCATGTGCAGCGAGTATTGGAATGGTTGGTTTGACCACTGGGGCGAAGAGCACCACACCCGGTCGGCCGAAGACGCTGCGGAAACCCTGGATAAAATGCTGGAGCTGGGTTTCTCTGTGAATCTGTATATGTTCCACGGAGGCACCAATTTTGGATTCATGAATGGCGCCAATTATAACGACAAATATGAACCCACCATCACCAGCTATGACGACGATGCACCGGTTAGCGAAGACGGCGAATTAACGCCCAAATTCTTTGCCTTTCGAGAGGTTATCCAAAAGCATACAGGAATCCCGCCCGTGGAACTGCCTGCCCCGATTCCCAAGAAAGCCTATGGCAAGGTTGAACTAAGGGAAAAACAGGGCTTGTTTGAAAGCCTCCCCATCTTATCATCCCCGGTTCACTCCCCCTACCCTCTGCCTATGGAAGAGGTGGGCAACGGTCTGGGCTTTATCCTCTATCAAACAAGGGTCATCGGACCCCACCTGAAATGCGATCTGGACATCCGGAAAGTCCATGACAGGGCAATGATCTATATCAACGGCAAATACATTGATACGCTCTATCGGGGTGATGGAAAGACCGTTTTGAAGGTGGATTTTCCCATGGAGGAGAATACCCTGGAGATCCTGGTTGAAAATATGGGAAGGATCAATTACGGTCCATACCTCATGGACAGGAAAGGAATAACGGAAAATGTACGGCTGGATTACCAGTTTCAGTTTGATTGGACCATTTACCCCCTTCCCTTGGACAAGATTCAACATATCCATTATAAAGACGAATGTCATCGAGAAGGCCCTGTCTTTTACAGGGGACATTTTGAAGTCACTGAACCTGCCGATACCTTTCTGTATATGGATGGCTGGAAGAAGGGAGTTGCTTTCATCAACGGCTTCAACCTGGGACGCTATTGGAAAATTGGACCCCAGAAGACCTTATATGTGCCCGCTCCCCTCTTAAGAAAGGACAGCAACGAGATCGTAATTTTCGAGCTCCATAAGACGAAGGAGCCAGTGGTGGAGTTTATGGACCGAAGTATATTGGGCTAGAATAACTACAATAAATGGAGCCGCACCTAGGTGCGGCTTCCGTTTTATCATAGTCCAAGGCAATGCCTTATGTTCATACATTGTTCTTCAGATACTCAAAGTCCTCCTTGAGGCACTGGATACGATCCGGTGGAACGTTGTAGCTCCATTCCCGTTCTACGATATAAGCGATACAGCCCTGGGCATCCGCTGCCGCCTTCACGGCTTTCCAGTCGACGATCCCACTGCCGGTGGGCCCATTCAGCTTGCCCCGCTCCTCCATCATTTTCTTGAACTCCTCCGGGATGATGGGTTTGCCGTTTTCATCCAGCTTGAAGGATGGTCTCCTCCGTGGCTCCTTGGCACTCCTGGGTTTTTCAGGACCGATCACAGCATTGTTTTCCTTCACATGAATCGCTATAAAGCGACCGGCATGCTTGTTTATGTACTCAACAGGGTCGATACCCGCTGCTGAAGCCCAGCCACAGTCTAACTGGAAGCTCACATAGTCCGGATCGGTGTTTTCGATCACATAATCCAGGAGGGCTTTCTCCTCGTCAATATAGAACTCGCTGGTGTGGTTATGGTAGCCAATTTTGATGCCATATTTTTGAGCTTCTTTCCCCTTTTCGTTGAGAAGCTCGGCACATTCAATGGCTTCCTCCTTTGTCGCAAAGGGATAGCCGGGAACGATGATCATTTTTCCGCCTATTTCGGCCATATAGGGAAGGTTTTCCGAAATGGCGTCCATGGATACATGGGATGATATCCCATCCAACTGATATTTCATCAGCAGCTTCTTCATCTCCGGAGCACTGATACCGCCGTATCCGCCTGCAAACTCGACACCCACATAGCCGATTTCGGCTGTTGTCTGCAATTTTTCTTCCATTGACAGATCGCTGTCCATGCCAAAGGAATACAAAGCGAGATAAACCTTATCCATCATAATCCCCCTTTTCCTTTATCTAAATGAAATGATCATTTAGTTGATATCTTCTACTTTATTATATCATATTTGGAAAATGCCTGTACTGCAGTTTGTTGTTTTTCTATGATCAGATTTTGACTATTTCTATAGGATAGAGTTATGGCTCCGGCTAAATAGAAAGAGGGGGCATCTGTATGGAAATGCCTCCTCTTTTCATTTGCTGTTTTTTTAGAATCTCATATGAAAACCGAAAAGTATGTATCTTATTGGGCTGCAAAGTGCTTGTACATTTCTTTCTTCGCCCCGCATACAGGGCATACATCCGGAAGGTCATCCTTGACGGTATGGCCGCATACAGGGCATACATACACAGGACCCAATTCCATATCTTGCCCCTGCTTCACTGCTTCCCGGGCTTCCTGAAAAAGCTTGACATGAATTTTCTCAGCTTCCAGTGCAAAATGAAAGGCTTTTTCCACCCCCTTCTCATTCTGTAGGTGGGCCGTATGCAAATACACAGGGTACATCTGTTCCACCTCATGGAGTTCTCCTCCGATTGCGCCCTCCAGGTTTTCTACAGTCTTTCCTGCTCCAAAGACAGCACCTGCCGTGACGCTGTTATCTCCCTTCTTATCCTTCAGAACCCTGAAATGATTATCTGCATGGGCCCATTCTGCATAGGCAATAGCCCGAAATAACCTGCCAATATTGGGCATACCCCCCTTATCCGCTATATCTCCCTATATCAAATACCTCATATGGGCCATACTTTCCCCCCCATAGGCGGAACGTAAAAAATCTGCAGTCATATCATTTAATACTGCCATGTATCATCATCCTTTCCAATCATTCCGTTCAAGATTATATTGCCCCAAACAGAGCTCTTTTTACTCATATCTTTTCAATAAATCCATATCATTGAAATGGAAGATGTATTTCAATATGCAAATGCTTTATCCTTGTGGTAAAATGGTAATAGATTCCTGCATATACCTATGTATCTTTTCTGTTCTTCAGAAATGCAGGGCGGAAACCACGGAAAGGAAGATTTTGGCGATGAAAGACTGGTATGTATGGAAAAAGGTAGATGATCTCCCAATTATCGAAGAACTCCCGGATCCTTTCATTCGAGCCGATGGAACTCGGATCGCCGATCCCGATGAATGGAACGCCCATCGTGAATATCTTAAGGATATGCTCAGCCACTATATGTACGGTCCTATCCTGCCGAATCCCGGAAATACGGTGGGAACCGTACTGGAGAGCAATGTGATCTACGATGGAAAAGCCCTCCGTGAAAAAGTAAATATCCGATGCGGTCTCGGACATTTGCTATCCTTTGATGTCTATATCATTCGTCCCAATCGAGCCGGGCGTTTTCCGGTCATTACCTGGAACTGTTTCAAGGATATGCGTCCCAGCCCTGTAGAAGAGGAAGCCGTCTGCCATAGAGGGGAGAATACTGTATTGCCATGTTTGAAAAGGAACAACTTGCCATTGACAAGCCCGTCTATAAAGGAGGAGTCTATGACGTATATCTCGATTATCCCTGGAAAGCGATCGCCGTGTGGGCATGGGGACATATGCGGATCGTGGACTTTCTTGAAACCACTGACTATGCGGATATTGGAAAGATTATCGCCACCGGCCACTCCAGGGGCGGAAAAGCCGCTTTGTGTGCCGCCATCTACGATGACCGCTTTGCCCTTGCAGCACCGAATGGTTCAGGCTGCGGCGGTGCAGGCTGCTTCCGATTCCTGGGAGGCCGTTCAGGATTAAGTCAGGATCCTATTGTCACTGAAAGTGTGGGTTCTATCACCTCGGTTTTTCTTCACTGGTTTTCAGATGAATTAGCGACCTTCGGTTCTGACAAACCACCCTATCCTATCAAAAACGAGAACCGCCTGCCCTTCGACCTTCATGTCGCCAAATCCCTCATTGCACCCCGTCCTCTTCTCAGTACGGAAGCCCTTGAGGATGAATGGGCAAATACCTACGGCACCCAAATCACCTGGCAGGCAGCCAATGAAGTGTATGCCTTCCTGGGTGCAAAGGGCAAAAATGCCATCCATTATCGCGATGGCAAGCATGAGTTTAATTCCATTGACTGGACTGTATTACTGGACTTTGCCGATGAGATGCTGAAAGGCTGTAAAGGAAACTACACCTACCCCATTAACAATTTACATTTTCCGGATACTCCCCGTCATTACTCTTGGAAAGCTCCCTCTTTCCCAGGCTGAAAACGGCATAAAAAAACCTCCCGGTTTAAGGGAGGTTTTTTTATAAACGCTTCACTCCAGGACCTTCGATGGGCTGCATGGCGCTCGAGATATCTATTTATTCTGCAGTTTGTAAAGGATACGAAATCCATGCTCCTCAAGGGCCCTTTCGATACCTGCCGTATTGAGGGAATTGATGCCAACCACTACTGCGCTTTTCCCGCTGGTACCTCTATAAACTGCCACCCGGGTAATATTTGCACCGAACTCAGCAAAAATGCCGGTCAGTTTAGCCAATATACCGGGCTCATCAACGGCTTCAACGGTAAGCCGGGTTCCTAATTCCCGAAAACCCAAAAGTTCGATAAAAGAATCGAAAATATCGCTTTCAGTGATGATCCCGACCAACTTATCATTATCAAGCACCGGAAGGAAACCGACTTTCTTATCCCTCATTAAAGTCGCTGCCTCTTCCAGAAGAGCATTTGGAGAGATTGTAACCAGTTCCTTTGACATGATGTGTTTGATTTTTGTCTTAGCCAGGAGGTAGGAAATCTCACCCATACTCAAGGTCGTTGCCTTTGAAGGTGAATATCGATCAATATCCTCCTTTGAAACGACGCCCACCAATTTACCGTTCTTCAACACCGGCAGGCGTTTAATACCGTTTGCCATCATGATTTCTTGGGCATCTGGAACGGTTTGATCAGGGGAAACCGTAAACGGATTTGTAGTCATCTTGTTCTTAACAAACATGGTTCTAACCCCCTAAATATGCTTTCTTAATATCCTCACTCTGCATCAGGTCAGCCCCGGTCCCGGAGAGTACAATCGAACCCGTCTCCATTACATAGGCACGGTCCGCAATCTGCAGTGCCATACTGGCATTTTGCTCGATCAGCAGGATTGTGGTACCAGCCTTGTTTATATCTTTAATTATATTAAAAATTTCTTGAACTAACAAGGGGGCAAGACCCATGGAAGGTTCATCGAGAAAAAGGATTTTTGGTCTGCTCATCAGTCCTCGGCCTATGGCCAGCATCTGCTGTTCTCCACCCGACAAAGTACCGGCAGCCTGTTTCTTTCTGTCAGCCAGAATTGGGAATCGTTCATACACCATCTCTAAATCCTTAGCAATGTCATCTTTATCCCGCCGGAGATAGGCACCCATCTCAAGGTTTTCAAGAACTGACAAGGATGGAAAAACACGACGGCCTTCCGGCACATGGGAAATCCCCATTTTTACCCGATCCTGAGGCGACAAATTCGTAATGTTTACACCATTGAAGAAAATCTCTCCACTGGTAGGCTTCTTTAAACCGGAAGCGGTTCGTAGAGTGGTTGTTTTACCGGCGCCGTTGGCACCGATTAAGGTGACGATCTCACCGGCATCGACCGTCAAAGAAACCCCTTTGAGGGCATGAATTACTCCAAAGTGTACATTAAGATCACGAATTTCAAACATTGCTAACATCCTCCCCCAAATAGGCTTCTATGACGCGTTTATTCGTTCTTATTTCATCCGGAGTTCCGTTTGCAATGACCGTTCCGTAGTCCAATACATAAATCCGCTCACAGATTTTCATTACCAGGGACATATCATGTTCGATCAGTAGTATGGTTAAATCGAATTTTTCACGAATCCAGCCAATCAATTCCGTCAGCTGTGCAGTTTCTGCAGGATTCATGCCTGCTGCCGGTTCATCCAATAGCAGCAATTTGGGATTGGTGGCCAGAGCTCGTGCAATCTCTAAATGACGCTGCTCACCGTAAGGAAGATTCTTCGCATATTCATCCTTCTTATCATCCAGTCTCAGGATTTTAAGCAGCTCCAAGCTCTCATGAAGCACTTTCTCCTCTTCCTTGCGGTAAGAGGGAAGATGAAAAAATGCGGGCACCAATCCGTACTGAACGTTCTTATGCATGGCGATACGTACATTGTCAAGGACGGTCAAATCCCTGAAGAGGCGGATATTCTGAAAGGTTCGTGCCACACCTGCCTTACAAATCGCATGAGGCTTCATTTTCTGTAAAGGAATATCGCTTCCGTCCCTTGTAAAGGTGATTGTTCCGCTTGTAGGCAGGTACATCCCTGTTAACAGGTTAAAGACGGTGGTCTTCCCGGCACCGTTCGGTCCGATTAGTCCAACCAACTCACCATGCTTCAGCTCTATATCCACATTGGAAACGGCGATTAAACCGCCAAAGGATTTTGTTAACTTTCTTACTTTTAAAATTGACATACTCTAAACCCTTCCTTTCTTCGGGGTAAAGAGATGACCCAACTTATTGAAAACCGATAGGGAGATCTCCTTGGAGCCCATCAAGCCCTGGGGGCGGAAAATCATAATGATAATCAATAGCACAGCATATAGGACCATTCGAATTTCAGGAAAGGACTGAAGGAATGTAGAAATCAGAGCTAAAAGGATTGCTGCGATGACTGAACCTGAAACGCTTCCTAACCCTCCCAGAACGACGATGACCAAAACATCAACTGATTTCAAGAAACCAAACAGATCAGGCTTTATAAAGTAAAAATAGGAAGCATATAGAGCGCCGGCAATTCCCGCACAAAATGCACCGATGGTGAAGGCCATAACCTTATATTTTGTGGTGTTGACTCCCATTGCTTCCGCTGCAATTTCATCCTCACGAATGGAGATACATGCACGACCATGGGATGATTTCAAAAAGTTTGTAATGAATAAAACGGTACCGACAGTAAAAATAAAAAGCCACACCCAGTTGACGAACTGAGGAATTCCATTCAAACCAGCTGCTCCATTTGTTATTTTCAGATTCAGAAAGATGATACGGATAATCTCCGACATGCCCAGGGTTGCAATGGCAAGATAATCACCCCTTAGGCGAAGAGTCGGCAGCCCTACCATAAAACCAATCATTGCAGCCGAAACAGATCCTAAAAACAATCCCAGAAAAAAACCGCCAATCGTGGGCATCCTCATGGTGATGAGGGCACATACATAAGCACCGATAGACATGAAACCTGCATGTCCCAAAGAGAACTGTCCAGTAAAACCCGTTATCAGGTTCAAGCTAACGGCCAAAATGATATTTATACAAATCGTAACCAATGTTGCCTGCAAATATGCATTCACAATACCTGCGGAAATGAATACCTGCATAACCACGAAGGTGAGTGCTAGGACGATCAGTCTTCTTAATCCCTGTACTTCGAGTATTTTCTTCATTGTTTACACCTTCTCCCTGGTATTTTTGCCCAACAATCCTGTAGGTTTCACAATGAGAACCAGAATGAGGATGGCAAACACCACCGCGTCTCTGTACATGGAATAGCCATATCCTGCAACAAAGACTTCTACCGCACCAATAAAGAATCCACCGATCATGGCACCCGGAATGACTCCGATACCCCCAAATACTGCCGCAACAAAGGCCTTCAGTCCAGGCAGAACGCCCATAAGGGGGTTAATGGAATTATAGTATATCCCAACCAGAACACCCGCTGCACCGGCCAAAGCTGAACCCAATGTAAAGGTAAAGGAAATGGTTGTGTCGACATTAATACCCATCAGTTCTGCGGCATCCTTATCTTGGGAAACAGCGCGCATTGCCTTTCCAATTCGGGTCTTCCTGACGATGAATTGAAGCAACAGCATCAGAATCACTGTGATGCCCATAATGAGGATCTGCTGCATCGAAATGACGACTCCTCCCAGACGGAAGGTTTGTGCCAGTATCCCTTTCATTTCAGGATAGGAACGGACATTTGCCTTGACAAAAAACATGGTCCCATATTCCAGGAACAATGATACACCGATGGCAGTGATCAGCGCTGCAATTCTGGTGGCGTTCCTTAAAGGCTTGTAGGCTATTTTCTCAATGGCAATCCCCAGCAATGTACAAATCACCATGGCAATTAACAGGGAAGGCAACACACCGAGGCGAAAGTTGGTCATACAAAAGTAACCTACATAAGCGCCTATCATATATATATCACAGTGGGCGAAATTGATGAGCTTAATGATGCCGTATACCATGGTGTATCCTAAAGCAATCAGGGCATAGATGCCGCCCAAGGATATCCCATTGATAACTTGTTGTAAGAGCTGTTCCAACTGTTTCCCCTTCTTTCGATCTCTATCTTTACTGGAAACGAATAAAGTTCATAACAAAAGAAAAAAGTCCACGATAATATTATTATACACCCATTTACATGAACAGAGGCAGTGATTTATAAAAAAACACTGCCTGTTAAAAAAAATTCATTTGCATTACGAAACATCATGAAACACATATAAGTGAGGGCACGCCTGACCCCACTTATATGTGTCATGCTTCATTATGATAAACTCAGTTCGTGCTAACCTTTTCACTGGTATGCTGTACGCCGTCCTTCAAGCCGATAACCACAATGGATTTTACAGGGTTGTGGTTTTCATCCACGCTGAAGGTACCGGTAACCCCTACAAAATTGGTGGTAGCAGCCAAAGCATTCCTTACAGATTCACCATCCAGCTTCTCTGCGCGTTTAATGCCGTCTGCAACGAACTTAGCCAAGTCATAACCAAGGGCATTAAAGGCATCGGGTTCTTTGTTGTATTTCGCTTTGAAATTCTTGATGAACTCAACCACTACAGGATCCTTGTCAAGGGAGGAATAGTGGTTTGAGAAGTAAATGTCGTTCAGAGCTTCTGGGCCTGCCAAATCAAGCAGGGTAGGTGAATCAAAACCGTCAGCTCCTAAGATCGGTACATCGATACCCAATGCACGGGCTTGCTTGATGATCAGACCAGCCTCGTTATAATATCCGGGTATGAAGATTACGTCAAAATCCTTGTCCTTGATTCCGGTCAGGATGGCATTAAAATCTGTATCCTTTGCAACATATGCCTCTTGAGCAACGATGGTGCCACCGCCTGCTTCAAAGGTCTTAATGAAGTTTTCGGCAAGACCCTTACCATAATCGCTGGAACTGTCCAGGATCACAACAGCCTTCTTTTTATTCAGGTTGTTGAGGGCGTATTGGGCCATAGCGGTACCTTGATAGGAATCGTTAAAGCAGATACGGAAGGCGTATTCCTTCACTCCGGAAGCATCCACAGTCACATCGTCGGCTGTTGCAGAACCGGAAATAACAGGAATTTTGTACTGGGTTGCAACAGGGATGGTTGCCTTGAAGGAACCTGAAGTAGCCGGACCCATCACAGCCACAACCTTGTCCTGCGTCATAAGCTTCGTCGCCAATGTGGTGGCTTCGGCAGGCTCGGATTTGTTGTCATACTTAATGAACTTGATCTTTTTACCGTTAATACCTCCTGCCTCATTCATCTCCTCAATGGCAAATTCAATCCCTTCTACGGAGCTTTGTCCGTATGTAGCCACGTCTCCGGATAGCTCATAGTTAACGCCAACCAGTATTTCATCTGAACTTGTGGCTGACTGAGAGCATCCGGTGAAAATCACCAATGTCATCATGATTGCAAGTATGATACTGGTTTTTTTCACTATTCTCACTCCTTTACATTTCTTTTAAATAATACTATATATACATTTGTATGTCAACGAAGAACTGAATATCCGTTAAAGATTTGGATAATCATTCAACTTCGTTTATTTTTAATAACCATTATAATGGATTGGTGCCCTTTCCGCAAGAACCAATATTGCAAAAAAGCGTCTAGATTTTCTCCAACCGGATGAATGTATATATCTCCTGAGGCACCGTCCACAAGCCGGTCTATATCATTCCCCTCACGAGCGCTAATGAGATAACAATTTCTCTTTTTCCTGTAGTGCTATTCCTATTTCTGATAGATAAGATGCTAAATCATAATAGCTTTAATACTCAGCCGCTTCTGATATCGCTGCATATTCTTCCTTTCTTTGATTTCTATACATAACCGGCTTTTTTACACTTTACCGTCGGTCGTGAAAGTTTTCCTTTTTCGTTCGCTATGCAGCGAAAAGAATCCTGCAATTGTCTGTATTTTCTTATCGTTTTTCAGTTTTCCTCTCAAGTATCAAAAAACTATATTTATAAGGGTCCCTTTCATCCGTAATACCCTCTTTTTTTGAAACAATCATCCATTCATCCGGATGATAGATGGGAAAGTAAGTATCTCCGTCGAATTCTTCATAAATCTCGGTAATGTACATTCGTTGCGCCAATGGTAATAGGATTTGGAAAACCTGACCGCCTCCTATTATGAAGACCTCTTCCTGCACTTCTGCATAGGGCAATATCTCATCGACACTATGAATCACTTCTACATTTTCATCATCTACACGAAAATTCATGTTACGGGTCAGTATGACATGCTTCCTTCCCGGAAGCACCTTGGGCAGGGATTCGAAAGTTTTTCTACCCATAATCATCGTCCTGCTTCCGGTCATGGTGATCTCTCTGAAATATCTTAAGTCGCTGGGAAGATGCCAGGGAAGCCCATTATCTCGTCCAATAACCTTATTTTTTGCAACGGCAGCGATAAAACTGATCATGGTGATCACCCTCCGCAATCATTATTATTTATAGCACAAGAAGACTGCTTTTTTATTGAGGTAAATTGAAAATTGAAGGATTTGGCATTGAAGTATAGAATAAGTCATTTAAGGCCATGTGTTCGGGCCGGTGTAACATCATAAAGAAAGGTGGTGACCCTTTTTGTCTTCATATATATGAAATATGGAGATAAGGGGGAAGATTATGTCAAAGTTGAAATTTGCAATAGTCGGAGCAGGCACTTGGGGAGAAACCCACGCCCATATCTATCACGATTCTCCGGATGTCGATCTGGTAGCCGTCTGTGATATCAACCTCCAGAAGGCCAGGAAACTGGCTCAGAAATTCAATCTTCCCATGGATGCCGCCTTTTCAGATCATAAGGAGATGCTTAGGAAGATTGATATTGACGCTGTTGCTATCGTCACGCCCGATTTTGCCCACAGGGAAATTGCCGTGGACTGTGCAAATGCAAAAAAACACCTCTTAGTCGAAAAACCATTGGCCACTACTCGTGAGGATATCAACGCAATCGCAGAAGCCGTGGAAAAAAACAATGTGCGGATTATGGTGGATCTGCACAACAGGTGGAGCCCGCCCTTTGCAGTAACCAAAGAGACCATTATGAAAGGAGAAATCGGTGAACCCTATACGGCATATTTCCGCTTGAATGACATCAAATGGGTAGCAACAGATCTGTTGCCATGGGCAGGAAAGTCATCCGTATTATGGTTCCTTGGTACCCATAGCGTAGACACCTTACGCTGGATTTTCAACGATGAGGTAAGCCGAGTTTATTCCGTCTCCCGGGAAGGCATTCTGAAAAGCGAAGGCATCAATACAGTGGATATCTACCAGACTATCCTGGAATTCAGAAATGGGGGCATTGCCACCATGGAAAACGGATGGATAACCCCCAATACCCAACCATCTGTCAATGATATCAAATTCAACATCCTCGGAACAAAGGGCATGATCAACCTGGATTTGACCAATAGTCAAATGATCGAGCGGTTTACGCCAGAGAAGAACGATAGGCCTGATGTCCTTGTTACCCATTTTGTCCATGGAAAACCCAAAGGCTTCGCCTATGAAAGTATCCGCCACTTTATTGAATGCCTGAGAACAGGGCAGGATTTCCTGGTTTCCCTTGAGGATGCCATGAATACCACCAAAGTCATACTGGCTATCCTGGAATCCGCCCGAAGAAGAGAGCCCGTAGATGTACTATACTAGTATTGAAAATGGGGCAGTGAAACGTCAAGGATCACTGCCCCTGTTTTATTTAGAGTCCGAAATCGTATTCCGTAAGACCCAGTTCATCCCTCATAGCAATCATTTCCTTAAGAGTTTGCTTGTTAACCGGTACTCCCTTATCTTTTCTATATAACCATGTTTCATATTCTTTCTCTCCGGCGGTGTAGATCCTGTCATGACCAACCGCTTTCTTGGAGTTGCGCAATTCCCTTAGGATATTGCCGGTGGTCTTCTTGAAATCCTCCAGCTCTGTAAACGCAGAAACATCTATGGCAATAAAGAAATGCCCAAGGCGATACGGAACCTTCTTGCCGTTTTCAAATCCCGTCAACATCTTTAGATAGTTACCGGTTTGAAGAGCTGCAGACAGTATTTCTACCACCGTTGCATATCCATATCCTTTATATCCGCCCAATTCTTCTCCTGCACCACCAAGGGGTGTTAATGCGGCAGTACCCTTAACCAGATCCTGCAACACCTCATGGGGCTCAGTCTTATAATTGCCTTTATCGTCGATTACCCAGCCTTCGGGCAACTTCTTACTCAGCTTGTCATATACCTCGATTTTGCCCCGTTGGGTAATGGAAGTCGCACAGTCCAGCATAAAGGGAAATTCCTCATCGGTAGGAATTCCAAAGGTTAGAGGATTGGTGCCCAGCATATTTTCCACTCCGAAGGTTGGGGCAATTGAAGGTCTGGCGTTTGTACCGGTAATGCCAATCATCCCTGCGTCTACGGCCATTTGGGCATAATAACCCGCTATCCCGTAATGGGTGGAATTTCTCACAGCTACCATCCCCATGCCATATTGTCTCGCCTTTTGAATCGCCATTTCCATGGACTTCTTGGCGATCACCATCCCCATACCGTTATGCCCATCTACGACAGCAGTAGTCGGACCTTCCCTGACAACTTCAAAGTTGGTTACAGGCTCCTGAATCCCTTCCTTGATCCTGTCGTAGTATATGGGTTTCAAGCGATTCGAGCCATGGGAATCGATTCCCTGCTTGTCCGCAGCAATGAGCACATCTGCACATATTTTGGCGTCTTCCTCCGGGACACCCACACCTTTGAACACATCAACCATAAAGCTATGCATCCGATCAAAAGGAATCCATTTTATATCATTTTCCATCATCATACCATCCTTTCTCGCTCCTATGTAAAGGAGTCGTTTTATTTTATATATATTTTTTGCTCAATCGAAATCAGAGGCTGTTGCCCCTTTTTTCTCTAGCAGATAGGATAAGCCATATCCACAAATAAATAATAGGACATTGAGCAGCGATACAATGTTAACCTGTATACCGGGGAAAACCAAAATAATGGATCCTATCAACAAGCCCAGAACCCCATAATAAGCATAACCCTGATGTCGTGAGAACAAATAAGCTACCAGTTTTATGATCGCCAAAGCTCCCAACAGAAAACCTATACCCATTGGAAACAGCACTGGTATATCCAACTTGGAAATGGCTCGAAGAATAGCCTCATAGGTTCCCAGATACATCAGAATAAAGGATGTGCTCATCCCTGGCACAATCGTCCCCACGGCAAGGATTAAACCACAGATCAATCCCATGGCGAAATTGATCGAACCGTTGCTTTGTTGGGGGGAAACAAGAAGCTCAAGGCGTGCAGGCATCAAAATCAAAACCAATCCAAGAAACAATGCGAGAAGTAAACGAAGTTTGAAACCACGGCTGTTTGCCTTCCGCAATAGGGAGGGGATTCCTCCGGTTACGAAGCCTATAAAGAGAAATAGAATTTGTTCTCCGAAATTCGCCATGGACCAGGCAACTACGTTGCTAAACGCAAGGATGCCAAGTCCCGCTCCTATGCCCAAGGGCAATAGAAATATGATATTTCGGCGCGGGTTGCGAAAGAAACCGGTGATAGCCTCCAGTATTTTCTCATATAGCCCCATGGTGACAGCCAGCACACCGCCGCTAACACCCGGTATAATCGATCCCAAACCAATGAGGGCTCCCGCTCCTATCCTTTGCAAAAACCGCACAACTTCTTGCCTGTTCATAAAACGCCCCCTCCTCTGCTACAAATCTACTCATTTCTGCTATACATAGCTATAAAAGCCCGCCTCATGCCCTTTGAGGGTTCCTCTTCTTCCACATGACCCAAAGGGGGCCAGCAATACAAACGCTGGAATAACATCCGCTGATGGTTCCTATTGCCATGGGTAGTGCAAAACTCTGGATCGAACTGATATCATTGGCAAAAGCCAGGAGATAAACCACACTCACGCTGATAAAGACGGCCACGCTTGTGTTAATGGTCCGAGTCAGGGATTGAGTAATGGATAAATCCGTGAGGGTTTCAATAGACTCCCTGGGATGAATTTTTCGGTTCTCGCGAATACGATCATAAATAACAATCGTATCGTTAATGGAGTACCCAATGATGGTGAGGGCCACCGCGATAAAAGAATCGCCAATGGGAATCCTAAAAATGACACACGTTACAAAAACAACCACAAGATCATGAAATAGGGCTACAAGAGCCATAATCCCGGCCGAGAGACCGCCTATCCTGCGAAAACGAATCCATACATAGATGACTACAAAGAAGGATGCAAGCAATAAGGCAAGAATCCCATTCATTAAGAATTTTCGTCCAAAGAAGGGCTCTACCATCGAAGATTCAGCAAGCTCCAGGTTTGCATCCGGAAACTCCTTTTTCAATGACGCATCGAGTTCTTTTTGATCCTTTGCATCAAGACCGAAATTGCCGGCAATATTAATCACAAGACGATTTTGATCCGAACTAAGATCCTTTGTAACCTGGGCGCTGACAGTTCGTTTCACGACATCCGATGCGATCTGTGCCGCTCTTTCCGCATTCAGGTCCCCTGTATAATTATATTTCAATAAGGATCCGCCTCTGAACTGGATGTCGAGCTGCACACCGTTTATAAAACCAGCAACGATGCCCATGATCAATACCGCCAGAGAAATACCGAAGAAAATCCAACGTTTTTTATAAAAATGAATAAATTTCATAATGTAACCCTCCTTGACAAACAGGAATACAACTCCTGCTTATACAAAAACTTGTATTCACTTAAGGACCGGATCATTAAACGGGATGCCGTCACACCGGCAATAAAATTGAAAATGATACCAGTAAACAGGGTATAGGCAAATGACAGGAGGGCACCTGATCCATATATCATTAATATGACAGCAACGATCATTACAGTGATGTTCCCGTCGAAAACCGAAGCGAAGGCATTCTTAAAGCCTGAGGTAATGGCGGAACTAACAGGCTTTCCTGCTTTGATCTCTTCACTAATCCGTTCTGAAATGATCACATTTGCGTCAACCCCCATACCTATTGAAAGGATAACACCTGCAATACCTGTAAGGGTAAGGGTCACCTGAGGAATGGAAATGGCAAGAAGCTGCCCTGATATCTGTATCAATAGAGAAATACAGGCGACAAATCCAGGCAAGCGATAGTAGAAAATGAGCAATACGCATATGATACCAAAGGCGATGATTCCAGCCTTAACCATGATATCCAGGGCACCACTGCCTAACGAAGGGCTGATGGTGGAGTGGTTTTTTGTAACCATGGAAAACGGCAGGGCTCCCGAATTGATCTTGTCAGACAGGGCTTTTGCCTCCTCGATGCCACTCATGCCGCTGATAACTGCCTTGCCGCTCGGAATTTGTTCCTTGACAGTAGCAGACTGGATCAAGGTATCATCCATATAAATGTTAATGACTTCCCCTACCAGTTTTTTGGTTGCATCGCTGAACACCTTGGTCCCTTCATCATCAAACTCCAGGGCTACCACATAACCCCCATAGTTCGGATCCGTTGCTACGGAGCTTTTCTCTACGTGAGAGCCTTCCAAAAGGACGTTTCCTTCTGCATCTCGAAAGGTGAGCATGGCAGTTTCTCCCAGCTCAGCAATAGCGGTTTCCGGATCAAAATCCTTTTCACCGGACTTCCATGGGAAACGTACAATGATATACCCGTTCTGCTTGTCTACCGTTACATCCCGATCAAGGATATTTTGCTGATCAAGCCTGGTTTCGATAACCGAACGGGCTGCATCCAATTCTTCACCTGTTGGTTTTCTATCCAATTCTGCCGGTTCAAATACAGCATCTACTCCTCCACGGATGTCAATACCAAACCGAATATCCGGTGCTCCGGGTATTGTAAGTTCCAAAGCACCCCATAAAGGGATGGTGACGCCAAAAACGGCTGTATACGTCATCATCAAAGCGATGACTAACACGATAAAAAAGATGGGTTTCTTATTTTTCATTACATCCAATCCTTTCCGGTGCTATCTGTTTTTCAAAGCCACTCCTTCAAAGGCATGGCTACATCCTCGCACGTTTCAAATATACGCTTTTTATAATCATTCATTTCCTTCCACTTACGATATCTAAAACCTCCATACGATTGCCGCAGTATAATAATAAAATACTGTAATGTCAAAAGAAATATAAGTTACCGGATGCCGAACAAAACAATTCAGGCTCATACCCTTGCATTTTAATAAAGTATTTACTTTACTACGAATGATTATAAGATCAACATCCATCAGCTATAAGTTTTGCAGCCTGGGAGGTCCATGCCCGCCAATGGACAAGGCAATAACCGGTGTGGCTCTGCTTATTCCGGCAATAAAGACAAAAAAACCGCATAACAACGCAAAACCGGCAATCAAATCATTCTTTACGCAAATAAGAAAGTATGAGGCCAGAAAGCCGATCCAATTCAGGATGCGCCTGCTGTTCCATCGCATGAGCCGGGCCAAATCAACGATTTCTTTATAAATGAAAAAAAAGGCGTAATACCCTTTGCTTGTCGAACACAAATACCCGTTTAGGTTTACAAATAAAACGAATCTGCTTGGAATGGACGATAAATTGCTGTCAATAGCAGATGGGGGTACTATATTGAAGGCCAGTACAAGAACAAGATATGCCGCTACTGTTAAGCGCATCAAGCATTGCCGGTTTTCCTTTCGTGTTCTCATACTGCCACCTCGCTGAAAACAACATCTTTTCACATTATATAATAATTCTTATAGGCGAGCAATAGATCAATTGGCTCTCTATGACAGTCTCTCGAAAAAGAAAGTATATCCGCATCCATTCCTTTGCTCTTTAAAAGAATGGCACCAAGCCCATAAAAGACCGGCTTTTATGGGCTTGGTTGTGAGGGAATTCCTTTCCTAGCGGTTTGCCAATTTATAGATCTCATATGCAGCTTCCTGGTCAATGACCTTGAACTGTCCAACAGAAGAACGTTGGCCGAAATACATACACCTTTCTGCCAATTTCTTCAACGTCTCATCATCTTGGATGCCAATACCCAGCTCTGTGAAACAGGTGGGTGCACCGATGGAGGCAAAATAGGAAACAGTTTTTTCAATAGCTGCCAAAGCAGTTTCTTCCGCAGTGTCTTTTTCAATACCCCATACCTTCTGCCCAAAGCGGGCGAACCTTTCCGGTTTTTCCTTGTAGCAGTATTTTGCCCATGAACCCCAGACCGTTGACAAGCTTGCACCGTGGGCTACATCGAATTTTGCACTCAGCTCATGGCCTAGCTGATGGGTAGCAAAGTCCGCTACCGCACCAAGACCGGTCAGACCGTTATGGGAAATGCTGCCACACCACATCAGTTCACTCATTGCATGGTAATCATGGGGATCATTTACGGCAATTGATCCATTTTTGATCACAACACGCAATAGGGCTTCCGCTACCTCATCGGTAAACTCATTCCCCTCTGTAGGTGTAAAATAACGCTCCAGGGTATGCATCATAATATCTACGATGCCGCACATAATTTGGTATTTGGGCAAGGTATAGGTCAGTTCCGGATTCATGATGGCAAACTTTGGACGGTTCAGTTGGGTACTCAGACCTCGTTTGGAACCCGTTTCTTCATTGGTCAGAACGGCCGAATCACTTGTTTCGCTGCCTGCAGCCGATATGGTCAGGACAACGCCAACAGGAATGCTTCTCTTAGGAACCACTTCCCTCGTCCAGAATGACCATATATCCGTTTCAGGATTTGCTGCACCCAGGGCAATCCCTTTAGCTGTATCGATGACACTGCCGCCTCCCACCGCCAGAACAAAATCCGCACCGAAATCAATTGCCTGCTTCACACCGTCCCTGGCCATGGATAAGCGTGGGTTGGGCTGCACGCCACCAAGTACGGTATAGGGAATATTCTCTTTCTCCAGTTGCTCCTGGATTGTACCAAGAAGTCCGCTTTTGACAACACTGCCACCCCCGTAGACAATCATAACACGGGAACCACCGAATTCCTTAATCTCATCAACCGTAGACAGTTCAGCGCCCTTACCGAAGACTACCTTTGTCGGCGAATGAAATGTAAAGTTCAGCATATATCACACCTTCTTTCCATATTGTTATTTCCAATTTCCACTTCATCATATCATATTTATCTAATAGCGAACAAGCATTTTAAGATGACAGCCGATAAACGTCACCAAGTTAGGGCTTGAGCCTAATAATTCCTCACCATATCCATCACGACCTGCTCCCACTCAAAGATATTTTGGGGCCTGCCACGGCAGGTGCTGATATCCTTCAATACAATATCACATGCGCAGCCATACCTATGACAGGCGTTCAAGATTTTGCCAATCTCTTTCCTCAGGTTCTCCTTATCCAAAACCGGTACGGCAACGGCAGCCGGATTAGGCTTGGCGGATAATACATACTTTTTGTTGATCGCTTCAGCAGCTACATCCACATCAGCCCAGGGAGTAATGGAGATCTTACGCAGATTCGGAATCTTCTCCACGATATCTATTTTTTTGTCCAGCGGTTCACAGCAGCCATAATAAGCCAAGCCGCATTGTCCCACCGTTTCTATCATATATTGAATGTCGAATTCATCATGGGTCTCCTTTGAAACCGATGCAAAGATCTGGGCCATCCCTCTGCTCCAAATATCCTTTCTTGTCACCTTGTCCGGATCAAAATCTTTCCCAGGCAGATCGTCAGTATGGATCGGTGTGCAATGGAGGCTGTAGCCGTTGATATCCAACAGACCTAAAGATTCAATTTGTTCTAGATAGGATAATCTGATATCTGTCAGCTTTCGTACAAGCTTGTGGGTAAATTCCGGGCGCTCAACCAAATCAATCAAGAGGTTGGTGACACCCCGGTACATTGCGATGTCATCCCAGGTTGCTACGCTGAAGTAGCTAATCCCCGTAAGCTTTACAGGTAAAATGTCACCAAGAATCTCAGCTACAAGGTTGAAACGTCTGAGGGTTTCTTCCTTATTGTATGTTATGATGGGGTTATGGAGCTTATCCAGTGCTTCTTCCGTTCCCAGCACATCATGATATTTATGGGATACGATGTGGTTTTCTCTATCGGTAGCCAGAATTTCCTCATCAACGGAAATGCCAATACCGGTAGAATGAATGACCTTTTCCACAGGTACAAAGGGGGGTACGATCATATCAGCAGGCATATATTTGTTCTTATAGATATTGGTGCGAAAAAACCATTCGATGGAGCTCAGATAAGGATCCGTGCACTGAAGTGTCAGCTCATGATCAATGTTCATCTCATTCCATGGCAGCTCATCAATCAGCACCACCGGCCTGATTGGTTTCAGATCATTCACAGCTTTATGGAGTCTTATCTTTTCCCCATTCCTTGGATGAAATGCAATTTCTGAGTAGCTGTATGCAAGCCTTCTTAATATCTTCACATCCTGGTTCATGGAACTACACCTCCTTTTACTTCTATAGATCATTATATCGCTAAATTTGCCTTCAAGCACGATGATATTATCTATTCATAGAAAAACCTTCCGGAAGCCCATTCTTCCGGAAGGTTTTCTATATCGGTACAGTATTTCTGCTCAGCTGCTATACTTCTGAACCTCAAATTCCTGGAAACTGTCCATTTGAGAAACCAGAACCCCGATAAACATGAGGGCACAGCCAATGAAGGCCTTCATATTCATTGTTTCATTCAGCAGCAGGAAACCACCGATCGCAGCAAACACTGCTTCGAGACTGAGAATGATGGCGGCATGAGAAGGCTTGGCATGTTTTTGCCCGTACGCCTGAAGGGTATAGGCAATCCCTACAGACGCGATTCCTCCATACAATATCGGCACCTGGGCCTGAACAAGACCCTGAAGGCTAATCTCTTCAAAGGCCACTGCCATGAGCAAACTCAATACAGAGCATACAATATACTGTATAAAGGACAAGACTAAGGCATCCGTCCTCTGGGTAAAGCGATCGATCAGCAAAATATGGGCTGCCCAGAAAAAGGAACCCAAAAATACCAGCATATCCCCCCTGGAAATTGTAAAACGATCCGTAACACTGATCAAGTACAAACCCGTGATCGCAAAAATGGCTGCTATCCATGTATTCTTTTTTATTCTTTGTCCCAAAAATCTCCCCAAAAGGGGGACCAGTACAATATAGAAGCCAGTGATGAAGGCTGCCTTGCCTGCAGTTGTATCTTCCAAGCCAATTTGCTGCAGGGTAGCCCCCATAAATAGAACCAAGCCGCATATTATGCCCTCTCCCACCGGAGTCAAAGCTTTGGCTTTCTCTCCCTGAACGATGTCCATCCTTGACGTCTTTTTATTCATTCTCTGTGAATACAGAATCAAGGGAATCAATGATATGCTGCCCAGGGCAAACCGTACTCCATTGAAAGTAAAGGAGCCGATATATTTAATGCCTACCCGCTGGGCAACAAAGGCGAACCCCCATATGAATGCTGCAAGAAGTAACAGTATGCTTGCTTTCGATTCTTTTTCCTTCAATACAATCATCCCTTATGCTTCTTTTTTTAGTTCTTTTTATCAGGATCACCATATAAAAAGCCCCATGCATTTTTCATTTCACACAGGGCTTTACCAATGCGGTATGTATACGATCCACCATATCCTCACACATTTGAAATGAAAGTCTTTCCCGGTGACCTATGCCCAACCTTTGATATAAACAACATGGTCCACCCATGCTATGGAACTTAATACAATGAACTTTACGTGATTTAGTCTATAACATTGGAAATAAGCTGTCAATCCATTTAAAGGATTTCATCTTTATCAACGACCGGATCACCAACTCCCTAAGGATTTATACCCTTGCAATGGCTGCAGGATGTTGGATCTGGTACTCGGGTTCACCGTCTCTCTTCTCCCAATCAACCCTGATATCCCCATAGGGTGTCGGTATGATACCCGAAGCCCGATCGACTCTATGCTTAACCGGCAAAGCGGAAAATCTTCTGAAGCCGGGTTCCAAAGGCCTTACCCCAAGGATATAGGCATAGAAGAAATAAGCCGGAATAGCCGACCAGCCGTGGCATAAGCTGCCCGCTTTATCGAAATCGTCTGCACCCTTAACCGTTTCCCAGAAACTGGTGGCTTTGTTGTAAAGCATATAGCCCCAATCCCCGGCAATATCATCCAGCACAATGGCTCCGTATTTATCCTGCTCCTGGAGAAGCGCTTCATATTTGTATAGGGCAAAGCTAAGGGTAGTCCTCACAAGGGAATGATCCGCTCTGGAGAGCTTCTCCCTCAGCTCCTTTGCAATCGCCTCTTCCGGAACGGTGGCGCTAAACAAGGCAAGGGCCTGGGTTAGCTCGGCATAATGCACCCTGCAATTTTTGCCCACATATGTCTTGTATGCTCTGGCAGAATTATCCCAGAAAGTCTGGTGGATAGCCCGTCTAAGTTTCGACAGGCAGTTAAAGTATTGGACTTCTTCCTCCTGCTCTCCTAACCACCGGGCTAATTCCCCACCTGCTTCCAAGGCCAGACAGAGAAATAAGTTCAAGGGTGCATCCAAACGGTCGTAATCTCCCCGCTTAAAGGGCGGTTCAAACAGCCATCCGTCCTCAAGACCGTCAGACCATTCATAGAAATTCCAATACTGCTTACCGGCAGGAGTCTTCATAAGATTGTTTTCCATGTTCCCCATGTAGGTATTCAACATCTTTTTGACAAAGGGGAACAGTTTCCCGGCAACATCCATCTTGCCACTATAGAGGACCAGATCCCGTACCGCCAGAATCCAGCCTAAGCTAAAGGAAGGAATGGTGATGCGATCCTTGGCTGGTGCACAGATCTCGAGATAGCCATCTTCCCTTAATCCCTCCGCAAACAAAGAGAAGGAGCTCTCCGGAAAATCATATTCCCCAAAGGCGTAATATCCACATAAAGCTTGATTTCTGGAATCCATGGCATACAAGGCCTGCTCTCGCCAGGGTGTGTCCTCATAGTGTTCGTGCATGCACAGCTGTAGGGTTCGGACCGACACTTCGTATATCCTGTTGAGAAGCCGATCATCGCATGAAAAACTGCCCTTGTACTCAACAGGATAGTTAACGGGTCGAATACCTGCATAGTAAAGGGTGACTCCTTCTTTTATATTGCTTATGTGGAGCTGGATGAATCGTCCCGCAATCCGTTTCATATAATGGGCAAATCGCTGTCGTCCCGCCCTGCAGGTATACTTGAAGGCGAAGTTCCGCCCACCGACGAAAGCTCTCACTCTCAGATCATCCAAATGCTGTCCATAAGCAGCTTCGATGACAGCCCCATCCTCTCCGTCGATTTCCAGCTCAAAAAGTCCGGCTTCCTCCTGCTGCAAATCAATAAGGATATACGCCCCTTCATTTCCATCCGGCACTCTTTCCACCGGCAGTCCCTCAGCAGAAGGCAGCTTTAACTCATAGCCCCTGTCACCACGGAAGACCTCTCCGGGCAGGCGTGCAGAGAGATAGTCCCTCTGTATCCTCTCGGCAGGAGTAGCGCCTTTTTCCTCTTTATTTCTGTAAAAAAAGCCCTGGGCTGTGATTTTTCCCTCTGCTGCCTCATCAATGACCAGCTTCTTAATTGGTCTTGGATACAACACTATCCTTTCCTGCATCTCTTTATTTATTTCTGCCCTTTTCCAGGACATATCGGGAACATAATCCATTGACAACCATTCATCTTCTCCCCGGGCATCATATTCAAATGTGTACAAGAGCTGAGGAGAAACCATCTCCATATCACCGCTCCTGTAGGATGGAGATTGCCTGCAAAGGGTATCCCTTCCGCTAATCATTCCATATTCGCCAATCTTCACTGCATAGATTAGGGCCGGTCTGCCCTTTATGTACTGATAGCTATTTCTACCCTGGTAATAACCTCGAATACACAGGACGTTTTTCCCCTCCTGCAGATAGCTTCTTATATCCAAAACATCATAGGATTTGTGGTCAGGGAAATCATCATACTGGTTGAAATCCACAAACATCCCATTCAGCCAGACCGTATATTCCGTATCCACGGATATATACAGGAATCCGTCTTCCGCATTCATGTCTTCCTTATTCTTGACGGTAAACTCATGTCTGAAATCTACATACTGGTTTACATCTTCATTGTCCTGAGACAGCCATATCCATTCTGCTTTTAAATCCTTCAATAGATTCCTCTTCTTTTCCATCTATCCATTTCCTTTCTTACGGTGTCCCTTCCGGAACATCAAAACATTCATCTGTAATGAAATATTTCTGCACTCCTTCAGAATATCCTTCTTCTAAAAAAACCGGAAAAGAATCCATCACGATTCTAAAACCCTTTCCTGACGCAAGACATCGAGAGCATAATACCCTTTTAAAAATAGCATCTGTTAAAAATAACCGGGATATGCAGAGGGATGATCAAGCATTCTTCATGAAATATCGACAGAAAGGATGATATGATTGTCTCCTTAGAGTAAAATTATCGTAGGCAAATTCTCCAAAAAAATATGGGAAGAGCTAAAAAGCCCTTCCCATAATCACGTCTTTCCTGTATGTTTGTAGTTGGCTACAACAACAAACGAGGTGAGACGTGACATGATCAGTTTACCCATAAAAGACTTAACATTCAAGGACCTAGAACGAAATTTTTTCGAATTGGGCTGCGAAATCGCCAGAAATCTCATGCAGCATTTCCTGGAACAAGCAGACGAAGACCTGGGGAGAAACAGGAACAAAGCCCAATTAAGACATAAAGGCAAGAAAACAACTACCATTAAAACCCTGATGGGAGAAGTAGTATTCAGTAGAAACATCTATAGAAAGATTAGCGATGACGGGCAGGTTCAGCACATTTACTTACTTGACGAAGCCCTTGGCTTTGAAAAAATTGGCACCATATCCCCTAACCTTGCGGAAACATGGATAAGGTTAAATACAGGATACTAAACGGCGACGGAGCAAGCTGGATTAAATACGACCATGAGCCGGAAACAGGCATATTTCAATTGGATCCCTATCACCTATCAAAGAGCATAATCAAAAACGTAAAAGACAAGAAAGCAAGATACCATATCCATAGATGGCTTAAAGCCGGTCAATTTGACAAAGTCTATGCCAAGCTGGAAGAGTTGAGATATCAATGTGAGGGCCTTGTCGATGAAATAGAAAAACTTAACGACCTGGAGACCTACATCAGAAACAATGAAGAAGGCATAATCAGCTACAAGGATAGGAAAGAAGTAGAAATCCCCTCTCCGCCTGAAGAAATAGCATATCGGACCCTTGGCACCATGGAAAAGAACGTGGATTTATTTGCCAGACGCATGAAAGGAGCCAAGAGCTGGAGCGAAGAAGGAGCCACTAACCTGGCAAAAATCATATCTCTGAAAACGGGAGAGAACTTTAAAGAAAAACTAGGCGGTCTCATATCAGGGCAAGTATCCGAGAAATTAACAGAATGTGTTGAAGAAGCCATCACAAACACTCGAAAGACCATAGATAAAACCGTCAAAAAGAATATTTATCCTTTACACAGGGGAAAAATCCCTTATTCCAATTGTAAGATGACCAATGGGAGGCGAGTTATCCGCAATCTATTTAACATGCAAGATTTTGGAGAAATAACCTACCGTTAAAGGAGGTATAGCAGGTAGGCTAATTTAACGGTACCTAAAAACACTATCCCTATGAACAATAACAGACAAAGCGAAGCCGTAAGGTGGCTGCCCCTGGCCAGTCGAAACGGCTTGCCCGAGGCTCCATGTCAAGGCTGGCCGTAAGGCCACCCCATGGGGCTTGGCCTTGACGTGGAGGAGGCAAGCTGCTAGCCTTTTTTGGGGCGCAGCCACAGCTAGGCTGAGCGTCTAAAGAAACGAAAACTTTCCTACAGATTAGGATGGATTCAGGAAAGACAAAAAAATTGCCTACTTGTACTTGACACAAACGATTGTCTCCATAAAATTGGATCATATGACAATAAAGTGATATAATAAAGTAAAACATTTAAACGAAAGAAGTATACAATGAAGAAAGATTTTAAAGATTTAGGAATTGTATCATCCATTCTAAAAGCAATTGATGAAATGGGATTCCAGGAACCCACAGAAGTACAGGGCAGGGCAATACCCCATATTCTGGATAGTAAGGATCTGATTGTGATATCAAAAACAGGAAGCGGCAAGACCGCTGCCTTTGGTATACCCATCCTTCAAATGACAGACCCTCAGGCAGTAAAGCCCCAGGCGCTCATTCTCACACCTACCCGCGAACTGGCTGTCCAAATCGATAAGGATTTGCAAAAGATGTCCAAGCATCTTCGTCATCATACCACAGCGGTATATAGGCAGCACAGTATGAATCTTGAAATTCCTGTGCTGAAAAAGGGCGTGTCGGTTGTCACCGGAACCCCCGGTCGGGTGCATGATCATATTTCACAAAGGCACCTCATTACAAGAGATATACGCTTTCTGGTCCTTGATGAAGCAGACAGGATGCTGGATATGGGCTTTATCGGCCAGGTAGAAAGGATCATCCGCACCCTTCCCAAGGACAGGGTCACTCTCCTGTTTTCAGCCACCATCCCCGATGAAATCCGATCCATATGTAGAAGGTACATGAAGCATCCGGTTACCATCGAGCTGGAATCCGGCACCAAGACGGTAGATACCATCGAACAGGTATACTATCGTGTCAACCAGAACGAAAAGAATACCCAGCTCCATCGCCTCCTTTTAATGGAGCAACCCGAAAGTTGTATCATCTTCTGCAATACTCGCCGTGCCATCGACAGAGTTCAAAACTTTTTATACAGGAAGGGCTACGCTGTACAGGCCCTTCATGGTGATATCCCCCAGGGAAAACGCTTGAGGACGATGCAGCAGTTCAAACAAAAAGAATTTCGTCTGCTGGTGGCCACGGATGTAGCAGCCCGAGGCATCCATATTAACGATTTAGCCCTGGTTATTAATTATGACGTCCCTCTCGAGAAGGACAGCTACATCCATAGGGTAGGGCGCACCGGCAGAGCCGGTCAAAAGGGACGTGCCATTTCCCTGGTTACAGGCGATGACCTTATGGACCTTTAAGAGATAGAAGCCTATATCGGCGTGTTGATTGAAGAGCAGGAATTCCCTTCGGATGCCGTCTTCAATGAATACCGGATCCAGGCAAGGAATTGGATACATGAAAATTCAAGGAAGAACATTTCTTCCCGAACCGGGCGTCAAAGCTCCACAAGCCGAACCCGTAGGAAATCTTCCCCTACCTGGTCTCGACAGGATTCCAGAAGGGCTAATACTCATCATCAGGCCGGTACCGGCGATAGGGTACCAAAAAAAGACAGCAGCACTCATCCCGGTAAACAGACGAAGCCGGTCCGTTCAGACGTTAAATCCACGGCACTAAACTCTCAGGCTTTACCGGCTCCCGATAAGGCAGCCAGCAAGAAAAGCCAGGCGGCATCTCAGCCGGAGAAGCGAAAACAGACCGCCAGAGTGCCTTTCCTTCTGCGGGTACTGCAACGCATCAAAAGAAAATAAAAGCATAAAACTCCTTTCTGATATCTCGGAAACCGAGAAAACAGGAAGGAGTTTTATATTGCCGTTATCCGTCTGTATGCAGATATGGATATATCTTTGGCAATGGGCTTCTATTATTTGAATAAGAATGCACCAAAATACGTAACCGTATTCTGTCCATTGATATAGTTCATGTCACAAATTTTGGAAAGGGCTACCACATTGATGCAGTAGGCTTCCAAGGAAGAAATGGCTTTGCCGGGAAACCTGCAGGGCTGGTTCTCAACCAGGGCACAAACAGGACAGATAGCACAGCTTCCTGCAGTCAATTTCAGGTAGCCGTCATAATCCTCTTGAAGAAGGTCATTTATCTGATCCGCTACCAGGGAGTGCCTCCTGGCAGCCTCGTCCATCCCCTCCAGATCAAAGGAGTCCTTGATCTGACTGACGGTCTGGAAAACCAATGCCTGCTTATAACTGTTTGCCTCGGCAATAACAGCCTCTACATCGCCAATACTGGGCGGGCAGACATAATTCTTGCCGTATTTGCCGCAATAATTTGCCTCACAATAGCTTCTCAGTTTTTTGTCAAAGGGGATTTCGTCTACATCAATGACCGCAGCCTTCAATGCTCCACATTCTTTGCATTTTTCAATCATATCCTTCAGTGTCATCAAATTTCTCCTATCCTTCTATTCGTATTTTCACTAGTCAGTATTATAAAGGAATTCGACCGATTTTGAAATACAAATCTTCTGATTGATTTGCTTTTCCAGTCTTAAGGCGTGCTTTATTACCCGAGATAACGGGATCTTGTATACCAGAAGACTTGAAAGCAATCCAATCGATAACAAAAGGCAGACAAAAAGGAATGAAGCCGGCAGAATATGAAAGCCGGAGACATCGTATATTTTCCGTTACAGAATTCATACTATGAGTACAATGCTTCCTTTACAAAAAGTTCCACAGCGAAGGATACGAAAGGGGAACATTGATCATTATCTAATCAGACATCTGGATATAAACTCACAAAGGAGGAAATTAGGCATGGCAACTGATCAATTCAAGCATTTTAGCAAGCCGCCCCAGTCCTATTGGATGGCATCCACGTCTCAACAGGAGTATCCCGCCCTGCAACAAGATATAAAGGTGGATGTTGCCATTATTGGCGGCGGTATTGTAGGGATCTCCACCGCTTATCTGCTTAGCCCACATGGGCTTCGGATAGCTATCCTGGAAGCGGATCGTATTTTACGGGGAACCACCGGCCATACGACGGCCAAGATCACCTCGCAGCATGGACTGATATACAGCCAAACAAAGAAGAAGCTTGGTGAGGAATTGGCAAGACAATATGCAGATGCCAATGAAACGGCTATTCGTATGATTTATCAAATGGCTGAAGAGAATCACATCGAATGCGATTTAACTCCACAATCTGCATATGTATATACCTTAGAGGATAAATACATCGATCCGATTCGTGATGAAACCGATACGGCTTTATCGCTCGGTATAAAAGCCACTTATCTCGATGAAATCCCACTGCCCTTTCAGGTAAAAGCCGCTGTACGCTTTGATGAACAGGCTCAATTTCATCCGCGTAAATTCCTACTATCCCTTGCCGAAAAGGCTGTCCAACAAGGAGTTCGCATTTTTGAACAAAGCAGGGTGGTCGATATTGAAGAAGGAGACGGGTATATTTTATCCACAAAGGATGAGAAAAAAGTAACAGCGGAAAAGCTCATCATCGCTTCCCACTACCCATGCTACAACAAGCAGGGAATGTATTTCGCCCGTATTTATCCCGAGCGCTCCTATGTTGTGGCTGTTCGGGCAAAGGAAAAATACCCTGGTGGCATGTATATCACCGCAGAGGACCCTGGGCGTTCATTCCGCAATCAAATGTCCGAAAACGGTGAATTGATTTTTGTGGGCGGAGAGCATCATAAAACAGGACAAGGTGAGGATACCATCAAACACTATGAAGCACTGGTGGATGAAGCGTATCAGACCTTTACCGTGGAAGATATTCCATACCGTTGGTCCACCCAGGATTGTATGACCTTGGATGGCCTGCCTTATGTAGGATATTATACAGCCAAAACCTCTAATATGTATGTGGCTACCGGCTACGGTAAGTGGGGTATGACCAATAGTATTGCCTCCGCCATGCTTCTAAGGGATCTGATCATCGAAGGTAAGAGCCCATGGCAGGATGTCTATAATCCATCCCGGGATACCATTACGGCTTCCGCTAAAAATTTCGTCGTAGAAAATCTGAATGTAGCAAAGGAGCTGATAGCCGGTAAAATCTCTCCCCTGCCTTCCGATGTAGATATAAAACCCGGGGAAGGTAAGATTATTGAGGCCAACGGGCAACGGGCGGGAGCCTATCGGGATGAACAAGGCACACTGCATGTCGTCGATACAACCTGCACCCATATGGGCTGTGAGCTCAACTGGAACTCTGCAGAAAAATCCTGGGACTGCCCATGCCATGGCTCCAGGTTCTCCTACGAAGGAGATGTCATCGAAGGGCCCGCTCTGAGACCTTTGAGCATTTATAAGGACGTGAATACCATTGGAAAGCTTATTAAGGATGATTTCTGAATTTGAGGACAATGGATTCACGTAATACTATAAATCATCAGAAATAACTTGAAATGAAAACAGCTGAAGCCATTGACAAAGAAAATCCCGTATGACATACTTCATGTGATGATACCTTTCAGCAAGCCAAAGGAAGCAGTGTCCCAACGAGGATATCTGCTTCCTCTTCATCTTGGATAAAAAAACGGAAAGAAAGTATATGTGAGGTGTTTTCCATGAAGGATGTAAACCAGGTTACTCGGGAGGATATGGCACTGATATCCCGACTCGTCCCCTATAGAGGTCCCGAAGAAATCCCCCTCAGCTTTGTCTATGGCGACAGGAAGATCAAGGGTATTCCAAAGGAATTCAACCCCCGCATCGATCGAAGGATCCTGGATTGCAATATGGTCCAGGTTGTGGTGGAGGGACAGAATGCAAACGGACTGGAAATAAGGGCTGAATACATCGAATATCGAGATTTCCCTGTAACGGAATGGATCGTCTATATGACCAACAATAGAAAAGCCAACACCCCTATTTTATCCCGAATTAAAGTCATGGATCAGGAGCTGCAGGGTACAAATCCGGTTCTGGTCCATGGGAATGGGGATACCTGCAATCCGGACGGATATGAATTCTTTACCGATCGAGTGACGGAAAAGCTCCTTCTTTCCCCGGTGGACGGCACCTCCTGCAACGGAGCTTTCCCCTATATGCGATTGCTCTTCGATGAATACGGTATAAACATGGCCATTGGCTGGCCAGCCCAATGGGAAACGGAAATTGTTCCCACTTCCATGGGGGTACACTTTACAGCCGGCCAACAGCGAACCCACATGTTTCTGCAACCCGGGGAAACCATACGGACACCTCGGATTACGCTGATGGGCTTTGTGGGCGATGAAAGCCGAGGCCGGAACATGTGGAGAGGCTGGTACTTCAAACACATCCTTCCGCGTGAAAACGGCAATCCCATCCCTCCCAAGCTCTGCCTGCATACCTGGATGATCGATGGGAAACCTGAATTTTGCGGTATTACGGAGGAGAATCAGAAGCTGGCCATCGATGCATACATCAAGAATAACTTCAAGCCCGATATCTGGTGGATCGATGCAGGCTGGTATCCCTGCAACGATGAGTGGTCTCAGACAGGTACTTGGTATCCCGACGATGAACGCCTGCCTAAGGGCTTTGCGCCTATTGGGGAAATCTGTGATGAAAATGACATCGCCTTGCTGCTCTGGTTTGAACCGGAACGTGTACGCCCCAATACCCAGATCGATCGCGAGCACCCCGAATGGCTCCTTTACCGCCATGATGAAAAGGGAGAAAAACAACAGGATCGCCTCTTGAACCTGGGAAACAAGGAATGCTGCGACTGGCTGATCGATTACATCGATGGTTTTATTAAGGAAAACCGTGTACGAATCTATCGGCAAGACTTCAACTTTTCATCTTTGGGCTATTGGGTTGAAAACGAGGAGCCGGACCGGATCGGTGCACTGGAGAATTTCCATGTACAGGGCTATCTGCGCTATTGGGATGAGTTAATTTTGCGGAATCCAGGTCTTTGGATCGATTCCTGTGCCAGCGGCGGCAGGAGAAACGATTTGGAAACCATGCGGCGCGCCGTCCCTCTCCACTATACGGATGTAGGCTATGGCAACCATCCCATCAAACAGAAGCAGCATAGGGCCATGTTCGAATGGATCCCCTATTTCAGGGCTCACACTCTAAATTGGGACAATAAAGAAGGAGAGTATGAGAATGGGGGTAAGCCTGTTGATCGCTTTGCCTACCTTTGTGCCATGGCTCCTGCCATCACTTCTATGATTGAATACAATGACAGCCAGGAATTATTCGAATTGGGCAGAAAAATGCATCCCATCTGGCGGAAGGCGGCTGAGTTGATGCTGTCGGGAGATTACTACCCCCTGACGAAATGCCGTAAGAGCCCAGAGGATTATTATGCCATGCAGTTCGATGATGTAACAGGAGGCTGTGGCTTTATTCAGGTCGTCCGAAATATAAGGGCTGAGGAAGAAGCCTTTACGGTTTTTCCCCATGTGGATGAGGATGCCCTTTACCATTTATCAGACCATGAGACGGGCAATTCCATGACCATTTCAGGCATGGATTTGAAAAAAGGCTTCACCGTATCCATTCCCAGACGCAGCGGGATTATTTGGTTTTATCGGAAGGAAATGCATTCTTAGTAGCGATATAATGGACCGGTCATACGAGGAGCAGTCCATCCAAATCCAGAATCTTTATTCGCCTGCGCCCAGTTTGCTTGATATAGCCTTCTTCTTCAAACTCTGCCAACTTCCTGCTGATGGTTTCAGGGGTGGTCCCCAAATAGGATGCCAGATCCTTTTTGCTCATGGGTAATACAAACTCCATTGACGGATCCTTCCCATCAACGCACTCGGCAAAATAAAGAGCTATCCTTGTCTCCACCCTTTCCGTGGCAAAACGGGTCGCTTGGGTTTCCGAGTCCTCCAGCCTCTGCGCAAATTCGGACAGGATTTTCAATGAGATGGAAGGAAATCTCAACAGGAATTCCTGGAGATCCGAACGGGTAATTATACAAACTTCTGTATCTTCCATGGCTTCGCCATACGACTCATGGATGGATTCCCTGAACAAGGCCAATTCCCCGGTAAAATCTCCCGGATTTAAGATGCGTAAAAGCTGCTCCTTGCCGGATTCCGATAAACGGTAAATTTTTATTCTTCCCTTGCTTACAATGAAAAGGGAATCCGAATGGTCACCCGCCCTGTAAATAAACTCTCCTTTCTTATAGGAGACCGATTTGGCTGCCTTCATGATTTCCTCCATCTGATCATGCTCCAGATGGTTAAATATCGGAACCAGGGAAACGCAATTATGATGGCCATGGTGACCGCAGCTATGGTGACAAGTTTGTTTCCTCTCCATTTGATCACCCCTTTATCTAGTTTCACCTCGGTCTGCCGCTCTACCCCTTTTAACGCCCAGTGAACATGTTTACAAATCTGATCAGCAATAGGAAATATCCGTTCCCCAGCCATTCAGCTTCCTTTTTTACATGCCCATTATCTACAATTGTACCACCAAAAGCCTTCGCGTCAACTTCCTTCGATGTAGGGATTACCTTATTTGGATAGCCTCCTCATTCAAGCAAACTCTACTCGATACAATCCTGCTGATCAGTATAAAATCTGAAACGTTTAAATAGCTAAAGTTGTTATATCATTTGGATGATTCTTCAACATATTTTTACTTTCAATATTTATATTGATATCAATATAATATTGATAGGAATAATATGAAAGGAGGCAGATGCTCTATGGCTTCATTTCGATTCAGCAGCGGAAAAAGAGGCCAAATACTTGCTGAACTAGTTAAGAAGCATAATTATAATACCAAAGCAACTTATACAACCAATGAAGCGGGTGTCAAGTGCATAGCTCAAATTGAAGCTCCCTGTTTGACGATCACGAGAGAAATGATTTCCAAAGCTTACTTTGGAGGGAAGCCCGAATATGAAGCTTCCATTGATATGTGGCTCAATCACTTTGTCTTGAATGCCAACGGCAAAGTGATATACAACGCCCATGATAAAATCATTATCTGCGACGACGATAGCGATAAAGCAATGTCACTGAGGATGAAAATAAACCATCAGATGGACATAGCACGCTTCAGTGAAAAGTTACAGATAAGTAGAAATATCAGAGCCATTGAACACTATGTCCAATACTTGTCCAGTACAGAAGAAATGGAGGAATAAATATGTTAATTGGTATTGCAGGCCATACAGGAACAGGCAATACGAGCCTTGCCCAAAGATTGTCTCGATTATTTCCCCATTATGGCTTTATTGACTTATCCTATTCTGAAGCAGAGCAGCATATTGATCCAATGGAGACCTGTGATGGAGTGATTATTACCGTTAATCCTTTAGAGGGGCCCATGCCCGGCACAAAAGCTGCCATTAGCGATTGCAAGAGCTCCAATCGAAAAATAATAGGCTTTTGCATGACTCATCTGGATGTATTTGACAAGCAATCGAAATACGGTCCTCATATAAAAGAATTGGTTGAGGTTGAAGCGAGAGAACTTGCTTCATGTTATGAGTATCTTGATGATAAAATACCTGCCGTTAAGATTGGACTTGTTACCGGTTGCGATGAAGCGTTGAAAGACTTTTTTCATAACGTATTGACCTATTATAACTCTATATAGAGCTACTTAAATAAATATAAACTGTAAAAGGAGATTGAAACATGAGAAGCATGGGAGCAGAAGCCAACCTGATGAAGGTAGCTGTTCTGGAAAACGAGATAGAAGCCCGTTTGCTGGATTCCATTCTTTCTGAAATGAATATTCCCCACCTGATTCGATCGTACCACAGTGGAGCCTACAACGGAATATTTCAGCTTCAAATGGGCTGGGGCAGTGTCTTTGCACCTCCATCCGCCAAGGAGGAAATCCTTCAGATTCTAAAGGAGCTTCGGGAGAACAGGGACCCTTCCGGCTCCCTCTAAATCCCGAAGCCCCTATTGATTTGCTGTTTTGCCCTTTTCCATTATCCCTTGAAGCGCAGTTCCGTAATCGACTGCATCACAGCCATCTCGAATTCCCGGGCTGTTTCCGCACCGGCCCCTCCGGCATTCTCCAGATTAATCATCAGCAAGGCCACCAGGTTTTCCCCCGGATCTGTCCAGAAGTGAGTTCCCCATGCACCGCTCCATCCAAAGCTGCCGGTGGTCAAAGGAGCTCCTGAAGCAGATCCATCAGTAATGACCCGGACGCTGAGGCCCCAGTTCTGTCCCTTGGAAAGACCGGGGGTTCTCTCATCCAACTGGGGAGATCTCATCAGCTGGACCATTCGTGGGCTAAGAATACGGGTACCGTTAAGCTCCCCGCCATTTGCAAGCATCAACACAAAGCGAAAATAGTCCTCGGCAGTACCATGGAGCCCTCCTGCCCCACAGAAGTACTTTGGGTAAAAGAAGGGCTTTTGATCCAATGATCTGACCAAGCCCTGGGGCGTACTGTTATACAGGGTCACGATCCGCTTCCATTGGTCTTCGGAGGGGACAAAGCTTGTATCCGACATGCCAAGGGGCTCAAATATGTACTTAGACAGGAAGCGATCCAGAGACATAGCCGAAGCTATCTCAACCACCCTTCCCAGAATATCGAATCCTGCCATAGGACTGTATCCTGTTTGAGTACCCGGCTGGAAGTCCAGAGGAACCGACGCCCATTGGGGAATCAGATCGGCAAGGGTATCATCGTCTTTGGGCATCCGTCTGGCCATCTCAGCGAGGCCAATTTCTCCCTGGCCTAAACCGGAACTGTGACTCAACAAATCCCGAATGGTGATTTCCCGATCTGCCGGAACCGTCTTATAGGGGGGAATGCTTGGTAAAATCTCTCCCGTAGATGTTCTGGAATCGGGTTGATGCCTGGATGCAGACATCTCCGGGTCAGAAAGCGCTACCTTCATATACCGATATTCGGGAATGTATTTGCTTAAGGGATCATCTAAACGAATCCTTCCCTCCTCAGCCAGGATCAAAACAGCCACACCGATAACAGGCTTGGTCATGGATGCCAGGCGGAAAATCGCATTCTCCTGCAGAGGACTGCAGGATTCTATGTCGGCATAGCCTTGGATATCCCAATGGACTAGCCGATTATCCCTGGCTACGGCAGAAACCGCGCCGGCAATATTCTGTTCACGGATGCGTCGTTCTATATGATGACAAATGCGGGTTAGGCGACTGCTGTCAAAACCGACAGCTTCCGGTTTTACCCTGGGGGCAAGGCTAAAAATCCCTTGCTGTTTCCTTTGCTGCCCTTGTTTGCTGTTCCTATTCTGATCCATTTCACAAACTCTCCCTTTCTGATCGTATGAATAGAATATTCTATGTATTATCCTCAATTCCTTTTTTAGCTTATCACATCATGCTTCCACAAAAAAACTGTCCCTAGCTGAAATTTGACATTCTATGAAGGGACAGTTTTGATTATACAACAATGAAAAAATTCGCGATATGCGGTTTCCCAGTACTTTAATTTATTATGATTAACACATGAAAGAAGAATATGCGCTTAGTTTTGTTTAAACATCAGTTCGATCTTCTCGTGTTTTTCACCTGTGAGCCAATCCACATCATCCGTAATCCAATCCATGATCTCCAAGCCCCGGGTTTCCCAGTCGATTGTCGCCTGCTTCTCTTCCGGCGTCGGCTCCTTTTCCATGGATTTCACAAGCTCGCAGTAGCCGAATATGTAGTCCCCGGCATTCCAGATGGTAAAGTTGCTCTCAGGACCAGGATTCACCTTCCCGCCCCGTGAAGCGGCCAGCTCATCATGACGACGCTTGTATTCCTCAGCGCATCCGGGTTTCAGCTTGGTTACAAAAACTCTATGACGGATCAGTGACTTATCCTCACGAATAATACCAATATCCTCATACATTAAACGCATAGGTTTTGTCACCGGGCTGCCAAGGCACTCGCAGCAATCCTGCCAATATTCCAGGAAGGACTTAGCAAGAGCCTTTACTTCCTCTGCGGTCACCTCATCGTCTACCTCGCTGTACACAAAGACCAAATCCTCAACGCTCCAAATGGAGAAATTATTTATTCCTTTCAGGTTCTGCGACGCAAACAGGCCAGGAAACTCCTCTTTGCAGCGGCGTCTGAATTCGTCCTTCATACCGGGCTTTATGCGCATTGCAATGGTTTCTCTTCTCATATGATTACCTCCCCTTCTTATCCATTAATTATATGATACCTATACCCTGTTGTTTTCGTCAAGAGGACCTGCCCTAAATGGTTTCAGTCATCATAGCTAAATATCCGCCGGCTCAGCTCGCATCTTTTCCGCCAGCTCTTTTTCCTTGTCAGGCTGAACACGATAGGCTACAAACAAGTTCCCCAGGGAAAAGGCTGATGCAATGAAAAATACCCACTGGCTGCCCCATTGAGACCAAACAAAGCCACCGGCAATGGCAGCCAATATGGATACCACATGGTCCAGACTGGTGCCCATCGACAAGGTAGCTGTAACATCCTCCTCGTTCCAGGCAATCGAACGAAGATAGATTGATTTCACCATCGTCATCTGCATCGACAATCTATCCAGTACAAACAGCAAATAAACCATCCATACAGACAAGCCGTGGCTGGGAAGTACAGAAGATGTGATGCCCCATACAACAAAACCATAGATTAAATACACAAAAATAAACGCAAGGGCTTCTACATACATCATACGCTTGATCCCATACTTGTCCATCCATCTTCCCAGAAGGTTAAGAAAGAATATGGACACGAATCCGACTGTAATGGTAAGAAAGGCCAAGGTATCCGCTTTCTTTGAGAGTATATCCACGATAACCCATGTACCGTAGACATATGCGATCTGTTTCTGAACCCCATGCAGCACTGTAAGCAGATAATAATAACCGTATTGTTTCTTCAGAACCAGCTTGGGTTTTCGTGAGGCTGCTTTTCGTTTTGGCTTAATTTTGCGGATCATCAGCCCAGTCATCAGCGTAGCAAACAGAAAGGCGCCGGCAGATACTAAAAATATCCATTTAATCGGTGTATTAAAGGTAAAGAATCCTGCACGGAATCCAAAAAACACCATGAGTGCAGCTATCAGACTAAAGGTTGCCCGAGTGCCGGAATACTGCCCCATACGGCGCCCAATCTTATTCGGTTCTGCGAGGGACATGCCAATGGCATCTTGAAGGGGCATAAAAAGGTGCATGCCCATGGAATTGATGAAAAGAAATACCAACATGACTGCAAAGGGAGGTGTAAAAAGGCCTAACATGGTGACCCCCACAGTGGCTAATATCTGGGCAATCAGGGCGACCCTCAAATCTCCCAGGAAACCCAACATACCAATCACAAATGCACACAACAACCCAGGCAGTTCACGGGGGAATTCTATGAATCCTCGCTGGAATGCCGTAACTTGATAAACTTCCTTAAAATAATTAGAATAGACCGCATCGCTTAAGCCGTTACCCAAGGCAACAGCCGAGATCAAAATAAAGAACATGATTATTTCAGGGTGGGTTTGAAGTCTTTTTCTTATCATTATCCTTATTTCCTTTCCATAAAGTTGAATATGTTGTTGAACAATCTATACCGTAAAGCTCACGAACGATCTGCCTGCATACTCCCACCCCTCTTCCAACGTATACTCAGCCATACTGTCTGTCCCAAGCTGTCAGTGTGAAGCCATATAGGCCCATTGTAGCACAATTAATATGGAAATGTACATCCTGGCAAACAGTCCCCTTGTCCATTTTTTCTATTTCATGTATACTCTAATTCAAGCATCAGCAAACACATTCAACGAGCTGCGCCGTCATATACATACCATAGTATGTATATGATTTGCTGCAGTGAGCCCTGATGTAGCTTCAATATTAAAGAGAGGAAGGGGTGATGTAAATGCCATTTGTACGCTTAACAACGTCTGTAAAATTGAAAGAGAGGGATCTCCAACGGGCAAGACAGATTATCGGAGAAAGCATCAGCCTGATCCCCGGCAAAACCTATGAAGGAACAATGATCCATATTGAAACGGAAGAAGCCATTTCCCGCGGTGACTCGGAAAATCCAACGGCCTTTATCGAAATAAGGCTGTTTGGACCTGCCCCAATGTCTGCCAAGAGAGAATTAGTATCTGTACTTTGTGAACTCCTGGAGAAGGATCTGGGTATACCAAAAAATTATGTATACCTGAACATTCTTGAACTCAATGCATGGGGTACAGCAGGGGACTTCCATGCATTTTAACTTCCAGTACTGTCCCGCTTCTTAACAAGCACACGCCCCTCCACTCCTGGCGGGGCGTGTGCTTTATTTCAGCCGAAATTATCCAACCATGCTACGTACATTCCAAACACCCATCCTCTCCTTGAACAGAGGAAATCCCTTCTGCAACAACCATACTGCCCCCAGTGGGAGAGCACAAAAACCGATCAATGGCATCAAAGCGAATCAATGACCTTTGATGCCATTCAGTCTGATTTTTTTAGGCACTGTCCACCGTAACACTGTCGGGTTCAGCTTCATCATAGGCTCCAGCAATGGCAGCACAGTTCACCTTCTGTACGTCTCTGACATAATACATCGGACTTGGTAAGTTATGTTCAAAATTTTGGGCGGCTTTTGAGAAATGCTGCCCAAATGAAAGTTGACCTGTGAAAACGAAATACTGCAGATTATATCATCTGGCTTGGGCTTTAAAAGTGTTGGTTTCTCTGGGGATGATGGGAAGACGTTTGCCATCGGATACAAACCATCCTCCGGGAAGGTCGGTATATACGGTAACGCCATCCTTATCGGAGGTAACGGTTATGGAGCCTTTCATCGTAGGAACAGTCCCGCTGATGCGCTCAAGGCCTCCGTTCATGGGACGAACCTCGAATTCCTCGTAGCCGTCCTTCACCGGATAAACCCCCAGATAATAACGGCCCAGGAGGTAGAGAGGGCTGGCACCCCATGCATGGCACAGGCTCTTATCAAAGGGTTCCCCATACATGGCATAGTGCTCCGCGCCTTTCATCTTTGGATCATATTCCTCCCAGAAGCTAGTCGCCCCTTCCTCCAGCATCCCACCCCAATAGGAACGGATGATATCCGTCACTTTAGAGATATTTCCAACCTTGCACAAGGCTTCCAGTTCGAAGAACTTGAAGTAAGGGGTGGTGATAGCTGGGATACTGTCATTAAAGATCACGTTTTTGAGAATCTGTTCCTTCATCTCTTCGTCGGCAAAGCCGAAGATGAGGGCGAAAATGTTGGCATGTCTTCGAACCTGGCTGGAGGGAGCCTCCTTATCAAATGTGGTTACATACGCGCCCTGCTCCTTATTCCAGTATATATCATGGATCTTACGCCGCAGGGTTTTTGCTTTGGAGGCATACCTGTCGGCACTTTCCTTCTTACCGGCAATTCCGGCACATTTCGCCATCGCCTCCAGGGCTTTGCAGTAGAGCATCTGCATAGCGCAAAGGGCACCATGCTTCTCCATATCCGCCCAGTCAATGAAGGTCCAATCCCCTTCCCTGCCCTGAAGCAGACCATATTCATTCTCATAAGCCTCGCAGTAAGCCATCAGTCTTTCCGCCCTGTCATATATGCGGCGGATAAACTCATGGTCACCGGTATACAAGCTGTAGTCCCCCAAGGAGATCAGCCAATAGAGGGAGTAGTCCACAATGGTATTGACGTGGGATACGATGGGATCACCACCCCGAAGGGCGATCAAAGTACGCTTGATGATGTCCCTGTCATAGTGGCAGTAATAATTGAAGAAAAAGCTTTGGTAGGCATCCCCGCCCCATACCCATCCGTCACGCTTGATGCCGTCCAGGTAGAATAGGCGGCTGTTAAGGCGGAGAGTATATTCCGAAACCTCGTATATCCTATTGATCAGGGGATCCGACGATTCAAACGATCCCCGGGTTTCAAGGGGCAGATATTCGTAGAGACCGTATACATGCTCCGGTTTGATGTCCGACGCAATCCTCACATAGCGGCATGCTGTAGCACGGAGAACTACATTACCGGAAGTATGGGGCAGATCCTCACGAATCACAGCATGTTCATCGCTCATGACCTCCTCCATGCTTTCGCCGTATACCACCTTTACAGGACAGCCCGGAGCGGGAATGTCAAAAACCAGCTTCACATATGTCTCACGACCGAAATCGTATACCTGGCCTTTTTCTGTCTCTTTTACAGATACATAATCCAATCTTTCCACAGGCAGTTCATAATTGGTAGGGGTAACACCTTCAGGCAGCACCATGCTTCCGACAGGTACCATTCTGTCCTTTATTGGACGGTTGCCGCCTTCCAACGCATCGGCCAGCCAGCTGCCGTCAGAGAATATGGTTTCACCTTGAACACGCACCGCAGGTATGCCGCAGGCATTTCCCACAATAATCGAAATGACATGCTCACCCTTGTCGATATAGATCGGTTCCTTCAGGGATTTGCGCTGAAATCCCATCATCAGGTATCCGTCTCCGTCTGCAGTGACGTGTATATACTCCCCTTTTTCCAATGTAACCTTCTTGAAGAACCTCACCAGGCGGTGACAGTCGAAGACCTTCCAGAAGGCAGGCACGATATTGCCCCGTTCACGACGGCTGAGGCACAATTTCATGTGATGGTGTAATTCAAAATCGCCATCATACCAGATCCATTCAGCCCTTTTATCCATTGGTTTTCCTCCTTTGTATACCTTTTCATTCGCAGCGGATTTCTACTATAGCGGGTTCCAATCCTTCTGCCCTGGCTTCGATTCGGATATCTCCGGCTGTCCTTCCGGCACGCACACATGCCAGGACCTTGCCGTCAAAGGTATAGCGTTTTCCGGTACCGTAGTTTTCTTCCGTCTTGGGATTGCCCGAACCGAGTCCGGCCAGGGTCCCCGCTCCCTCCACCTTCACGGAGATTTCTACAGGATCTGCGACGACAGGGATCCCTGCTTCATCCACGATCTCCATGGAGATGAAGGATAAATCCATGCCGTCAGCCCGAATGATACTCCGGTCAGCTTTCGCAACAATCTTTACAGCCTTGCCGGCGGTTTGCAGCCTATCTACAGCCGCTTTTTCGCCGTCTCTCCATGCCACAGCCTCCAGTATACCTGGCTCATACGGAATCTCCATTACCTCCTTGAGTTCTTCCGGCTTAACCTTGCCCATACTCTTGCCGTTTAAGATAAACTCCACCTCGTCACAGTCGGCATAGGCCTGTACCTTGACAGGCTTTCCAATATACTCAGGCTCAAAGGTCCAGTTTTTCTTCACTTCCTCCCAATGCCAACCCATTCCATAGAAGGGTTTGCCGGTCAGGGAAGGATGGGTTGTAAATACATGAATACCGTTATCAAGCCCCCACATGACCTTACGGTAGTAGGACTGGGGCTTGCGGTTCCCGCTGAGGTCATGGTCTCCCTGCCAGTTGCTGATCCATGGGTATCCCCCAATAAGTCCCCGCATGGGAGCATCAAGATCGTATATGACTCGCCCCGCGCCGGCCTCTCCCAGGTTATCAAAAGCTGTCCAGATAAAATCACCAATCACATGGTCGTTCTCCATCATGGCCTTCCAATAATCATAAGTATGGAAGGGATGAGTTTCAGTGGCATGGATGATCCGCTCAGGGAACTTCTTTTTATCATATGCATAACGGCCATACAGATAGTTGTATCCGTAAATATCCAGGGCTTTGGCCGGTTCACGGGTCTGCTCGCCCCAGAGATCCTCTCCATTTGCAGGCAGACCCAGGGTTGGCTTGCCCTGCATTTCCTTCTTCGTATCATGGGGTACGGGCGGCTTGCCGGGAACGGGAGCTGTAAAGCCGTTGGCAGAGGCTGATACAGGCCTGGTCGGATCAAGGGAGCGCACGTAATCCGCCTGTACCTTGGTCCAATAGGCACCGTCGGATACGCCCAGAAGCTCCGGCACCTCGTTCCCGATGGACCAGCAGTAAATGCAGGGATGATTTCGATCCCTCAGTACCATAGCCCGGGTATCAAACTTCCACCAGCTCTCAAAATACAGGTGGTAATCAAGGGGATTCTTCCGGGTGCGCCACATATCGAAACTCTCATTGATCACCAACATCCCGATACGGTCACAGGCATCCAACAAAGCCCTTGAAGGCGGATTGTGGGCGGTACGGATGGCATTGTATCCCGCCTCCTTAAGAATTTCGATCTTCCTCTCCTCCGCCCTTGGGAATGCACATGCACCAAGGAGGCCGTTATCATGATGGATACAGCCGCCCCGCAGTTTCATCTTTCTGCCGTTCAGACGAAAACCGTTCCTGACATCGATCTCAATCTTGCGGATACCGAATACCGTTTCATCCCGATCGGCTTCCTCTCCATCGACCTTCAATACGGTCACCAGGGTGTACAAATGGGTATCGTCCACATCCCAAAGAAGGGGTGAGTCTACGGTAAGATCGACTGCCAGGGGTGTTTTTCCATTTTGCTGCAGTTTTGCTTTGCAGTGGGACTCCGCTACCGTCACTCCCTTTTCATCGACCACAAAAATATCCAGCTCGGCCTCCGCTTCTTCCTCAAGGGTATTGGTCACTTCAATGGCAGCGTGCACGGCTGCCCTCTCATCACTGACCTCCGGTGTCGTCACGAATACATCCCACGGATGAATATAACACTTCCCTCCGATCAAAAGGGATACTTCCCGATACAGTCCTCCACCGGAATACCATCTGGTAGAAGGTTGAAAGGACTGGGTGGTGATTCGCAGGTTGTTCTTTATATCATCCCTGAGCCGTGGAGTCAGGTCCACCTGATAGGCTGTGTAGCCATAGGGATGATGGAACAGCTTGTCTCCGTTCAAGAACACCTCAGAGTTCATATAAGCTCCATCGATATCCAAAAGCACTGTCTTGTTCTTCCACTCCTCGGGCATATCAAATTCCTTGATATAGCTACCTTGTCCCCCAGGGAAAAAGCCTGTTGAGGCACCGCCTGGACTGTCGGGCGTCCGGGGCTTGTTGATGATATAGTCATGGGGAAGATGAACGGTTTCCATCTCCTCCCCTCCTCCCATCATGAGGAAACGCCCTGCGCTTTCCGTGAATTTCCAATCAAAATTGAAGAGTATTCGTTTCATTCTCCTATATCCTCCTTTGCACTCCCAGTCTATCCATCACGTTTACAATCCTGTCTTCTTATCTCCCTTGTAGCCTCAAAATGGGTTTCCGGCATCATCCGTCTTGTCAAGGCCGAAAAAACGAAGAGCATGCTGGATGGTCAGATCCCAGAAGCGCCACTCATGGCTATAACCTTCTATTTCCTCAAATTCTGCGTCTAAATCCAACTCCTGGGCATATTCCTTGAATTTTAAAAAGTTCTTATAGCCAAAGTCTTCCGTTCCACACGCTGCATAGATCCGGGGCAGTTTGCCTGTGGAAGCAAGCTCGGCCAGACGGTCCCAGGTATTTTCAACAGAATCCAGATAATCTCTTACTGTATCATATTTGGTAATGGAGTTGATCTGTCGCATGGGCATAGCACCGCGGAAAGGAGTCGGAATATCTATTTCACCGGCAAGGGCCTTCCTTCGGAATTCATCCGCCGTCAAATCCGCATAGGGCTTCAGATAGCTGACATCACGCGCCGAGGACGAAAGAATGGCAGCCCCAGCGAACTTCTCCGGGTGTCCCAGGGCGATCTTCAATGTACCGCCACCGCCCATGGAAAGACCGGCAATAAAGTTATCCTCACGCTTATCGGATGCTGGGAACCAGTTATAGATCAGGGGCATGAGCTCTTCTGTGAAATAATCCCACATATTGTAGCCGGTGCCAAAGGCAGGCCAATTCACATAATCGCTGTTCATGGCAGAGGGCATGACCACGATCAAATCTCTTTCGCAGGCATATAGTTCAATGTTGGATTTTCGTATCCAGTCCGAGTAATCCCCAAAAGTGCCATGGAGCAGCCAGAGGACAGGATATTTTGCACCACTGCCATAAAACTCCCTGGGGCTTTTATCCCGGGGCTTATCGGGCAAGATAATCCCTATCTCATGATTGTTACCAAGATACTGACTTTCAAAGTTAAAACGAACCAATGACATGCTCTTTTCCTCCTTTATCGATTTTCTTTCCAGGCTGTGACGCTATCTTTATTGTAAAACGATTGATGGAAGCCATCCAGTTCATTATTTGATATAACAAGTCGTTTATTTTGTCTTTTTCCTGTTCTGTTTTCATTTCCTGGTCCCTTTCAGGAAAAGGATAGTGTATAAACCTCCAAGCCATCAACCTTATCAAACTTAAGCTTTATCTCATGCTTACCCGAAGGACCATGAAATTCAGAAGATAAAACAAGTCCTTTGTCCAATATGATATGTCCCGATGGTTTTTCTTCACCGTCCAGATAGATTTCCACCTTCCCGCTTCCGGTGGCTTCCATAGATACCCCCTTTGCCGGTTTATCCCATTGAACATAACGAAATACAGCCGTATCCCCATCCCCGATTCCTGTCAAGCCTTCCCTATCCTTTTGTAGGAGCGCAATATATACACTACCAGACAACTGGCAGACACGCAGGATTTCGGCAATCTCTATATACTTTCATATGATTCATCGCCCCTTCTATAATACAAATACATTCACCGGCTGTATGATAGCAGCCATGATATGCTTATTCAGGGAAGCCGCTCAATTTTTCAACAGCCTGTTCTGGATCGGGTAGGAAGAAGATATGCTTTCCCTTGTTGCTTTCATAGATAAAATTCCTCAGGCTTTTACTTTGGTAGGTTGAAAAATCACCGACAATAGCCAGCCTTACATAGTACGTTACAAACTTTTGCAATATCTCTCCTGCAAGCCCTGTTTTCAGGTTGTAGAAGTCCTCTGAAACCGCTGCTTTGTCCAAGACAATAGAGTTGCTACCCTTTTCATATTGAAACGGTGGCAATTAGATCTAAGGCTGACTGAACATCCTTGATGATTGTCTCCTGGCTTTTTACAATGGCAATCTCCACGTTGTTCTTTCTGACAGTTTTTATCTCCATGACAATTCTCCTTTTGTAATTTCAACAGGCAAAAATAAAAAATAGTGTTTTTCAGCGAAAGAAAGGGACAAGACGTCCCTTGATCTGCCAAATCAGAATCCCAGCTCCTCCAACCACTCCACTGCAAGATGCGCCCACTTTGCTGTATGGGGGAAATATGGTGAATCCTCACTCTTCCCGTCATAGAGTCCTCCTCCATGAGGCCCGTTCTGAAAAGTATGGATCTCAAAGGGAATTCCCCTGTCCGCAAGCTCCTTACCCATGATTAGCACACTACGGGGATCATCCTGGTGTGTTTGGAAGAGGAAAAACGGAGGACTGTCATAGCGTAAATTCTTGGAATTGTCCATCCTGGCAATTTCATTCTGTTTTTTGATGTCATAGCCAAGACCTGAACCCACACTTGAAGCGGGCGAAAAAGCCCCATAGCATACAATCGCCGCATCCGGCCGGGATGAAACTCTTTCGATGGGATCCTCCGATTCAGGAATTCCATAATCAAAGCGCGTTGCTGCCATACCCGTCAGCATTCCGCCCGCCGAGAAACCTCCGATGGCAATCTTGTCAGCCAGGATCCCCAGCTCCTCTGCTTTATATCTCAGATAACGGATGGCACGTTTTGCGTCTTCACATGCATCCAATTGTCCATAGGGTTCTACCCGGTAGTCAAGAACCGCCGCATTCAAGCCTGCTGCGTGAAAGAATTCCGCAACCGGCTTTGCCTCATTGGGAGACTTGAATTTGAATGCCCCACCTGCACATACGATGAGTATACCTCGAGGCTTGTCCTTATGTGCAGGAAGGATTAAGAGCCTGGGCTGCTCTTGTCCATATGCGAGTCTGTAGTTCGGAGCTCCCTCCGGCCAAAGATTAACTGGTTCCAGGCCGTCCGCCTTGAATTCCTCCCACATCCGGGCCCACATTTCATTGCGGTCTTTGATCAAAAGATCCCAATTCCAGTCTGTAAAATCCGTTTTTTTATTCTCTTCCATCTTCCCTTCCCCTCCCTTTATTCTTTTCATACTCATATATGACCTTTCTTTAATTTCTAAGGATACCAATGGCAACTTATGACTTGTAATAGAAATCCGGTATACGCTTCCAGCGCTTGCGCAATTCATGAGCAATCATCTTGGGCTTTCTGTCCCTGGTAAAGATGCCCTTTTTATTCCCCTGCACACGGATAATCCCTTGAGAGGTCATGAAATCTGCAAAGTTCCACACCTGCTCACCGATGAAGTTCTTGAACTGATCGATGATTTCATGATTGGCACGATAATACTCCACCTGGTATTCCTCCGTAAACATAACAGGGGTAGTATCATGAAAACCTGCAATCGTATCGGCACCATATTCCGTAAACATAATGGGCTTATCAGGACACCGCCTGGTCCATTCCTCCAGCTCTGCCCGCAGCATTTTCTTTGCCCCTTCCAGGTTTCCACCCTCTACGTACCAACCGTAATACCTGTTTAGTGCCAATACATCGACAAGATCAGATACCTTGCATTTATTCGGTGTGGCATTCATCATGGATACGATGGTTACAGGACGCTTCTGGGGATCCAATCCCCTTGTCAACTCTACCAAGGGCTTGAAATATTCATGGGCTCCCTCTTCCTCCGATGCCGGTTCATTGGCCACTGACCACATGACGACACAGGGGTGATTCTTATCCCTTGACACCGTCTCCCGAATAACCTGCCGGTGGTGTTCGAAGGTTTTGATCTCCTTCCAGGTATTTCTTTTCCCGTCCCTGGGGAAACCCATACCAAAGTTCAAATGAAGTCCAACGGCCGGTACTTCATTGATGACGACAAAGCCCTCCCGGTCGGCCATCCTCATCATTTCCTCAGAATAAGGGTAATGGGAGGTCCGGAAGGAATTCGCTCCAATCCACTTCATCAAGCTAAAATCCTTTACATTTACAGCCTCATCAAAACCCCTTCCATGGATAAGGGAGTCTTCATGCTTTCCAAAACCCTTGAAATAGAAAGGCTTTCCGTTAATGAGGAATTTACCTTCCCTAACCTCTACGGTTCGGATTCCAAAGGGCTCTTCATACACATCTACAAGGTCTCGATCCTCCCGCATTTCCACCCTCAGTGTATACAAATAGGCATTGAGGGGCTCCCAGAGCCTGGCATTCCGAATGCTCATTTCACCCCTGGCCCCTTCCGATGCGGCGATTTCCTTTCCTTCCTCATCCAAAACAATAGCCCTGATACGCCCTCCTCCGCAAGCTGCAATTTCGTACCGGATAATTCCATCGGAATCTACAATATCTGTCACAATGGTAATGTCTTTGATATAGCTTTGCGGGGTGGTATAGATTTTCACAGGTCTATGAATACCGGCATAGTTGAAGAAATCGAAATTCGGAATACATTTCGCAATTTTCCCCTCTGGGGTGTCCTCTTCCAAATACTTACCCACAGGGAGGGTGGAGGTATCCAGTATGTTGCCCACGGCTACCGTTATCCTGTTTTTACCTTTTGTCACCAAATCGCTGATCTCCGCCTCAAAAGGAGTAAAGCCTCCCTTGTGCTCCACCACGAAACGGCCGTTTATATATACCTTTGCATGGTGGGTCACTGAACCAAATCTCAGGACAATCCGCTGGCTCAGCAGGTCCTTATGTAAAGAAAACTCTCTTTCATACCATACATAACCCACATAATCCCTGAACTCAGCTCCTTCCACCAGGTCATTAAAGGATGAGGGTACCGCCATTTCAATACCCTCCGGCAAACCCTTTTCATACCATCCCTCTTGAAATCCCCTTCCCTTGTCCAGCTGAAAGCTCCAAATTCCGTTTAGATCAAGCAGGTGGCGCGTTTCCGTCATAATCGGATATAACATGGTTCTTCCTCCCTTGCTCTTTTGTACTGCTGCAGTCTTCCCGTCCAAAATATCCCTATTTGTGGCAGGACAGGCCTAACCATCCATAGCATTCCAACGCCCATTCGTTGGTAATTCTATGAATGGGTTCTTTTATATGGCAATTGCCCTACCCTTTTATTTTAACATTCATTCACCTGTAATTGAAGCAGGACCATCGCCTAGACCGTTTATATATCCTGTTGTCTTTCTTCTCATGCTCCGGCATTCGGTTCACCTGGCCCATCGCCTGGATCATGTCCTCCAGCCTACTAGCCATATATTTCTACATGGGTCGATGGAAGAAAAGGGCGGCATCCCTCCCATCCTAAAAGAGTGGGTCATACAAACTGCAAGTGATATAGCCGTGCGTACTCGCCGTGCACTTTTATAAGATCATCAATACTATGTAATTTCCCTAATCAACCCAATCAGTCCATTTATACACTCGTTCGATACAACTGGCTTTGCTTATCATACATTTCCGCATACACACCCTTCCCTTCTATTAAATCGGTATGGCTGCCGTATTCTATAATTTCTCCCTTTTGAAACACTGCGATATGGTCCGCAATGGTGGAAGCAGCCAGGCGATGGGACACAAAGATTGTAGTCTTATGTTCTGCAATGCGAAAAAAGCTTGTGTAGATTTCCTCTTCCGCCTTTGGGTCAAGACTGGCGGTAGGCTCATCCAGTATCAGGATCGCTGCATCTTTGTAAAGGGCACGAGCGATGGCAACCTTCTGCCGCTCCCCTCCTGAGAATTCAAAGCCCTTTTCATCAAAACGCCGGGACAAATAGGTTTCATATCCCTGGGGCAATCTTTCTACAAAACTCGAAAGACCGGCATCCGATATGCTTCTTTCCATTCTTACTTCATTGATACCCTCGGCAAGGGTAATGTTTTCTTTGAGGGTAAAGGCAAAATCCCCAAAGTCCTGAAACACGGCAGCCACCATTTTGTAGTACATCCCATTGGGAATATTCCATATGTCGATACCGTTCAAGGTAATGACACCGCTGCTTGGACGATATAATTTGCAAAGGAGCTTCACAAATGTCGTTTTACCCGCGCCGTTAAAACCAACAAGAACCAACTTTTCCCCATGATGGATGGTAAGATTGATGTTCCGCAGCACATCCTGCTCTGTGCCAGGATAACGAAAGGATACCTGCCGAAATTCAATTTCGAATCTATCCGGAGCTATAAAATGACTCTCAGTTAAAGATACTTCTTCAGAGGATGCATCCTCACTATGAAGGGTCAGTAGTTCTTGGTAATCTGCCATGTAGACCTGCATCTCGCTATATTTACCGATGTGCTCCGCTATGGAGGATAAACTTGCCGTCAGGGCGATTACGGATTGATAGTACAGGGAAAAATCGCCGATGGAGATAAATCCATCGGTGTAACGCTTCACAAGAATCCACAAAATGCACAGGGTTTGGAGCGCCATGATCATTGCCATGACCATATTATAGCGCGCCATCCGGTTGAAAAATCCAAATTGGATATCCAGCATCTCTGTCCGGGAGCGCTTCACCTTTTCCGTGAACCATTCCTGCAAGCTATTCACCCGCAGCTCCTTGGCGCCTCCTTCGCTGTTACGTGCCTTATGCAAATAAGAATCGATTCTGTCATTTTCCGCAAGCCTCTTTCTTCTACTTCTAAAATAGCGATGGTTGCGTGTAGTGAACCAGATTCTTATACACAGGATCATCGCCACCAATACAAGGAAAAATATATCAAATTGTACGATGATGATCGCCAAAGAAAAGGCAGTGATCGCCTCGGTCAGGATATTCTGCACCAGTGTTTGTACCTGGATAATCTGGGATGCGTTAGCGGAAAGGTGAATCAGTGTGCGAGCGGTGGCCCTTTCTGTATACATGAATGGAAGTCCCATGATGGTCTTGCCCATTTCCCCCTGAAACCGCTTAGGGAACATTTCCAGTATCAGATCCGTTCTATTTTTGAAAAGGTCAACCAGCAGGTGAATAGCCAACAAAACACAGCCATAGGCCAATATGAGACGGACAATCTCTTGATATGCCGCACCGTTCGTCAACCTATCCAGAACAGCTTTGGAGAAGTATACCAGAATCACGGGGATTACAGCTTTAAGGATGGCTTGGGGCAAGGCGAGATACGGATACATGGGCTCCATCCGGCTGATATACCTGGTCATTCCAAAGGTGTGCTTCCATTTGTGAAACCCCTTTTTCACTCTTAGCCTACCCCCTTCTCTTTGTAGTATTTGGCTTGAGAGCGAAAGAGCTGAGCGTAATGACCATCGCTGGCCAACAGTTCTTCATGGCTTCCCATCTCCACGATGGATCCATCATCGAACACAAGGATACGGTCACAGAATTTGGTACTGGAGAGCCGGTGGGAGATGAAGATGGCCGTCCTATCCTCCGCAATCCTATCCAGTCGGGAGAATAAGTCGTACTCGGCAATGGGATCGAGACCGCTAGTGGGTTCATCCATGATCAACAGTTGAGCATCTTTATAGATGGCTCGTGCCAGTGCCAGCTTTTGCCCCTCTCCTCCAGAAAACTCGATGCCTGTATCATCCAGTTCTTTATACACGGAGGTATCCACCCCATTTTCCAAGGCCTCTATTTTACTTGCAAGTCCGCTTTTCTCAATGCTTGCCACAAGTCTCTCCCTATCATAAGGCTGATCATAGGTGATATTCTCCTTCACGCTGTAAGCAAACAGAAAAAAGTCCTGCAACACAACGGCAATTTGCTGACTATACTGCTGATAGGGGATCTCCCGGATATCGACTCCGTTTACCAGAATGGCACCTTCCGTAGGATCATAGATACGGGTCAAAAGCTTGACAAAGGTGGTTTTACCTGAACCGTTAAGCCCTACAATGCCAATACGCTCTCCCCTGTGGATAGTAAGATGGATGTTCTTCAACACAAGGCCCTCGGAATTGGGATATCGAAAGGATACATGGTCAAAGGTAAATTGAGCCTGTGAAAAGTCAATATCCCGCTCTTTCCTGGCATTGCTTACGGTAATGACGGTATTTTTCTTCACCATGTCCTGGTATTCCCTGTGTAGCTTAGCATAGCTGCATTTTTGCTTGATTTCTGCGATATTGTTGAAGAAGGCCAGACATACAGAATTGGTCATTGTTGCTGCACCTAACAGAACAGTATATTTTGCAATGGATGTGGCTCCGGTGCAGACCAGATAGGTGAAATAGAGGTACATTGCCACCGTTTGGGATAGGCTAAGAAGACTGCCTGAAATGTTGTATAGCAAAGCTTTTTTGAAAAAATGTTTCACTTTCTGGATTTGATGGGTAAGGATGCCGGTATATTTGTTTTCAATGTACTGACCGGCTTGGTTGAGTCGAACCTCCTTGGCATATGAATAGTCAGACATGACTTGAAAGAGGTATTCCAGCTTACGATTATCCGTTACCTGGCTATCCCGCAGCTGAAACTCGTTCTTTTGCCTCATAAAGGTAAGGAGAATCAGCAGGGTCGAACTGAACGCCAACACCATGAGAAAAGGTGGTCCAAAGGAAACAATAATAGTCAAAATACCTGCGAATTGCACAATGTACTGTAGGAGATTACCCAGCAGCATCACGAACCAGCCGGGATCGAGCCCCATTGACCGTTGCCGTCGAGTTTCCAGGCTGTTATCCTGTACATAATGATAGTCAATATATAGATTGTCCATGATAAAATCAAAGGCAATCCCATTGGAAACGATGCGGGCTTCTATATCGTGTCGCCAGTTAAGGAATGCTTCAAAAAGTTGCATGATAAGCGTTAACCCTGTAAATAAACCTAGTAAAGCAAGGATCTTCTCATAGGCTTGTCCTGTCACAAGGGCATCAATCACCATACCAAGGCCTACAAAGCCAATAAGGGGCACAGATGCGGAAAAGATGCTCTTGACAGCTATTATGACATAAAGGCGTTTGCTCAATTTCCATGCACGATTTAATAAATATCGGAAATTCCCCATTTTTTTCGCCCCTTTAAATTGAGATACCTTTTCATGGCGCTTTGAGCGGGTGTCAATCCTCAAAAAGATATGATTATGCACTTTCTCCTACCATTCCGGACTATTCTATTCAATAATAGTTCAATGGAGTTTGCCAACAACACCGGTTTAATCCAAAAAGCCAGTTCACATTGACTCACAAAATGTCCAACAAGTCCATTGGCGTGCTTACCATATATCTATAGGGCAGCTTCTGTTTATCCCCAGGCTTGAATCCAAATCCATAGGTAACCCAGATGAAATCAACCCCTGCTTCTGCCGCTCCTGTTGCATCATATTCGCTGTCCCCAATCATGACCACTTTCTCAGATTTTTTCCGTTCTACTTTCTCAAGGGCGATCCGAATAGTGTCGGCTTTCGTTAAAGACTCTGCTCGATTCATCCCCACAATTGCATCAAAATAGTGATGCAGGGAGAAATATTGCAGTGATTTTTCTGCGAGTACTTGGGATTTTAACGTAGCAACGGCCAATTTCATCCCCTTTGCCTTAATTGCTTGGAGACAATCCTCAATTCCTTCAAACACGGCCGCTTCATATATGCCTTTTGAGGATCCGTACTCTCTGTAGCATCTTACAGCCGCCATGGCTTCTTTCTCACCTAATCCGTATATTCTTTTATAGCTTTCAAAGAGCGGCGGTCCAAGAAATAACTCGTATTTTTTTTGATCAAGCGGTGGCAAGCCCATTTCGGCTTCCGTGTGTCTTATACAATTAAAAATCCCTGGTGATGTATCCAACAACGTTCCATCCAAATCAAAAATTGCTATATCATATTGCATAGTTCTTCTCCTCATTATTAAATGCATATTTTCTAACATCAGTCGTTTGCATGTTCAATTTTATTATTTGTTACTATTTCTTCCTTTGAGCGTATTCAGATGCTATATTACCTCTTTGTTTGCTTATTCTTTGTTTGCTTTTTCTTTGCTTTCTTGCCGATACCCTCATATAGGTAGCTTACATTGGGCTTTAATGTGCCAGTTTTCGGGTCAATGTTCCTGGAGATAGAACGATTGAATTTCTCCAACCACACCTCTAATGCTTCACGTGATGCCGTACTATTCTCACCATATGCCAATGTATAAATCAGGTTTGCCACCTGGCCTATATTCGCATCAATCACATTCACTGCTGTAGGTCGAGAGGGTTCCTCACTAAGTTCTCCATGAAAGGAGTGTAATAATGCATCAATTAATCGCATTTTTTCTGCAGCGATTTTTGCTCGAGGAAACTTTTCTACATAGTTTTTTAGTGCCGGTAGTGCACCGACCCCATTCAATGTCTGTCCTTTGTAGGAACTTTTATATTCCCCGATCGTAATCGTCCACCCACATTTAGGACAAACCGTCACAAAATCTTTCTCATAGGAGTGAGGCATTTCTGTACGGCATAGGATGCATAATGGATGGCCAAGATTGGCGTATGAAACCATCAGCATACTATCACATCTGGCATATAAAATAAACGTTAGTGTCAATATAAGTTCGCAAAATCTATTTAATAACTCCGAATGGCAAGCATGGCATATAAAGTTAGTGTCAATATAAGTTCGCAAAATCTATTTAATAACTCCGAATGGCAAGCATGGCATATAAAAATTTGAATGTATTTGGGGAAATCAAGGGCGAGCGTAAGCGAGTTCATCTTGACCCTTGATTTCCAATTTGCTATTCATCCTTTTGTTTCCCGTTCTGCTATGACAGACCGGCTGCCCTCCGGCGAGGACGGGGTTTGGGGCAGAGCCCCAAATTATGCTACTTTCCATAGATCCTCTTTTGTCAGTTGAATGATTTCCGGCTTAATATACGATCGTCCTGTGGACCATTCTTCTGCATACTCAATAAGATATGTAGTTATTAGTCGAATGTAGGAATCCATGTTGGGAAACACCCCCACGACTGCTGTTCGTCTCCGGATCTCCCGGTTAAGCCGCTCCAGGATATTGATGGATGAAATCTTCCGGTAGTCTATTCGGTTAAAGGCATAAAACTGCAGCGAGTCCTCAAGGCCTTCTTCTAATACCTCTATGGCTCCAGGGTATTGATTCTCGTATGTGTCCATGAACGAGTTTGCATAGGCCTTGGCACTTTCTATATCAGGTTGTAACCAGATTTGCTTCAGTTTCTTGGCAAATTCTGATTTACACTTCGCCGGCACATGAGCCAGGATGTTACGCATAAAATGCACTTTACAGCGTTGCCAGCTACAACCGATAAAAGATTTCTGGATGGCTTTAACAAGCCCTTTGTGTGCATCAGAGACTACCAGCCAGGTATTCTTGAGTCCACGTTCTTTAAGATTCTCAAACAAGCTTTGGTAAGTTGCTTCAGACTCTTCGTACATAGGCTCTATTGCCAAGATATCTCGTTTACCGTTTTCATCGATACCTACTACTACAGCTATTGCCAGGTTTTTAACCTGGTGACCTACACGGATTTTCTCGTATAAAGAATCCACCCATAATACCGGGTAAGTTTCTTGCAGAGGTCGTTGTCTAAAAGCAGCCACCTGGTCATTTAGCTCTTTGGTGATCTGAGAGACCTGGCCGCGGGAAATGGAATCAATACCAAGACTTTTTGCCAGTTTTTCAATCTTACGGGTCGATACACCGTTGATGTAAGCTTCATGGATAACATTCATCAATGCCACTTCAGATCGCTTTTTTTCAGTGACGAAGAAAGGGACATAACCACCTTTGCGGATTTTAGGGACAAAAAGGTACATGGTTCCCAAACGTGTATCAAAACGTCGAACTCGATAGCCGGAGCGGTATCCTGTACGTTGAGAGTTGCGTTCTGACTTGGAGGCATTGATTTTAGCAGTAACTTCAACTTCCATAAGCTGCTCACAAAGCCATTTGAGCATAGAAAGCATCGGATCTTCATCCGCTAAAAATTTCAATAGCATTTTTTCTAAATTTAGTTTATTATTAGAGTAAGCCATCGGTTTTTCACTCCTCCTTGGTTTGCTCTCACTTACCAAATTCGGAGTGGCCGATGGTTTTTCCTTCTTTTTATTTTGCGAACTTAATTATACATGATCCATATAAACTGTACCCCACATCATCAAGCAATTCATCATCTAAGATGCCTTTTGCATCTTGCTGGTACAACCTTCTAATTTTATTCGGATTTACCTTTGGAGCCCATGTTGGTTTTTTATGATTCATCATGATAACCTCCATAATCCTTTTTGCTGCGCAGCTCCCTCACAAATCGATGTCCTTCATCCTTGAACCTGAATATGTGACGATTACATTTGAGTCTATGCCATTATCCAGATGATATAAAGTACGGTTAAAATCTTTTCAAAATACGATGACCCCATTTCAAGAAGCAGGATTTTTGCATACACCTACGACTAGCAGCGTTCCGGCTACTTTGATTCCATATATAAACGGCCGGTTCAAAATCATCTCGGCATTATCTTCCGGCCTTCCTGCACCTACGTATTCAATTTCTGTATAAGCCGATGCCTCCACACCCTTCTCATCAATCGAAATGTGAGTTTCCTGTGTAACACCGGAGATATACGGTAGTTGGTCGGTCATACCGGAAAAATCTGCGTCCTCCTTCGAAAAAGCGGCCTTCACCCCTAATTCCTTAAGGGCATCGATTAAGCTGAAGCTTGAACTATACTCAAATTTCGGGACGCTCCACACTACCTTACCATATTTCTTATCACCATGTGTAAAGATTTCCTGAATTTTTTCCGGTGTAGCCAGCAGATCATTCACACTGGTTCCCTCATCGGGTAATATAAACACCATCATCCCATTTCCTTTAAGTTGACGGTCAGATCGGATATATCCATCTCCTTTGTAAAAACTTGAGTTGTCAGTTATATTCATAAAGTCACAAGTAACACCATCGCCATTCTCCAAGTAGAATGTATCTGCTTTCGTATTCTCGACATAGAACCTGTCTATCCATTCATCACAAAAATACACTGTGTTAATGATGTTCATGATTTGATCGGGGTTCACCTCAAATTCCGGAGTGATTGTACCCTCCGTGTTCTCGGAAATCCACCTGCCCATTGCCTCACCAGCTTCCTCATTGGCAAAATTGACGGTAAACAGGGAGGCATAAAAATTCGCTGTAGCATTTTCCAGGAAGCGATCCTTGAAGGCCACCTTTCGCCCATTCACTTCATGATCCAACCAGAGGGAATTGGCGATCTTCAGCTTGGCAATTTCATTTTCCGAATAGACTGTATAGAGCTGGCAGTACAGGTTCCCACATTGTTGGGACAAATCAGCCACATCCCCAATGCCCAACAATGCAGTCAGTTCATCTCTGGTGGTACCGTCGGCACCACTGGCTGCCAGCGCCAGGGCATAATAGAGACTAAGGGGTGAGTAGCAGGCGTTTGTTTGAACTTCCCCCAAAACCTTTGCCGAGGTGTTGTAGGAAAAGCGGTTAATCGCTTCCAGGGTTTCATTCTGGATTGGATTCTTCTCCCACCGTTCATTTAACTTATCCGTATCATCGAAGGAAATCTTCTCGGGATAAACCGGCCCTGCCACCAATTTCGCTGCAATCATATCGGATTGTTGAGTTCTTCCCCCTTCACCACAGGCTGCCAGGTTGAAAAGCATAGCAGCCATCAAAAACCAGGGCACCAATCGTTTCATACGGTTCCCTCCTTATTTTATACCATTGGGAAGGTAGTCCCATCGACCCCATACAGCTTTCCCCCATTCTCTTGCCTTATTCTATTGATGATCAAACAGGATCATATCCAAAAGAGAGCTTGCGAAAAGCAGGTGCATATCCCTTGTGGGATGATTCAGATAGTTTGCAAGGAGCTCGGTCACATTGCCGCCTAATTCGGCAATGCGCTTCCACTTTTTATAACAGTCACAAACAGGAATGCCTTCTGCCCTGCACACCTTACGGGCATGCTCTATATACACATCCATATCGCCCCCGTTTTGTACCTGGGCAAAGCGCTCGGCGATGCTTTTTAAGAAATCACTCTGAAGATGCGGGCTTACCATTGTATTCATCATATTGGGCGTCATGAATATGGTCTCAATTTTTTCTGCCTTCAACTTGCGGAAGATGCCAGTCAGGGCATCTGTATAAGTATCCACCTTGTCGACTCCATTATGGACATCATTTAAGCCAAAGCATACCACCACCAGATCCGGTGAGAATCTCAACACATCCCTTTCCAGCCGCTCAAGACCATTGGGGGCGCTCCCTCCCCCGATACCAGCATTGATCATATTCAAAGGTGCAACAGGGAACAAGGTATTGAGCATTTTCTTCAGCTTGTTGTGGTATACATGCTAATAATCATACACGGTATCCAAGCCATTCTCCCCGACTTGAAACACCTCGAAACAGCCTTGGGTGACGCTGTCTCCCAGAAAAGCGAGGGTTATCGGCTTCGTTCCATATAGATCCGAATTCTTACGGGATAAAAGTTCAACAATTTTCATGTTACTGACCCTCCATTTCAATAAAGCGAAACCAGACAAGGGGACGGGGACCTTGTCTGATTATAGCTTCCAGCATATAATAAGAAATCAGAAGCTTGATGAAGCTCATTCACAAAATCATTCACAACAAATAAGGAGAATGGATCATGCAAGCAAAGCTAAAAATCATCTTGGCCATGGTTGTATTCGGAACCATCCCAATTTTCGTTAAAAATATTCCCCTCTCCTCGGGAGAGATTTCACTTTTTCGAGCTATTATAGCCTCTTTGGCTATCATCCTGTGGAAGTATGTATCGGGGAAGAAAATACCCTTCTCAGATATAAAGGATGATATCCCCATCCTTTTCCTTTCAGGTGCCGCCATGGGCTTCAACTGGATTTTACTCTTCCAGGCATACCGGTATACAACCGTTTCAATTGCCACTTTAAGCTATTATTTTGCACCTGTCATTGTGATGGCAGTGTCCCCCTTCCTGTTTAAAGAGAAGCCTACCATGAAGCAGATCCTATGCTTTGTTATGGCAACCGTAGGACTTGTTTTGATCATTGGTGTGAATGGTATGGGAAAATCAGGCAAGGGCATGATGGGTATTGGATTCGGCCTTGGTGCAGCAGCTCTCTATGCCCTTGTAGTGATATTAAATAAGTATATAAAAAGGGTTACAGGTACGGATAGAACCCTTATACAGTTTTTTGCTGCTATCCTTATACTGATGCCTTACGTAATGGCTACAACGGGGATAGGGATAGCAACGCTAGATTTTATTGGGATGCTAAACCTCCTGACCCTCGGGCTTGTTCATACAGGGATAAGCTATGTCCTGTATTTCTCATCCCTGAAGGATCTGGACGGTCAGGAAGCGGCCATTTTAAGCTATATCGATCCCTTTGTAGCAGTAGTGATTTCAGTAGCGATTCTAAATGAACCCATAACCCCTGCACAGGTAATCGGGGGGATCATGATTTTGGGCTTTACCCTACTCAACGAGATAAAGCTAAAATCCAAAGTATCTTGCGGCATTGCTCGTAACAAAAAGACTGTATAACCTCACTATTTGCATTGTATTGCTCCTCAAGCTGATCCTGTCTTCCATTTGCACCCTTGATAGCTGCCCCTTTCCCGCAGCTCTCGGTCGATACCTGCTAATACTCTGGGCTTATTCAGGCTCCACAGAGGTGCCGCCAGCAGCTTCCTGGCCCCATCCCCTGTCACCCGGTGCACCACTGTTTCAGGGGGCAAAAGCTCCAGGGAATCCGCAATCAAGGCGATGTATTCATCATAGCCAAGCAAGGGAAAGGGGTGGGCGCAGTAGTATTCATAAAGGTCCGTATCCCTCTGGATATACAGCATATGCAGCTTCACACCCCATACTCCCAATGATGCTACAAATCGTACCGTTTCCAAAATATCATCTCTGCTCTCACCGGGCAGCCCGACAATGAGGTGCACCACAACCCGAATATTGAGCTTCTTAAGCCTGTTCATTGCTTCTATAAAGCATTGCAAATCATAGCCCCTTCGGATAAAGGTGGCAGTCTTGGGATGGATTGTTTGGAGACCAAGCTCGAGCCAAAGAAAGGTTCTGTCTGCCATTTCACGAAGCAGTGTCAACACATCGGGCGGCAGGCAATCAGGTCTTGTGGCTATGGCCAATCCCACGACATTCTCAGCGGACAAAGCAGTTTCGTATTGCATCCTAAGCTTCTCAACAGGGGCATAGGTATTGGTAAAGCTTTGAAAATAGGCAATGTACTTGGCCTTAGACCATTTTTTGGACAGCAGCTGCTTTTGTTGAGCCATCTGCTCCAAGATATTTTGATCCCTGCTTCCGGCAAAATCGCCTGCGCCCTTCTCACTACAAAAAATACATCCTCTGCTGCTTATTCTCCCATCCCTGTTGGGGCATGTAAAACCGCCATCCAAGGAAAGCTTGATGACTTTTTGACCGAAGATTTTTTTCATCTCATAATCCAAGGTATGATACCATTTGTCAAGCCATTTCACATCGTCATTCCATGCATCTTTTCCATATAATTAAGATAACTGCATAGCTTTTTTGATAATCATGCTAGCGAACTACATCCATGTCATAAAACTCATACTCTGATACCTTGGTATAAACCCGTTTATTACGGATCTGCTCACTCTTAAATAAGAAAAGCCTGTCTACCTTGACCAAGTTGAAATCCGGCTTTCCTATTTCATCCTGAATCCGGTCAAAGTCCCGCTCGAAAACAATATCCTGTCCAATGGTAATATGGGGTCTAAACCGTCTTTGCTCCGGAGGAAAGCCAATAGAAGCTAATGCTCTGTCTATCTCCTTTTGCAATGTATGAAGCTCCTGAATATCACCGCCTAATCCCAACCACAACACCCGGATGGAGTTTCTCCCATTGAACATCCCGATCTTCGAAACTTCCAGTTGAAATGGCTTCCTGCCGATACAGACATTTCGAATGGCGTCATCGATCTGTACCTTTTGGAATGGATGGATTTCACCCAGAAACTTCAGGGTAAGGTGAAAATTATCGATATGCTTCCATCTCCCTTTCACTGCATATTGCTTCAGTCTCTGCTGAAGCTCGTATATCCCTTCTTTTAACTCCCTGTCAAAATCAATTCCAACAAACGTTCTGATATCATTCACACTCCCATCCTAAGTTGGCGGGTCAGAAACGGTCCCCTGACTCACAGCACAACTCCTTCCTTAAAAATCGAAATCTCCCGAAAGTCCTTCTCTTCATTTCTGGTCCTTTTCCCGCCGGCCACTTCAATCACCAGGTCCAGCAAGCGCTGAGCAACATCCGGAATTGGCTCCCCATCCACTACTGTTCCCGCATTGAAATCAATCCAATTCCTTTTCCTCTCAGCCAATTGAGTATTGGTAGCGATTTTCAAAGTAGGAACAGGCGCACCAAAAGGAGTACCCCGCCCGGTAGTAAACAGAATCAGATGGGCGCCGGCTGCAGCCAAAGCCGTGGATGATACAAGGTCGTTGCCAGGTCCATACAACAAATTCAAACCTTTGGTCACTACAGTATCTCCATACCCAATCACATCCACAATGGGGGCGGTGCCACCCTTTTGCACACAGCCACAGCTCTTATCCTCCAGGGTTGTAATTCCGCCTTGTCGATTCCCGGGACTGGGGTTTTCATACACCACCTCGTTATGGCTGATGAAGTATCGCTTAAATCCGTTCATCATATCGACTGCCTTCATAAAGACTTCTTCATTGATGCATCGATCCATTAAAAAGCCTTCTGCACCGAACATTTCCGGCACCTCAGTCAGCACGGTGCTTCCTCCCCGTGCCACCATCATATCGCTGAAGAGCCCTACAACAGGGTTGGCCGTAATACCGGATAATCCATCGCTGCCGCCACACTTCAAACCCACGATCAGCTCACTGACGGCAATGGGTTCGCGGCTGAAGCGGCGGGCATAATGGGCACATTCCTCCAGCAGCGCCCTACCTGCTGAAAACTCATCCTTCACCTCTTGACAGATCAGAAACTTTATACGATCGGGATCATACGCTCCTAACTCATCTTTGAACTGCTCCTGTGTCAGATTCTCGCAGCCCAGGCTTAATACCAGAACGGAAGCCGCGTTAGGATGACGCGCCAGAGCCGCCAGCAGTTTGCGGGTCTGAGCATGATCACGACCGGTCTGACTACAGCCAAAGGGGTGGGTGAAAGCGTACAACCCGTCAACGGTGTCGGATACCAAATCCTGGTTATCAGCCACCATCTTTTTTGCAATGTCGTTGACACAGCCAACGGTAGGAATGATCCAAATCTCATTACGGATGGCCGCCCGACCATCCAGCCGCTTATACCCCATAAAGAGCTCTGGTTCCACGGCAGTAAGCTTCGGTATATTGGGGTTGTATGTATATTCTACCTCACCATTCAGGTTTGTATCCATATTATGGGTGTGCACCCAGGCACCGGGAGGGATATCGGCAGTGGCATAGCCGATAGCAAAGCCATACTTAATGATGTTTTCGCCCTTGGCGATAGCCTTGAGTGCTATCTTATGCCCCTGGGGGATATCCTCCAAAACGGCAATCCCAATATCATCTGCATCAATTCCATTCCCTTTGGCCATGGGATGCAGGGCTACAGCTACATTATCCTTTGAATTAATTTTAATCGTTTGCATCACATTCTCCTTTTAAGCTTCGTATCAGGATAAATACATGTTCAGAGCCTGCAGGATATAGTGCTCTGCTTTCTCTGTCAGATCCGCCTGTTCGGGAGTTTTACGATTATCCTCCGCGAAATAATCCGGACGGTTTACCTCTACAAATCCGTGTAATGCATTTTGATACCTCATGACGCTGACGGGCACACCGCAGTCAATCAGCCTCTTTGCATAAGCCTCACCTTGCTCTCTAAGGCTGTCCAAGCCACAGGTAATGAAAATAGCCGGGCATACTCCAGATAACTCCCCCTGACTGCCTAGAAGGGGGGAAGCCCATATATGATCTGCATCGTCATTCTGACAATATGCTTTTACCATGTACTTATAAGCCAGGGATTCATCATCTGATTTCTCCGTATTCAATGTCGAATAGAGATTCGTCACAGGATACACCAAGAGCTGACAGGCCAGGGATACCCTTCCATCCTCCTTTGTTTTCAGTGCCGCACCGGCCGCCAGGGATGCTCCTGCAGAGAATCCACCTACTGCCATTCGTTCCGGGTTGATCTTGTAATCATCTGCATGGACAGTAAAATACTCAATTGTATCGGCGACTTCCGCCACTGCATAGGGAAATGGGTACTCCGGTGCTTTTTTATAGTTAATATTCACTACAAGCATGGATAGGCAGTCGGCCACCTTTCGGCAGAAGGAATCCATGAGGACCGCATCCCCGCCCACAAAAGCCCCACCATGCATATTGAACAATACCGGCATCCTATCCCTTTCAGGCTGCTTCGGCCTGTAGATAATTACGTCTACCCCCTCCAGACCATCCCTGGGGATCAAGATACGCTCCCCGGTAATGGGACGGGAATCGAAGATCTTCCTCATCTCCTGATGCATTCTGCGGATTTCCTCCATATGCTGCTCAAAACTTTTCTTCAATTTTGACACCTCCATACGATGATAGATAACTGCAAACCTGAGGGAAAATCCTCCGGAACAAGCCAGAAACATCTAAAATAAGATAGTCTCTTCTCTCCTCATCGGAGGCTTTCTAGGACCTCCCGGATTTCCCTGAGTGGATCGGTCTCCACTCTGCACACATCATCGAATACCATGACCTTCCTGTTCTCCAAGGTAAATTCCGGCCAAGCAAAGTCTTCTGTGGAAGGATCTCCCGTGCGTATAAATGCGGCCCATGCATGAGCCATGATCCGGGAAATCTTCTCAGATTCCGGACAAAGCACAATGCGCATCTGGAGGGGTAAATCGGCGGTATGCCACGCGAATCTCCTTCCTTCCACCATTGGGTGGGGCGCATCGTAGGATACTAGGTAGTGATATACCGGAGCAGTGCCCTGCTTTGCCTTGGCCTGGGCCTGATAGAAGGCACCGCCTCCCAGGAAGCTGGACAGGGAGATGATCTTGAGGTAGAGATGATCCGCTGAATTGTTCTTCCTGTCAGTATCCTTGAATACCTGAATAACCCTATCCACATTTTCTTCCGTAAATATGGAACCTGCAGCAAGACCCAGAAAATCTCCGGAATAGTTTAGGAGGGCATCTCGCAGATCATCCCATCCCATTTCAAAGACTGAAGGAGGCGTGAAGACAGCCATTTCATCCTCGGACGAACCTACCATCAGAGGAATGTCAGAGGAAACCTCAGGCACTGTGAATTCGTTCAGTGGGTTGTAGTCCAGATTGATCCCATCCGCCACCGGGCTGAATTTCATCGCCATACCCATAGGGCTGCCACCCTTGGTAGCCTCCAGGATGTCCTGGGCAGGAATGCGGACCAGCTTATCCAGCTCATGGAGACCAATCCCCAACTTGTCCAGGAACTCCTTGGCGATTTCCGTAGCCTCCTCCATACTCGTTCTGCCTACAACATGGGAGCCGCTCTCAACAATGGCTCTATGAAAAAGGCCCTTTGCCCTTTTCATGGCTAGGAGGGTACTTACCTTCATCCCGCCACCGGACTCGCCCATGATGGTGATCCTTTCCGGGTCGCCTCCAAAGGCTGTGATATTGTCACGCACCCATTCAAGGGCAAGCACCAGGTCAAGCATTCCCGCCATCCCCGACTCCGCATACTTCCTGTCAAAGGCACCCAGGTACAGGTAGCCGAATGCATTGAGACGGTGATTGATGCCGACGATTACAATACCCTCTTCACGGGCTAAGGGATCGGCACCCAGCACCAAGGTACCGGAACCGGTAGCAAAACCACCGCCGTGGATGTAGACCAGCACAGGATGCCTCTTGTCGTCTATACCTGGGGTAACCACATTCAGCACAAGACAATTTTCACCCTGCTTCTCCTCCGCAACACCAAAAAGCTCCGGCTTGCCACCGCTGAAGTAGGGGCCAAGTCCCTCGGAACCGGAGATGCTGGTTCCCAACTGTACGGCGTAAAACCCGTTTTTTGTACAATCCCGGACACCTTCCCAATTCTCAGCCGGGACGGGGGGCAGAAATCGGCGATCTCCGTCACAATCTCCTCCATAGGGAATGCCGCGGAAAATAGCAACCCCGTCACGAATTTCACCTAATACCTTGCCATGGGTGGTAGTGACTATCGGATTTGCTTCTTTCACTACACCGAAGACAGGTTTTCCGTAAGTACCCATTTGATCCCTCCTAAGCATCTTTCTTTTCAGGACAGCTTTATCTCAACAACCTATACACAGTATCATTTGGGATAGGATAATTTATGACGAACCTACTGCCACCATTATTCTAGCATAAAACAGAGAAAAGTAGTATAAAAAGGGTTTCTGCGGTTGTTCCCATGAAGGATGTGTGATCCCAAGACATAGCTCCTGTATAATGAATCACCTTTTTAGAAAATAGAACGTATTATACTATTAACAAGTCTTGGAAAGGATTGAGGGCTATGTATAATAATGGATTATATCCGTATCCTTACTACATGAGGACACCGGTGTATAACCCATACGGCTATCCTTATTGGGCAAACCCACCGATGTATCACCCGGATTATTGGAGAAAAGCAATCCAATTGAAGGATTATGGTCCGGACCCCTTTGTCGTGGATATCAGGGAAGCCACTTTGCAAAACAATACTTTTCGTACCGCTCTATGGACGGGTAAGCATTTGCAGCTTACCTTAATGAGCATCAATGTCGGGCAAGACATCGGCTTGGAAATTCATCCTGACTTCGACCAATTCTTGCGTGTCGAACAAGGCCAGGGGCTTGTTATGATGGGCGATAGCAAAGACAGGTTGGATTATCAACAGCATGTGTATGAGAATTGCGCGATCATTATCCCAGCAGGCAAATGGCACAATGTCATCAACACAGGCTGTATACCCCTTAAGTTGTACTCGATTTATGCACCACCTGCCCATCCCCATGGAACGGTTCATAAAACAAAACAGGATGCTGAAGAGCATCATGGATACTAAATGCCAGACGATTCCTCATTTGACACGAATTATACCCATGAATCGCTACAGGAAAAATTAAGCCGGTAAACAGAACATGATAAGGAAAAGTTGGGAAGCCCCATTTATGTTGCTTCCCAACTTATCCATCCACTCCTGCCACATTTGAATATGTAGCCTATTTATTCTTTTACTTGATATATAGGGATACCTCTCCGACAATACCGGAGGGCGCGAGGGCACTGGTACCACCTATGAAGGCTGCGAATAGGCTGTCATCATGGATGGTGCGCACCTCGCGGTCCAGGGTATTGGCCACCTCAATACGCAGGGTATTTTTCCCTTCGCGTACCAGTCCGCTGATATCAAAGCGATAAGGGGGACAAATGACCATACCGGCATATTTCTCATTGACCCATACTTCAACGCCGTCATATGCATTCTCGATCTCCAGACAAACATTCTGGCAGCTGTCCAAGGTAAACTCCTTTTCATAGCGCATAAAACCTGAAAAGTCAGGCAGGAAGCCTCCTACATTCTCCAGCTTGTTCAATACACGATGGTCATGGAAGTTCGGGTATTCTTTAGATTTTGCGATAGAGAAATTCCAGCTTCCGTCCAATACCATCCTCCTGCCTTCCGCTGTTGGAGCAGGCTTCAGGTCCCCATGCAGCTCACCGAATACCACCACGACGGATTGGTAGGGCTCCAAAGTCAGATATAAACGGGTCCCTCCCTCTATGGGCTCCGCTGATACCGGGCGTAGTACATTCTCCATGGCGTCGTAGATCACCGCATTCCCGGCAACAGGCACATCGATACTGCCACAGAATGCTTCTCCCACGTCCTCATTGAAGAACATAAAGAGTTCATTATCCTGCTTATAACGATAGTATCGCAGTCCTTTAAAGGGGAGGGATGTCCTGATATCATAAATGCCCTTGCTCCTTAGGTAGGAAGGGATCTCCTTTAAGGGTACAACGGAGCAGCTCGCCAAGCCTTCTATAAGGGCAGCCGCCTTTTCCTGATCGGCTTCGTCGCAGATCCCCTCCGGCAATCCATCGATAAATATCACCTCGAAGCCTGCTTTGGAAGCCTTGGCAGCAAATTGAGCCACAGCCGTGGTTACAAACTCACTGTAGGGAACCACCAGGGTACGGTAGGTCTCCCCGTTCACTAGAAGATTTCCGTCAAAGGATGTATTGAATTTATCCATATCCGCAAATACGTCGGACGGGAGGATATCAAAGTCAATCTGGCCTTCCATCAGGTAGCGGGCGGGCTTTTGCAGGAACATGTATTGACCGGTCCATTCCGCCTCAGCATGGTACAAAAGGGCTACTGGAGCGATATGAATGCCTCCATTGAACAAATGACACAGCCGGTTCAGGTAGCGCATCAGATGACCAAAGTGACGGTATTGGGGATTCAATCCATGGGCATAGAAATGAGGGGGGCAATCCCTGTCGGGAAAAGCCTTCGGCGAAAAGGCATGGGGCACATAGTGGTTGATCCCCCGGACCACAAAATGGTCAGTCAGCCATTTCATCATGGAAATGGTCTCACTCCAGCCGTATGCACCATAGATTTCACACATGGAGCGGCCTTTCTTTTTGGGATCGATGTGGCCATGGGATGAACCCAGCTTGCCCAAGGCAAAGTGGTAGAACTCTCCATCTCCATCCACGCCAAAAGTCCTTTGCCTGTAGTGGTTTTCACCGCCGGGCATGACCTGCCCGCCGATATCATCGATCCCACCCATATGCTGGCCGTCCAAACCCCGGAAATAGTGACCGATGCTGCAGCCAAGGCGGCTGGCCTGGTTGTTGTCCTCAATAATATGGCCGATGTACTCTACACCGCGCTCCTTGCACCATTTGCCGATCTGGTTGCTGAAATTCTTCTCCACCAGCCGGGTCACTACATCCATATAGGCATAACGTACCCTTGCTGTCAGAGCCGCATCACCTACATCCGCCCACAGAGCAGGAAGCAGTCTCATCCAGTCCTTTCCCAGGGCTTCCTCCAACATGACCGGTACATCCTTGTTCCAGGGAAGGGGCATGATCTTCCTGCCGATGGACTCATCCATGTTAAACCCAAGGGTATTGCCGAACAAGGGTTCATCGGAGAAGAAGCCGGCAAAGGTTTTACCAAAGTCGTCCTTATAACGCTCATAATGGGGTTCGTATACGGCATCGATCTGCACACGGCAGCTGGCTTCATCGATGATGTTGATATAATCGGTTCTCCCGCCACCGTTGCGGGTATTGTATATCACATAGATACGCCATATACCCGCGGGCACGTCCCATAAGAGCTTACCATCCACCACCTTATCGGTAAGGTCCAGTAAGCTGTCATCCACTTCATGCCCTTCTACCAGCTTTGAGGCGATTACACACAGCAGTTTGTCATCATCAAAGGTACGGATGGTCACATTCCTCATGAATGGGGAGGTATTGGATCCAAAGGGTGAAGGCTTATATTGGGCCATTGAGGCTATATCAATCTCCAATGACCGTATAGGGCCTCCCACATCCGCGGTAGATACCATCGCATACTGTTTGCATAGTTCCGGATCTGCGTCCTTGATCTTTCCATTTGCATAGCCTGTGGGAAAATGAGCATCATCAAGAACCCATACATGCATATTTCTCTTGCGTGCCTCATCCATGATGATATCCAGATCATGCCACCACTGTGGTCCAGCATAATCGGGGTGGGGACGTGCCTCTACACAAACAGCATGAATGCCGGCATTCTGTATAGCACCCATGTATTCCCGGAGTACGGCCTCCTCTTCACCATGCTGCCAAAAAAACGGGAGAATGTAGTTGTCGCCTTTGTTTTCTAAAAGGTCCTGGATTTTATGACTCATACTTCTCTCTCCTTTATTTGATTATTTGAATCATTTCATTCTCATGGTACTAGAAAGGAAAATCAAAGGGAGCATAACGAAAAGCAAATGCACAAAATGTATTAGAGAATTTATTACCAATCAGCTCCTGTTCTAATATTACCACAGTACATGGACTTGCAGCAAGTGACCAAAATCATGATCATCACCCAGTCATATCGGGGGCCGATGCCACTGATGACTACCTCTGAGGATTCCAATATTCCCGGCGTCTCTTATGTAAGGTCTCAAATTACATCTCACGAATCGCTCAAATACCCGTCAGTAGTCCAGCAGTCTATTCTGTATGCATAGATTTAAATCCAGCTTCCTGGCAATTCCATTAAAATCAACTGAAAGATGAACTTGTCCATTTCCATGTTCCTGGATGTGGTAAATTACCCCTTCTCCAAAGTACTTATGGTGTATGATCATCCCTTCGCCCAATTCATTCATAGTCCTTTCATTCATGCAGCGGGAGATTTCCTCTACAAAGATGGATTTTGCCTCCTTCCCCAAAGGCGTAATCAGGTATAGAAGCTCTTTAGCGCGGGTTATACCGACATAAAACAGTCTTCGTTCTTCTTCCAACAATGTATAGTCATCATTTCTTTTCACAGCTTCAATGCTTCTGCTGCCAGGAAACTCTTCATTAAACAAATCAACCAGAATCACCGTATCATATTCCAAGCCCTTTGACGAGTGAATTGTCGATAATGTAATATTTTCCCGAGCATGTTGGAGTGTTTTCCTGTTGATTAACACTTCCAGCTGGGAAATACGTTCTATGAAGTCGGAAATATTGGAACAACCTGCGCCGATACCTTTCAAAATAGATAGTATCCTTTTGAGATACTCAAAGGATTGTCCGCGTTCATCACAGAAATTTCTCAAATTATCCAAATACTCAAATTCATCTTCAATATATTGAATAGCCGAAATTGGTGTACATCCGGTAATATAATAAAACTCTTCTTTTATATCGGCCATAGCAGTCCGTTGGAATGGTTTTAACCCTTGATAGGCGGCTATGTCATCGAGGAGAGATTGCTCTTTGCTTCGATTCAAAGCGTATTCGACCATATTCTTGGAAAGAAAGCGTTTCATTTTGTAGCATATTCGTGAAAATGATACTGCGTCTCGCTGGTTCAAGGCAAATCGAAAAAAAGCCAGTATGTCTTGTACAACCCAATGAGTAAAGAAGCTGAGCTTCTGTTGCTTGATATTGAATTGTATGCCATATCGATTTAAAGCGTCTGCAATAGGGATTGATGATAGATTGTTTCTATATAAGATACCAATACTACTATTATTCTGCTTCGCAACCTGGTCTATGATCTTAAGGATACATTGAATCTGGTCGCTGTCACTCTTTGACTCTATTATTACTGGATCCCGCTTACTTACATTGTTTGTCATATGGTTTTTATCATACCGTTCGGTGTTGGCTTTGATAAAGCTGCTGCTTATTTCAACGATATTTTTTGATGAGCGGTAATTCGTCTCAAGGAGATACCGTTTACAATTGGGAAATGCTTTATCCACATTGAGAATATATTCGGGCTCTGCTCCCCTGAAACCATATATGCTTTGATCATCGTCAGCTACAAAGTATATATTATTGATGGGATTTACCAGTAATTTGATAATCTCAAATTGGATCTTTGATAGATCCTGGCCTTCATCGACAAGGAGATACTCATACTTTTGTCTATACTCATGGCGTATACTCGGAATCTTTATTAAAATCCTATGGGCATATACAAGCATGTCATCGAAATCCATAAGTAAATTTTTGCTTTTGTACGCTTCATATGCTCTGTAGATATCGGGAAATCTCTTGACAGAAAAGTGATATCCCTTGTAGTCCTGAATCATCCGGTTCTTGACAAATCCGATCTCATTGATGAGATCATCCAGTTGGTCATCATTGATGGACTCTGTGTTGAGTTCCAGGTATATCTTCTTAAGAATTCTCCTCTTATCGAAATCCTCATTTTTACTGCCTTCTATCAAACGCAGCTTCTTACCCCGAAGTCTTTCATATTTCCTTACAATGCTGTAACATAGACTATGCAAGGTAGAAAAGGCAACATTTACACTGAAAGGAACAATATTCTTGAATCGATATTTCATTTCTAAAGCAGCTGCCTTGTTAAAAGTGAGAGCAAGGATTTTATCCGGCTGTACCCCCATTTCATTTATGAGGTACAATACCCGACCAATAATAACTGTGGTCTTTCCTGAACCTGGACCGGCTAAAACCAGGGCAGGTCCTTTTTGATGCTGGGCTGCATGCAATTGCTGTTCATCAAGATGGATATGCATTTTTTCGGCCCAATGATTTTGTGTATTCATATATTCTCACCTTGTCCATGGAATTCTTGCAGCTCATATATAGTATGTTTTCTACAACACTACTAACCTTTTTCGTTTATAACTAATTTTTGTTTTTTCATCACTCCGGTATTTTATATATCTTTCCTCTCGGTATTTTGCCATCATTATATGAGTCCAGCCCTCTAATCTCATATCCATTCGTCTATATGAATAATCATTAGCTGGTATATCCTAGCCCTTGTTCTATTGGCACAGCATGCTTGCGAATCTTATGCCGTGCGTAGAAGAAACTGCCCACCTGGCCAAGGCCTGCCAATCCCCAGGTGATGGGGTAGCAGACAAAGAGCATCATCACTGTTGGGTACCAGCTAAAGAAGGTAGCCAGCCATACGATTCGCATGAGGCAGGCTCCTACCAATGTGCAAAGCATAGGCAGTATGGAATAGCCCATACCCCGGGTCAGGCCCGGATATACGTTCATGGTGCCACAGGTGAAATATGCCACCATCATGACCTTCAAGCGCAGCATACCCAGGTCAATGACCTCCGGATCGGATGTGTAGATGCCCAGCAGCGGCCTGCCAAAAAGCAATGTGGTACCGCCCAAAACAATCCAGGTAGCAAATATCAATGCGGTACACACCTTTGCAATGGTATCAATTCGATTATATTTTTTTGCGCCCATGTTCTGCCCCGTAAAGGTGATGGCTGCATTGTAATAAGAATTCATTGTGGTGCCGACAAATCCTTCCACATTGCCTGCAGCGGAACTGGCTGCCACCATGGTAGAGCCGAAGGAATTGACAGCTGATTGGATCAGCACATTGGAAATGGAGAACAGCAAGCCCTGCAAGCCCGCAGGCAGGCCGATCCTCACAATGTTCCTCAGTTTTTGCCCATCAATACGCATCTGCCGGGGTATGAAGCGTATGGCTCCATCACTCCTCAATAGACAGATCATAAACAACAACGCTGAAAGATACTGGGAGATAACCATAGCCCATGCCACGCCGTCAACACTCATGTGCAGCACGATCACGAAGAACAGGCTGAGTATCACGTGTAAAATGCCGGTAATAATGAGGTAGTACATCGGGCGGCGGCTGTCACCTACAGCACGTAGGATAGCTGCAGCGAAATTATATACCATCATGGCAGGCATACCAATGAAGTAGATTCGTATATACAGTACCGACAAGCCGAAAATGTCATCCGGGGTACCCATGATAACCAGCAAAGGCTCACAAAAGACGAGGCCTGTCACCATGACAATCAACCCGCCGATGATGCTGATGGGGATGGAAGTGTGAACAGATCGGCTCACAGCCACCGGCTGACCTGCTCCGTAATCCTGGGCTACAATCACGCTGGTGCCTACAGACAAGCCCATAAAGAGGTTGACGATCAGGTTAATGATGGCGCCTGTGGCGCCTACCGCAGCCAGCGCCTGGCTGCCTGAAAAGTGCCCGACAACTATCATATCAACGGTATTGAACAGGAGCTGCAGGATGTTCATAGCCATGATAGGTAAGGAAAAGAAAAGTATTTTATTGAATAGCGGTCCGCTGCACATATCCATATCACGGGTTCGTGAGACCATAAGGGCATTCGCTTCCTTTTCATTCATTGGTTCGCAATGAACTTCATTTTATTCGTCTACAGAAAAGATATTCGCTCGTCTTTTTTCTACACGCATATTTTTACAGATATTTTCATTATGCCCTTTCGTTGGAATGGTCGTCAAGTCCAAGATTGCGCGTCTACATCTCCCGTTTGCCAGACATCCATGAGCCTAAATCGCCTTAATGATGAAAACAGATGAAATTCCATGCTTCCATAATTTTTTAATTCAACTGTCGCAATTCGAAAGGATGCTTTTTCTATATATGTAACGGGACATAAAAGGGGATGGTTTTAGGCGAGTCTTCACCCGCCGGACCATCCCTCTTGTCTATGTGCAATACCGGGGCTAACTTAACTTAAGATAGAGCAGCGTTTTACATAAAGTTCCTGACTCCTGCAGAGAATCACACCTTGTCTGTTACTCATCTCCTGCTGCACATATCACTGTCCCTTGTGCACCAGATGACTGTAACCTTTTCAAACGGATATAGTATACAGTCATCAGGAGAATTGCAGCTCCTAGCCAAGCAGCAACCTCCGTAAAGTAAAGACCCCATTCGCCTATAAATTTCGGCAGTATCAAAACAACCGATGAAAAGAGTCAATCCAATCGGATAAAGTCTCTGGTCCCCCTGTTTATTGAATATTTCATACTTGTAAAAGCTGTAAAAAGTATGGTACTATCAAAATAACTGTTTTTACTATTATCTAGATAGATTCGAGGTATCAAATGATTCGTTTTGAAAGAAATAGGGAACTGGATACGGCGATGAAGAATCTCCTGCTGTCTATGGTGGATGTGAATGATTACATCAGCCATATCCTGGAATACACGGGGAAAGTACTTACTCCGAAGATGGAAAAACAACTGATTGAGATACTGAAAAAATACAACGTTCCCCATGATAACTTGAAATACGATTTGAAAATGCTGACCGATAATCCCTATTATCGGAACATCAGGCTTGACAATGTCCGTTTCAAGACCGTAAGGTATGAGAAAGATGCCATAAAGAAAAGAACTTTAATAAGCATGGATTTTCATAAGCCCATGGGAAAATACCTCTTCCACTACCATCCCATGGGATACTTTGAGACAGACGTTGAAATGCCGGTCCTAAAGGAAGGCGATAAGGTATGGATGTCCCCTGCGATCAGTGAAGTAAAGAGCATGGAAGATGGGATTGAAAAAGGCCATGGGAAATGCCTAACGATGGGTCTTGGTATCGGGCTCCTGCCATATCTTTGGCTGCTGAAAGATGAAGTAGACAGTGTAACGGTAGTTGAATTCAACCGGGACGTCATTCATTTATTTGAAACCTTCATCAGACCTCAGTTTCCAACACATAAGAAACTGGAGATCATTCACGGCGACGCCTTCGACTACTACAACGAAGATTTCCTGAATAAGTTCGACTATGCCTATTTGGACTTCTGGGAATCTACCGAAGACGGTCTGGAATTTTACACAAGACTTATGAAAAAAAGGATAAACCTCCCACATGTGGACTACTGGTTGGAAGACTCCATGCTCCATGACGTGAAATATGTCGTAGCCCCGTATCTTTATACTATATATGAAGGCAAAAGCATAGTCGATTTTATCTCCTCCATTGAAGGCGAATCCAAGGAGCTTGCCAAGAAAATAAATAGGTACTTCAAGACAAGGAATGACATGATAAGAACTGAAAATGAGTTGTTAAGTATCATACACGGGAAAGACGTTTTGAGAGAGATTCTGGCACAATAAAAAAATAGAAGCCTGGAGGACAGGGACTTTGTCTGGTGAGCTTATCCATTGTATTTGCCGCCAGTCAAAGCCCCTGTCCCTTTGCTATATCACCTTCGGACTTGAAGATTCACAGCAGGGGACATACCACTCATAGCTCCTCCCAAACTCTTTTTGCTTGATGATGAACTGTCGTTTGCGATCCACTGCATAGCCTGTTTCTTTCTCTATACACTCGTATCCCTCAATCTCCCAGCCCGGTTCGCCATTCAAGACATCCTCTGTAATTTTTACGAATTTTCCCCCTTCGAGGAAGAATTCCGAATAACCTTCAGGGGCGGGTGTACCATCCTTTGCAAGGACACCTTTGACGAGGAGCTTATCGAAATACATCCCTGCATTTGACGGTTGAATAATGGTGTAGCCTATCATATAGCTTCCCTTTTCCTGATTCTCCGGCATGGTATAAAAACTATTCTTTCCTCACCCGTCACAATACTTTCAGGGGGTGCTTCCAGCTTTCCAATAATACGCTGGGGCAGCAGTTCCACCACCTCGAATTTGCGCTTTCCTTTGATATGGGCAGGATTTCCAAGCTCCACATAACCACCACGTGCATTGGGGTAATGGCGATCAATTCATAGGCCTGGATGATGCATATCGTCTACTTCCGTGCGGAAATTCATTAGACGGTCAAATGGATAATCAGCTACACCCCCGTTGAAATGCTTTCTACCCTCAATTAAAAACCAGCCACCGCGAAAATCCCGTTTTTCCATATCCTCCGGAATAGGAGTCAAGTCATCATATGCATAGTAATACCCGTGCTGGACCGTGGTAGTATAAAAATAGTACAAGTTAAACATGGACAGTTCCTCCCAGATAGGATAATTTATATTTAGGAGGATGAAAAGAATGGCCCGACAATTTACAGAACAGTTTAAGAAAGATGCTCTATCTTATGTCCATGATCATTCTGACTTAAGCATCAATGCTTGTGCCCGTAATTTGGGGATCAGCACAAATACTCTACATGGCTGGTTAAAAAAACAAAAGAGCGTGGCGAAGTCCACCGAGGTTCTGGAAACTATGAATCCGATGAGGCTAAAGAGAATGCCCGTCTTAGGAAAGAACTCCGAGATACGAAAGATGCTCTTGAAATCTTAAAAAAAGCAATCGGCATCCTGGGCGACTGACTAAGGAGATCTTCTCGCAAACAGCGATATTGGAAAGTGAATTGAAGCGAGAAGGGCGACGCCGCCTTAATGTCAGCAGGGTGCTACGAATTCTAGGCGTCTCACGAAGCGGTTACAATAGCTTCAAGAAAAGGGAATCCAATACAAAAAAACCTTCACGTAAAGATGAGCTTAAGGCGTTAATCCTAGATGTTTATCTAAAATCGAAGCAAATTTACGGCGCTCCCAAAATCACAAAAGAGCTCAAGAAGAGAGGAATCAAGGTTGCCGAAAAAACTGTTGGCAACTACATGAGAGAAATGAAAATTAAAGCCCATTATGTTAAGCCCTATGTAAAAACTACTACCGACCCAGACTTCGATAATCGCCTTAAAAACCTGCTTAACGAACAGTTCAATCCTAAAAAGCCCAACGCCGTTTGGTGCACAGATATCACCTATATACATACAGAAAAGGAATTTGTCTATTTGACAAGTATCATGGACCTATTCTCGCGAAGAATTATAGCCTGGAGGCTATCCGAAACATTAGAAGCAAAATGGGTGGTGGAATGCGTTCTGGAGGCCAAGGAATTGAGGCGTACCGTCCAACCTTTAGTGCTTCATTCTGATCGGGGCTCCCAGTATGTTTGTGGAACCTATATAGAGGCTTTAAACAATATAATGCCTAGCTATTCTCAAAAGGCCAGTCCATGGCAGAACGCTTGCATAGAATCATTTCATGCCCTAATCAAAAGAGAGTGGCTGTACTGCTTTAAAATTAAGGATTTCAATCATGCTTATAGACTCGTTTTCGAATACATCGAAACATTCTACAATACCGTAAGAAGCCACAGTCACTGTGGATATCTATCACCGCAAGAATATGAAGAGTATTATTACGCTCAATTAAAAAACTCCTTGGCAAAAGCTGGGTAATGGGAATCTGTCCTAGTTTAGGTTGTACTTTTTATTGACATAGTACCCTACGGTTTTAAATCATATCAGTAAACATACTGCTGTGAGTAGAAGGATTATACACATTCAAAATAGGAAGCAATTTCCTTCATACGCTCACTTTGGTCCACGCCCAAAGGGCAGCTCTCGTTACAGTGGCCACAAAGCAGACAGTCGGCAGCATTGACGATCGTGAGCTTCATGTAGTGATTCCGGGCAAGCCTGTCTTCTGTGATGGTAGAACTAATCAATCGACTTGCCCAGCTCATAAGCGTTCTTCAAATGTTTTTCATCAATGCGATGGTTCCCAGGTTCACCACTGCAACCCCCTGCCAGATAGCTGCCTATGTCCTTCCAGCCCAAGGCAGCCGTGATGAACTTATAATAATCCATGGGATTGTCAAATGTATTCTGACTGTCGTCATCGGCGGTCATGAGCAAAAGCGTATCCTTTTCGGGATATCTGTCATTTTCGGAAACGGCATACAATCTGTCCATAAACGCCTTTATTAGTGACGAAAACGTCCAGAAATAGAGGGGTGAAGCCAATACTAAGGTATCACATTCATCAAACAGCGGGTAAACGGTCTGCATAATATCATCGATTACACAGCCATCATCTCCGATCTGGCAAGCTCCACAGCCCTGACAGCCATACAGATTTCTGCCGCCTAGAAAAACCTTGTGTACAACATGGCCGGCTTCCTTGGCACCACGGATAAAAGCGTCGGCGAGACGGTCGGTATTCCCAGCGACTGATCCACTGCCAACTGCTACCAATATTTTACGCATCATATCAATCCTCCCATGTTAAACTCGTGTTTTGAGTGCTCTGTTAATCTCTCTATAAACCACATAGTCATGCCATCATCTGAACCAGTTCCTTCATGAATTTGGGTATGTCAATGCCCCTCACAGAGACCATCTCCGTAACCGTTACAGGTATACATGCTTCCGCGAGTGTTTCATACATATCCTTTTCTCCAGTTTAATTTTAAATCGCAATGAAACAAATGTAAAATACGTATACAATATCTCCTTCCATACTTTTAAAGTATGGTTCGGGGTGATATAATCATCCTAGGGGGTTTCATACATGGATGTAAAGGTACTGAAATACTTCCTGGCCGTTGCACGGGAAGAGAATATTACCAGGGCTGCCGAATCTCTGCATATGACTCAGCCGCTCCTTTCCCGCCAGCTCAAGGATCTGGAGAATGAGCTAGGCAAGCAGCTTCTGGTGCGCGGCAGCCGAAAAGTGACGCTGACCGAAGAAGGCATGATATTGCGCCGACGGGCCGAGGAAATCATCGCGATGGTGGAGAAGACCCGCTCTGAAATCATGCTCTCCAGCGAAGATATCAGTGGCGATTTGTATATAGGCGGTGGCGAAACGGAGGGTATGCGTCTGATTGCAAAGACCATAAAAGAAATGCGGGATGACTATCCCGGTATAAGGGCGCACCTCTTTAGCGGCAACGCAGAAGAAGTATCTGAGCGGCTTGAAAAGGGCCTGCTTGATTTTGGGCTATTCATAGAGCCTGCTGACATGACCAGGTATAATTTCTTAAAATTGCCCACAATCGACAGATGGGGTGTGCTCATGCGGAAGGACAGTCCTCTTGCTGAAAAAACAGCCATCAAGCCCAAGGATCTTCTGGGTCTGCCCATCCTCATCTCTGCTCAATGCATGGTTGACAACGAAATATCCGGCTGGATGGGAGGCGACTATAAGAAGCTGAACATATTTTCCAGATATAACCTGCTGTTCAACGCATCCCTTCTGGTGGGGAAGAAGGTGTCAGCTATGCCATATGCCTCGACGGGATCATCAAGACTACAGCTGACAGCCCTCTTTGTTTTCGTCCATTGGAACCTAAACTGGAGGTCAGCATGGTCCTGGTGTGGAAGAAAGACCAGATCTTTTCCAAGGTCGCCCGGAAATTCATCGAGGGGCTGAATAACCGTGATAGAGCGGGGCAGTATCTGGAACAATCCTAAATCGAATTTTGCCTTTATCCAAAGTAGTCACCCTGCCAAATCCTAGAGTGTCCTTTGAATACCCGATCAAGCCAGATAATGGAAAATCATATAGAGTTTTTTAGCCTCTACTTAGATAAACTGCTGTAGCCTTGCACTCCATTTAACCATGTGATTGATGAAAGAACGTATAGATTCTTTTAAAAAACTCTCCATTCATGATTAACTGGAGGGATTGATTAGCCCAAAAAGGAAAAGCCGGCCTTTGAAAGGCAATTACAAGGGCTATTAAAGGGGAAATGATGTCATCCACTGTTTTCTCTCTTTCATCAATTTCTCCATACTCTTCCAGAAAAGCTACTTTGCTTTTCACAGACAACGACGAGCACACATTCCTTATATCACTGTATCGATAGCCTATACCCATAAGGTTATAATCGAACATCAAGGCAGCAGATCCATCCTTTCTCACCGCAAGGTTTGTCCAATAGAAGTCATTGTATGTAAGGGTTTCATTTAGGTTGGATATCACCTTGGTTATTTGAGGAAGGTTATCCAGAATAAAAGGCCATATCGGGTTATCCTTCGTACCCGATTTATCTCGAATCACCCCATATTTTCATAGGTTAACATGTCTGTCTCTCGATACAGGTTGATCCCGGTTCTTTTTAGGTATTCATCACCCAGATCATGGAGCTTTCGATACCATTGTGCGAGCAGTCTAGCTACCTCTTCATCACATAAGTCTTCCGGCATCCCAAGGCGGTAAATATCACTGTAATTTATATCTTCCAGCAGGATAGATTTCTCTGTGTACCCGATGACCTTGATTGTGGGGATCCCCAACTCTTCCAAAATGGAATAATCCCTTATTTCCCTCCTATTACGATTGTCTATAAAATACTTCATCACATAGGATTTTTCAGGGCCTATGATTCTATATACCATAACCCCATCTTTCCTTCTGATTTCTTTAAAGCTCAAACTCGTACTTGCATCAAGCCCCATTTCCCTTATCTCTATGCCAAACTGTTCCGGTATGCTGTTTTGCTCATACATAGACCCCACCTACACAATCATTACATTCATAAATTTGGCCTATTCTTCGATGTCACCAAACATACTCCCTTGCATTTCCTCAAATAATCGTTCCATATCAGCAGCAATAATCGGGCTGTATCCTTCAATCACCTGTATGTATCGGCTGCCACTCTCATAGAAGGATGTCCGACTGAAGGGTTCTTCATTGCCTCTATGATTCTCCATCATTTGGAATCGCTTGCATATTTTGTTCTCCAGGAATCGTGGAAAGCCCTCCTTCCATTCCTGCCAAAGGAGATATTCCGCATCCTGCTTGCTTAACAGCCGGGCCAATTGACCCCGTATAAATTTGATCCTTTGAATGTCAGATTGAGATAATGCATCCATATATTTCGCATATAGATCGGTAAAAGCCTTGCCTTCATATGGAAATGGGTGATTAATCTCCCACATGTAATCCTTCTTCCTTTTATACTCCTTTGAAATTTCCAACTGATCCTTCAATTGCATTCCGCATGACATACCCTGTGCACAATGGACAAACTCATGAAGAATTGTAATATAACCCTGTAAGCTATCAAATACATCTTCGGTAACAACTGCAGCCATTTTATCCCCATAGCACTCCATGGGAAAAGCAGCCCTTACGCCCGCTGGTAAAGAATAAGGGCAAGGCTCCGATTTGATAAATCTATATTCAGTACAACCTAATGGTATATCATAAATGAAAAACTTGCCTTCTTTAACTATGGCAACAGGATATGAAATGTCAAAGATGGGATGTATATCCCGTATCCTCATCTGAGTATCCTTAAGTTGAGCCAATGAAGCCAAATGCTTCTCTTTATCCATTTCTTCGATACCTCTCTTGTTTTAGACAGAAATAATACCTGCAAACGCAAGTACATAATCTTGTACATAAAATTATACCATACATTACCAAATAACCATAAGAAAATTGGTAGCTTGTTTTTGAAAAGTATGGGACAGGGACCAAACATGGTCTCTATCCCCTTGCCTACCTTGTCTAGAAGCCCTTGTATCGGCCGAAATTCTCTCTCCACTCTGCCCTGCTACCAAACATCTCAGGGCTTCGCTTTGCAAGCTTGAAAATGCGTGGGATGGCATATTCCTTCTTCGGCAATTGATCTGCAACGAACTTGCTGAATTTTTTTAGGTTATAGCAAGGGATTGATGCAAACATATGATGCTCAATATGATATTCCATATGCCAATAAAGAATCGAGCTGATGGGATCCAGTATTGCATCTCCGCAGCTTTTCCGGAAATCAGGATTGTTGGCTTCACAACAAGCATGCTGGTGTACACCACAGATAAAGCCATGTATACCCGGTCCGTAAAACGGTGCCAATGTGACCAACACCACAAGGAACCAATTGCCGCTTACGATACATGCTGCGACAAAAAGCACATGGACAATCAGTGATAATACAGCAAACCGGTAAACTACCTTCCTTTCCTTTTCAGACGCCCTCTCCAGGATAAATTTCTCCCATTTATCAAGCTGGTAACCTCTCATCCTCCAGCCCTTGCTCGTTGGCTTTAATGTGAAAAGTCGTCCCAAACATTGCACAAGGCTCTTGATATGCAAAACCCGAAAAAACAAATTGAGAATAAGTCTTTTGTTCAGCTCTACATAATTCGGTACATCCTCCCCATCACTATTCTGATAGAGGGTATATCGATGATGATAGTGCATGTGGCTTAGCCGGTATAAGTAAGGATTATAAGGCCAGTATAATAATCCGAATAGCATTACAGCTGCTCTGTTCAAAAATCTACTGGCGAAGACCGTATTGTGAATCAGTTCATGAATGGCCGATCCGAAATGGCCATATACCATACCATGCAAGTATAATCCCACAACAAGTAATATCCAGTTATGGGTCATAAATGCATAGTAGGAAAGGAATGCTGTTGCCGCAACAATTAATAAAAAACTGAGTGTCTGAATTAGTCCCTTTACATTGCTTCGCTTCGTAAACCTGTCCATATCCTCCTTTGATATCTTGACCCTAATCCATTTGATATTTGTGTGGTGCCAATCGGTAAAGGGGTCCCATACTGGTAATTTAGCCATAAAAACCCTCCATTTATTTTTTTGGTTATTCTATATATACTACAACCAGTAAAAATAATGATGGAAAATAAGCAATTTGCTGTCCAGAAATCTATTTCAATTCATCTCTTCTGTTTCACCCCTGCCATAGTAGCTATTCCGCACAAATAGATCAAGCAAGCATAAAAGGCTTGCTTGATCTACCTGAAATATGACCTGGAATTAGATTCATGCTTCTCTTTGGATTTTAAGTTAACGAAACAATAAAAGCTTGATTTTTCAGATATTGGTCAACCAACCCGCATATAAAAAAGCATCCAAAACGGGTTTTAGCCGTCTTAGATGCTCTAAGTCTTCCTTGATCTCAGAAACGATTTCAAGAGCTTGATAATTCAGAAATTGTACTTTCATTAGTTGTCCTATTTTTTTTCGTTCATCTCAAACAGACCCCGAGTATCTAAAATTGGTTCTACAAACAGGATCCCTTTCCCAGGCTCATCCAGATGAAGTTCATGTGATAAAGCATTCACCACTTTATCTACTATATCGTTTGGTATCAAGATGATCACGAGTTCTTTTTCCGGTTCAATTTCCACACCAAACAAACTTGTGGCTATCTCTGCACCGGCGCCGCGACCGTGTAATATCGTGCCGCCCCGGGCACCGGCTTTCCGTGCGATATCCATTACATCATTCGACATGCCGTAATCAACTATCACAGTCAATTTATTGAACATACTCTCGCCCTCCATACGTTTTGCAGTATCAGTGATGATTCGCTTGTGATTCGTTTCCTGCTCTGGGAGTCCTACTGCACTTATGACCGGTGTAGTATAGGCAATGCCGTGACCAGGATTTTTGAGCTGGAGCACATCATCAAAATAGTCCATCATCTCTTCTGCTCTATCCTTTGTCAGCAAGTATTTCACAACTTCTTTTCTTTGGCTTTTGATCCCAAGCAAGTTCAAAACAGCACTACTTACTGTCCCTCTTCCAAGCATGACCATCCCTCCTCGGATTCCCCGCTCTTTGGCAAGACGGACGCATTTATGGCTTTGACTCTCACTGAGTATTAGTGTCAGCATCTGAACACTCGCCATGTCCAGTGCATCATTTTGCTTATCCATGATAACCTCCAATTGTCCCTTATTTAGGAAAGCTCACCCTTTGGCTTTTGATGCCTTGCGTGTTTTTAGCTGATAGAGTGCACCTAGGAGTTCAAGTGCAATAATCGGCATCATGGCAACGATCGCAATCATGCCAAATCCATCTGCCACCAAATCAGCTGAAGGCACTTGTGCCGCAACGCCTTGAACAAAGGCCAAAGAAAAGGTCGCGGTCATAGGGCCGGAGGCAACACCGCCTGCATCATATGCCATGCCCACAAACAAATCAGGCACAAAATAAGCTAAAATAGCTGCGATTCCAAATCCTGGAAGTAAATACATCCATAACTCAAGATTCGGCAGGAGAATTCGCAAGGCAGACATAAAAATAGACAACCCCACTGCAACAGAGAGGAAAATGAGAACCAGAATGCGATTGACGGATCCCCCCGTGACATCTTCAACCTGATGAGTTAAAACATGAACAGCAGGTTCAGCTAATACAGTTGTCAGCCCGAGCAGAAGTGCTACAACTAGGACTGGGCCATAAGAATCCATAGAAGCAAGTTGTATTCCAATCTGTGTGCCAACTTCCATAAAACCGCCGTTCACGCCCAACAAAAATACAACCAGCCCAAAAAAAGTTAAGACTATGCCTCGAGCGATGTCGAACACCCGGCTTTTCCTATGTTTAAATGCGAATATCTGAAATAGTATATATACTATAATGATCGGCAAAAGCGATATAAATGATTCCCAGACAATCCGCAGAAACTTCGAACCATAAATATCCAATAGGTTGGTACTGGTAATGGTTTGCTCAGGCAATGTACCATTCAGTTTTTCTATGCCAAATATCAAACCTGTGACCAGCACTCCCAGAATCGCACCGGTCGATGAAATACCGACCAGCCCAAAACTATCTGCTTCGCTGGACTTGCTGTCTGATTTCAATGCTGATATACCCGCAGCCATAGCCAGCATAAAAGGGACAGTGATCGCACCTGTCGTCGCGCCGGAAGCATCAAACGCTATAGCGATAAAATCGACTGATGAAAAAATAGATAGAATAAAAATTAAGCCATAAGCGGCAGTGAACACATACTTAAGGGCGACACCTTTCAGTATGCGTAGCATTCCCAGGGTCATCATGATTCCGAGCCCGATTGAAACAACGACAACCATTAAGATTCGGCCAAATTGACCTGCTGTCACACTGTCAACCTGGCTGGCTAGAATATGAATATCTGGCTCTGCATAGGAAATGAAGAACCCCAGGACCAAACAAATCGTAATGATCACAGCATAGCTCTTTGAATGAGCCAATGTGCTTCCAATACCTCGCCCTATGGGTTCCAAGCCCTGATCTATACCGAAAAGAAATATCGTCAAACCAATAATGACCAGCGCTGAGCCTATTAGGAAGGCATACAGCATATAGGGATCCAATGGGCTTATGCTGAAATGGAGTATTAATACAATTATTGTGATTGGCAGAACCGAAGCCAGTGCCTCTTTTAGTTTATCTTTTAAGGCATCCAAGGCAACACCTCTTCGCTAAAGAATTTTTTATATTTTTATTCCAGGTAGGATGACGCTTTATTTAAATAGACATGGTCTGGGTAACACCCTTTAATTATAATTGTTTTAATTTCAGTTGTCAATGAAAGCCCTACAGCTACGCAATTTCAGATCTGATGCTATGAAAGCTCTTTAAGTGTTTCGGCTCTTGTGGAGTGCTTACAAGTGAAAGATTCATCTTTCCCAATGACCACATAGCTTAATGCTTTGCAACCCTGACCTCATAGCTAACTGCCTAAGTAATGGGTTATACATGACGGGAGATTTTAGATTTTTCATGAGTAAATTTAGCCTGATATCCTTCACTCTGTTTCTATATCGATCAAAAAAACCATCGAGTCCTTCTTCAAGGCTCTGAGCCAAATATAAAGAGCTTTTTAATGCGTAGCTTATTCCTTCTGCAGAACTCGGACTAATAGCACCTGCTGCTTCCCCAATAAGAGCAATGCAATCCCTTCCTGTACAAATATCACAGTTTCCATCATGGCCAGCACCAGTGCCTGTTCGCTCCGCTGGTAACGTTCAAAAAGTTCGGTGCTGAATTCGCCGTTTCGGTGGCGAGGAATGCGTAAGGTCAGTGTTCCAACCCGGGTCACCAGTTCACGCTTATAGCTGCCATTACGGTATGCTCTTCGCTGATCGGTTCTCTCATACGGTTCAGCACATAGCTGTTCAGTGGACTGGCCTCGAAGGATCTCATTAAAGATCTTTTCTAGCAATTTTGCTACGGCTACATCTCGTCCGTTGCTTATAAAAAGTCCGTGTAATTCTTCTTCGGTTAGGGTAATATTAAACTGAACCATGGATTTCATCCTCCTCGGTTTGGTATTTGCTTATCACTTATATTCTAACCGAGGATATGAGTTTGTGGCTCATTTTCTTTTTACACAATTATAAGGGCTTAATCTTCATCCCAAATTCTTATCATATAATTAGATTAATATGGAAATGGGACATACTCATATTATTTAGGGGGAAAAGAAATGATATACGTTCAAAGTTTAAGATTTGGTACATCCTTGAGCTTTTGTCAGAAGATAGACAAAGCTACGCTCCACGAATTGAAGGCTTCCGGAATATCAACTGTAGAGCTTTCGTTCACATATGATTATTACATGAATACAATTGACTTTCCGAAAAATTGCCTTGAGTACGCGAATATGGCAAGAGAGGAGGGCGTGGAGATCTGGTCGATACACCTGCCCTTTTCTCCATATCTGGACATTTCTCACGAAGAAAAAGAGCTGAGGGATATTACCCTCTATACAAACCGTACCCTGATCGAAGCCGCCAGAAAAGCCGGAGTAAAGATTGCTGTATTGCATCCGAGCAGCGAGCCGATCGCTGCTGCAAAGCGCCCTAAGAGACTGGGGAGTAGCCGTGAATCCATTGAAATACTGAAATCCGAGTGTGATCAATACGACATGAAGCTCGCAGTGGAGAATCTACCTCGTACATGCTTGTGCAATCGATCCGCTGAGATGATTGAACTGCTTAAAGGCACCGGAGCCGGAATTGCCTTCGATACCAACCATTCCCTTATTGAAGAAAATGTAAGTTTCCTTTTCACGCTAATAGACAGTGGACTAAAAAAATCACACCCTGCATATCTCGGATTATGATTTTATCGATGAACGGCATAGACTCCCAGGGGACGGACTGAACAATTGGCGTGGGCTTTTTGCTCAGCTTGAACGGGCCGGATATGACGGGCCAATGCTTTACGAAGTATCCCGCAAACCAAAAGAGCGGGATGAGATCCCACTCTCTGAGTTAGCCGAAAATATGAGAAAGCTGGCTGCAGGAGAAATTTAAGCCCTTGATAATCCTGTTACAGAGCATACTTTTTCACAAAATAACGCCCTACTTCAAGCATCATCCGTGATGCGTGAACAGCCAGCTCTGGTGGGAATTTGCTAAGGAAGTTATCCGCTTCAAAAGTGAATTCCCCATCGTATTGAGTTTCCTTTAATGCTATCATCACTTCATCCCAATTAATTTTTTCAGTAAAAGGCAGGGTGTGTGTGTCACCCACCAAATCATTGTCATGAATATGCAGCGCCTTCAGCCTCTTGCTACCAAGAGCCCGAATCATCTCCGCAGCTGAATTTGCTCCTGTATTCTGCATTTCACTATGCCCTATATCGAGACATGCCACAAAGTCATCTGTGCCTAAAGCATCCATGTAGCGAATAAATTCTTCTGCGGAAGAGCAGGTTGCGGGTGATGCCGTTGCATCCCCAGGATACCAATTATACATATTCTCGAGAGCAATCTTTACATTATACTTCCTTGCATGGGGAAGCAGCGCTTGATATAATTCCATATTGGTTTTTATGCATTCGGAGCTACCCCCTATTTTGTGCCCTGGGAATACGGCAGGATGAATGACCACGATTTTTCCGCCCAGCAGACCTGTTGCTTCAATGGCACGAACAAGAAGTGGAAAAATGCATCTGTTGTATTCATCGTTATCCGGAAGATAGCTTGGGAATGGAGCATGACTTTGATTGCAGACAATACCGCTTTCATCTGCTGCCCGCCGTAGCCTATATACATAAGATTCATAGTCGCTGCGTCCTATCGGATGATCATTCACTCCGATCTCAAACATAGAAAAATCATAAGCATCATAGCCGATTTCGGCCAGCTTTCGTATGGCATTCTCTTCTCCGTATATTCTTGCCAGGTAATCTGTTTGTGTAGAAATCTTCATCTCGTTCCCCCTCTATATATATTAGTATATGCTTCCCACCTTTTTGTCGCAAAAAAGTGTATGAATTATGTTAATCTGCAAGGATCATCTCCATACATCGTTTCCGCCATAAATGCTCATATTCCTTATGTGGCACAATCCTTTTGGCGAGATCAACCGGGCTATGTATACCATCCTCATCACACCATTGGATACACATGGCATATGCGCCCATATCCAGCTCGTCCTTATCCCAATAGACAGGAACGCAATCCCAACCAGCGATATGGGCTGCCACCGCCCGGGTATGGCCGTCTGTCATAATGATGCGGTCATTCCATTTCTTGACAGGAATGGGATCGAAGGGTCCAAGGTCCCCCAGGTCGAACCATTCCCTCACCAGGCGGAGTTTTCCTTGGCTGATATAGAGCTGGCTGGGTTGCAGCTCTACAATAGGGAGTAAAAACTGTTGTTCTTCTGGTACCTTTACGCGACGGTGCTCGATAAATTCCTCCCTTGTCAACCGGTAGTGATACTGCCATTGTCCCTTTTGCGGCTGGGGCAGCGGCTCGGCCAATATCTGGGTAAACCCGTGCTTCTCCCACATACGCCTGCTGCGGATATTGTAGTCCTCGCAGAAGCAGTGCAGGACATCAACATGCTCACCGGAAAAAGCAAAGTCCACCAACATGCCTATAAACTGTGTGCCGATACCACGGTTCCAGTACCCCTTTTCACCGATGCACATATCGATCCGGCGGACATCCAGATCTTCAGGGTACATTGCCATGACATCCGGCAGGTTCATCCTTTGCAGCCAGCATTCGCCAATGGGGATACCGTCTGCCTCAATGAGGAAGCAGAGTGCCTTCTGGGAAACCCCGCCATATATCTGATGGACGGTATCCGGGCCGTAAGACAGATCCTCATCAGCCGTGCCGCCCTCCGTCCAGTAGAGCACCTCCGGATCAGCACACCATTTGTACAGGTAAGGAAGATGGTCATCACAAAGGGGGCGTAGGACAATATCGCTGCCGCTTCCGCCATACAGGGTTATATCGTGGGTTTTTATGATGCTCATCTAGCCTCTCCCTCCATCCTTGCCGAGAAAGCAATCATTCGTTCTGGCAAAGCCAGTCTTCATCAGTTCTAAATACGTTAATCGTCTATCCACTTTCTATTAGGTTTATATGCTGCAAAATCTTGTTCCAGAAGGCACAAGTGTCCACCGAAAGGGTATGGGCTAGCGCGCCATTTCTTAGCTTACATACATGGGCTCTTTCTTATTTGTTAGCAGTCAGTACAAGGACCTTGTCCTTCCGATCGCGGTTGAACATCGAGGATGTCCTAGGGAGCGACCAGCAACCAGCCTGCGGCCGTGCATCCGTATCCACAGTTGTATATTCACCGGTCTCGGGATCAAACCAGCGAACCAAGTAGCTTTTGTATGGCAGCGTCGATATCGTCGTCGCTTTCATCGAGCTCTCGCTGAAATAACCGACGACTGTACTCATGTCATCATTTGCTGTAAAAAGTGGACGGCTAAGGAGGTCGAGACGCTCCGAGAAAGGACGACCGCCTGCTACAAAGTTAACCGGGCGAAGGGTATGCCATTGCACACTCTCGTAGAATTCACGGAATATGGTGAGCTGATTTGCTCCGGGCAGATCAAGGCCATCCCACCACGCCATATCACCCCATCCGATTCCACCGACACCGGCTTCCCATTGAAGCTCCCATACACCATTACAGCCATATGTATAACCGCAGCCTCCGCACTGCATTACTGTATATGCAAGCCGCCGCATCATCTTGGCAGTAATCGTACGCGAGTATAATTCGTTGGAGCGAGCACCTTCGTAAAGTCCCTCACTTTCAACGAGGGGACAGGCAGGATAGTCACGCCGAAAGTCGGTATACATGGTGTAGAACATGTCGAAGTCACCATGCCCGGCTTGACTCATCGCAAAATCATACCACTTTTCCCCCTGATAAATGCCTGGAAACGGCCTGTCCGTTGCAAGGTGAACGGACTGCAGATTGTTATAACCGTCACAACGCTCGGTCTCAAGGGCAACCTCTCTCCATCCGTCAATCAATTCATTGTACTGTGCGGGATTATAGCCTGGAAGCTCGCCGGCAAGTGTCCATATGACCGGATAAGCACCGTAGCGCGCGACAAGGTATTTGGCGAGCAACTTGTACCGCTCAACCCCGCCCTTGAGAATCGCACCGCCCCACGAATAGCCAACCGCATTGACAAGTCCCGTATCGGCAATATACTTCATCTTCGGCTCTATATTATTATTGAAAAGCTCCAAGTCAGGTAACAGTCCATTTTCTGTTTCCACCAGGTACTCAAAGTAGCGGCCGAATAAGTTGTAGTCTTTTCCATCCCGAAAGTTGCTTTGATAGACGGTGAATTTCTGCTCTACACGCTTATCTACACAGGCTTTGAATTGACTTTCATACAAGGGGCAGTTCGACTCGTCATATCGCTCCTCGGTGATAAAGGTCCAATGGGTGTCACCCAGCCAGAAAAACGGAGTATTGTCGTTATATGCAAGATACCTCCCCTGAGGCCCGACCTTAAGAAAGCCATGCTTATAGATGTCAAGCTCACCGGAGTAAGGTACACACTCAATCAAGCCTGTGGTCTCAAAGACGGCAGAACCGTCGCTTGCGTATGTTTTGTATGACCATATTCCGATGCAGGTAGGCGCAAAACGGATGACCCACCTGTTACCATCGTCCCAGAAGCCATACAGCCTAATGATCTCGCCGTCAGGCCCTGTAAATTCACCGATCACATCTACATCAAGAAATGGATTTGAATAGTTATGGGGGCACTCAAGGGGAATGTCAATTGCCCGCCATGTTTCGGTTTTCAGCATTTCGATTCCTCCTATTTCTTTTAATTTCCGCTACAGATGTTTTCTCAAAGCATAGCGAATGAAAAGCTATCTTCTCATGTATACGGCTCCAGACTACTTTGCAATATACCAAGTATTAAAGTTGCTTTTAAATCCTTTCACATACACCAAAAAAATCTTTATATCATAACCAAGTGAATGGGTCCCTTGATCTATAATGGTCGCAGATGGCTTGCATCATTTATACATTCCACTCTGCACTGGTTGTGTTCTATTTTAAAACGATTCAGGCATGTATTATGCTGAGCAAAGCGGACAGCATCCCAATGACTGAGCCCCAATAATGAAGCAATAAAAAGACTATTAAATCCTCCATGGGCAACAATTAGAATCCGCTCATCGCCTGTAAATCGCCTTTTCAAGTATTCCACCACACTGCTAGCCCGTAAAAAACCCATCTCCCTTGATTCATTGCCAGGGTCCTCCCATCCTTGATGGCTTTCAAAGGCTTTGTCCAAAAGCCTAATACCTGGATAACGTTTCATCAGCGTCTTCCCGGATAGGCCTATATGCTTTCCCAAGCCCCGAACTTCTCTAAGATCAATACGCACTTCCGGTTTATTGTCCTGATAAGAAGCCACAATCCAGGCAGTTTCCAAAGCTCTGACCAGTGGACTGCTGAAAATATAATCAAGCTTTTCATCCGCCAAACGTTCAGCCAATAGATGTGCCTGCTTCACACCCCGTTCTGTCAATTCCGGATCCGGGCAATCATAATCTACAATATTCCCCAATGATTCACCATGCCTTACAAGGATTAAATCCATTTTACTCCTCCCCATCCCCCATGGAAATACAGTACTTTCGACTCATTTACATTGTTTCACTTTTTCAAACAACAATGGTAATATCTGCGGGTATGTCAGCTCTTCAGGATATGTATCGAACAAAGCAACTTCACTCATCTCACTATCAGGTATACCCGAAAGCTCAGTTATATCCGCAAGATAAACCTGACCGTTTGAAAAATCTGAAGGAGTGTGAACCGAATAATCAAACATAGGCCGGATTTTGAACTTAATTGCGCCAGTCTCCTCGTACAACTCCCGTTTTGCTGCTTCTAATGCTGTTTCTCCGATTTCTATATGGCCTCCTGCAGTTTCCCAAGTAGTGCGTTCCTTGTGTTTGCAATATAGCCACTTATCACGGTACCGGGCAAATATCACAACAAAACGGTAATATTTGAGATAGTTAAGGTCATATATGCGTACATCAATATCAGTACGTTTAAAAAATGTAGTCGTCCAAATATCATAACCATTTCGAGTATAGAAATTACGGACAGCATCGGCATCCTTTGTTGCTGAAGTTATGAAAATATGTTTTATGCCGTTTTCATATGCCTTTCTCTCGACAAGCGATAATAGCTTTTCGCCGATTTTATTGCCGCGGTATTCCTGCCTGATATATAAATCATTCACCCTAAGGAAGTCTGCACCCATGGGAAATAGATTGTATTCATTATCCCTTACAACCTCGGCAGTAATATATCCGACAACCTTTTCACCATCAACTGCCATATAAAAATAGTCCTTGGCATGTTCAAGAATGTCCTCTTTGGTTTCGTTGACAACACCGTAAGTGATATTTTCATATACCCATGTATGCTGCAATTTCAAAATCATCTCAGCATACTCATGTGTAAATTGTTTGTACGTAATATTCATTCAAATATATTCCTTTCAATCCATCCTGCAACAGCCATGTTATACCTCATTCCATTTCATGGGGCTTCATTTGACCACACAGTATCTTGAGTTTACATGCCCGTCTGGGAATGCATATCCCGTATCGTTGGTTGGCTTTTACAGCAGTACCCTATCCGTCCAGTAGGACTGCCAACGGCATCAAAATAGCCATTCCAAACCTTTCGAAGTTGGCTAGGTTACACTTAAATGCACTTGCAGAGCCTGACTATATTCCATTAGTTTTCCTTATTTAATAGATTCAGGTGAAAATGTTTGTACAAAACTTCGGTAACTTTATAGATTAAAAATTCTGTTAAACATGTTTGTAATATTCTGCAAAACTCCATTAAATCCTTTATTTTCCCTTCAGGATTAGAAACCACGATACCAGTATTGTATTGGAAGATGGTATAAGGCCTCATCCGGTTATCCTTCCTTAATTTGGAACGAATAGAACAATTTGATCATATTCTGGTAGAAGAAAACATGAAGAAGGGGTGTACAACCAGTGAAAAAAGTGAAAGTTCGTTTGCAACCCATCGTTACTCAACTAAACTTGCCCACTGTTTTAAAAACTGCAGTACTTCCGGGTGACTCAATGGAAAGATTATTTATTGCAACCCAGGTAGGTGAGATCTATTACATAGGAAACGGAGTCATAGAGACTTTATTAGATATACGACCAAGAATCCTAAAACTAGGTGCATCCGGTGGTGGATATGATGAACGGGGATTGCTAGGACTAGCCTTTCATCCCCAATTTCATTATAACGGTCTGTTTTATCTTCATTATTCGGTAGCTGGAACACAAGGACCGGGGGCTCTTCCGGACTCTTTTCATCCAAACCCATGTGATCCCAGAACACTAGAGCTAAAGTGGATCAATCGAGAACTTCAATATGATCATATCGATACAGTTGAAGAATGGATTTTACAATCGAATGGCCAACCTCAAAAACGGCGGACATTACTTAATCTGAGAAGACCATTTTTCAATCACAACGGTGTCAACAGCCTAAACTTCTCACCAGAGACAGGAAAACTTGTCTTAACAACCGGGGATGGCGGATCAGGCTATGATCCATTTAATTTAGCCCAGGATGATATGGAAATCGCCGGCAAAATCATTGAAATTGATGTAGCAAAAAATACATCTGTCCATAATCCACCCATCGTTACACGTTTTGATGAGCTTCCTGTACCTATTCAGGAAACGCTTACGGTCATTGCGAAAGGAGTTCGCAATATAACCGGTATTTCTTATCAAAGGTTTTATAATCAATATATCAAATATGTGGGAATTGTGGGACAGGATCTGGTAGAGTCGATTTATTCATTCGTTCACTATAAACCAATCCCCGTTACCCAGCTAATCCAGGCTTCATTAACGAACGCTGAACCTGATCAAGATGGGTTTATTAACTTTGGCTGGCGAGGATGGGAAGGTCCCTTTCCTACTCCGATTATAAGGGATTGCTCTGGAAATCCCTCTCTGGATGACAAAACAATAGCTTATTACAATGAAGCAGTAAAAGTTTCCGTGGGGCGTCTTCCGCCGATAACCAGTTACTTTCATCAAGACCCCCGACCCGATAAGTTTAGTGGAACGGCGCTTACAGGAGTCCAGCCTTATATGGGGTATAGAATCCCCGATTTAGCGGGGAGCGTAGTGTTTACCGATTTTGTCAGGAAGGAAGAATCTCAATCTCCTTCTAGAGGGGTTTTGGCTTATACCAGGGTAAGAGCAGATTGTAAACTGAGTGATTTTAGTGTTATTGAAACGGATCATCATTTTGGATCTCAATCGTCTTTTTATGTCAGTTTGGGAACGAATCTGGATCAAACCAGGCTATACTTAGGGGTTTATGGCTCTAGGAATGTGACTGATTTTAACCAAGGTACTGTTTTTGAAATCGTTCCATGATTCATAACTATGAAATTCAATTTTATACCGGATATTCCCTTGCGTGAACCCATTGAGTTGTAATATAAAATAGACAAAATGAACTGCCCATTTCCTATGAACAAAGAGTTTATAGGAAATGGGCAGAGGACTTCATATATTTAGCTGGTCGTTATCCTTTGGTTATAATACTTTATCTACAATTGAAAGGACATCTAGATAATAATCTGATTCACGGGCCATATGATCAAGAATCAATGCAGGGGCATTTATCTGACCGGACGGTACATCACATTCCATAACATCATTAAATAATTCAAGCAAAAAGTCACGCCAATTCTTCATTACACCATAAACTTTCGAATTGAAAGTCTTTAATGCACTGGCCTGCTCAGGTATCCTTTTGGCTTCTTCCAGTAAAACCTCAAGCTCTTTTTCAAATTTAGCTGTAGCCTCATATAGCATATCTTGAAGTTTAGGTCTATAAGCAATCAATAGCAGCACTTCACTATGCTCCATATGAATCCTTAACCAAAATAGGTTTTCATCCCGAGCTATCCTGGGAATACGATTACCCATATAGGGAATTAGAAGCTTAGGTACTAGGCTGGTGGGAATATTGGCATTTGGTATGCCTAATACATCCTCAGTAGCTACTGGTAGCCCCTTCAGTCGATAAAGCATAGAGAGGAAGAGGTCTGCTTCCCTCCGTATATGATCGAGGAGGGGTGCCGGTAGTCCTGCAACTGCCTTACATTGTTCAAGAAGCATAAATAACTGTACTTTAAAGTCCCTTAATGCAGCCGTCCAGTTTATGCTGGCATCCACCAATGCATTCACACGGGCAGCGTCCTCCGAAGATGTATTCATCGCGCTTACAAATAACTGTTCAATATTTACTGCGAAGTTATCAGCGGTACGTATAAACTGCTCCTGCTCCACGCTTGGATTTAACCCGCCACGTATAAATTTGGAATGCTCAAACATAATCCGTAACCAAAACCTCATTTCGTCAACAGCCGCCATTAGTCCGTAAGGCGAGCTAATTGGTTGACCATAACGCATATCCACACGAAATCCTCCTTATAAGATTTTCACTTAAGATATATTATGAAAGAATTTCAGAATAGGTGTATAGGAACAGGAGCGACTTCACATTTGAAACCTTCTTTTCCATGTACCTCTGCAAAAACACACAAAAAGAACGACAAAACGGAAGATATTGTCTGCAATCATGCATACCCACACAGCGTTCAGATTTAGTTTGAATACCATTATGCATAGGAAGGTAGATAATATCCTTACCCCCCACATCGATAATATTGATACAATTACAGGAGTCCTTGTATCGCCAATTCCGTTGAAAACACCTTCCAATATAATGAGTGCTGCAAACATAGGCTCCGATACTGCTACAATGCGTAATATGGTAGAGCCTGATCGAATAACAATAGGATCCTTGATAAAGAAAGCCATGATGGTTTCAGACCATATAAACAGAATCGCACCTGAAATGGTCATTATCGTAACGGCCATTCCCATTATTGTCATGGATATGCGTTGGAATTTCTTTCCATCCTTTTCACCAAGGGCATTTCCTGCAAGTGTTGAAGCGGCTACCTGCATACCATAACCGGGAATATAAAAGGCTTGTTCAGCAGTCAAAGCGATGGAATGGGCTGCAAAAGCCAGCGTACCCAATCTCGTTACAAGAGAGGAAAAAACCACCTGGCCAAGACTGGTTACAACCCGTTCAACCGTAACAGGCAGGCCGACATCAATGCACTTTTTCATAATTGAAGGATTGAGTCTTATTTTTTCACCCTTTGGGGATACTATTTTATTTTTATAGAGGGCAAAAGTCATCAGAACACCGCTGACACAAAATGAAATGGCTGCAGCAATGGCAGCTCCGGCAACACCTAATCCCGCTCCATATATGAGTAATCTTGATGACCCTACATGTATTGTCCGGCTATCGAATATCAATAGAAAGTTTAGAATCACATTGACGATATTCATAATAAGGTTTGCCTTCATGGGCGTTTTCATGTCCCCGGTAGCACGAAGAACAGCACCAAACACGATTGATGCAACCCGAAACAACATAGGCAGACATATGATGGCAAAATAAATGGATGCGTCTCTTTGAACCTCAGGAGCACCTCCCAGCCATTTCGGTAAAAAAGGACTTATGGATAAGGTGATTATCCCCAGACCTACACCCAAAATAAGAGTTATGATAATCGATTGAACAGCGGCGATTTTGGCTTTTTGTAATTCCTTAGCACCAATGCAGAAGGAAATATAGGCGAGTACACCTATACCCATGGCAAAAGCAGGACTGCTAATAAGCCAGTTGACTGTAGTTGTCAATCCAACTGTAGCAGAAGCCTCAGCGCCTAATTGACCTACCATGGCAGCGCCAACATAAACTACTGCGGTCTGGAGGGCTTGTTCAAGTATCGAAGGCCATGCCAAAGCCCAGATGGTCGTAATCATTGCTTCTCTTAGTTTGTTTTTCAGTTTTCCATACATTATGATACTCTCCATAATTCTACTACTATATTTTTTTATTATCCATCTGGTATAATAAAGGGTATAGTAACTATATAGTCAAGGGGGTCGACAAGAGAATGACGAACAAAATTTATTTCACTACTGGTGAACTGGCACAAATGCTTGGTATTACAAAACAGACATTAATCTATTACGATAAAATTGGATTAATTTCGCCGGCCAAGCGTGATGAAAAAGGTTACAGATATTATACACTGGAACAAGCTGATGAATTGGATTCGATCCTGACCTTCAGAAATCTCGGCGTTCCTATAGCTGAACTCATTGAATACCAAAGCGTCCGGAACCCTGAAAGGTGTATTGAGATGCTTAAGAGACAGAAAATGAAGGTTGACTCAGAAATACATAAGCTTGACAGAATAGAAAAAAGATTGAGAAACGATCCAGATTAATTGAGCAGGTACTTGGAATCAAGGACTTTGAAAAAATCGACTTTAAATTGGAAAAAGCGGAATTGTATATGATCGAACCTTGTGTCGCTGAAGACGAAAAGTCATACATGCAGAGTTTTATTTCTATCTGTAAACGCTCCCAAAAGCTCCAAATTGATTTCGAAAATCCTATTTGTGCAATCATAGCAAAAGAAGCCCTTTTGGAGGGGCGTTATCATCGAGCATCCTTTTTCGGTATAAAGATACCTGATGGCTTTTCAGGAGAAGTGACTAGCAAGCTCGAAAAACCTTCTGGTATCTATGCAACCACATATCATAAAGGCTCCTATGAAACAATGTATCTATCCTATGAAAGATTATTAAGAGGTATCAAGGAAAGGGGATACAGTGTGTGTGGCAATGCATATGAAATAGACTTGTTGAGTACACTCACGAATACTGACAGTAACCAGTACCTAAAGCTTATCTCAATACAGGTAAGAGATATGTAAAGAGTGTGTTCTGTCCCCGGTTATTTAGACATACAAATAAGCTTGTTTTCTCTGGATTTCGCATGATTGCTATTACACCTGTAATGCCAACTTTGGTTCCGCATTTATTCCACGACTCTCTTTACATTGAGCCTCTCACGACATGTTGTACGGCATTACGGCCATCCCACTGAACAAGCAGCGGGGCTCTGAGGGATTGGAATGCCCGGCAAAAAGCCTAACATGTCGTGCTCTCCAAATAAAGAGAGCTTTCGCGGCATAAACGGCATGATACTTTAGGGCTGCCTATCGACCATTTATGCAACTGCTGATCGATTATGATATTTGTACTCGAACTCATTTGGAGACATATACCCCAAGGATGAGTGAAGACGCCTACTGTTATACCAGATCTCTATATACTGGAATACAGCTTGTTTAGCTTCAGCCCGTGTTTTGAACTTTCTCCCATGAATCAGCTCTTTTTTTAAGGTAGCAAAGAAGGATTCTGCACAGGCATTATCGTAGCAATCACCTTTACGGCTCATACTCTGAATCATTTTCTTGTCACGTAGCAGCTGCTGGTACTTATATGAGGCATACTGGACACCCCGATCCGAATGGAATATCAGTCCTGCCGAAGGATTGCGGCGTCCCACAGCCATCTCAAGAGCGGATGCTGTGAGCTCCGTGGGCATGGCATCGCTCATTGACCAACCGATTACTTTCCTGTTGAATAAATCCTCCACAGCCGCTAAATACAGCCAACCTTGCTCTGTTCCTATATAGGTGATATCACCTACCCAAACCGTATTGGGTGCCTCTACGTAAAAGCTCTGACCCAGTAGATTGGGTGCAACAGGATAATTATGCTTTGAGTTAGTCGTTGCCTTGTATTTTCGCCGTGTGCGACAGATGATATTATTCTTCCTCATTACTTTTGCCACACGGTTCTTACCGCAATGGATATTCCGCCTTTTTAATGCCTTCGTCATACGAAGTATGCCATATGTGCCATTGCTTTCTTTATGGATCTGCTTTATATGAAACAGCAGTTTCTCATCTTCCAGATCCCTACGGCTTACAGGGCGGTCAATCCATGCGTAGTAACCGCTTCGGGGTACCCCTAATACATTGCACATCTTCTCCACACGAAACTCTAAGCGGTGATCATGAATGAAGCGATACTTCATTTCGTGGGTCTTGTGAAGATGGCAACAGCTTTTTTTAATATAGCGTTCTCTTCCCGTAAGATCATCGCAGTTCCTTTTGAAGAGCTTTATATTCAGCATCTTCCGGCCGCAACCGACCTTTGCCCGGAAACCCTTTAAGACCTTCCTCTGTATAGGTTTTAACCCACCGTCGTATTACACCGGCGTGTACCTCGATATCCCTTGATACTTCAGCTGCGGTTTTCCCTTGCTCTGTTATCAGCTTTACGATTTCCTCCTTGAATTCCGGAGTATACTTTCTCCTTTGCTTTGCCATTGTAGACACTCTTCCTTTCTGGTTTTATTATACCAGCTTAACTGTGTGTCTATCAAATCGGGTATAGGTCATCATGTTCCGTGACAACCATTAGAAAGGCATAAAAAATAGGTAAAGGACAGTTGATCGACCAACCGTCCTTTTAATGACACAACACCATCAATCTCCATCTTATTCACCTATCACATAGAGTTAAATGTATTTAAAATAATTTCTGGAAAAACTACTCTTCTCGTATATCTACGATATTGCATTTCTTCTTCAGTTCTACCGCTTATCAAGGATTTGTTTGTTACCGTGTTATCTGAAACACTGAAAAGTGCTGCAAGAGAAATGCCAGCAATTTTAGCCGCTCTAAATGCTGCAGCTGTTTCCATTTCTATAACATTACAACCCATGCCGATTATTTCATCAATATGAGAATACTGTGCAAAAATGGTATCAATGCTAAAAGTTCTTCCTGTATGGAATCGAACATTGTTGATATTGCATACTTGCTCTGTATTATTGTATAAGATCCTAAATAAATCTTTATCAGGATATGCTTTTTCGCCAAAAATATCGTTCTTCAATGATTCTGTAGCAATATACCGGCTCGCACCATCGCCGCAAATGCTGTATTCCGGAATTACAATATCACCGATTCCGATTTTTTCATCAAGGGAACCAACAGAACCAATGAATACTGCCCGCTTACATCGTGTAACTCCTAAAGAAAGCACTGCATCCATTAATACTGGAGCTCCAATGCCGGTTTTGATATATGTGAATTGTAAATCCTTCTTCCTAATGTTCCATACTTTTACAGCAGAGGATGGGGATTCACTCAAATATTCCGCTTCACCCAGTTTTTCAAGAGCAGAAGGCTCCCACCAAGGAGCAATTACAATATTTTCATTCACTTGATTTGTAGATACTCCTAAACCATGAAGACAAATATCTTCCTCAGTAGAGCCGTATCTTCTTATCCCATCTATTAAGTATTGATAATCCATTAGTTATTAGCCCCTCAAATAAAAAAATCGGAATCTCACTTATTCATTTTACCATATAAATGCAAAAAAACCAAGAAAAGCACAAACACCGAGTATTCCATTAATCATCCCCAAAGTTTTAAACTTTCCCCTGGTTTAATATTGACAATAAGGTTTATAATTACATTATGGCAATGTTTGCTACATGTAAAGAAACACCCTATTATAAGGAGGTATTACTAATGAAGTTAAAGTCCCTGACTGATACTTACACTCTGTCCAATGGGGTAGAAATCCCCTGCATAGGCTTTGGTACATGGCAAACCCCTAGATGGAGAGGTAGCCGTTTCAGCCGTTTTAAGCGCCCTTGAGGCCGGATACCGTCATATCGACACGGCACAAGGTTATGGAAACGAGGAAAGCGTTGGCATAGCTGTAAAGAAAAGCGGCATAAAGCGTGAAGAAATATTCATCACCTCCAAACTCGCCAATGACGACCATGGTTATGAAAGGACGATGGCTGCTTTTGAAGGAACAATGAAAAGGCTGGATATGGATTATCTGGATCTTTATCTGATTCATTGGCCCAACCCCATCGCATTCCGTGATAACTGGCAAGAAGCGAATGCAGGTACATGGAAGGCTTTCGAGGAATTGTATAAGGCCAAACGCATCCGGGCTATCGGAATCAGCAATTTCCACCCCCATCATATCGAGGAATTGATGAAGACCGCCACCATCCCTCCCATGGTAAATCAAATACGCCTTTGCCCTGGGGATACCCAGGATGAGGTAGTTGATTACTGCCGCTCCCATAACATTCTGCTGGAGGCTTACAGTCCCTTAGGTGTTGGAAAAATATTTGAAGTGCCTGAAATGAAAGCCCTGGCTGAGAAATACGGTAAAACGATCGCACAGATTGCCATTCGTTGGAGCCTGCAAAGGGGATACTTACCACTGCCAAAATCCGTTACACCGTCAAGGATCAGAGAAAATGCGGATGTATTTGATTTTGAACTTGATGAATCGGATGTAGAGCTGATTTCCAACCTGAAGGGTTGTGTCGGTTACTCTGCCAATCCGGATGAAATTACATGGTAAGCCTAAAAGATAAAAGGATTGGTAATTGATTGCCATCGATTATACGGTAATTCTTATCAGTTCCGCTTTTCCATATAAAAGGCAGATGAAAATCAAAAGATTGATTCTCATCTGCTTTTTGTTTAGGGTCTAATTTGCTACAAACCCCTTTTATTTGGCGGAGACGTTGGACAATATGTCCGTCTCAGTCACAGTCTTATATATAAACTCTCCAAATATGGAGTTCGCCCAGGCAAACCAATGCCGTGTAAAGTTGTTGGGGTTATCCACATCAAATCCTTCATGCATGTAATAAGTGCCTCCATGAGTGGTTTCAAAGAGGTTTATGATGGCCTCTATTTCATCTCTGCCTTCCGATGTTAATCCCTGCATAGAAAGGGAGATGTGCCAGACATAGTTCTTAGGTGTATGGGGACTTCCTATTCCTTTAGCATATTTCCCCTCATAATAATATGGGTTGCCCTTACTTAGGATGAATTTCCTTGTGTTTTGGTATATGGGATCCTGGGGTGTAGTATAGCCTAAATAAGGTGCTGAAAGGAGGCTGGGTACATTGGCATCATCCATAAAATATAATTTCCAAAGCCATCGGTTTCGTAAGCATATATTTTCCCCCACTTTGGATAATGGTATATTCCATAGGTCTTGATGCCATAATCAATTTCTTTACCCAGAATGGCGGCAGATTTTTTGAGAGCGTCATCCTTATACACAGTCTCTGCAATCTCCTCCATATACTTAAGGACCGTTACTGCAAACATATTGGATGGAATTAAGTAGCCAAAGGTGCAGGCATCATCACTGGGTCTAAACCCCGACCAGGTCATTCCCGTATAGTTTACAGGCATACCTTTGCCGCCGTTATATAGCTGTCCGTGTTCTACACTACCCTCTTGTAATCTCAAGAAGCTGTATGGAGACTCTGTATGGTGGCGTTGTTCTGTTTTCCATAGTTCTATGATTGTCTGCATAGCTTCCTTAAATTTTGGGTCAAATATATTCACCTTATCCGAAATCTTTCCATTACAATCATCCTCCTCATTTAAATAACAGATTGTTACATCGCTTGCAGCGATCATTTTGTATGGGGTTCATCGTGGTACAGACATTGCAGTAGATGATACGGTCTCTGGATTTATCATATTTTTCGTATGTGCCGAAGCTTGGGTGATACCGCACTCTGTCGCCAACGGAGAGATAATCGTACATATGCCGTCTGCTCTCCCTTTCTTGGATGGTCTTTTTCTTGCCCGCATCGGTGCGGATAACAGTGTAAAAGGCCGTATAGCTTTCGCTGTCCTCTTCCCGATGTTTATACTCGATTTTGCTGTACTTATTGACGACCACACCCTCCCACATGGGCTGCTTTGATCCTCGCAGTCTCAACAGATTAATGACCAGCATAACAAAAGAGAGCACAACGCCGATTATCACGGCTTCGCCTAAGGGCATCTCGTCAATCAGCAGACCGGCGGCAGGAAAGCCGATGAGCGGTAAAACTACCAGCACAAGCATAAACTTTGTTCCAATCCTCCTGTTTGTCTGTGCTGCAGCCAGTATCTCCGGCGAATAACACCTGTCGGAAAAGCCGACCAGTCCCGTGTCGCCCTGTGGAGGTACAGAAGCTTCGGCTTGCCTGGCCGCCATCGGTTCCGACGCTGCCTGGTTCACCGCTTTACCGCAGCCGATGCAAGACGCAGTCCCCTCCGGTAATTCCAAGCCGCAGGCAGAGCAAATGTTAGGTGCACCGGCTTGTATTTTCGCGCCGCAGTTCACACAGAACACTGCACCCTCCGTCATTCTGTTTCCGCAATTAGGACAAAACATACCCATATCACTCCTTGCTTCGATTGTATGAGGCCCCCCATGCATCGCGGATTTTGTGGCGGGTTTTCTCGATGCTGTTTTATTTGCTTTCTTGTCTCCGCTTGTACGGATAACAAGTAGCAGCAAAAACAGGCAGCCTATAGGAGCGAAGATATGGCAGATGATACCCCCCTCGCCCATCTCGTCAAAGTCGCTCAGCATGGCAGGCTTGTTGATGTACGGAAAAACGGCAAGATAGCGGATGTGCTCGGACCGCGTTTCGCCCTCCTTCAGGCTCGGCCATGCCTCATCACTGTTATACAACATATGGCCCCAATATATTCTGCCGTTTGCCATGAACCAATAGCCCTTGTAAACAATACGAGAGCGGTTCGGCTCCGCTTTGCTGTCGACCAACTGCGACCCATAGCTGTCCACCGTACCCATGACGCTTTCGCCCCATATGGCCAGTACTAGGGTACTGATACTGGTATATATGGCATACAGCAACACAGCGCAGACAATGATTAAGATGGGCAAGGGGGTCTTATTGCTCTTTTTCTTTTTTGCCATCTCGATGCTCCTTTCATTGTTGCTCGCCATCCCGCTTTTCGCGCCAGCCCACGCCGAACAGATATATGACAGTCACAAGGAAAAGCGGTGGCAGCGTGAGTACGGCATAGGCAAGAAGGGGAGCGATCAGCAGCACTCCCGCTGCCAGCTGGATATAGGCAAGGGTCCGGCACCAGCGATGACGGTAGGGCTGCCCCGCAAAGGCCAGCCCCGCGATAGCCGTTATCATTGAAAAGGTGTACGCTATTCCGGCTGCGAAGCATCCCACCCCTGCATAGTCGAAGTAGTTATCCAAAGCGGCAGTGTTGATAAGCCCCCAGCACCACAGCAGCATCAGTACGGATTAAATTCGCAGAATCATTCGTTTTGGTTTGCTATTCATACATTTTTCCTTTCGGGCAACGGGTTACGCCAGACAAAATAAAACTGCTCGTGTGTTGCATATATCCTGTTTTACGCAAACCCACCGTGATGCTGTATCAGGTTTACTTTCTCATTCCAGTCCTTCCCATACCGGGTATACAGTAAATGAGAAATTCCACGGTTCATCCTCAGTTAACCTTGACTCCGGTACATAGACTATTGTTACAAGGGGGAGACCCGGCAATTTGCCCGTAACATATACAGGCTTATATCCGATCGATGCCTCATCCGGCAAATTATCAAGCGTTTCATCCTCGAAATCTTCATGATATTCCCACCCGGGCAACGAAACAATTGTTTTGCAGTAAGCAATGTAATCGTCATAGGACATATTGATGATCCTGGCTACTGTGTGCTCGGGTTCACCAGCTAAATCGTCGATTGTGAGTGTCTTTCGTTCATAAACCGGATAGCCTTTGGGGCCGGGAATCGATACTCCGTAAAAATCGAAATCCCACGATAAGCCGACCTCCACAAGATCAATAACACACAGCTTATAGGGGTCATTTGGATCCCAGTCAAAGGTCTTGGTCAAAACAGCATCTTCCGGATTCGTTGCGTCGCTGCCTTTCGGAAACAACATGATCCTGTCCTGCGCTCCCGCCAGAAGGTATGAAAGATATGTGAATTCACTTTTGACAGCCAATTGGTCATCGTCCTGCGGCGCATGCAGTGTCCATGTGTCGTGTATATCAATAAGGGCGAAGCCACTTTCGTTGCCGAATCGTATCGTGTGTTCCTGATATTTGCAAGGATCACCGGAATCTATAGGTGCAATCTCCTGAACCTGAACGCTGTAGAATTCGTTGAAGGGTTCGCAGAGCTTATACAGAGATTTGTATAGCGCATTCTGCTGCTGCACGAGCAGATACTGTTCAATCCACGGTACAACTTTTTCCCTGAACCGCATATTCATATACCTTCTATACGCCTCGATATACTCTGCCTTCTGTTCTTCCTTCGGTGTATAATAGTTTGTTTTATCGGCTTCGCCTACTGCAAAGGTCAGCGCATCGCTTCCTTCCCTGAATACGTCTGCCCAGATTTTTGGGTGTTTTCTTCCATCGCATCCAGTACAGTTTTATATGCCGCTTCAACCCCTTCCGCTGACACCTTTCCATTCTGCCATGCCTTGATGTACGTATCAACAAAAAGTTTGTACCAGTACAATTCATCAAATTTCGCATAATCCTTGTAATACTGGTCGAATATCGCTTTGTTGACTGTCTCCTTATACTCCTCCGCCGTTTGGACGCCATAGTCCAATCCAAATGCCAGGACTGCGACGCCCAGAAAGGCTGCACTAAGCGGCAGGGATCCGTACCCGGTCATATAGGTAAATAAGGTGCCACTGCTTGTAAAGACATTCTTGTACAGATTTGCTGCCGCAGTCCTGTCATTGCCGTTTGAATAATACAGATCAATTCCCAGCTGGGTCAATGAGATCCCAAGACCGACGACAGAAACGCCCTTTGACACCTTATCGGCGGTAACTCTCATCTGCATGAATGTCAGCTCTGTAAACGAGCTCATTGTGTCGACCAGCGCATCGAATATGCTATAGATGTTGTTGGTCATGTCAATGCCCTCAGGCGAGAATATGTTTTCCGCCCATGGCATGGAACTTTTCGTGTTCCCGTTTTCTACGAAGTCTTTTACAATTGTCTTAGTGTCATCTCGCGGTAAATTCTTAATGATATCCCAATATTGATGGTTTACCACCATCTTTGCGTAGTTCGAACCCTTTTCGGAAATGTAAAATACGTTGCTAGGATAATCGTCGCCGAGATAGACGAGTTTCACGGGTGAAAGGGATATCAGACTTGCGGAGACTGTGCCGTCGCCATTGTCAACGGTAATCTGGGGGATCCACATCGCATAATCACTATCGTAATGCTCTAATACAACGTCACCGCCAGCGGCAGTTGTTTTGTCGTAGGGAACGGTGATCGTAAGCGGTGCGTAAAGGTGATGCATATCTCCCAGCGTAATGTCATATTCCACTGCCGTAAGTCCGGTGGCTTCGTCAACCGATTGCTTTTTGCGGCTGACGATCAGTTCCTTCTCACCGTCCATGAGGTTTAGGGGATTGACATCAATGCGCACACCGGACAGTATGACCGATGCGTTATCCACGGAGGCGATCGCCTTTTCAGTCTCAACAACCGCGCCCTTGCCGCCAAACATAAACCCCGGCCAGCCGTAGAGGGCCACCACCACGGTCTGTATGACGAGTAACACGGAAAGCACGATGCAAAGTGTATTGCGCCCGCCGTTTCTTTTCCGTGCTGCGGCACTTTTTCTTTCTGGCGTCGCAACAGGCGCGGTATATTTTGGAGGCTGCTGCACAGGTTTCGACTGTGCTCCGGGAACAGGATTCGCGGGCGCATTAAAAACAGCTGCGCCACATTTGGCATAGAAGCGAGCGCCGGTATGAAGCTCCTTACCGCAATTCGTACAATATTTTCCCATCTCTACACCTCCTTATGGCCGCACCAGCGCCACAAGCGCCGGTGTCCCGTCGGGTGTATCCATCGTGCCGACAGCATACTGTTTTCCGTTTTGCTCATAAAACTGCGTCAGGCGTATGGTTCCCGCGCCGGACGCCCACAGACCGCCGTTTTCCCATTTACCGTTGAATATGCCATCCTCCATATCCGTCTCATCAACGCTCTCTCCCTCATTTGCCCAAAGAATCCGATACCAGTCGAGCGTGAGGTTCAGGCTCTCCGCCATACCCGCAAGGGCGACGTTGAGAAACTCCATAGCGCCCGCGTCGTATTCGTTATTGGGGTCGTAAATAATCAGTGCTTTCCAGCTCCCGATCAGCGGGCCTATATTGTCTATGATATTCGCATCGGACGGAATTCCGTTATAGGTCACATCCTCTGTGAACCAGAGAAAGTCCCCCAAATCGGGGCGTTCCTCCGTGGATAAGCTCACGCCTGTTTCCTCCGGCGCGGGAGTACTGCTGCTTTCTGTAGCCGCGGGTGGAGCTTCTGTCCCCGGCGGCGGTGTAACGGGAAGAGCTTCTTCCTCCGGCGACGGAGTAATGGGCCGAGTTTCTTCCTCCGTCGGCGGTGTAACGGGCGCTGCTTGCTCCGCCACCAGCCCAGGAGCTTTCTTTCCTGCTGCCGCCCGCAGATTAGGCGGTATGGTGAGAATGCCTATCACCAACATCAGCAGGTTGGCCGCGATCAGCGCGGCAATCAAGCTTTTTTTCATTGAATCATCCTTCCTTGATTCGCTTTATCTCGGACGGAATGAGATTTTCTCTAATCGATTTTGATTCCTTTGGACTCCATGGTATATGTTTGATCGATTTCTTCATTTGTATAAACCCAATAAATGCTTAGATGAATTTTACCGTCCTTAAAAGTGAACATAAGATACGCCGTTCCCCGCCCGGCCTGTTCCATGGCCGTGCATTGGACATCCGCGGCGGGCAGCGATACGGTAGAGTCTTCCCCTTCTGCTTTGCCTCCGCCGCATCCGACAAGGCCGCCTAAAACAGCACCGCGGCAAGTAAAATCGATACTGTCTTTTTCATCGCCATCCTCCATTTCATGGCCGGTTTTAATAATAGCCCCCCATGATGCTGCCCAAGAAACCCTTGAAAATCCCTCCGACAACAATCCAGAATACCAGCATGATGGCGCATAAAATCAGCGAGGCTCTCGCAAAATTCTTTTTGTTCAGATTGGCTGAAGAACCGAAACCCCATACAAACAGCAGGATGATGTTGAGGATGGGCACGCACATCAAAAGAAACATCCCTATGTACTGTCCAACGCGCAATGGCTCATCTCCCGGATGCCCGGAATAAGCTGTGGATTGCGGCGGCACATAGGCCTGCTGGTAAGACGGTGCTGTCTGCACCGGGGGTGTGTTGACCGAGGTCGACGGGGCAGGGCTCATCGGAGCAGGTTCCATCGACACTGCATAGTCAGGCTGCACAGGTTCAGTTTTTGCACCGCAGCCTCCGCAGAACTTTGCCCCTTCCGGAAGTTTGCTTCCACAGTTTGCACAAAACATATTTTCTCCTCCTGTTATCATATTTTTATTTCGTTTTCGCTCCGCACTCGGTGCAGAAGATGGAATCCTCATGCAAAGGGGCGGAACAAGCAGGGCACAACCTGGGAACCGGTACAGGCCCATCCTGAGTCACAATGGGAGGGGGTTGGGATGAAGCCGGGGTTTGTACCGGAGCTGCGTATTGCGTTTGAGTCGGCACGGCCTGTACAGGGGGAGCCGTCTGCGAGAATGTCTCTGCGGCTCGGGTCCTGGACTTGAACGCCGCCGCAATATCTCCATTGGCCATCTTGGAAAGAAACGGGAGCCCCGCGTCTTTGCCGTTAAGCACGCGCAGGACTGCGAGAACAGAAAACACGATCAGAGCAAGATAAAGGATATCGCCCACAAACGAGTCCACTGTGCTCATAGCGCTTGCCGCGTCATACAGTTTCACCCATCCGAAAAACCGGGCAAGACCACCAAATATCCAGTCCGTCATGAGATCAGCCACATAATACACGATGGTCAGGAGGAGCGCCTGCATCGCCTGCCTGTTCAGCCATTCGTCCTTTTCGGCCAGCAGTGCGAAGCCCGCCACCAGCAGCACCGACTGTGGCTGCCTGAGTGCCGAAAAACCGAAGGCGATTACTGCGACGGCGGCAAGACTCAGACCATATTTCCCTTTTATCATGGTACACACACCCTTTCCATTTTATATGTTTGCTTCCTATTTGGATACAACCGTCTGTCGGCTTGTACTGTTCATTGTTTCGGAGTTTCTCGGCCGGATCCTGTGAATTGATGCATGGTGTCATCACTTGCTTTCGAAACGTTACCATCCGGTGATGTCCGCCGTTACGCCGGTTTCATACCACAGCTTTTGTGCGAAATTCAGTATCGCCTGCTTTTGGGTCATTCCATGCAGCAAGTCTACCCGCATGATCTGATTCGCGTCGCCAAAGGTCAGGTAGATCCGTTCCTGATCAATATGGACGGTGTGCAGCCGCACACCATGTACCCCGTCAAGACCCCAGCGATAAATTTCGCTACCGATGAGGATACCAAAGGTAGATATTACGGTTTCCTCGGTATCTTTTTTCATTTGGTGGCCCGGCATGGAGATGAGAGCAGATGGCACTACAAGGATGCGATTATCCAAAATGAGTGTTGCGTCATAAAGCAGACGGTTCTGCCTCACCAATAACAGGAGAGAGATAAGGCTGATCGCTCCAAAGACGAAAACCGCTTCGAACATGAATGCCATGCCGAGCCATAACGACAGACAAATGCTGGCTGTGAACAACAAGGCATATTCATTGCGTCGTTTGCGGATTGTTTTCATTCCCAGCATACCTCCTCCAATACCATTTTTAGGGAAGGACGCTTCTAAAAGCATCGTTCGAAAGGATGAATTTATAAAAAAAGCCCCTCACCCTTTTGGGTGAGAGGCCACTTAACCCCAGCATTTATGCGGTTTTATGTATCATCCATTCGTTTGGTTTTCAGCAGGGTGCTAATAAGCTCCGCCCGGCTCCCTATATCGTATTTTGAAAAAATACTTCTTGCGTGTGTTTTTACGGTATTCTCACTGATGAACCAGTAAAGTTGGTAATATTGGAGGGGGAGTGTTCAAACCGGTATTCCCTCCGATATCCTTCATAGGGATAGACATAGCCCCTAAAAGATTATGCGCTCAAACATTTCCCCGATCTCTTTACTTGTCATAGCGTGTTCTCCTTTCGTAATATTGGTGGTTATACAAAGACCGCTCCATCGCACCACTTTGTCATGGCATTGTAAAGCAAATGTACTTTGGTCTGGCCAGTTACGCCGCACCATCCCGAAGTCTTGAACTGCCTGATAGCATATTGGCGTTCACCCTCAAAAAAATACCAAGATTCCAATATCGGACGGTTTTTCACTGACAATTCTGGAAACAAGGGCTTTAGGCACGCAGTAGTAGTTTTCATTTTCATGGAAGCTATGGCCATATACATTTCTCTGAAAAAGGGCCCATTATATCCAGCAAAATCCCTGCGATCTGCAACAGAAAGAATGCCCAGCCGAACATTTATTTCGTATTTCCTTTGCACAGACAGATGGAATGTAATAAAATAGTCATATACGATAGAAAATTCTGAATTGTAACACAAATCTGTACCTGAATGCAAAAAAACCGGGAGTCAACAATTGAATCTTCAAATTACTAAACAACATCATTTTGATTGGGGGTATATGTATGAATGCCAGGGAAAGGTTTTGGAATACCATGGAATACAAACCTGTGGACCGGTCCCTGTATATCCGCGACTATGGATGGCCCGAGACCCACCAGCGGTGGGAAAAGGAAGGCTATGACAGTAAAAAGGAGCCACTTTTTCAGGATGACCGCATTGCATGGGAAGCCGGATGGTTCTTCCCCAACCCGCCTTTTGAGCGGAAAGTCATTTCTGAAGATGACAATAAAGTATTGTACATCAACCATGAGGGAATCCTGATGCGGGAACGGAAGGATAACCCCTTTTCCTCCATGCCCCAGTTTGTACGTTTTCCTGTGGAGACGCGTGAAGATTTCAGGAAATTTATGAAGGAGCGAATGCAGCCCAATATGGCCTCTAGGCTGGGTGAAAACTGGGTACAGAAGCTGGAGAAATATAAGAAACGGGATTATCCGCTCATTGTCATTTCCGACCGCTGGGGAGGATTTTTCGGTCCCCTTCGCAACCTTGTAGGCGTGAAAAAACTATGCATGCTCTTTTATGATGACCCCGCTTTTGTGGAAGAAATGATGGATGCGATTGCAGATCATATTATTGCCATCATGGACAAAATCCTTGATCATACCGATGTGGATGTGTTTGGTTTCTGGGAGGATATGGCCTATAAAACCGGTCCCCTCATCGGCTCCCATTTGGTCCGGCAGTACATGCTTCCCAGGTACCGGAGGGTTGTGGATTTCCTGAAATCCCGGAGTGTCAAATGGATTTCTTTAGACAGCGACGGACAGATAACTTCTTTAATCCCTGTATGGCTGAACGCAGGCATCAACCTGTTGTATCCTTTTGAAGTTCAGGCCGGTATGGATGTGAATCAGGTTCGCAGAGAATTCGGACGGAACCTTCGGCTCATGGGCGGCATTGACAAACGGACGCTGGCAGCAGGCCCTGCCGAAATCGACGCAGAACTTGCCAGGATCCGTCCTTTGATTGAGGAAGGAGGTTACCTGCCCCGACTGGACCACAGTGTGCCGCCGGATGTATCCTTCTCTAATTACTGTTATTACATGAATCGGCTTTATGATACCGTATGCCTGAAATAGAAACAATTGAAACACATGGATACCCCCAGCCTTTTTTGCTGTGAAAGGCTGGGGATTTTTCATGTCAGGACTTATGCACTAATCACATATTCCACAAGATAAGCTGGTTCCTCTGCCTCCTGCAGGCGATATAATACACTGTCTCCAGAAGCAAGATTCACAGGCAGTGTCAGGCAGTTTTTGCCTTCTTTACTATTCTATCCTTAATCGTAGGTATTCCTAATGCTCTTTTTCTTCCATCCAGTTTTGGAATATAGGTTCATCTGACAGGTTTGAATCGATATTTCTATGTCCGTAACTCTTCCGCTATTTCATCCAACAGTTTTCTTCGCCGTACGTTTTCACGTCTTCAATGCTGACTTTATCGACACCGCCCGCCCCATCATTCTGTTTTATCCGTTTCCATGCCTCTTATAAAATATCCTTACGGCATATCTTGTCATGCAACACACAGAACTTTCTCTTTCGGTCAGCTTTGGCTGCAAGGTATAGTTTGTTTTTGAATTCTCGTACTTTTTTATGGGTGTCAATAGCTTCATTGGCATTCACCGGTACCTACCTCCTCTACAGACTTGAATAAAGTTGTGCCCCTTCCCTATGTACAGTCTTGTTGTCCGTACAATTCTTGGTACTATGGGCACTTCTGACTGCCTCTTTGCAGGAATGCAACTTTGCTTTCGCTTATATGCCTCCTCTTTACAGTTTCCTGTGTAAAGCAGGCTCTCTCCAGTTCCGGCAAATACTCTCCTAACGTGCTGCTACCTCTACACCGCAGGGTTCCTAGGTATTGCATTTAGGGTTCTTCATACCGTCTGCTGTCTTTGCTGTTGATGTCTCAGCTCGACTCCCTGTTGTTCCCTTTCGGGAATGTCAATAACGGTGCGGCAGTCTTCACTTCATGTTACAACCCGCCAGTTTGTCTGCTCTTTTCAAAGCATTCCGTAACGCTTCAACGCATAAATTACTTCATACGCTGGTCACTGACTAAGTGGCTGCCCTACCTTTACCACTACAGGACTTTCTCCTGCTAGCATTTGCCAGCTTAGCTGGACGCACACATCAATACCACGCATTCAACGTGGTTCGAGTTGATGCAATTTATTTCTATAGGCTATTTTAGGAAGCATCTGTTCGTCGGAACATATCCATCTATTTGTAGAACCAAACTGTTCAGTCTGTTTTCGACATCCACTCCATATATCTCACCGTTAACAGTAAATGATTAAACTTATTTGTTCCCATGTGTACAAAGCCATACTAGGTTTTCTTCCAGGGTACCAAACATGATTTTACTTTCTCCAAGGCTCTTGACCTTTTCCTTACGAAAATCAAGTAACATTTCCATATCCGTTAGGACTAAGACATTTTCCTCCTTATTGCTTCTGGAACCATAAATTTTCCTTGCCAAAAAAGAAGCATATCTTTTCAAAACGGAAAAGATATGCTTCAAGCAACAAAAAAGTCGCTTTATAAGCGACTTTTTCTGGTGGAGGCGAGGGGAATCGAACCCCTGTCCGAAGATATATCAGCAGGACTTTCTCCGAGTGCAGTCAGTATTTTAACATTCCCTCCACCTGACTCCTACTGACAGGATTCAGGCTTCAGTAGCTTCATGAATACCCACTGCCGCAAAGCTTAGGCAGCTTCGTTTCCCACTGTTTGACGCCCAATCCCCAGCCGTGGACCTCCAGGGTTGGACGTAGCTGCATTAAGCAGCTAAAGCGTAATTTTCTTCTGCGTTTGTGTTTAATTCCAGGTTTTTAACGTGGCCCCAGAACCACGACTCGCTTATCCTGCCTCCATTATCCCCGTCGAAACCATGTACGCCCCCATGTATAAACAGTGAAAATGAAATCCCTTGCTTACCCGGTATGCCATTCATGATTGTCACATCTTTTGACGCTCTCGGAAGGAACGCTCCATCTCCCTCCTGGCATCCCGCTCAGCGATCGAACGACGCTTGTCATGGATTCTCTTTCCTTTGGCGACAGCCAATTCTATCTTCACCAATCCCCGACGTAGGTAAACCTTTAATGGAACCAAGGAATAGCCCCTCTGCTGGATATAACCTGCCAGCTTGTTGATCTCTCTCCGGTTCAGCAGGAGCTTTCGATCCCGCAAGGGATCCCGGTTATAAATATTCCCCTTCTCGTAGGGACTGATATGCATGCCGTATAGATAGACTTCTCCGCGATGAATGGAAGCATAGCTGTCCTTCAGGTTCACCTTTCCCTGGCGAATAGATTTTACTTCCGTACCTGAAAGGACAATACCCGCTTCATAGGTATCCTCGATAAAATAATCATGTCTTGCTTTTCGGTTTTGTGCGATTACCTTGATTCCGTCTCCTGCCAAACACTATACACCCACTTTGGACAAAATAACCCTATCTGTTCAGCTTATGTTGACAAATAGGGTTCATTGACTATGCTATTCAATGCATTAACATTATAGCATAAACTCGTTAAAAGTCAAGTTTATACAAACTGTAAAACTTACCTTTTCGATGCAGTATTACTCCACATCTACCAGGACAAAATCGATTCTCCGGCTGGCAATATCCACATGGGATACTTTGATGCGCACAGCACCCCCCAGGCGGTATATCTTCCGGGTTCGCTCGCCCACCAAACAGTAATGCTTCTCCTCAAAGATATAGTAGTCATCCTCAATGGTATGAACCCGTACCAACCCCTCCACCGTATTTTCCAGCTCCACATACAGTCCATAGGCAGTAACTCCCGAAATGATGCCGTCATACTCGTTACCAATCTTATCCATCATATATTCAGCCTTCTTGAGATCTTCGGTAGCCCACTCTGCTTCCATGGCCACCCTCTCCCGTATAGAAGATCGGTCGGCAATATCGGGGAGCCTCTTTTCCAGCTTTGCCACCTTCTCTTCCGACAGGCGGCCTCCGATAAAATCCTTGATAATCCGGTGAATCATCAAATCGGGATAGCGCCGGATGGGAGCAGTAAAATGGCAATAGTACCTCGCGGCCAAGCCGAAATGCCCCAGGTTATCATCGCTGTATTTTGCCTTTTGCAGCGAACGAAGCATCAGCTTGCTGATGATACCTTCCTCCCTGGTATCCCGGATCTTTGTAAGCAGGTCCTGTAGAGATTTGGGATGGATATGACCTCCCACTCCTTTCAAATGGTAACCAAAATTATGAATAAACTCATTAAACTCCAAAAGCTTCTCCGTATCGGGTTCTTCATGAACACGATATATAAAGGGTACCCGGTTCCAATACATGTGCTCAGCAATCGTCTCGTTGCAAAGCAACATGAATTCCTCGATGATCTGGTTGGAGATACTTCTTTCATATCTGGAGATATTCACAGACTTCCCCTGTAGATCCAATGTAATTTGGGCTTCATCTAAATCGAAATCGATGCTTCCACGCTGCATCCCCCGGTTCCGTAAAACACGGCACAGCTTTTCCATATTTCGTATATCCTCCAGCAGGTGACTATAACGCTGGATCAGATCAGGATCCTTGTCCTCCAGAATCTTCGTAACTTGATCATAAGTCATCCGCTCCACAGAACGGATCACACTCTCTCTGATCCGGTGATCGACGACCTGGCCCTTTTCATTGATTTCCATGAAAACAGAAAGGGCCAACCGGTCTTCTCCGGGGTTGAGGGAACAAATACCGTTGGATAACTGGGGAGGCAGCATCGGAATGACCCGATCAACCAGATACACACTGGTCCCCCGAGCCAAGGCCTCCTTGTCCAGATTCTTGTTCTCTCTTACATAATAGCTGACATCGGCGATATGGACACCCAGGAGAAAATTGCCGTTTTTCAATATTTCCAGGGAGACAGCATCATCCAGATCCTTGGCATCCTCTCCGTCAATGGTAAAGAGACGATACTCCCTAAGATCCTCCCGACGGGCAATCTCTTCTTCAGGAATAGGCACCGCTACCCTATCCGCCTCTTCCAGCACCTCCTCCGGAAATTCCTCCGGCAGCTCAAATTGACGGATAATGGACAGGATATCCGTTCCAACATCGTCTTTATGTCCCAGGATCTCGACCACCCGTCCTTCGGGATTCCTCCTTTTTTCAGGCCATCGGGTGATCTCCACCACCACTTTGAAACCTGTCCTGGCACCATTGAACTCATCTTTGGGCACATAAATATCCTCATAAACCCGTGCATCATCCGGCACAACAAAGCCAAAATGCCGGCTCTGTTCAAAGGTACCCACCACACTCTTGTTGGCGTGTTCAATAATCTTATATACTTCCCCTTCCCGAGCCTTTTGCTCCTTCAAGCTACGCTTTAACATACGGACCATGACCCTGTCGTTGTTCATGGCGCCATTCATATTCTCGGCAGGGATATAGATATCCTCCAGTTCCTTATTATCCGGGATCAAAAAACCAAATCCCTTTGGATTCCCCTGGATTCTACCCGTTATGTATCCCAACTGTTCAGGCAGCCCATATTTCTTCTTTCTGGTTAAGATCAGGCTGCCATCTTCAACCATTTCGTTCAAGACCTTCCGAAAGGTTTCCCTCTCCCAACGATCCTCGGAAATCTCCATCATTTCCATCAGATCTTTGTCAAAGACAGGCGGAACCCTGTTCTCTCGAAAAGATTCCAATATTTTCTCCTTCATGTTCATGTATCTACCTCCAAATATACTTCGTGTACTGATGTTTTTTTCATCCATCTCCCTTTCATAACAGTATTCCCAAAAATCATCCTTTTTCATCGCTATCAAAAAAAGCACTTCCGGAATGAAGTGCTTTTTCTCAGATACTATACGTTCTGGGCAAAGACCAGGACGATAGAAAGAACGATAAAACCTATCGCAGCTACCTTTGTATAGAAAGCCAATTTCCCTTCAAAGCTTTTAGCCTTATTCTTTCCGAAAAAAGTCTCAGCACCGCCTGCAATGCTTCCCGATAAGCCTGCTGTTTTTCCGGGCTGCAACAGCACGACCGCAATCAGAAATAAATCAAAAAGGATTAAAAGGACATTGGCAATTATCCTGATGACCTCCATCATTATCCCTCCTCATGTGTGTAACAGAGTCATTGTAACATAATGGTATCTAAAAATCAAGAAGGAAATGAAGGAGAAAAGCCGGCTATTTCAGGTTGAACCAGGCATCCATACCTGGGTACTGAGCCACATCCCCCAATTCATCCTCGATCCTCAACAGCTGATTGTACTTTGCCACCCGATCGGTGCGGGAGGGGGCACCCGTCTTGATCTGTCCTGCATTCATCCCTACTACCAAATCGGTAATGGTGGTATCCTCTGTTTCACCGGAGCGATGGGACACAACAGCCGTATAACCCGCCCGGTTTGCCATCTGAATGGCATCCAAGGTCTCCGTGAGGGTGCCGATCTGGTTGACCTTGATGAGAATGGAGTTGCCTACCCCCAGTTGGATCCCCTTGACCAGGCGCTCGGTGTTGGTAACGAAGAGGTCATCGCCTACCAGCTGGATTCGCTTCCCCAGCTTCATGGTCAACAGCTTCCAACCATCCCAATCGTCTTCTGCAAGACCATCCTCCAGGGATATGATGGGATACTTGTTGACCAAGTCGACATAATATTCCACCAGTTCTTCTCCGGTTCTGACAACGCCCTCTCCAGTGAAATGATATTTTCCGTCCTTCTCATCGAAAAGCTCAGTAGCTGCTGCATCGATGGCAATCCGTATATCGTCACCGGGCTTGTAGCCTGCCTTTCCCACGCCCTCCAGAATTACTTCAATGGCTTCTTCATTGGTCTTTAAGTTGGGAGCGAATCCTCCCTCATCCCCTACGGCTGTGCTGTATCCCTTCTTCACCAATACCAGCCGCAGGTTATGGAAGACCTCGGCACACATTCGCAGAGCTTCTCGAAAATTAGGAGCACCCACAGGCATAATCATAAACTCCTGAATATCCACCGTATTGTCGGCATGCTTTCCTCCATTCAGGATGTTCATCATGGGAACGGGAAGTACCTTGGCATTGATGCCTCCCAAATACTGATAAAGGGGAATGCCCAGCTGCTCAGCTGCCGCCTTGGCTACAGCCATGGATACCCCCAAGATAGCATTGGCACCGAGCTTTGCCTTGTTGGGCGTACCGTCCAAGTCAATCATGGCCTTATCAATGGCGACCTGGTCAAGGGCGTTCATGCCTACTAGCTCTTCTGCCAAAATCTCATTCACATTATCAACAGCATCTTGTACGCCTTTACCCAGATAGCGACCTTTATCACCGTCCCGGAGCTCTACTGCCTCAAAGGCGCCCGTGGATGCACCGGACGGAACGGCGGCTCTTCCTACGGCACCGCCCTCCAGATACACGTCCACTTCAACGGTGGGATTCCCTCGGGAATCCAGTATCTCCCTTCCATAGATATCCACTATCGTCAACATTCCTGACACTCCTTTCTATTCGTATCGATCGTGCTTGTATCATATCAATTCTTTTATAATATACCCTTTATGATCCGCGTATAAACAAAGAGCATGGAAAACTTTTTCCATGCTCTTTTTGTCAACTTATTTCTCCACAATCATGCTTGTCCCAGTCATCTCCTGGGGCTTCTCGAGGTTTAACAGATCCAAAAGGGTGGGAGCGATATCCGCCAGACGCCCATCTTTCCGGAGAACTGCATCCTTGCGTTCCGGATCGATCAATATGAAGGGAACGACGTTGGAGGTATGGGCAGTAAAGGGTTCTCCCGTCTCATAATCCACCATCTGCTCGGCATTTCCATGGTCGGCGGTAACGATGACCCGCCCGCCTTGGGCCAGGATCGCATCCACGACCTTGCCCAGGCACTCATCCACCGCATGAATCGCAGCAACTGCAGCTTCCATGACACCGGTATGACCCACCATGTCCGGATTGGCAAAATTCAGCACCATCACATCGTATTGACCCGACTTGATCCGATTGACAGCCTCCTCTGCCACCTCATAGGCACTCATCTCCGGCTTCATATCATAAGTAGGCACCTTGGGAGAATGAATCAGCACTCGGTCCTCTCCTTCATTGGGCACCTCGTCGCCTCCATTAAAAAAGAAGGTGACATGGGCATATTTTTCGGTCTCGGCAATGCGAAGCTGCCGCAATCCCGCCTTACTGATATACTCCCCAAAGGTATTCCTGAGGGATTCGGGCTTATAGGCTACCTCTAAATTGGTAAAGGTCTCATCGTACTGGGTCATGGAAACAAAGAATACGGGAACATAACCACCCTTTCGGTTGAATTCCTGAAAATCGGGCTCGATCAATGTACGGGAAATCTCCCTGGCCCGATCCGGACGGAAATTGAAGAAAACGATCGCATCGTTGGCTTCAATTTTTGCAACCGGTCTATCTTCTCCATGAATCACAGTGGGTATAATGAATTCGTCAGTTACGTTTTCCTGATAGGATCGCTCTACCGCTTCCAGGGCTGAGTCCGCCTTTCTTCCTTCTGCCAAAACCATGGCATTGTAAGCCTTCTCCACCCTTTCCCAGCGCTTGTCACGATCCATGGCATAGTAGCGCCCCATAACCGTGGCGATTTTTCCCACACCGATTTCCTTCATCTTGTTTTCCAGGGCTTCAATATATCCCTTGCCGCTGGTAGGAGGCACGTCCCTGCCGTCCATAAAGCAGTGGACATATGCCTTGTCCAGTCCATGTTTTTTCACCAGGGAAAGCAGAGCATACAGGTGGTCCAGATGGCTGTGGACGCCTCCGTCCGATATTAATCCCATAAAATGAATCTTGGAATTGTGCTGTTTTGTATGCTGAATAGCGTTTAATAACTCTTCTTTTTCAAAAAAATCACCGTCTTGAATTGCCTTACTGATCCGAGTAAAATCCTGATAGACAATCCGGCCGGCTCCGATATTCAAATGGCCCACTTCCGAATTTCCCATTTGACCCTCCGGAAGTCCCACATCCAGCCCGCTGGCGCGGATGCTTGTATGGGGATACTCCCCTATGAAGCGATCATAATTTGGGGTATCGGCTTGATGGATTGCATTCCCTTCCTGATGCCGGCTTAGTCCAAAGCCATCCAGGATAATTAGTGCCGTGATTCTTTTCGTCATTGCTGCCTCCTTAATAATTTACCACTTTTGAAAAATCGACTGCCTTCAGACTGGCTCCTCCGATCAAGCCGCCGTCAATCTCCGGCATACTCATCAGTTCCGATGCATTTGACGGATTCATACTGCCGCCGTATTGTATGCGCACCATGTCCGCTACATCCTTTCCAAAGGTTTCAGCAATGGTTTTACGGATGATGCCAATCACTTCGTTTGCATCCTCGGCTGTTGCCGTCCGACCCGTTCCGATAGCCCATACCGGTTCATAGGCAATGACAACTTTCTTTACCTTTTCATGATCCAAGCCCTCAAGGGCAGCCTTGGTCTGATTCGCCACCAACTGAGCTGTAATTCCCTCTTCTCTCTGCTCCAGGGTTTCTCCTACACAAATGATGGGGATCAAATCGTGGCGCAGAGCAGCCTTCACCCTGCGGTTTACCGTATGGTCCGTTTCACCGAAGTACTGTCTTCTTTCCGAATGACCAATGATGACGTATTCCACTCCCAGATCCTTCAGCATCACGGGTGATACTTCACCGGTAAAGGCTCCAGCATCTTCCCAATGGACATTCTGGGCACCTAATCGGATATTCGTCCCTCTAATGACTTCCTTTACAGCGGGCAGGCAGATATAGGGAGGACACACGACCACTTCCGCCTGGGCATCCTCCACCAAAGGGATTAACTCTTTTACCAGGGCAATGGCTTCCGAGACGGTCTTGTTCATTTTCCAGTTCCCTGCAATGATTGGTTTTCGCATCTTTTATCTCCTCTCCATCCCATTGTGCCTGCCCATGTACATACACGGGCAGGCACACGATGGTTCATTCATTACGAAATATTCATACGGATATATTACTTATCGTTTAATGCAGCCACACCCGGCAGCTCCAAACCTTCCAGGAATTCCAGGGATGCGCCTCCCCCTGTGGAGATATGGGTCATCTTGTCGGCAAATCCCAATTGCTCTACAGCTGCTGCTGAATCGCCGCCTCCAATGATGGTAACCCCATTGCATTCACCCATAGCCTGAGCAATGGCTTTGGTTCCGGCTGCAAAGGCTGGGAACTCGAAGACCCCCATAGGACCGTTCCACACAACCGTTTTAGCTTGTCGAATTTCCTTTCCGAAAACTTCCCGTGTTTCAGGTCCGATATCCAAGCCTTGCCAGTCAGCAGGTATCTGATCGCTTGGAACGGTCTTGTGTTCAGCATCGGCACTAAACTCCTTAGCTACCACGGTATCTACAGGCAGCAGGAGCTTAACGCCTTTCTCTTCGGCTTTTGCCATCAATTCCTTTGCCAGTTCAATCTTGTCCTCTTCCAGGAGGGATTTTCCAATCTCATAGCCCTTTGCCTTCAGGAAGGTATAAGCCATACCTCCACCGATAATAAGGGTATCTACCTTTTCAATGAGGTTTCTGATAACTCCGATCTTGTCGGAAACCTTGGCACCTCCCAGAATGGCTACAAAGGGCTTTCCCGGATTGTCCAGGGCTTTGCCCATGACATCCAGCTCTTTGCCAATCAGGTATCCGGCAACAGCGGGAAGATACGCTGCCACACCCGCTGTGGAAGCATGAGCCCGATGGGCCGTACCAAAGGCATCATTCACATAAAGCTCCGCGAAATCGGCCAAAGCCCGGGCAAAATCAAGATCATTTTTCTCCTCTTCCTTGTGGAAGCGCACATTCTCGAGAAGAACAACGTCTCCTTCCTTCATGTTGGCTACTGCTTCCTTGGCACTTTCACCAATTACATCCTTCGCCAATACAACCTCTTTGTTCAAAAGTTCACTCAAACGCTTCGCTGCGGGCGCCAGGCTGAATTTCATATTGAATTCCCCCTTGGGACGCCCTAAATGGGAGCAAAGGATGACTTTTGCGTTCTGCCTGATCAGATACTGGATGGTGGGCAGGGCGGCCCGAATTCGGGTATCATCGGTAATATTCCTGTCCTCATCCAAGGGCACGTTGAAGTCAACCCTCACCAATACCTTCTTACCTGTTACATTGATATCCTCGATGGTCTTCTTATTCACATCTATCACTCCTTTTTAACCAATGGTATCAGACCATTGGTCAGTTTTACAATCTTTACAATTATTCCTCCAGGCCTGCAATCTCAAGTATTCGGCGGGCAGCCCCCTCATCGGTGACCAAAATCGAACTCTTCAGGTAGTTAGCCACTGCCATAATGGCTTCTGCCTTTTTCCTTCCCCCTGCAACACCGATAATGATGGGGATTCGACGGAGATGATGACTATCCACTCCAACGCTGCTGGTATGGTAGACGATTTCGCCCTTCCGGTTGAAGTAGTAACCGAAGGCTTCTGCCACAGCCTCCCTTTTCTTCAGCATCCGGATCTGCTTTTCTCCGATATTTCGCTTCCTTGCCATCTCGCAGGCCCTTCCGATTCCATGAACAAGGATGCGGGCATTGCGCAGGTTCTCAATCACACCTTGGATATCCGGCTCCTTTGCCAGGGTATCCATAGCCCTTCTACCCAGATTGTCGGGTATATGAAGAAGGCGATGATGGCCTCCCAGCTTTTTTGCAAAGCCGGCTGCAATGGTACCTGCCTGGGTCTCTACATCCTTACCCATTCCCCCTCGCGCCGGTAAAACCAGAACATTGGCCATGGTATTGACGATTGGAAAGGCCTTGGCTACTTCGGCGATGGTTGTCCCTCCCGTAACGGCCATCACATCGCCGTCACTGATCACAGTTCGTATGTACTGGGCAGCCACTCTTCCCATTTCCTTCAGAACCAAACCGTCATCTTCCGCATCTCCCGGCACAACAAACAGCTCATCCAGCTGAAGGATTTCTCTAAGGCGATGCTTCAAGGAGTTCAGACCTCTGAGATGATGAATGAACTGCTCCAATTGATTGAGAATTTCCTCTCCCTCAGAAGTGATAGCCATGCCGTAGGGCTCCACCAGGATAAGTCCTTGGTTCTTCAGAAATTCCGTTTCTCTTCGCACCATGCGTTCAGCCCAACCCGAGTGCTCCGACAATTTCCTGCGGCCTATGGGCTGAAGGTACAGGATACTTCGAAGTATAGTATATCTTTTTTCGGATAAATCTATCAACTCCGGAGCTATTTTTTTCAAACCGGGCAGCATCTTCTCCATCTGAACTCTCCTAAGCGGTCAATATCCGTCCCGCCATACTAATAATGTCCCAGGGCTGGGAAAGAAAAAGAAATCGTACGATTTCCTTTTTAATATTATCCCAAATTGGATCATTGTGCAAGGTTTTCGTGGATATTCTCCTTATGGAAAGGCTTAGTAGCGTTTACGACCCTGGGAGGACGGAATACCCATTTCTTCCCGATATTTTGCCACCGTTCTGCGGGAAATATCGACTCCTTCCTTATTCAGGATCTCTGTAATTTTACTGTCACTGAGGGGTTTTGATACATTCTCCCCATCGATGATTTCCTTAATTCTCCGCTTCACGCTCTCGGAAGATACCCCCTCACCGTCGGAGGCAATTACGCCGCTGGAAAAGAAATACTTAATCTCAAATATGCCCCGGGGAGTTTGGACATACTTGCCGCTTATGGCACGGCTCACCGTTGATTCATGCACTTCAGCTTCCTCCGCAATATCCTTCAGGGTCATGGGTTTCAGATATAGAATGCCTTTATTAAAAAAATCCTTCTGAAATTTTACGATTGCCTCCATGACATTTCTTAAGGTGGCCCTTCTCTGCTCAATACTTTTGATCAGCCACATGGCTGATTGATAACCCTTGGCCAGATAAGCGGCTGTTTCTTCATCTTCACAGGATTCCAGGAGCTCCTTGTAGTAGGGATTCACCTGAAGTCGAGGGGTAGCGGCATCATTCACCACAATCATGTATTCACCATTTACCCTCTCTATAATCACATCGGGATGGGCAAATCGGAACTGTGCTGAGCTGAAGCCCCTTCCGGGCTTGGGCTCCAGGGTCTTGATCATATCACCGATCCTTTGAGCCTCTTCGACTGAAATCCCCATCTTTTTAGCAATCTGGTTATACCGATTGGCAGCCAGGTCCTTCAAATGCTCCAATACAACGTTCACCACGGTACTGGTCAGCGTGCCCTTTTGTTTAAGCTGTATGATCAGGCATTCCCGAAGGCTTCGAGCTCCTACCCCAGGGGGATCGAAACTCTGGATAAGCCTCAAAATCTTGTCAATCTTATTCCGGTCCACATTGAGAATGTTTGCAATTTCCAGCTTGGAAATCCGGAGATATCCGTTCTCATCCAGGCTTTCTATCATGAAGGTAGCAATTTTTTTATCCGTTTCGGACAGCTTATGTAAGTCCAACTGCAATAAGAGGTGCTCATGGAGCGATGATCTATGAGCTACCATATTTTCATAGGAATAATCGCTTTCATCCGCTTGGTACGCTACATTTTCATTATCATAATAGCTTTCCTGATTCCGAAAGTATTCCTTCCAGTCAACCGGCTCAGACCTGTCATAGAAATGGATTCCCTCGGACCTTATCTCATCAGGTGTTTCTTCTTTGAATTCCAGAAAAAGATTATCCTCCATTTCGTTTTGTATATATTCATGCAGTTCAACGGCGGAAAACTGCAGAATTTTAAGAGCCTGCTGCAGTTCCGGTGTTATGATCAACTTCTGGGATTGCCGCAAATTCAGCTCAAACCCGAGATCCATATCTTCACTCCTTCCGAGTCGCGCCTCTGGCCAACTATCTTTGCATTAGCAGCCTAGTAATAGTATATTATCTGGCAGATAAGAATATATTCCTATGATAACACCGCCCTGTCCTTATTCACAGCGATGATCCTCTTCATCAATAATTATACCATCCACGCCTCCTTGTTTCAAAACAGAGGCCGGCAGGACACTATTCATCCATTACCGAGTTGGCAATATTGGATGCATGGTCAGCCACCCTTTCCATGTTTCCAATAATATCCATGAATATGATGGCCGCACTGGGACTGCATTGCTGGCGATTTAGCCTTTCGATATGACTCTGTCTCAGGTCCTCCTGCTTATCGTCGATTTCCTGCTCACGGGGCTCTACCCGCTTTGCAATGGATACATCCCGAGACTTCAGAGCAGCCAAGGAGTCATCCACATTCTCCAGCACCAGTTTATTCATTTCCTTCAGATCACGGATGGCTATTTCAGAAAAAGTCACCCTGTTCTCAATACAATAGGAGGTGTACTCCACCATGTTTTCAGCGTGATCTCCAATCCGTTCGATATCGTTCACCACATGAAAGAAACTGCTGATGCGTTTACCGTCATAGGCAGGAAGATCCAGGTTGCTGACCTTCACCAGGTAGCTGGTAATCTCATGATTCAGATAGTTGATGGTCTTTTCACGTTCAAGAACCTCTTGAATCTTGTTTTCATCCTGATCAAAGAATGCTGCCATGGATTGCTCGTAATTGTTTCTTGCCAGCTCTCCCATCCGCTCAATTTCCTTCTGCACCTGAACTACCGCAATGGAAGGAGTCTCAAGAATACGTTCATCCAAATAATGGAGATGCATTTCATCCACTGTCTTTTCCTCTCCAGGCACAACTTTCTTCGCCAGGGCTACCAGGGAATGGGCCACGGGGAACAAGAGGATCGTTATAGCGATATTGAAGATGGTATGGGCATTGGCAATCTGCCGTACCGTATCTCCCGGAGACAGGGATTTAATAAAGGGTATAAATGGTATGAATGGAAATTGCAAGATAATAAGGAATACTACTGTACCAATAATGTTAAACATCAAGTGGATGGCTGCAGCTCTTCTGGCCGTCACATTGGTGCCTATGCTGGCCAACAGAGCCGTTACACAGGTTCCGATATTCTGGCCGAAGATCACATAAATGGCCCCTTCAATACCAATCAAATTCTGCATAGCTAAAGCCTGCAGGATACCTACCGAGGCACTGGAGCTTTGAATAATGGCTGTCACTGCAAATCCTGTGAAAACACCTATGAGAGGGTGCTTGAAACTTACCATAAAATTCTGGAAGGCCTCCACCCCCCGCAGAGGCTTCAAGGCACCGGACATGATATCCATACCCAGGAAAAGGATACCAAAGCCTGCCAGGATTTCCCCCACATGCTTGTAAATTTTCTTTTTGGCAAAAAACATCATACCTACTCCCAGCAGGATAGCGATGGGAGCGATATCCGTCAGCTTGAAGGCAATCAATTGGGCGGTAACGGTGGTACCGATATTGGCACCCATAATGACCCCCGCAGCTTGGGTAAGGGTCATCAGCCCTGCATTCACAAAACCTACCACCATAACCGTCGTACCACTTGAGCTCTGGATAATAGCCGTCACTACGGCCCCTACCAAAACCCCTAAGAATCGGTTGTTTGTCAGTATCTCCAAAAGCTTCTTCAGCTTGTTTCCGGCAGTTCTCTCCAGGCCTTCCCCCATCATCTGCATGCCATAGAGGAATAAGCCCAGGCCACCGCCCAGCATGAATAACATCTTCGCATTCATAAATGGCCCCCTTTGTTATATAAAAAAATGATTGATCTATTGTCGTTTTTCGACAATATTTTTGTATATACATCATATTCCTCCATGATATTCTATCGACAGGCATTGGTAAAATCAATGATTTTTCATATTTTCGTAATTTTAAATTAAATGGTGTGCAGATGACCTGAAAACTGCATTTTTGGAAAACCTGCCTGCCGGAGGGCTTCATAAAGGATAATGGCCACTGAATTGGAAAGATTCAGGGAGCGGGCACCTTCCACCATAGGAATCCGAATGCAGGAGGAGTAGTGCTCTTTCAACAGGGACTCGGGTAATCCAGCCGTCTCTTTCCCGAATACCAAAAAAGCTCCTTCGGGAAATTTCACATCGCTATAGCTTTTTTCGGCCTTGGTAGTGGCATAAAAAAAGGAAGACCCAGGATAGGTATCCAAAACCTCCTGAAAACTTTCATGATAGTGGATCTCCACAAGATTCCAGTAATCCAATCCTGCTCTTTTTAGATAACGATCATCCACAGAAAAACCCAGGGGCTTTACCAGATGGAGAATACTCCCTGTTGCTGCACAGGCGCGGGCGATATTGCCGGTATTCTGAGGAATTTCAGGCTCAACCAGCACAATATGAAAAGGCATGTCCCATCCTCCATTCTTATGAAATATAGACAAAATTTTTTCACATTTTAAGAATACCATTGCTTTATCCTATAATCAACAGCAAATTTCATGCCAGGACAAAGGGATATTTTTTGTCCCATAGGGATACAAAAAAGGATGGGGAGCACACCCCATCCCATATTCCCTTGCTTGCCTTGGCATAACCGAGTTGACCCGATATGGGTCCCATGAAACAAAAAAGTGTTCAGTCAGATTTTCAACTGAGCCAGAAAGGATTTCAGCGTATCAGCTGAATGACGGAATCCACGGATCTCATCCTCAGTTAAAGGAAGTTCCAGGACTTTCCGGATGCCTTTTCCATTCACAATGGAGGGTAAACTCAAGCAAACATCCTCCACACCATAATAGCCGTTCATCAGGCTGGATACAGGGAGGATGGCATTTTCATCCCGCAGGATAGCCTCCACAATCCGTCTGACGGCCAAGCCCACGGCATAATAGGTTGCCCCCCTTACCCTCAATGATTCTGTAAGCCGAATTCTTTACATCTTTAAAAATATCCTCCTTGGTCTTTAAAAATATCCTCCTTGGCGGTACAGTTCTCCTTATCTTCACACTGGAGGCAGTATTCGTCTACCGGAATTCCCGCAATGTTGGTAATGCTCCAGGCGGCTACTTCCGTATCCCCATGCTCACCGATGATATAGGCATGGATGTTTCGAGCATTTACATGGCAATGCTCACTGAGAAGGTATCGAAATCTGGAGCTGTCCAGGACGGTTCCGGATCCAATCACCTGAGTATGAGGCAAGCCGGATATTTTAAGGGTCACATATGTCAGCAAATCTACGGGATTGGTCACTACGAGGATCACACACTCCCGATTCTGCTCTACGGTTCTGGGCACAATGGTCTTAAAAATCTCCACATTCCGTTGGAGCAGATCAATACGGGATTCTCCAGGCTTCTGGTTGACTCCGGCAGACAGAATGACGATCTGGGAATCCGCACAGTCTGATAATCTCCCTTATAAACACGGACAGGGGGTACGAATGAAATGCCGTGGTTCAGATCCATTACTTCACCATCCAGCTTTTTTTCATTGATATCCACCATGGCGATCTGAGAAGTGACTCCAGCGTTTATCAATGCATAGGCACTGGTGGCTCCCACAAAGCCGGCACCGATAATGGTAACCTTATCATTTACAGGTCGCATCCTTCTTCCTCCTTTAATCCCACCATCAGATGGGTGTCCTATCCTCTTTTAGTTTTCCTACTTTTATGATGCCTATTCAGCGTCTTTCTGCCCTCAAGGACAATTTTCAAGCTTCAGGTTATTTGATTCTTCTGAAAATCCAGGGACGCTTGATCTGAACAGCCATATGGGGACAAAGCTCCTGACAGCAAAAACAGCGAATACACTGCTCTAAATCCACCTGGGGTTTCCTGTCCACCATTTTAATCGCCTTAGGCGGACAGTTTCGCTCACAATCCCAGCATCCTTTGCACACATCCTCCATAAAAACCGGCTTTGGCGTGAGCCAGTTGTTAATCCTTTTCTCCAACGATTTGGGCAGATAGGGAAATCTTCCCTTCATAAAGTGGATATCATGGGGCAGAGCCAGCTTGAAATCCTTCACCAGCAGGTCTTCGACGGGAGTACCCAATACTCTGACATCCTTCAACACTCCCGTTATAATGCCCCTTTCCCGAGCCCTTTGGATGGTACAGATATTCAAAGGATCCACCCCCATGAGGGATATCCCCGTCACATCCGCCGAATGGGGACAGTCGCTGAGAATCAAGGCACCTACTTTCCGAGGATCCCCGGCTGAAGGACCGGCCCCCTCCATCCCAACGATCCCATCGATAACAGAGAGGACGGGTTTGACATATTCACAAAGGTCCACCAGCATATCGGAGAAATTTCGAAGGTCCGGCATGCGAAAATGATATTCCACCTTGGTCACCCCCGGGATCACGCCAAAGAGGTTTTTCACGGCACCGGTATAGCCTGTCATACCGTGGGTTTTCAGCTTTCCAACGGAGATCACGGCATCTGCGTGATGGACCATGGAAGATATGGTGATTTTCTTCAGCAGCCTGCCTTCTGGATAGCATACATCCACCGTACCGGTATCATAGAAAAGCTCCGCCCCTGTTCTTTCAGCCACTTCTCCCATACCTGTGGCTTCATAGATCCCCCGTAGGATCCCTTCCAAAAAAGGCCCTCCCGGGCTATCACCAATGACGGGATAAGCGCCGATCTTCTGAATTGCCTTAACCAAGGCCTCTACAACTGCGGGATGGGTGGTCGTACAGTCCTCCGGCTTTTTCTTCATCAAAAGATTCACCTTCAGCAGCACCCGCATTCCCGGACGAATGTACTTTTCAAGCCCTCCGAGAAGGGCAAGTCCGTCCTCTACGGCCTTGTCCACGTTTTTCTGATCATAATCCGTACATTTCATTAATGCAACTTTTTTCATCATCATTCATCCCACCCGTCATTCCCTTCGTATCGTTATATCCCGGGAGATTTTTTCAATTCCTCTATGTCCTCGATATGCACCTTTCTCCAGGCATAGGTCCATACTCCCAGCATGACCAGGGTTGCCGTCAGGAACTGGAGCTGCCGGTTGCTCCATCCGGTGCCCCCCATCTTTGAAGCAAGCTACCGTGCCAATTCCCCAGTTTTCCTCCCAGAGCAAAGCCCAGAAAACCGGCAAGCGAGCTTCCTCTGTCCCCTTCAGGCTTCAGAAGCAAACAAAGGATTATTGAGTCCGGTCCAGAAGTTTTAAAAGCTCCCTGGCTTCCTCAAGGGAAGGATCCAGATTGATAGCATGGGTCAGGGATTTCCTTGCTTCCCGGATTTCCCCTTGATGGTATTGGGTAAATCCCAGGACATAATAGGCATATCCGGAATCATCATCCTCTGCCCAACGGACAGCCTCCCATGCCGCCTCTTCCGCCGATTCAAAATCCCGTCTCTCAATGTGGATAAATGCCTTGACCAAATGGGCCCTGCTGTTTTTCCGCTCATATTGAAGGGATTTTTCGATGGCTGCTTCGGCTTCTTCCAAATCTTTCGCATCATATGCCTGGGCTCCCTGCCTGAAATACACCTCACTGAGAAACTGATCCAATTCCCGGTCCTGAGGTTTTTGGGCCTTTGCCCGCAGCCCATATTCCTCGGCCTTCCCATAGTCTCCTGCTTCATAATAGTGGTAAGCCAGTCTTTTATCCTGCTCTCCCTGATATTTGATTTGCCCATAAGGCAGCCCCAGGTAAAAGGCCAGCAGCAGAATGCCCCAAGCCATCATTTTTTGCCAATGGATTTTCCGATCTCCCAACAGCCCTACACTGGATGCCGCCAGGAAACCTCCTATCAGCCCTCCTATATGCCCCCAGTTGTCAATCCCCGGCCGGGTAAAACCATTGAACAGATTCAAGGCAATGATGATGATCACCTGGACACCGAATATCTGATGAAACATCCTTCTGCGGGATTTTCGGAAATAAAGAAGGGTACCGAATAGACCGAAAATGGCTCCTGAAGCACCTACCGAAACGGCGGGACTGAATAGATAACTGGCAAGGCTTCCTGTCAAGCCCGAGACCAAATATATGAAAAGATATTTCCCTTTCCCGAAAAGGGCTTCGATATACCTTCCCCACATCAACAAACCAAAGGAATTAAACAAGAGATGATCGATACCGGCATGGAGAAAGACAGGGGTTAACAGACGCCAGTACTGGCCTGCAGCGATCAGACTGTTCTCCTTGGCTCCCATCCGGATCAGGACCTGAATATTTTCCGATCCACCCAGAAACATCTCAAGGAGCCAGACGATGACATTTATAGCGATCAGAAGATAAGTGATGATGGGAGGACTGGGATCCACCTCTACAGGGGATTCCCAATATTCCCCCATTCCCCGATCATTTTCATCCATATATTCCGGCTGATAAGGATCATAATTCATTATCAAGCCTCCTTCCCCACAGCCCTATATCCTTTATACCACCTCAAAGGAAAATAAAACAGCTCTGAAGTCCATGAGGCAGATCAAAACCACCGCAAACCCTTCGGGTAATGGTTTTTCAACAAGCCGTCAGCTATCTTGCCCCAACCAATGGGATAACCATCCATCAATACCAGGTTCCATCCCTTTGTCCCTTTCACCGGTAGGGCCTCTCCCCTTAAATAGGCCATAATTTCAGGGGAATGGGAGGACAGAGAAACGGTGTTTACAGCCTCTTCCTTCTTCAAACCAAGGGCAAGGGCATGGCTAGGCTCAAACCGTTTTTTTCTGATGGTCCCAAGATGCCATCCCGCACGCAATACCCGCAAACCGTCTACATCCGGCATCTCATCCGGACATCGATATAGCTCATTGCCGAACAGGCGGAGATATCCGGCTTGGAATTCCCTTAAGTATTCGCGACTGAATTCATCAAATTCCTTATATATGCGAGGAGCTGGCAATCTTCTGCGTGCCTTTCCGGCAGCCTTGGGACCCTCGCACTTTTCCAACAGGGCAATGAAATGGCCTTCACCCCTTATCCTATGGGGCCAAAGGCGCACAGTCCGCTCCAACGTAGATTCTCCATCCCCCCATTGGGGATTGCCAGGAGCAAAGCCTTCATAGAAGGGGATTTGAACCAATTGGAACTCGGGATGGGTCCGGAGAAAGGCGGATATGACCTTTTCGTTCTCCTCAGGAGAAAAGGTACAGGTAGAATAGACTAGTCGTCCCCCCACCTTCAGCATATGGGCAGCCTCTTCCAGGATATCCCTTTGGCGCAGGCTGCACCGGATGGGGGTATTCTCCCTCCATTCCGTACAGACCTGGGGGTCCTTCCGAAACATGCCTTCACCGGAGCAGGGGGCATCCACCAGCACTTTGTCAAAATAGCCGGTAAAGCGCTGGGCCAGCCGCTGGGGCGGTTCACAGGTTACAATGGCATTTTGGATCCCCAATCGTTCCACATTTTGTGAAAGGATCTGAGCCCGGGAAGGGACCGGCTCATTGGCCAGCAAGCCCCCTCTCCCTTGCAGGTCAGCCGCTGCCTGGGTAGCTTTCCCTCCGGGAGCGGCACAAAGATCCAACACCCGTTCTCCGGGTTTCACTCCCAGAACACCGACAACCGCCATGGCACTAGGCTCCTGGATATAATACAAGCCCGCTGCATGATAGGGATGCTGACCCGGTCGCTCCTCCTCCCGATAGTAAAAGCCGCCTTCCGCCCATGGGATGGGCTCCAGTGAAAAAGGAGACATGGCCTGAAAGGCTTCTGGCGACAGCTTCAATGTATTTACCCTCAGACCAAAACTTCTGGGCAAATCATAGGATGCCATAAAGGCACCAAACTCTTTCCCCAGGAGGGTTTTCATTTTTTCCACAAATGCCAAGGGAAGCCTTTCCATTAACCATCCTCCTCAAACTGTTTTTCCGGCTCAGCCCTGTGATATTTTCCCCATTCCACCGGCAATAATCATGGTTTCAAGAAGAATTGAATCCGCTTTCTCTCCCCCTACTTCCCCTGATATTTCATTGCATTCCAGGATAATCTCCGTTTCCTGGGCACCCATTTCCTCCGCCTTCCGGGCTACCAAGCGGCGCGCCTCCTCCTGGCTCCATTCCAGTGCTTCTTCGTAGCTTTCCGTCTTGTGATAGTTTTGGGAGGAATGGCAGGAATAGCCGTCCACCCCCCAAGCTTCATAGTTGGGCTTAATGACGACGATCTCCTCAGCCAGAATACTCCCTGTGATGGCCCCCACCGCATTGGCTACCCCGGCATTTTCCGAGATAATGCACCTGGTTCCCAGCTTATCAGCTACTGGAGGCAGAAAGATATGGGTAGGAGCGCCGATACCGATCAAGGGGAGATTCACCCTCATCTGGCAGGCGATCTCATCTCCCTGGGGATAATAGCCCATCATCAGCAGCTTCTCTCCCTGACCCTTTAAGCCATTGACGGGCTTTTTCCAGGCCCTCTCCAGCAGGAAATGGGAAATCAGGGAATACAGCCTGGCCCCTGCCAGATCAAAGACCCGATGAATAAGCTCCTCCACCGTCAGCTTCAATCTTTGGGCAAGGATTTCCGCCCCCAACCGCGCAGCCTCTCTACTCCAGGCTGTAAAATCACCCCGTACATGCATTAAATCCGTGGGGGTCAGACCGGATTTCCCTATATAGCCCAGAAACTCCAACCTCTCGGTGCGGAAAAAATAGGGTCGACTGTCAATCCTCTCCGCCAGCTCCTCCATCGTCAGAGGCCCCTCTGCAAGGGCTTCCAGCATCCTGATTTCCTCTTCCTCCAGCTCGATACCTTCCGAAGTAGGCCTGATCATATAGTAGAACTCCGCCAAGGAAAGGGTGTGCCATCGATTCTCCCTGTGGATCCTGGTCAAGGCTTCTACAATACGGGGATCGTCCTTGGCCAGCCAGGATAAGGGAGCCGCCTTCCGGGGTCCCAAAGTAATCTGCTCATGCTTGTCAAAGGAGATCAGGCTGTCTCCTCCCAAGCCAATGGTCTTGATCTGGATCGCCCGGGTGCCGGTTCGCCATTCCCCTACATCCACTCCATCCTCCACCAAGGAAGTGATGCCATGCCTTGCCACCGCCATATCCGTCGTCGTACCACCTATGTCAATGATAATACCGTCCTCTTGGCCGCTCAGCTTCATTCCTCCGACTACGCTGGCCGCAGGACCGGAGAGGAGGGTTTCCACCGGTCTTTCTCTGGCAAAGTGCTCCGTCATTAAGCTGCCATCCCCCCGTACAATCATCAAGGGGGCATGGATATCCCTGGCTTCCAGGCTCCTTTTAACCGCACGAAGGAGCTCATCGATCAATGGAATCAGGCGGGCATTCAACAAGGTGGTAGCGGCTCTCCGCAGGGAGTTGATCTCACTGCTGAGCTCATGGGCGCAAACGACAGGCAGGTCCGTCCATTGCCGGATCCGCTCCCTGGCTTGTATCTCAAACTCAGGGTTTCGTATCCCCCAATACTCTGCTATCCCGAAGGCATCCACCCGATCCTTCAGCTGAAGTACCTTTTCCCTCAAGCCTTCCCAGTCCGGCTCCTCTGCCAGCTCACCCCTCTGGCTGTGACAGCCCTTGAGGATGAAAATATCCCCATCCACCTTCAAGCCGTATTCCTGAGCCAGCTTCTCAAAGAGGACACCGTCATATCCCAACAGAAACAAGGCCGCCCTGCTGCCCTTCCCCTCCACACAGGCGTTGGTAGCCAGCGTGGTGGACAGGGATACCATCTTAACCTGCTTCAATAGGTCCTGGGGCAGCTTATCCAGCACCCCTGAAATTCCAATGCTTAAATCCTCCTTGGTGGTAAGGGATTTTGCCCCTGCTACAATCCGATCCCCTTCAAAGTCATAAATGACACCGTCCGTATAAGTGCCTCCCGTATCTACTCCCAATCCGTATGTCATGCTGCTTCCTCCTGCTTCTTTGGTTTGCGTCCATCATTTCTTTCATAGGTTCATCGAAATGACAAAACTATCTTCATCATATCAGAAATGAATATGAAATTCTTTGACAATATTGCGAAATATTCTGACGGTATTGTAGATTAATCAAGCAGCCCGGCGATTTTATACAATTCCTTCCTTTCCCAGCCTTCCTTCTCCAACTCCTGAAGGATCTGGCCCTTATCGGGCACATAGGTTTTCAGCAAGGTGCATTCTCCCGTAATATGATATTGGCCCAGACAGGCAGGGAGTAGGAAGGAATCCCCTGGCCTTATGGGAAGCTCCCCATCCTCATATTGAATGCTCCCCTCCCCCTCCAGGGCTGTATAGGTGTAGAACCGGGATCCGTCCGTCTTTTCCGTCAAACTGCCATGGATTTTCAGGCGCTCCAAGGCAAAATAATCGCATACAATGTAGATAACCCTCTCATGCTCTTCACCTGGTATGGAGAGACCCGAAACCTTCTCCTTGGGATGAGAGGAGTCAAAGTCGATGACATCCAGGGCCTTGTCGATATGAAGCTCCCGGGGAGTACCGGTCTCATCCAGCCGGTTCCAATCGTACACACGATAAACCATATCGGAATTCTGCTGCACCTCGCAGATCAGGATACCTGCTCCAATGGCATGAACCATCCCGGCCGGGATAAAGATGACATCCCCCGCTTCCACATCCATCCATTCAAGGTAGGACTCCAACCTTCCCTCCCTTGCTGCCGCACCGAATTCCTCCCGACTGCAATCCTCGGATACGCCATAGACCAGTCTGGCGCCAGGCGCCGCTGCTACCACGTACCATGCCTCTGTCTTACCCAATTCCCCCTTTTCATGGATACGGGCATAATCATCGGAAGGATGAACCTGTACGGATAAAATATCCTCTGCGTCCAGGAATTTGATCAGCAGGGGGAATTTCTCATAATCCTCGGGCTTCAAACCATAACCCATTAGTTCCTTGCCATAGGCCTGGATGGCCTGGGTCAAAGGCCTTCCCGCCAGAGGACCGTTGGCGATCAGACTGGTACCATGGTCGTGGCAGGCAACCTCCCAGCTTTCTCCGATCCTTCCCTCTGGGATGTCCTTTCCGAATTTGGTCTCCAGGGTCCGGCCCCCCCAGATTTTTTCCTTATAATCCGGTGTTAAAAAGATTGGATATAACAAAATGCCACTTCCTTTTCATGCTTTTCTATCGATTGAACCAATACGCTATCTATTATAATGGTTTTGGCCATTGATGAAAAGCATGGAAGCAAATGGGCTGGGCCTACCTTCGTCAGATAAGCCCAGCCCATTTGCTTCCCCTGCCCTATGCCGGTCTCGAATTCATGGTCAGCTCTACCAGCATGCCATTTTCCTTTACCTTGTTCAGTATTTCCTCGGTAATGACTTCCCCGTCAGCTACCAGGACTTCCCCTTCCTCATTGATCAAGGCTTTGCTGGCCCGCCGCCCCAGCAAGAACTGTCTTTGCCGCAACTCCACTTCATCAGGGGAATCCGCTTCCTCCTCTCTTCCAGGGATCTGTTCTTCCTCCCTGTCAATCTCTGCTTCGGATGGTCTCTCCTTCTCCCCACTTTCCTCTACCCTTTGGAGGCTTTCATCCGCCTCCTCGGCGATCACCATCACGTCCCTGCCTATGGATAAAATCCGATCGGCCGGGATCGCTAAAGCCCTATCGCCTGTCAGGCGGCATTCCGCCAAGCTGCCATCCTCCTCCCGAAAAAAGCACTCCTCCACTTCTCCTGCATACTTACCCTTCCTGGTAAACACCCTGATGCCCTGAATGGAGAAATTCCGCTTTGCCAACGCCAATGCGTCCTCCACTTCATGAAGGGGCCGGATAGCTGATGCCGTTTCCGTGATGACCGCATCTCCGCCCATTCCCAGGACCTTGCGATAGGGTAGCACCTTTACCCCCATATACCACTGTCCATCATCGATCATGAGGTATTCCAGCCTCCGGCTGTCGGGGTTGAGTATAACATCCTTTATCTTGCCATATTCCAAGCCCTCAGCAATACATATTAGGGAGAGGCCTACCAGTTCCCGTGTACCTTTCATCTTCCTTCACCCTTCCCATATCCGACATCCACCTGTCATCTACACAAGCCCCTGAAAAGAGTGGGGCTTAGTGATAGATATTCACGGGATTCCGGAAATAGTACAGGAAGAAGGATGTTTACATCAGGGGATGGTTATAACCCTTCAGTATCCTGAAATGAATTTGTAAATGATAAGAGAATGCCTACTGTACAGGTTTTTCATTCTACTATGGACAGCAAACTATCAAAGCTTTCTTTCTATTCCAATGAAGGCACCTGTCCCTCTGATTTTTTCTCTGGATATGCGATAATTATTTTCATTCTTATGGAGTTGATCATTTCCTATTTTTATCTTTTCTAGCAATTGGTTTATCACCTCTGCAGGATACACTGTATAACTTTCTATTTCATAGATTCCAAATCTTTCATCACAAGGGACGTTTACCATTGTGGTGGGGCCTTTCATTGCAATCTCATTATGGTCTTTTTTCTTTCCGACAAGGAAATAATGTCTTGCACATAATAGATAAGTATCTATAATATCGTTTTCGTTTTTATTCTCTCCATATATATGTAATAACTGTGCTAATCTATATCCTTTAAGTTCAATGTAGTCAATATAGTAATGATTATTTGCATCTATTCCAACTGAGAAATTAAAACAAGTTGGTTTATCATCTAAATATACGATGAACATCCATTTTTCATCTTGACTGTCTTGTGACATTTTAAAAGTATGAATGATGCTGTGCTTATCAATTTTAAGCTGATTCGCATCTTCTATCCTTAAGAAAGGAATACCACGACTAACAACCATCTTGTCTATATCCGTTTCTGTATAATCTGGTAAATAATCATTCTCATCTTCCATAATATTTTTAATCTGTACTTTTATTTCCGGTAAGATTTTTCTTTCAACATTTTCTTTAATCATTTCAGGAGAACCACTTAGAACCAAATCAGCTTCTCTTAGAGAATATGGCTTTATTTGATTCACAAAGTATATCTGCCTTATTGTCAGGATCCCTAAAACAATAAGAGATAAGGATAACAGCAACACAAATAAACGATCCCAATGTTTTCTCATATCTTTCCCAACTTCCAAAATAGACAGTGCCGTTGAATTCCACCGTATGATTTATATAGCGTTCATATTATAAATTCATTTTCTTACACCTTTTTTTAATGAATAGAATGAGTGCAATTCCAACAGCGAATGCACTAGCTATCAGATAATAAAGCGTGTATAAATTGCTTGTATTGTCATGTAAAACTTCCCTTCCTGCTGCAATAATATCCTCTTTGCTATTTTTTATCGTATCTCTAATCTCTATAATTTTTGCTCTGTATGCGTTCAATGCATTTTCTGATGAAAGAATTTTTACCTTATCATTCGCGTCTTTCGTATCCCCCACTGCTTGAGTAGGATATGCCGGGATTACCCATTCTTTAAAATCATCTTTGCCAATTAACAAATAGTTATTTCCATCATAAACTACAATTGGCTTAATTTCGCTTTGTTCTTCACTCACTTTGTTTTTGAATTCATTTAAAGCTTTGATTATATCCCCAGCAGGTTCACATCCTCTGCCAAGAGTATACTCACCATTTACCTTAGTAATGACCATGAGGCATTTAGGATTGCCATTTGTGTAGAGAATATATAACCATTCATCATCGAATGTTATTATTTCTGAAAAAAGCCTGTTATCGTTATCGAATACTTTAGATTTATCAATTTCAAATAATCGGAATGCAGGTCCAATTTCAATGTTATCGGCTTCTTCTTTGCCTGAAAATCCATACCCTTCAGGATTGGTTACGATTTCATTATAAAGAATTGGCCATGCATTTTTTACAGCCGCTTCTTTAACATCAATTGGTTCATCTTCAGCCAATGTAGACAACTCATCCCAAGGACTAGCACTTCTGCTGAAAGCTGAACTATTTTGCGAAAAACAAATTGTAAAAATCGATACAAAAAAGATTGGAATAAAAAACCGTAATATTTTACTCAACATGGTTATTCCCCTTTCATATAAGAATTATCTGTAAATATCCCTAATATAACCGTAATTGTGAGGAGTAAATTCGCTACAAATCTCAAAAATATTCGCTCCAATACCTGGATCCATATATCTGACATATTGATTGCCTGAAGTTTCTGTTCTATAACCATGCACTACAACAGCATGAGCTTCTCTTAATGCAATAATTGGACGGTTTTTATATATTTGGTCTTGTATTAAACTATATTCAATTGTTTTATATACAACAGTTGCATATGTCATTGGTGAGTGACCTGTATGGCTTCGCTTCAATCCAGTACAAATTTGTGCTAGGGTTGCTCCTTTGTCAGTATATGCATAATCTTGAAAAACATCAACATAAAAACCTTTTTGTGTATGACTGTAACCTTTATAAGTAAGTGTAGATGCACCGCATGCTGCCCAACACCATTTTGATTTTTCTTGCTTCATGACAGGAACCCATAGACATTTATCACTAGGATAAGCAGCATAGACTACACCAGTATGAACAGAAAATGTGATGATAATAAGAACAATCAAGATTAGTTTTCTTTTCATAACTATATACTCCTTTGCATTAAATTTAAAATTACTTTGACGAACGGAGAAATAAGAAGAGAACTTCTTCTTATACTCTCTGCTAGTTCGGGAGCTTTAACCGCCTGCACAACGTCAGCTCCCCTGCATCCATCTCGCATACCGTATCGCATAGCTGCTCGATATCTTCATGATTATGGCTGGTGATAAGAATGGTCTTGCCCTGGCTGCGCAGCTTCTTCAAGATCTCCCGGACATCCGCAATCCCCTGTCTATCCAAGCCGTTCATAGGTTCATCCAAGATCAGGATGGAAGGATTCTCCATAACAGCCTGGGCAATCCCCAGCCGCTGCTTCATGCCCATGGAATATTTCCGCACCGACTTCTTGCTCCTGTAATCCAGTCCCACCAAGGTCATGGCCTGTTCAATATCCCGGTTCCCTATTCGCCCCCGGAGGTCCGCTAATAGCTTTAGGTTCTTAAAGCCACTGTAGTAGGGCAGAAAGCCGGGCGCTTCGATGATGACTCCCAGGTCATCCGGAAAATCCACATCCTTCCCAACCACCTGACCATTAACCGTCACCTTTCCCTCATCAGGGCGAACAAAACCGCAAATGGTCTTGAACAGCATGCTCTTGCCCGAACCGTTCTTACCGATGATGCCATGGATTTTCCCCTGTTCAAAGGAGACGGTCACATCCTTCAATACCGTTCCTTCCTTATACCTCTTGGTCACATGATCCACTACAATAATTGGTTCCATACGGATCCTCCCTTCATTACAATACATTATTCATCGGTAACTGTAATGCCTTTCTTGCTAATAAGCCATTTCCCGTAAATATACATCCCTACACTAACCAGCAGCATTAAGGGGAGAATGATATAATATTGATTCCCTTTCAATCCTGACTCCTCCAAATCCGCCAGTGAAAGGTACCGCCAGGCCATTCCCCAGCTCCCCGGAGACCAGACAGCCCACTGGGGAGAAACATAACATAACAAATGACTGATCATTGGAAAAGCAGTAACTACTATGAAGGAAAATCTTTTGTCTTCCCATAACAGATAGCACAAAACTTGAAGAATGCTTGCCATAACTATATAGAGGAAAAATACCAAGGGAGTCATTCCTGCCTTCAGCAGTTCTCCTTTTGACTGGTACAGCCCTCCCCCAGAGACCAGGACAGCAAAAGTAGGGATGCTGAAGCAAATCAGGGTGTGAGCCAAACAGCCCAATAGGATGCTCTTCATGATTCGAAACCACCAATTGCTATAAGAACGGCTCCTGATTAAGACGAAGGGAAGGCGTTTTCGGGTCTCTTGCTCCAGATACGTTCCCACAAAGTACATCGGCGGAGCCACCAACATCAACCATTGGAGCAAATCAAAAGCCGGAGGATCTACTACATCTTTAATTCCCCCCAAAATATCCAGCCAGCTACTCAGAACGTATATCTTTCTGGAAAAATCAAGCCGAATAAAGGCGATCATCACAATAAGCCCTGTAGACAAGATTGCTGCCGGCCAAGGAAACACTTCACCTAAGGCTGTTCTCATCCTTCTTTCTTTTTTCATTCCATTATGCCCCTTTCAGCAGTTTTCCCAAATAATCTTGGTCCATGGACGATCTTCATTCCCCAAACTGAAAGCTGTGATGAACCAGCCTCCAATAGGTTAGAACCAACAGCACCAACAGCGGAAGGCCTAATATCAGATAGGAAGCGGTAAGGGAAGGGATATACCCACTTCCGGGACCATACTTTTGGTACGCCAGCATGGCATAGTGAAGAGGAGATAACCAATAAGGCAGTATGCCGCCGCTTGTTTGCACAATAATGCCCATAGCACACAGCACCGAAACAATCAAATACCCATAAATCCGTTTGAATTTCAGATTTACCAGGAATAGGATCATCCCTGTCAGGCAGCTGAACAGCCAGCACAATATAAAGGTTTGAACCGTTGCACTATAGGGTGCCGTGGCTTGCATCATCGCAGTGGGCAAGGTGAGAACGGTACCATTGCTTCCTCCTAAGGAAAGGGAGTAGACCGCATCGCTCCAGTAGTTCCCCCAAAAACCGTTCCTCATCGTCAGAAGGATCAAGATCACTAATAGGAACATCTGAAACAGCGCCGCTGAAACCATGATATAAAGCACCTTCCCTGCATACCAACGAAATCTGCCCACCCGGTACAGAATCTCAGCCTGACCCAACTCAAAGAAAGGAGCGTCGCAGAACAAAATAGTAGAGCAAACCGCAAAAACCAGCATCACCTGAACTGGATTGCAAAAGACAAAGGTAGGGCTCCAGCACATTGAGGCTTTTTCCTTCCTCAACAGCATACTCATATAGGGGAGTAGCCAATACCAGACAAAACACTGTCAATAGCAGAGCGGTAATGATGGCTTTAGGAGCCATGACCCATTTCCCCATGGTTGCCTGGAACACCCGACCTATGATTTTAAAATTATGCATACAGCAAACGCCTCCTCCCCAACCATAAAAACAGGCTACTGAATAGTATCATCTGAATGCATAATCCCATCGGCACTTCCCAGTAGGAGGAAAAGAGCGAAACAGGATTGAGGTAAGAAAAAGGGGCAAAATGGTATAAACTCAACCTCCCAAAAAGAAACCATAACGCGTTTGCAAAGATGTAGGGCAAGGCCATGGAAGCATAACGGTTCACCACCAAAGCCGAAATGACCAGCCCGGCGACCGCCCATACCGCTCCCCACAGGAAAAATTGCAACCCGTAAGCTACCATCAGCCAATATCCGGCAGCATAGCCATCAGGCAGCCATGAATATGCACCTGAGGATCGATACCATTCCAGTGTACCCTCAAGGTTCGGATCATTAGAATTAGTAAATACCAACAGACAAAAGCCCATAAATAACACCATTCCCAGGAACATGGTAAACCCACCGGAAAACGCTGCAGAAAGAATTCTGCTCACGAGATAGCGATAGATACCTGCGCGCTGCATGATCATTCGTCCAAACCCTGTTATATAATCATCACAGAAGGAAATCCCCATAGGCAGACAGCAAAGGACAGGCGCTACAAAATAAGCTCCCGTAGCAACAAGACCAAGAGCAAATCTATCTATTGCATTCATGGAAGCTGGATTTGATCCAGTAAAAATATCCGCAACCACTGGTAATACCAGTGCTCCAAACAGGATTAAAGCCCCTCCCCAAACGGGCCATCCACTAAAAGCCCTCTTCATATCCGCAAGGAGCATCCTACCTATACTTCGTTCCCCTTCTGCTCTTTTTGCTTTCATTCAAACACCCTCCCTTCTTCTGATCAAATCTGTACCAAAGAACCATCCGGCCCCAAAATCACGATAGCGCAATCGTAAATTTCATCAAGAAAAATCCAACAAGGTGCCATCAACCAATAACTCCCGTCATAATCCTTTGGCAGCACAGGAAAATAGGCAAATTCAACCTCCTCAATCCTAATCTCCATCATGGGCGTCTGGATCAATTTATCATACAAATATTCCTTGAATAATCCATAGGCCGTATCAAAATCGATCACCTGGCGATATTCAGCTTCTATTCCTTTTTGCCGACTCAAATATGAATCTATGGATGAAATCCCTTCTTCACAGACCTGCACCGAGACACGATTCACATTCACATATCGTTCAAAGCTTGTTGCAAATGAATTATTGGGATAGACTGGAATTCCTCCATAGAGTTGTTCAAATACGATCTCATAATATTGGAAATCATGCCATTGCAAGGCTTTCACTCGAGGAAGTGTCAAGTCAACAGGCAGATTGAAGGGTTCAACGTAAGCTCTAGCCTTCTCTATGGCTTCCTCACGGGAAAAGGAAATGGCATCGCATACACCTGAGGGGAGCAATTGAACGTCCTTATCCTCCTTTTGATTCTCTTTGTCCGCAGCATCAAAGCTAGGGAAACGATTTAACATACTCAACATACCCAAGGAATTTTCTACAGTGACATGCACATTGCCGCTATGGTAACGGTGGAGCTCAGGAAGTTCCGGAGGCTTGGGATTGGTCTTGTCATAAGCCAGGGCTTCCTCGGCATTTTCCCCAAATATCAGCTCAACAACCTCTTCCAAATTATAACGAAAGGGTTCCACTTGATAAATAGGACAGCTTTGGGGATCCCTGGTTCTCACCAAGACATCGGCGTCAATGTTAACGGTGCATCCCCTCATTTCAAAGCTTTCCTCCAGACGGGCCGGGGCAGTTTCCTTCACCTTGTCCACCGAAACATATTTCGGCGTAACAGGGGATGGTTTGAGCTCTGAAGTTTTCTGGCTTTCTTCCGGTTCGGTGGTTTCTTCTGCCTCCGGCTTAGGTGTTTTATCCCCGGCTACAGGTTGAATTGCAACCTTTTCTCTTTCCCAAGGCTGGGCAGTAGGAGCCTCTTTGCAGGCAGCCGTAAAGACGAACAGGCTACTTGCCACGACTACCAGGAGAATTCTTTTTCTCAAACGAATATCCATGTAATCCCCCCTAAACGTTTTTTGTTTTATATAGAAACATTACACATCAGTAATTCCAATTGGGTGCAATCACATCGCTCGATTCGGGGACTTTAACCTCCCTGTACAACGGTCAGCTCCCCTGCATCCATCTCGCATACCGTATCGCATAGCTGCTCGATATCTTCATGATTATGGCTGGTGATGAGGATGGTCTTGCCCTGGCTGCGCAGCTTCTTCAAGATCTCCCGGACATCCGCAATCCCCTGTCTATCCAAGCCGTTCATAGGTTCATCCAGGATCAGGATGGAAGGATTCTCCATGACCGCCTGGGCAATCCCCAGCCGCTGCTTCATGCCCATGGAATATTTCCGCACCGACTTCTTGCTCCTGTAATCCAGTCCAACCAAGGTCATGGCCTGTTCAATATCCCGGTTCCCTATTCGCCCCCGGAGATCCGCTAATAGCTTTAGGTTCTTAAAACCGCTGTAGTAAGGCAGAAAGCCGGGCGCTTCGATGATGACTCCCAGGTCATCCGGAAAATCCACATCCTTTCCCACCACCTGACCATTAACCGTCACCTTTCCCTCATCAGGGCGAACAAAACCGCAAATGGTTTTGAACAGCATGCTCTTGCCCGAACCGTTCTTACCGATGATGCCATGGATTTTCCCCTGTTCAAAGGAGACGGTCACATCCTTCAATACCGTTCCTTCCTTATACCTTTTGGTCACATGATCCACTACAATAATTGGTTCCATACGGATCCTCCCTTCATTAAACACATTATTCATCGGCAATTGCAATGCCTCTTCGAACAATAAGCCGTTTGCCTAAAAAAAACATCCCTACACTCACCAACACCATTATGGGAAGAATGATATGGTATTGATTCCCTACCAATTTCGATCCCTCCGTACCCACCAAAGTAAGATACCTTGAAGCCATTCCCCAGCTCCCAGGGGACCAAACAGCCCACTGGGGTGAAGGATAACACAGTATATGACTGAGTATCGGAAGAAGGGTAGCCACAATGAAGGAGATTCTTTTATCTTTCCATGACACATAACACAAGGCTTGAAGAATGCTTGCCATTACAATATAGAGATAAAATACCAGGGGCGTCATGGCCTCCTTCAATAGCTCCCCACCTGGCTGGTAGAACCCTCCTCCGAAGATCAGAATGGACAATGTGGGAATCATGAAGCAGATCAGGGTGTGGGCCAGACAGCCCAGCAGGATGCCCTTCATGATTCGAAACCACCACTTTCCGTAGGAACGGATCCTGGATAGGACGAAGGGAAGCCGTTTCCGGGTCTCCTGCTCCAGATACGCTCCCACAAAGTAGATCGGTGGAGCCACCAGCAGCAGCCATTGGAGCAGTTCAAACGGTGGAGGATCCACAACGGTCTGGCTTCCCCCGAGTATGACCATCCAGCCGGTCAGAACATACAGCTGTTTAAACTCAATCAAGGAAGTGATTTGGATAAATGTTACCAACGCAGCAGACCATACAGATATCAGCATTGCCGGCCACGAAAAGACTTCACCCAGTCCGATTCCTCCTCCATTTCTTTTCACAATTACATCACACCCCTCTCTCCGGGAATTCCTCTATAATAAGTTCATGAACAGCCGCTATTCTCCAAACTGGAAGCTGTGATGAGCCAGCCTCCGATAGGTTACGATCAAAAGTCCCAGCAGCGGAAGACCCAAAACCAGATAGGAAGCGGTAAGAGAGGGGATATACCTGCTCCCGGGACCATATTTCTGATACGCCAGCATGGCATAGTGAAGGGGAGACAGCCAGTAAGGCAGCGTACCGCCGCTTGTTTCAACAATCATCCCGATGATACACAGGCTCGAAACGATCAAATACCCATAGATGCGCTTGAATTTCAGATTCACCAGAAAAAGAATCATTCCTGTGAGGCAACTGAACAGCCAGCACAATACAAAGGTTTGAACCGTGGCCATGTAAGGTGTCGTAGCTTGCATCATCGCTGTGGGCAGGGTGAGAATGGCTCCACCGGTTCCTCCCAGGGAAAGGGAGTAGACCGCATCGCTCCAGTAGTTCCCCCAGAAGCCAATGTCCATCGTCAGAAGAATGAAGGCTGCCAGCAAGAACAGCTGGGACAAGGCTGCTGAAGCCATGATATACAGGACTTTCCCTGCATACCACCGGAACCTGCCTACCCGGTACAAAATCTCAGCCTGACCCAGTTCAAAGAAGGGAGCGTCACAAAACAGAATGGTGGAACAGGCTACAAATATCACCATCACAAACGTGGATTGCAGCAGGCAAAGATAAGGCTCCAACACATTAAGGATCTGGCCTTCTTCAGCAACATACTCATACAGAGAATGAACCTGTACGACACAAAATGCCGTCAACAGCAAGGCTGTAATGATGGCTTTGGGAGCCATCATCCATTTTGTCATGGTCATCATAAAGACCCGGCCTATCATTCTGCCGTTATTCATTTAGCAAACGCCTCCTTCCCACCAGCAGAAACAGGCTGCTAAATAGTGCTAACTGAACCCCATAACCAATTAGCAGATGCCATAACGAGGAAAAGACCCCATAGGGATGAAGATAAGAATAGGGACTAAGATACAGAAGCCTCAATCGTCCGAAAAGATACCATAGGGTGATAACAACGATAAAGGGCAGGGCAAGAGCAGCATAGCGGTTGACCACCAGAGCTGAGAAAGCTAATCCAGCTACCGCCCATACCGCTCCCCACAGGAAATATTGCAGTCCATAAGCCAGCATCAGCCAGTATCCGGCATTTACACCTTCCGGCAGCCAGGAATATGCGCCCCAAGACCTGTGTGCATCTAAATAACTTGCCAGGTTTGGGTCAATGCTGGGGTCGCCGGTGTATACGATGAAGCAAAAGGCAATGAGCAGCACCACACCCAGAAACAAGGTAAATCCCCCTGACAGTGCAGTGGAAAGGATCCTGCCTAAAAGATATCGACGGATACCGGTGCGCTGCACCGTCATCCGGCCAAATCCTGTCAGTTGATCATCAGCAAAAGAAACCCCCATGGGCAGACAGCAAAGGACAGGGGCAAGAAAAAGCCCTCCGGAAGCGATAAAAGTTAAGAGAAACCTGTCTATGGCATTCAAATAAGATAGATCACTTCCGTTAAAAAGACTATCAGCTACCGGCATGGCCAAAGCCACAAATAAAAGCAAAGCCCCCACCCAAACGGTCCAACTGCCAAAGGCCCTCCTCATATCCACAAGGATCATCCTACCCATACTTCATCCCCCTCTACCTTTTTCGTTCTCATCCAATCCCTCTCCCTTCCTTTGCTCATACCTTTATCAAAGAACCATCCAGCCCATTGATCACAACTGTGTATTGGCCTATAGGATCATAAAAGATCCAGCAGGGCACCTTCATCCAAGAGCTGCCGTCATAATCCTTTGGCACGACAGGGAAATAGGCGAATTCTATTTCTGTAAAGCCAGCCTCCTCAATGGGCACTTGAGCCAGTCTGTTATACATGTATTCCTTAAACAACCCATAAGCTGTATTAAAGTCGATCACCTGGCGATATTCCTCATCTATTTCGGTTTGCCGGCTTAAAGTTGCATGCATGCTTAGAACCCCTTCCTCACATACTTGCACCGAAACATATTCATAGGTAAGAACCAGTTGCGATGTGTTGGCTTCAAAAGAGGCAAAAGAATTGGTATAAGCCGGAATGCCTTCATAGAGATGCTCGAAGATAATCTCATAATACTGGAAACCATGCCATTGACAAGCTTTCACTCGGGGAAGGTCCGGATCAACAGGAAACTGAAAAGGTTCCAGATATGCCCTGGCCTTTTCGATGGCCTCCTCCCGGGAAAAAGAAATGGCATCACATATCCCTGAAGGGAGCACTTCGACCTCTTTCGTATTTCTTTGATTCTCTTCGACCACTGCGTCATAACGAGGGAAATAATTCGTCATGGCCATAAAGTGGTCATCCACAATTACATGCACATTTCCGCTGCGAAAGTAATGCATATTTGGACGCTCCGGGGCCTTCTCAACGGTCTTGTCATGAGCCATGGCCTCATCGACTTCCTCACCATATACCAGCTTCGCAATCGTCTCCGGATCATACTTGAATGGCTCCACCCGGTAGATGGGACAACTTTGGGGATCCCTGGTTCTCACCAGAACATCGGCGTCAATGTTAACGGTGCATCCCCTCATTTCAAAGCTTTCCTCCAGACGGGCAGGGGCAGTTTCCTTTACCTTGTCTACCGAAACGTATTTCGGTGTAACAGGGGATGGTTTGAGCTCTGAAGTTTTCTGGCTTTCTTTCGGTCCGGCAGACTCTTCTGCCTCGGGCTTGGGTGTGTTGTCTACCGGTACCGGCTGAATGGCAGCCATATCTCTTTCCCAGGGCTGGGCGGTGGGCGCCTCATTACAGGCAGCCGTAAAGACGAACAGGCTACTTGCCACGACTACCAGGAGAATTCTTTTTCTCAAACGAATATCCATGTAATCCCCCCTAAACGTTTTTTGTTTTATATAGAAACATTACACATCAGTAATTCCAATTGGGTGCAATCACATCGCTCGATTCGGGGACTTTAACCTCCCTGTACAACGGTCAGCTCCCCTGCATCCATCTCGCATACCGTATCGCATAGCTGCTCGATGTCCTCATGGTTATGGCTGGTGATGAGGATGGTCTTGCCCTGGCTGCGCAGCTTCTTCAAGATCTCCCGGACATCCGCAATCCCCTGTCTATCCAAGCCGTTCATGGGTTCATCCAGGATCAGGATGGAAGGATTCTCCATGACCGCCTGGGCAATCCCCAGCCGCTGCTTCATGCCCATGGAATATTTCCGCACCGACTTCTTGCTCCTGTAATCCAGTCCAACCAAGGTCATGGCCTGTTCAATATCCCGGTTCCCTATTCGCCCCCGGAGATCCGCTAATAGCTTTAGGTTCTTAAAACCGCTGTAGTAAGGCAGAAAGCCGGGCGCTTCGATGATGACTCCCAGGTCATCCGGAAAATCCACATCCTTTCCCACCACCTGACCATTAACCGTCACCTTTCCCTCATCAGGGCGAACAAAACCGCAAATGGTTTTGAACAGCATGCTCTTGCCCGAACCGTTCTTACCGATGATGCCATGGATTTTCCCCTGTTCAAAGGAGACGGTCACATCCTTCAATACCGTTCCTTCCTTATACCTCTTGGTCACATGATCCACTACAATAATTGGTTCCATACGGATCCTCCCTTCATTAAACACATTATTCATCAAAAACATTATTCATCGGCAATTGCAATACCTCTTCGAACAATAAGCCGTTTGCCTAAAAAAAACATCCCTACACTCACTAACACCATTATGGGAAGAATGATATGGTATTGATTCCCTACCAATTTCGATCCCTCCGTACCCACCAAAGTAAGATACCTTGAAGCCATTCCCCAGCTCCCAGGGGACCAAACAGCCCACTGGGGTGAAGGATAACACAGTATATGACTGAGTATCGGAAGAAGGGTAGCCACAATGAAGGAGATTCTTTTATCTTTCCATGACACATAACACAAGGCTTGAAGAATGCTTGCCATTACAATATAGAGATAAAATACCAGGGGCGTCATGGCCTCCTTCAATAGCTCCCCACCTGGCTGGTAGAACCCTCCTCCGAAGATCAGAATGGACAATGTGGGAATCATGAAGCAGATCAGGGTGTGGGCCAGACAGCCCAGCAGGATGCCCTTCATGATTCGAAACCACCACTTTCCGTAGGAACGGATCCTGGATAGGACGAAGGGAAGCCGTTTCCGGGTCTCCTGCTCCAGATACGCTCCCACAAAGTAGATCGGTGGAGCCACCAGCAGCAGCCATTGGAGCAGTTCAAACGGTGGAGGATCCACAACGGTCTGGCTTCCCCCGAGTATGACCATCCAGCCGGTCAGAACATACAGCTGTTTAAACTCAATCAAGGAAGTGATTTGGATAAATGTTACCAACGCAGCAGGCCATACAGATATCAGCATTGCCGGCCACGAAAAGACTTCACCCAGTCCGATTCCTCCTCCATTTCTTTTCACAATTACATCACACCCCTCTCTCCGGGAATTCCTCTATAATAAGTTCATGAACAGCCGCTATTCTCCAAACTGGAAGCTGTGATGAGCCAGCCTCCGATAGGTTACGATCAAAAGTCCCAGCAGCGGAAGACCCAAAACCAGATAGGAAGCGGTAAGAGAGGGGATATACCTGCTCCCGGGACCATATTTCTGATACGCCAGCATGGCATAGTGAAGGGGAGACAGCCAGTAAGGCAGCGTACCGCCGCTTGTTTCAACAATCATCCCGATGATACACAGGCTCGAAACGATCAAATACCCATAGATGCGCTTGAATTTCAGATTCACCAGAAAAAGAATCATTCCTGTGAGGCAACTGAACAGCCAGCACAATACAAAGGTTTGAACCGTGGCCATGTAAGGTGTCGTAGCTTGCATCATCGCTGTGGGCAGGGTGAGAATGGCTCCACCGGTTCCTCCCAGGGAAAGGGAGTAGACCGCATCGCTCCAGTAGTTCCCCCAGAAGCCAATGTCCATCGTCAGAAGAATGAAGGCTGCCAGCAAGAACAGCTGGGACAAGGCTGCTGAAGCCATGATATACAGGACTTTCCCTGCATACCACCGGAACCTGCCTACCCGGTACAAAATCTCAGCCTGACCCAGTTCAAAGAAGGGAGCGTCACAAAACAGAATGGTGGAACAGGCTACAAATATCACCATCACAAACGTGGATTGCAGCAGGCAAAGATAAGGCTCCAACACATTAAGGATCTGGCCTTCTTCAGCAACATACTCATACAGAGAATGAACCTGTACGACACAAAATGCCGTCAACAGCAAGGCTGTAATGATGGCTTTGGGAGCCATCATCCATTTTGTCATGGTCATCATAAAGACCCGGCCTATCATTCTGCCGTTATTCATTTAGCAAACGCCTCCTTCCCGCCAACAGAAACAGGCTGCTAAACAGTGCCAACTGAACCCCATAACCAATTAGTAAATGCCATAACGAGGAAAAGATCCCATAGGGATGAAGATAAGAATAGGAACTAAGATACAGAAGCCTCAATCGTCCGAAAAGATACCATAGGGTGATAACAACGATAAAGGGCAGGGCAAGAGCAGCATAGCGGTTGACCACTAGAGCCGAGAAGGCTAATCCAGCTACCGCCCATACCGCTCCCCACAGGAAGTATTGCAGTCCATAAGCCAGCATCAGCCAGTATCCGGCATTTACACCTTCCGGCAGCCAGGAATATGCACCCCAAGACCTGTGTGCATCTAAATAACTTGCCAGGTTTGGGTCAATGTTAGGGTCGCCGGTGAACACGATGAAGCAAAAGGCAATGTGTAACACCACACCTAGAAACAAGGTAAATCCCCCTGACAATGCAGTGGAAAGAATCCTGCCTAAAAGATATCGACGGATGCCGATGCGCTGCACCGTCATCCAACCAAATCCTGTTAAATAATCATCAGAGAAGGAAACCCCCATGGGCAGACAGCAAAGGACAGGGGCAAGAAATCCTCCTCCAGAAGCGATAAAGGTAAAGAGAAACCTATCTATGGCATTCAAATAAGATAGATCACTTCCGGTGAAGATATTATCAGCTACCGGTATGGCCAAAGCCACAAATAAAAGCAAAGCTCCCACCCAAACAGTCCAACTGCCAAAGGCCCTCCTCATATCCACAAGGATCATCCTACCCACACTTCGTCCCCTCTCTGGTTTTACCGTTCTCATTCAATCCCTCTCCCTTCCTTTGCTCATACCTTTATCAAAGAACCATCCAGCCCATTGATCACAACAGTACATTGGCCTATAGGATCATAAAAGATCCAGCAGGGCACCTTCATCCAAGAGCTGCCGTCATAATCCTTCGGCACGACAGGGAAATAGGCGAATTCTATTTCTGTAAAGCCAGCCTCCTCAATGGGCACTTGAGCCAGTCTGTTATACATGTATTCCTTAAACAACCCATAAGCTGTATTAAAGTCGATCACCTGGCGATATTCCTCATCTATTTCGGTTTGCCGGCTTAAAGTTGCATGCATGCTTAGAACCCCTTCCTCACATACTTGCACCGAAACATATTCATAGGTAAGAACCAGTTGCGATGTGTTGGCTTCAAAAGAGGCAAAAGAATTGGTATAAGCCGGAATGCCTTCATAGAGATGCTCGAAGATAATCTCATAATACTGGAAACCATGCCATTGACAAGCTTTCACTCGGGGAAGGTCCAGATCAACAGGAAACTGAAAAGGTTCCAGATATGCCCTGGCCTTTTCGATGGCTTCCTCCCGGGAAAAAGAAATGGCATCGCATATCCCTGAAGGGAGCACTTCGACCTCTTTCGTATTTCTTTGATTCTCTTCGACCACTGCTTCATAACGAGGGAAAAAATTCCCCATGCCCATAAAGTGGTCATCCACGGTGACCAAAATATCTCCGCTACGGTAGTGGTGAAATCCTGGCCGTTCTGGGGATTTTTCAACAGTCTTATCATAAGCCATGGCCTCATCAGCTTCCTCACCATATACCAGCTTCGCAATCGTCTCCGGGTCATACTTGAACGGTTCCACCCAATAAATTGGGCAGCTTTGGGGATCCCTGGTTCTCACCAAGACATCGGCGTCAATGTTAACGGTGCATCCCCTCATTTCAAAGCTTTCCTCCAGACGGGCCGGGGCAGTTTCCTTCACCTTGTCCACCGAAACATATTTCGGCGTAACAGGGGATGGTTTGAGCTCTGAAGTTTTCTGGCTTTCTTTCGGTCCGGCAGACTCTTCTACCTCAGGCTTGGGTGTATTGTCTACCGGTACCGGCTGAATGGCAGCCATATCTCTTTCCCAGGGCTGGGCGGTGGGCGCCTCATTACAGGCAGCCACAAAGAGAAACAGACTGCTCGCCATGACTACAAGGAAAATTCTTTTTCTCAAACGGACACCCATATACATCCTCCTCTCAAACCTGATTTTGTTCCTGAGTTTTGCATAAACAAGTCCGTTTTGACCTTTTCCCTTAAAGCAAACGAAGTTGTCCTTTGTGAAATCCATTGCGAATTTATCATGAAGGTATATCTAGAAATGGTGAAACGATATATGCAGTGGGTTCATAAGCGCATTCTTAAGCATATATCCAATTATATATCCGAAACATTACGAAACATGGTAATAATAATAGAACTCCAGGCCAGTCTACTCGGTAAACGGGAAAATCAAATCAAGAGCATGTTGCTGCAAAGCTTGAGCAGCTATCCAAGACGAGAAGCAACGGCGGAAATGTAGAGATGTGAATATTGATGGGTATGATATCATTTTATAAGCAAAATAAATTTTCAAACGTAAAATTGCCACATCATCAATGCTGGGATTAGTAGGTTGCCTTCATACTCAACCGCCACACTTGATGTAAGTAGCTCTTAAGCCCATAATACGCAAAATTTTCCATGTGTCAATGACTTATATGAAATGTTTAGAATTTTGTAAATTTGTTGTAACAACTTAAATTTGTTGTAAAAACTAACATGTATAAACCTGCAGCTTACAGAAGTCCCTTAGAAATCAGGATTTCCGTGGGCTGCAGGTTTCTGGTATCACACAGGGCAACGGCGGGCTATATGATCTTTCGAACCGTAAAGTTATCCTCCAGCAGCGTCCAATTCTCCGGAAAGGGATAACCCAAAGCCCAGTAGCTAATGCCCCTTAGGCCATAGGCCTTCACGGTATTGAATTTGGCCTGGGCACTGCGGGCATCCTCGAACCAAACCTCATGTCTTCTCCCCTGTTCATCCGTATATTGGAAAAAGGGAGATTGGGCAATTGGATCATACTGAATGGCAGCTCCATACCTGATAGCCCTCATGAGGGCCTCCTGGTTGCTGAAGGTTTCCGCTTCCTGTCCCTGGACATGGGGAAGCAGCCAATCCCGCGCATAGATCTGAAAGCCAAGGAATATCTTGTTTCTGGGAATGACGGAAACCGCATAATCAAGAACCCGTCTGATCTGGTTCAGAGGAGAAATCGCCTGGGGCGGTCCAAGGCGGTACCCCCATTCATAGGTCATCAGTATTACGAAGTCCAGGACCCTGCCGTGGACGGGATAGTCGTGAGCTTCATAGAGGGTTCCCCTCTGTTCACCGCTTACCTTTGGGGCAAGGGCGCTTGAAACGAAGAAGCCTTCCGGATGCAGCCGGTTTACCGCCTGCTGGATGAATTGATTGTAATAGTCCCGGTCGGCGGGCAGCACGCCTTCGAAATCGATATTCAAACCCATATAGCCCTTGGCTTTCATGATCCCGACAATGTTGTCTAGCAAACGCTGTACGATGGCCGGAGTGCTTAATACCACATGGGCAAGATTCTGCCCCAAATCCGTGGATGTAAAATTCGTGATCGCCATCATAGGAGCAGCCCTTTCCCCATAGGCTGCATTGATGGCCGGAAGGTCATCGATGGGTTGAAGGTCCCCCGTTTCCCGGATCCTGTATGCGAAGGGACTCAGATAGGTCAGGTGCCTGCCATCCTCCCTGATAATTGGTACAGCCTCCTGACCCAATCGATAGATATATCCATTCACATCAATCACAGTCCTTGGAGGATGAGGGATTCGCAGCACAGTACCAGGGTATATGAGATCGGGATTCTGTATGTTATTTGCCGAGATTAAGGCCTGCAAAGACACCCCATATCGTTGGGCGATTGCCCACAACGTTTCTCCCGGCCTTACGGTATGGGATACATCGGTGGGAATAACCAAGGCCTGGCCTACAGCCAACCAATTGGGATCTGGAAGGCCATTGGCATTGATCGCCCCAGCCAGGGGTACACGATAATAGGATGCAATTTGCCAAAGGGTTTCTCCTGGTTTGACCACATGGATAAGCATGGACACAACATCCTTTCTATCCTTTTTGCTACATTTTACTCCAGAGAAACCATAGTGTTACAAAAGACAAGGGGACGTTTTGCCTGCTATGGAAAACAGCAAACAAGACGTCCCCATTCCATCGATCTACTTTATTATCATTGCTTGGGTACCATTCCCTGCATCTTCTGGCTGAACTGGAGTGCACCCCATCCCCAGCCAACAGCCAGGAGAAAGCTCACCAGCCAATAAAGAAATGCTGTGATGATTGTCTTCACCCTTGAGACACCGAATACAATGGAATAACCAATACCCAAAAGGATAATATTCCATATGATAAAGACAATTCCTTCATTCATGAAGGAGGAGGATAGCAGATTCATGAAGTTGAAATTAGCCAGATCCATGGCAGCAAGCTCACGATTGATATCTACATTCGCACCTACCACAGCCTGAATACAATTTCTGATGAACAAGGGAATCCAGGATAGGCCAACCACGCTGACGGAGCGTAGATAATCCCCTTTACCCCCCAGCATACGAATGATCCCCCACATAATCAGGGCTTTGATAAACAAGCCGGCCAGATTGCCGAATATCTGGCCAAAGGCGGCACTCACCCCTCCAAGCATGGCCAGGGCCGGGCTGCTCATCATGTCCTTCATGGCTTCCGCCTGCTGGGGAGGAATATTCCCCAGCTGGCTATAATCGATGGCTCCCACAGCCTTATAGCCTGCAATACCTGCGCCGATCCCTGATATAACAATCAATAGAATGGGCAGGGTAATCATGGGCTTTTCCCTTACCGCCTCGAAAAGCTTCTTAGGTCTAATGACTGACCATAGGAGCTGTTCCAGCAGATTGGGCCTCTTTGCATTCCCGATCATGTTTTCATCCATTTTCATTTCCTCCCTTTTTATTCCGTTCTTATGGCATTCAGAGCGCTTAGGCGGGCAGCCTTCATAGCAGGATACAAGCCGGCCAAAAGACCCACGAAGGTAGAAAATACGACGGCAAACACCGCCAGCCATGGGGGCAGAAGCAGAATGGACTGGGCTTCGGTACCCCCACCGGCGCTGCTGATGTATATACCCATGAACAAATCAATCATCAGGATGATAAAATAGCTGAACAACAGTCCGATCAGGCCGCCCAAAAAACCGATGGTACCCGCCTCCAGTAGGAACATATTGCGAATATCGCCCAACGAAGCACCTACCACCTTCAAGATGCCAATTTCTTTCGTCCGTTCATAGATGGCCATGGTCATGGTATTGATGATGCCGATGGAAGCTACCAGGAGGGCAATGGCGCCGATTCCTCCCAAAATGGCCTGGATGACTGCAAAGATCTGGCTCAGCTGTACCACAATTTGTTTGTAGGAAAAGGCGGTGTAGCCCAAGTCGGCAATTCCCTCCACCACCTGGTCCACCTTGCCCGTGGAGTTTACTCGTACTTTCACGCTTTCATATCCCTGCAGCTTCAGGGTATTGTTCTGCCTCTTTGCCCAGTCATTCAAATGGGCTACCTCTTCCATGGGCATATAGATGGAGTAATCCTCCATATTGCCCTTCTCCTCCAGCACCCCTACGATCTTGACCCGCAGGGTTTTCGTCTCCCTCTCGCCATGATCATTCACTCTGGACAAGGTCAGCTTGGCGGTCTTATGGAGCACATCCACCCGTTCATCCCGATCATTATATAAGGAGACCTGAGGATTATCATTGACGGTCATGCCCCTGGTGGTTTCATTGGCCCGTCGATTGCGGGTATCAATAAAGACATCCGGAACCTTGTAACCCAGTACCATGACCATACCGGTGTTCTTATGGAAAAGCTTTCCTTCCGCCATTTTCTCTTCGACGGCAGGTCCGGATTCCACATCATAACCCACAATACCCATATTGGTTTCATACCGCCCCACCCTGGTGACCACATCCGCTGTCAGAGACAGGCTGGGTACAACCCCCTCCACCCCCGGGATTTCCTGAAGTTCCTCCACAGCCTCCTCATCCAATATGACGCTACTGCTGACCCCAGTGGTAAAAGGGGAGGAGCCACTCATTTTAATAGGGGGCATAACGGTAATGTCGTTGGCATTGCCGAATGCCTCAAACTGAGAAGTCAGATTTTTTTCCATCCCGATGCCCAGGGACATCATGGTAATGATGGCTGCCGTTCCGATCACGACACCGATGGTGGTAAGGATGGTCCGCGCCTTCCGCCTTGACAGATTGGTCGCCGCCAACTGAAAAGCATCTGTTGCCCTCATTTTCCGCCACCCAGTCCCAGCAAACTCTTCAGAAAGGAAAGAAAACTGTCCCAAAATCCACCCTTAGCTTTTCCTTCTTCAGGCTCCGGAGAAGATTCCGGTCCCTTTACCTGGATAGAAAATTCCTCCTCCACCCTCTGAAGCTTGTTGAAGGGGTCATAATAGGATACAATCACCTTTCCCTTCTTCGTTCCAGGATCTTCCACGGAAAACCGGGAACTGTATTCATCGAAATCCCCTGCCTCAAAGGTGCCAAAATACAGGGAAGGCTCTTCCGGTTCAAGGTCCCCCTCCACCTCCACCTTTATTCCCCTTAAGAGGGCATTCCCCAGATTCACAATCTCCGCAGACAAATCGGCCTCATCCCCTGCCATCAGCTCAGAAGGAACCTGTAGAGAAACAATCTTCAAGGATTCCTCCTGGGAGACCACCAGACCGATCCTTTGGGAAAGCTGATAACTTGCCCGTCCTGTATCTCCGTATTCCATCATAATATCCAGATTATACAGTCCCGGCTTGATATCCCCCGGTGCCATCATACGGATGGATGCATCCACCTTTTCCCCCTTCGGTATTTTGGATATGTAAAGCATGTTCCCGCTTTCTACCGGCGAGAAGATTTGACTTCCCTCCGCCAAAGCCTGCTCCGCCTCTCCAATACTTTCGTTCCCCTGCCCGTCCCGGATCACAATGGATACCTTTCGGGCATCTCTGTCTCCCACATTCTCCAGCTCAAAAGTCAAAGTAAAAGCTTCACCGGGAACAATGGGCGCCGGATTTGTCTCAAATTGGGAGATCAGAATGGTAGGCTTTGAAGGCGCAGCTTCAGCCGTTGTCCATCCTGCAATAACCAAACCGATACATATGAATAAACAAAAAAGACCCTTTCTCATATTGATGCCTCCAGATTATCTTCTTCTTTGATGATTCTGCCGTCCTTTAAATGAACTATGCGATGGGCATATTGGGCCATTTCCCGATCATGGGTAACCATCACAAGGGTCATGTTCAACTCCTCATTCATCCGCTTCATAAACTCCATGATTTCCCTACCGGTGATTGAATCCAGATTCCCCGTCGGTTCATCGGCCAAAAGGATATCAGGATGCTGTACCAAAGCCCTGGCTATACTGACCCGTTGCTGCTGTCCCCCGCTCAGTTCATTGGGTTTGTGTTTTTTCCGGTCGGTCAAACCTACCACTTCCAGGATTTCCTCCGCCCTTTTCCTTCGTTCAGCTTTTGAAATTCCGGAAAAAATTAAAGGCAGCTCCACATTCTCCAGCGCCGTCAAATTCGAAATGAGATTAAAGGATTGAAATACAAAGCCGATGTGCTTTCTGCGAAACAGACAAAGCTGATTCTCCGTCAGCTCAGCCAGGGAAACCCCCTGTACCTTTACCGTGCCCGAGGTGCTACGGCATAAGCCCCCTATGATATTCAGCAGGGTGGACTTGCCCGACCCTGATGCCCCTACCAGGGCTACGAACTCTCCGGAAAAGATATCCAGGTCTACCCCCCTGAGGGCAGGGACGATCACCTTCCCCAGATTGAACTGATGATGTACCTGGCGCAATTCGATAACCTTATTCACCTTTTCCTCCTCACTGTCGGAAAAAGAGGCTGTTTTGGTTAAAACTACAAACAGCCTTCTCCTGCAACAGATAGATCCCGACTTGCCAAACAAGATCGATATAGATAGCTTATTCTTCTTCCTTGTCTTTCATCCGATATGACAGAATATACAAGCTGTCACTTAAATGGACATTCTCAACGGAGACATCCTCCCCCACCTCCACATCGATGGGGGCAAAATTCCATATACCCCGTATACCGTACCCTACCAGCTTGTCAGCCATTTCCTGGGCTTTGGACTTGGGAACAGCCAAAATGGCCATCTGGATATCGTTTTCCCTTATATATTCCTCCATGTAGTCGATATCCATCACTTCAATGCCTCTGATAGACATGCCGATCAGGCGGGGGTTAATATCAAACACAGCCTTTATCTGAAATCCTTCCCTTTCAAAGCCGATATAATTGGCCAAGGCCTGACCTAAATTCCCCGCTCCAACGATAATGGCATTATACACTCGACCCAAGCCCAGAATCCTGGTGATCTCTTTCCGTAGTTCTGAAACATTGTATCCATATCCCTGCTGACCAAATCCACCAAAGCAGTTGAAGTCCTGGCGGATCTGGGATGCCGTTAGCCCCAATCGCCTGCTCATTTCCTGGGAGGATACCCTTTCTATTCCGTTTTTATCCATCTCCTGAAGAAACCTATAGTATTTAGGCAATCTACGAATAACAGCTTCTGAAACCCTATTCCTTGCCATCCATCAACCTTCTCTCTATCATTCAAATTCCTACAATCACCTAATTATAATTATATCGCAAACCCGCCGATTCCACAAGAATTCCCTAAAAATCAATCATATGCCTGGGCGGGAAATGATAAAACGGGTAACTTTTTCCTATATTTTCAATTATTCCATTCTCCTGGGCTTTTCATGCTTTTTTTGCTAAAATGATTATTGGGATTGTCCCACTGTATATTACACTGACTGGAGGAAACATGATCGTTTTATCTTTGCAGCATATTGAAAAATCATATGGTGTTCAAAAGGTCCTGGAGGATATCAGCTTTATTGTACGGGAAAAACAGCATCTCGGTTTGGTGGGCAGCAATGGTGCAGGTAAATCCACCCTGTTCAAAATCATCGCCGGTGAGCTGCCCGCAGATAAAGGCCAGGTATTTTACGGAAAGGATACAACCTTAGGCTATCTTCCTCAGGAAAAGGCCATCGACTCTCAGCTGACCATATGGGAAGAGCTGCTTCGGGTCTTCCAGCCCGTATTGGATATGGAGATGCGTCTTCGGGATATGGAGAAGGAAATGGGTTATCTCCATGAGCAGGATCCTCAGGCTTATGAAAAGCTTCTGAAGGAATACAGTCACCTATCCGACCTCTTCGAAAAGATGGGTGGATACAGCTACCGCAGCTCCATTCTGGGAGTCCTGACGGGCTTAGGCTTCTCCCGTGAACAGATTGATCAGCCCATTTATCAGCTCAGCGGAGGTCAAAAAACCCGAATAGCCCTGGCAAAGCTGCTCCTGCAAAAGCCTGACCCGCTGCTCCTGGATGAACCCACCAACCATCTGGATCTGGAAGCCATCCAATGGCTGGAGGGATATTTGTCCTCTTATGACGGGGCTATCATAGTGATTTCCCATGACCGTTATTTTCTCGACCATGTATGTGATTCCATCGCGGACCTGGAGAACATGAAGATCACCGTATATGCAGGGAACTATACAGCCTTTCAAGCCAAGAAAAGGGCCCGCATGGAAGACCTGACCAAGCAGTATGAACTGCAGCAGGAAGAAATCAAACGGCAAAAAGCCATTATTGAGAGGTATCGGTCCTTCAATCGGGAAAAGAGCATTCGGGCTGCAGAAAGCCGTGAAAAAGCCTTAAACCGAATGGAATTGGTAGAGAGGCCCTTCCAGGAACAACAGATATCCTTTTCTTTCGATATCCGCCAAAAGTCAGGAAAGGATGTCCTTCAGGTAACGGACCTGTCAAAGTCCTTTGATGGCCAACCTCTGTTTCGTAATGTTTCGTTTTCATTAAGGGCGGGAGATCGTGTTGCCCTCCTAGGTCCCAATGGCGTAGGAAAAACCACCCTTTTTAGAATTTTGCTCCAACGGATTCCTTGGAATGAAGGGGATATCAAATACGGTTCCAATGTGCAGATAGGATATTATGACCAGGAGCAAGCTGACCTTTCCCCGGAAAAAACCGTCCTGGAGGAAGTATGGGATGCCCACAGCCGCTTGACCCAGACGGAGGTCCGCAATGCTCTTGCAGCCTTCCTTTTTCAGGGGGATGATGTATTCCGACCCATATCCACCCTGAGCGGCGGTGAAAAGGGACGTGTCAGCCTGGTGAAGCTGATGCTGGCCAGGGACAATTTTCTCCTTCTGGACGAGCCCACCAACCATCTGGATATCCAGTCAAAAGAAAAGCTGGAGGAGGCTCTTCAGGATTATCCCGGGACCATTCTTGCCATCTCCCATGATCGGTATTTTATCAACAAAATCGCAAACCGAGTGTTCATCCTGACCAAGGATGGTATCCAGGAATACCTTGGGAATTACGACGATTATCTGGAAAAGCTGAAGCAACGGCAGACTTCGGAAGAAACCGATGAAACGGTTAAGACAAAGACGGCTATAAAGGAAGAGCGACGCAAGGAAAGGGAAGAGCGGCAACAAAGAAAGCAGATACGGGAACGGATTCAAGCATTAGAAGCGTCCATTGCCCAAACGGAAGCCGCCATTGCTGAACTGGAGGAGGAAATGTGCAAGCCGGAGGTTTTCTCAAATCCGGATACATCCCAAAAAATACAGGCGGAATACCGTCAGAAGCAAAATGATCTGGAAGAGTTGTACCGAGAGTGGGAAAAAGCCCTTGAAGAGTATGAAGAGCCGGTGTCGTAAACCGGCTCTTATCTATTGTTCTGTTTCATCGCTTATTTCGTCCTTATGGGAGTGAAGGTTAGTGCTGGCACGGGAGATATGCTGGACCATCAATTTCTCCGCAGCTTCGGGATCATGCCTTTCAATGGCATTTAGGATGGCTTTGTGTTCCTGAAGCGTATCCAGCGCCCTATGGGGCACCTTCAAAGAGTACAGGCGGGCTTTTTGGATATAATGATGGAGACTGCTGAGGGTATGACGCAAGACCTTGCTCTTGCAGGCATCATAAATCACATCATGAAACTTGGTATCCAGTTTGGCAATCTCCTCATAATCCTTCTTCCTTGTATAATACTCCATCAATTCGACGATTTCTTCCAGTTCTTTCAGTTCTTCCTCTTCAATCCGTTCCACCGCCCAGCGGACAGCTTGGCCTTCAATCAGATGACGGATGGTATAGATGTCATCAATGTCCTGCCGGGATATACCCTGTACAAAAACCCCCTTATTAGGAATGCTGACAACCAGTCCCTCTAACTCCAACTGGCGGATGGCTTCCCGGACGGGCGTCCTGCTGACACCCAGCTCTTCCGCCAGCCTGGTTTCCACGAGACTCTCCCCTGGCTTAAAGCGACCGTTCAAAATCTCTTCCCGGATATACTTGAATACCCTGCCCCTTAAAGAATGCTGATCATGGGGATCCACTTCCATGAATTTCTTAGACAAATCGACACCCTCCTGGGCTCTGCCCCCGCATTATCATCTCTATTGTAAAAAAGATCCTCCATTTATGCAAGATGTTTCATTTTTCACCAACAGCGTCTGTTTCGTACCCCAAGCTCCTGCCGAAATCAGTATAGAAAAATCCCTAATATACCGGCTCCTATGATCGTAAGAATGGGATTTACCTTCCATTTCTGAATACACAGGAGGACTGCCAGCAGAATACCAATTCCCTTGAAATCCAAAGCCCTCCATATGCCCTCCATGCCAGCCGCGAAAAGATCTTGAGCCCATTGACTGTGGACCAGGGCTGTCTGGGCAATCACAAAGCCCGCCGATGCAATCAAACCCGTTACCACCGGGCGAACACCGTATAAAACCCCCTGTACCGTTGGATGCTGTTGGAAGTTAAAGAAATAGCGGGCGATGATCAGCACGATGATAAAAGAGGGAAGGATTACCCCCAGGGTAGCAAAGCTGGCCCCCCACAGTCCTTGGGTCTTCATGCCCACAAAGGTAGCAGCATTGACTGCAAAGGGCCCGGGAGTCATCTGATATATGGCCACTACATCTGCTACTTGGGCGTTAGTAAGCCATCCGTTCCCTACAATCTCCTTCCGGATCAAAGGGATCATGGCATAACCGCCCCCGATGCTAAATAAACCGATTTGAAAGAAGGTGAAAAATAATTTAAACAGGAAGGTCATGCCTTTTTCCTCCTTTTCAACAACCAGCCTATGATTCCTCCGGTTTAGATCAGAGGGATGGCATGAATATCAAAGATGACGGTGAACAAAAAAGCACCGATAGCAAGAAGCCAGCCGGTCAAATCCTTTACGGAGGGCTTACCCAGCTTGATCACGGCAGAGATCATCAAGGCCACCACTGCCACCCGTACTCCCCTCAAAGCTCCATTGACATATGGATTGTTTTGAAACTGGATATAATAAAAGGATAAGACCGACAGCACGATAAAGGACGGTAGGACAACCCCCAGGGCAGCTGAAATGGCCCCCAGAAATCCCGCTATCTTATATCTGATAAATATTGACGAATTGATGGCGATGACTCCTGGAACGGACTGGGCAATGGCAAAAATATCGACGATGTCCTTTTCATCCACCCAGTTTCGCTTTTCTACAAATTCCCGCTGCATGAGAGGGAGCATAGCATACCCGCCACCGAAGGTAAAAGCGCCTATTCGAAAGGTCAGCCCAAACAACTCCAGCAATAGCTTGATATTTGGTTTTTTGTTCATTGATGTCCTCCGTATGTCTTCAGACTTGTCCTGTATTTGAACTATAGAATACCCACCCGACGGGTGGGTATTCTATGCAAGACCAATCTTATTGTCCCTGTTTACGGGTATAGTTCAAAAGCCCACCGGCCAAGATAATCTCCTTTAATCTTGACGACAAGGCCAGAACTACCTTGAAAGTTCGATTCTCGCTTTTATTGGTTACTTCCAGGATATCCCCGGCTTTAATTTGCTCCACCGCATTTTCGATCACCAGTTCATCTTCCTGGGAGATGGTGTCATAATCACCCTCATCGACGAAGGTCAGGGGAAGAATGCCTGAATTGATCAGGTTCGCCATATGGATGCGGGCGAAGGACTTGGCAATCACTCCCTTGATTTGGAGGTATAGGGGTACCAGGGCCGCATGCTCACGGCTGGATCCCTGGCCATAATTATGTCCTGCCACCAGAAATCCACCTTTATTGGCTTTCGCCCTCTCGGGAAATCCTTCATCCACCGGCGTCAGGCAAAAATCCGACAGATAGGGAATATTGGACCGGTAAGGAAGAAGCTTGGCGTTGGAGGGCATAATATGGTCCGTAGTGATATTGTCCTCCATCTTCAAGAGGACCTTGCCCGACACTTGCTCCGGAAGCTGGTTGTTGATGGGGAAAGGCTTGATATTGGGGCCTCTGACCACCTCAACCTCTTTTCCTTCCGGAGCCGGAGGAATGACAAGATTGTCGTTAATGACAAAGCGTTCCGGCAGATCCACCGAAATGGCCTCCCCATAGGTTCGGGGATCTGTTAGCTTCCCTGTCAGGGCACTTACAGCAGCTACCTCTGGGCTGCACAGATAAACCTTGGCGCTCTTGGTACCGCTTCGCCCATAAAAGTTCCTGTTAAAGGTCCTCAGAGAAACGGCATTGCTGGCAGGAGCTTGCCCCATTCCAATACAGGGACCGCAGGCCGATTCCAGAATCCGGGCCCCTGCTGCAATCATATCCGCCAAAGCACCGTTCTGAGCCAGCATGGTATATACCTGCTTGGAGCCTGGGGCAATCACCAGGCTGACATCAGGATGAACGGTTTTTCCCTTGAGGATGGCAGCAACCTTCATCAGATCCAAATAGGAGGAATTGGTGCAGCTGCCGATAGCCACCTGATCCACCTTAATGGGACCGACTTCCGTCACCTTGGCCACATTATCCGGGCTGTGGGGCTGTGCCACCAACGGCTCCAGTTCGTCAAGATTGATGACAATGGTTTCATCATATTGGGCATCCTCATCGGGCTTTAACTCTACCCAATCCTGTTCCCTTCCCTGGGCTTTCAGGAATTCCAGGTTTTTCTCATCGCTAGGGAAAACAGAGGTCGTAGCACCCAATTCTGCCCCCATGTTGGCAATGGTTGCCCTCTCCGGAACCGTCAAGCATTGGAGGCCATCCCCGCTGTACTCAATGATTTTTCCTACCCCACCCTTTACCGAAAGGATACGTAAAAGTTCCAGGATGACGTCCTTTGCTGAAACCCAGGGACGGAGCTTTCCCTTCAATACGACATTGCAAACTTTGGGCATGGTCAGATAGTAGGGCCCACCGGCCATGGCCACCGCTACATCCAATCCACCGGCGCCAATGGCAAGCATACCCAAGCCGCCGCCGGTAGGGGTATGGCTGTCGGAGCCCAGAAGGGTCCATCCCGGGACACCAAAGCGCTCCAAATGAACCTGATGGCATATTCCGTTTCCAGGCTTGGAAAAATAGATACCATGCTTGGCTGCCACCGTCTGGATATATTTGTGGTCGTCAGCGTTTTCAAATCCTGCTTGCAAGGTGTTGTGATCGATATACGCTACGGACTTTTTGGTCTTTACCCGGGGCACTCCCATGGCTTCGAACTGCAAATAGGCCATGGTACCGGTGGAATCCTGGGTCAGGGTCTGATCGATACGGATGGCGATCTCCTGTCCCGGTTCCATGGTGCCTGATATAAGATGTTTTTCAATGATTTTCTGAGCTAAATTCTTTCCCATTTCTACGCCTCCTACTGCCGATCGGTCTTCACCCGGCTCTCATAACTTCTATTATAATGATTGTATGGAATCCTTTCGAACTGTCCGAGCGGAATCCTTTTTAAAAACCTAGGTTCTCCTTGATCCTACGAATAGATTGCAGGGGAACATTCCACATCCTTCATATGCGTATAATTGTATACAATCATACATGCCCCTGTCAATCCTGTTTTTCATACTCAGCAAAGGAACTATCTGCCTACAATCATTGATATTCCCATGATTGCCATAAAGGTATAGATGCCCTTTGTCAGGATTTCCTTATCCAACCTCTTGAAGCACCATAATCCTACCATGCTTCCGGTCAACACAGCCAAAAGTCCTATGCCTGTGTATATCAGAGCTTCCGTATGGATGTTCCCTTCCAAAATATGCAGGAAAATGGTGACCACAATGCCAAGAACAAAGGAGGTTTGCAGACAGGCATTGTATTCCAACTTGTCATCGGTGGCGGAATAATAATAGATCACCAAAGGGGGACCGCTCACACTGAACATGCCGCCCAGTACACCGCTGAGGAGTCCCGCTATGATCCCATTGCGTGGCAGGGGCCGAATCCTGATTTTCCGGTTAAAAAAAGCAAAGTAGATGGACAAGATCACTAGGACAAGCCCCAGAATGGACTTCAAAAGGCTGGTATCAAAGCTCATTAAAGCCTTTACACCTATATATCGTCCTACAAAGGAAGCCAGTACAGGTATCAAAAGAAGCTTCACATTAATGTGTTTTCGCAGATTCAAGGCAATTTGTACGGAACTCACAAATCCCAGGAGCAGGACGACAATAGCTGCGGTTTTTAACGGTAAAAAAAAGGGCAGAACTGCCATTGCAAAAAGGGCATAGCCAAAACCCGTTGTCCCTTGTATCACACTCCCCAGAAAACAAACCACAAACAGAATGACTAATTGCCAGAGCGGTCCCATTGATATCCCCCCAATTCATATTCAGATTGAAACAATCTCAGTTAACTATACCAACAATCATGACCTTTATCAAGATTCTTTATCAGCATCCATGGGATGGCGGAGAAACTTTTGACTATTTTGGTCATAAGGTATATAATAAAGTTTATATACCACTAATAAAGGGGTGATCCTGTGGGATAAATGAAAACATATTATCCAGATTGAGTGAGAATCTTCGGGATTTTTATGATCTGATTTTTCAAAAGGGGCCTTTGACCATCGGTAAGCTGGTGGAGCTCACGAATACCCCTCGCACCACCGTCAATCGAATCATCAGCGCCCTCTTATCGTCCGACTTGATCTGTCCCGTAGGTTCAGAGGAATCCACCGGTGGGAGGCGCCCCCTTCTATACACCGTCAATCCCAAGGGACTTTATACCATCGGGATTGACTTATCCAGATCCCATGTTCACCTTTTGCTGTGTAAGGCCCAGTTTGAGCCTCAATGGACGGAGCATATTCCCATCACGAGAAAAAGCAGTCCCCACATCCTCCTGGAGCGCATCAGCCATACCCTCCTGGAAACCATCCAAACCCATCGAATCCCTCCTGAACGTTTGATCGGCCTGGGAATCGGCTCGGTAGGTCCCCTGGATATTGAACAGGGCATCCTTCTGGATACAGCCAATTTTCCTGCCCCAGGATGGAAGCACATCCCTTTAAAGGCATTCTTTGAAGAAAAACTGCAACTTCCCGTTCTTGTCCGCAGTGGCGCCAGTATGGCTGTCGTGGGTGAATCCATCCGAGGCACGGGAAGGGATTTGGAGAATTTGGTTTATGTCAATATCGGAATGGGGATCCGCTGCGGTGTCATGGTAAACAAGTCCCTGCTGCAGCCCAAAGGGGATACGGAAGGTGCATACGGCCATATGGTCGTGGAAGCGGCCGGAAGGCCTTGTTACTGCGGCGGCTTCGGTTGCATTGAAAGCTATGCCTCTATCCCCGCTATCCTTAACCAGTTTCAAAAGGAGTTAAAAAAAGGGAAACAATCCACAATCAGCAGCATTGGCTCCGAGGAAGGACCGGAGATCCAGGATATCTGCTTCGCTGCCGAAGAAGGGGATCCCCTGGCTGCTTATATCATTCAGGATGCAGCTGTTTATATGGGGATATATCTTGCCAATATCGTCAGTACCCTTCATCCCCAAGAGGTCATCATAGGAGGGGCACTGCCTGAAATGTCTCCGTTGTTTCATACCAGGGCGGTGGAGACAGCTCGACAAAAGCTATATCCGCCCATGCAGGCAAATGTACATTTTACAAAATCGCCCCTGGGCAGGGATGTCATAGCTTTGGGGGCAGCTGCCCTAGTGTTGAGCCAAAATATTCAAGGAAGGATATAAAAAAGATGTCAGAAAAGAAATGCTCACGCTCGATCTCACTGTTATGGGACCTGTTCCTGACCTTTTTACAAATTGGCAGCTTCACCTTCGGGGGTGGATATGCCATGATCAGTCTCATTGAAAGGGAGGTCGTCCATCGAAAAAAATGGATTCAAGCGGAGGATATTGTGGATATCTTTGCCATCGCGGAGTCTGTCCCCGGAGCCATCGCCATCAACTCCTCCACCTTTATCGGTTATAAAATCGCCGGTCTAAAAGGAGCTGTCGTAGCGACCCTGGGGGTCGTCCTGCCTTCCTTTCTCATCATCACCGTCATCGCCGCCTTTTTTGCCAGATTTCATGAGAATCTCCTTGTAAAGGCAGCCTTTATGGGCGTTCGCACGGCCGTGACCGCCCTTATTCTAGCCGCCGCATACAAGATTGGAAAGGCTGCCATTCGAGATCGGATAGGCGTGGTGATCTCGGCATGTGTCATTCTGCTGGCTGTATTCACAGAGATAAAAGTTGTGTTCCTAATCGCTGCCGGCGGTCTTCTCGGCATCCTGATATGCCAGCTGCGTCCGGATATCCTAAGAAAGCTTTCAGAGGATGGAGTTGAGAAAGATTGATCTATATACAACTACTGCTTGCCTTCTTCAAGATCGGCCTTTTCAGCTTTGGAGGAGGCTATGCCATGATTCCCCTGATCCAAAAAGAGATCGAAGCCAACGGCTGGATGGCTTCTTCAGAGTTTGTAGACATTATCGCCATCGCTGAGATGACACCGGGACCCATCTCAGTCAACTCCGCCACCTTCGTAGGCTATAAAACGGCGGGATTGCTGGGAGGTATGTTTGCTACCCTGGGGGTGTCCCTCCCTTCATTGATCCTCATCATGATCCTCAGCAGGTATATCCTGACATACAAGGAGCATCCCATTACCCGTTCTCTTTTTTATGGTATTCGACCCGTCATTGCCGGTTTGATCGTCACTGCCGCCATCTTTGTCGCCGAGACCTCCATATTCCGCCAAAACATCTCCCTGCAAACATTGATGAAGGGCCTTTCCAATCCCCTGGAATTGATTGATATAAAAAGCCTTCTATTATTCATCGCGGTAGGGGTTTCCCTGGTGCGCTTCAAGCTTCATCCCATCCTTATCATCATCGGGTCGGGCATCATCGGCCTATTTTTATTCAGTTGACATGGCTTTTCGGTAGCGAATGTAGAACAGTCCGGTTCCTATAAATCGGAGAATACCGGCCAATATCATAGCCGTATAGATGGACGTAGCCTTGTAAATCGCCACCCCTATCATGGGGGATATAAAACCCGAAATACTGATAAAGGTGGTGTATATGGCAATATTGAGCGTCCTGTTTTCCTGGGGCAGCACCTCCAGCAAGTTATCGAACAAAGCCAGCTGAAAGGCACCGAATGTAAGCCCTGATGCAATATTGGCCAATAGCAGAACCGGGAGATTGGGAGACAGGACGGTTAAAATGGGGCTAATAGCAAACCCTGCGGCCCCTATCATCACTACCCATTTTGATCCCTTTTTCTCAATCATCCTTCCCCAATAGCTGTAAGTCACTACCCCGGCTATACCGTTGGCGACGGTCAGGAAGCTTAACCAGGCCTCGTCGGCATGAAGATAATCCACCTGAAAGATGAAGAAAAGAGGCCATGCCATTTGCAAGGTCACATGAAAGAAAAACGATACCGTCATATATTGAAGGAAAGGTTTATTGGAGAAAATGGCTCTCCCACAGTCCTTCAATACAGCAAGGGGAGCTTCCTTTTGTACTGTCTCCGGAACAGGATATCCCTTTACCCTATAGAGGAAATAAATCTGCAGCAAGGTAAGAAAAAAGGCCAAAATAAAAAAACTTTGATAAAACAGCAGTCGCTCTTGATCGGAACCGGGAAACCAGCTCAGTACCAAACCTGCAATGAGGGTAGTGACAGTCCCTAAAGAAGTTGCCGCCTTGCTTCGACTGGTATAGGCCATGTTTCGCTTATCCGGAGGGAAAACGTCTGTGAAAAAAGACTGCCAGGAGATATTGAAAACAGAAAATGGCCAATTCAGAAGGGCAATCACCAGAACATAGATCATGACACGGTATTGTCCCATGGCCGGTGTAAGGGCTGCGATCGGATACATGACTCCTGCTAAAAATGCCAGCAGAGCTACGATTTTCTTCTTATCCCTCTGTCTGTCCACCAGCAAGGAACCGGGCACCAGGGCCAGGATCCCCATGAGGGCGGGAAGTGAGGATAACAGTCCGATCTCAATGTCTCCTGCACCCATTCGTTTGGCAAACATGGAGATAAAGGGATTCACAAGATTAAAGACGATCGCTCCCACTGCTCCCTCACAAATAAGAAAAAAACTGTTCCGCTCAAAAGGTCCCAAAGAATTCATTTTGTTTCGAATGTAGTTACGCAAGTCTGTCTCTCCCCATCATATCAACTCATATCAACCATTATAGACCTTCGGCTTTGAAAGCACAATACAAAGGAATTCAGGAAAATGAAAAAAGGTCTGAAGGACCTCCGAGCCTTCAGACCTTCCCATTACAGGACGATCCTTTTCTCCAATATTTTCACCATCAACCGAACGGCATTCTCCACATCATTGGCATCCACCATCTCGTTGTCGCTGTGGACATAGCGGCAGGGAATGGAGAGCACCCCGGAGGGCACCCCTGACCGGGTCAGATGAATGGGACCGGAATCCGTCCCGCCTGCCACCAAGACCTCCATCTGATAGGGAATCCCGTTTTCCTTGGCTGTCTTCACCATGAGCTCTTTTACTTTTGGATGGGCCAGAACCGAAGCATCCTTCACCTTGATGGCGGGCCCGTCTCCCAACTTCACTGCCATGGTTTTCGCCTTGGGAGTATCCCCGGTGAGGGTTACATCCAAAGCAAAGCCCACCTCCGGATCCAGGGCAAAGGCAGCTGTTTTGGCTCCCCGGGTTCCCACCTCCTCCTGAACGGTAAAGACAAAGTATATTTCATTTTCCGTTTTTGGCAGCCTCTTAATGGTCTCAATCTGCACAGCACATCCCACCCTGTCATCCATGGCTCCGGAGAAATAGCGGCCGTTGGATTCTGCGAGAGGACTGTCATAAACAGCCATATCCCCTATACTGACAAGCTTTTCAGCTTCCTCCCTGGAGGAAGCGCCGATATCAATAAACATCCTGTCCAACTTGATCTTTTTGATATCATCCACATCCGTTTCATAGCCGATGACGCCCCTTACGCCATTATTTAAACGTACCTTGCTGTGAAAGGAGTTTTGTACGGAAATGCCTCCCACATTGGAAAAGCGCAGGAAGCCCTTCTCATCAATATGGGTGACGATAAAGCCAATCTGGTCCATATGGGCTGCCACCATGACCCGGGTCCCCTCACCCTTCTTGATGGCGATCAGGTTTCCCAGGGCATCTACTTGGATGTTATCCACAAAATCCTGAATTTCTTCTTTGATGATTTCACGAACAGGTCCTTCATTTCCGGAAGGTCCATACGCAGAAACAAGCTTCCGTAATAATTCTTTCATCACCTTTTCCTCCTCAACTTACAATAATTCCACAGCGCTATTCATTAAGAAGGCTTTCACTAGCCTGGCACAGTTATCAAAGTCCGTTTTGCTGCACACCGATACCGGCGAGTGGATATACCGGCAGGGAACGGATACAGAGGCGGTGGGAACGCCGGCTCGGGAGATGTGGATCCTGCCCGCATCGTTACCTCCCATGGTTGTCTCCCTGTACTGATAGGGCATTCCATATCGATTGGCAGTATCCACCAGCTTATTCAGGACGTCCTGATTTGCAATGGAGGAGCGATCCATAATGGAGAGGGCAGGGCCCCTGCCAATCCGTGTGGCCTGGAGATGCTCCTCCACACCGGCCACATCGGAGCAGGTGGTACCCTCCAGTACCAATGCCAGATCAGGTTCTATATGGTAAGCCGCTACTTCAGCTCCTCGCAATCCTACCTCTTCCTGCACCGTAAAAGCTGCTACCAAAGTAAAATCATATTGCTCCCTCAGCATTTCCACGGCTATGGCACAGCCTACCCGATCATCCAGGGCCTTGGCTTTCACCAAGTCTTCGCCGAATTCTACATAGGGGCTGTCAAAAATCACATAGTCTCCTAGCTTTACCAGCTTTTCAGCACCTTCCTTGCCGGTTACTCCTATGTCAATGTACAACTGACTCTGCTTCAATGCTTTGGTCCGCTCATCAGGCTCCTGGAGATGGATAGCTTTGGCTCCGATCACCCCCGGAATCCTGCCCGGGCCTATCAGCACCCTCTTGGACACCAGGATTCGCTCATCCATACCTCCTATGGTGTGGAAACGAAGCATTCCGTTCTCGCCAATCCCGGTTATGATCAGTCCTACTTCGTCCATGTGGGCACTCAGCATCACCTTCTTATCCAGCTTTTTACCCATTTTAACCGCAATCAGATTTCCGATTCGATCCACATAGACCTGATCTGCAAGGGAAGCGACCTCCTCCCGAATAAGAGCCCGTACTTCTTCTTCATCCCCCGATACTCCCCGGCTTTCTGTTAATCGCTTTAATAACATAACAATCCCTCCACATCATCACCCAAGTCAGCAATAAATAAGGCCAAAAGTCTAGCAGCCGATTTGACATTCTTCATATTCAAGGTTTCCACAGTGGTATGCATATAGCGCAGGGGCAATTCCAACAGAAGGCTAGGAATTCCCCGACGGGATATCTGAATTGCCCTGGCATCCGTCCCCGTGGGACCATATCCTACGTCAACCACGTATTGAATGCCATACTCCCGAGCCGTTTCCATCAGCCTCTCTGCCAGCTTGGGATGGATATTGGGTCCGACGGCAATGCAGGGCCCCTTGTCCATGGGAGAAGTCCGTTCTTTGGGAGCGTCCGGAGTTTCGCCATGGGTCACATCGATGGCAATTCCAATATCCGGCTCCAAGCGATAGGCACTCATTGTGGCTCCGCGCACACCCACTTCCTCCTGGGCACTGGCTACAAAGACTACCTCCCCCTGAAAATGCAGCTTTTTCAATTCCTTCATGCACTCCAAGAGCATGGCTACTCCTGCCCGATCATCCAGGGATTTTCCTGTAATCATCTCTCCCTGAAGAGAAAGAAGGGAACTGTTAAAACTGATTAAATCTCCCACTTGCACAATCTCTTTTACCTTTTCCCCCGGCAGACCTACATCAATGGCCATATCTTCCATCTTCACCGCTTTGGAGCTTTCTCCGGGCTCCTGAAGGTGAGGCGGTTTTGCACCAATGACGCCAAAGAGATCCTGCTTCCCATGGACGGTTACCTCTTGAGCCAGAAGAACCCTCTGATCGATTCCTCCAATGTTGGTGAATTTGATGAAGCCCCTGTCATCAATTTCCGTCACCATCATGCCTATTTCATCCATATGGGCTGAAATCATAATTCGTGGGGACTTCTTTTCCCCATCCCCATACATCCTGCCGTACACATTATAAAATGAGTCCCTGCTTACCTCATCGCAATATTCCCCGAAAACTTCCGCAATCCCCTGGGATATCACACCCTCATATCCCGAGACACCCGACATGGAGGTCAGTTCAGCCAAAAACGCCTTGCTTTCCAATCCTCTCATCCTTTCCTATCGCTATTCTGTCGATTCCATTTCATCATATCAAATTCATGTAAACATTTCCATATCTCTGTCCCGGATTCTTTCTCTCATTTTATTGAGATTGCTATCCATCGCTTATCCAGGCTTATATCTTGCCATGTAATGGAATCAACTATCAACCTGCTTCTATTCTGATCATCTTAGATGGATGATATGAGTTTTATTTACGATTTGCAGAAAAAAGAATAGATTACACCTTCTTCGATGGCTTATCTCTTATACTGTAAAATGCACCTTTGACAGATATCCTTTAATCCTTGACATACAGCAAAAAAAGAGATACTCTGAAATTATAAGAAAGATATACCTCACCATACATAATTTAGTAATTATTTCATTAGAAGCAAGATCATTATAGTCTTTTCCCCATCAATAGCAGCTATAATATAGATTAATATCGGTATATAGATTCTTATGGCAGAGGAGGATTCGACATGGAAACAATGACAGGTTATGAACGTATCAGCAATATCCTAAGGCGGAAGCCGGTAGATCGCATCGGTGTGTATGAGCATTTCTGGGGGGATACCCATAAAAAATGGGCAGAGAAAGGCTGGATTGGAGAAGATGAGAACCTAGTGGATCACTTTAATCTGGATATGGATACCTTCTGGGCCTTTAATATGGTGGCAGATTTGGACTTTGTTCCCCAGGTTATCGAAGAAGATGAGGAAAAGATATTGACGAGGGATGGGAACGGCGCCCTCCTGCGCAGGCACAAGCTACACGATGCCACCCCCGAGCATGTGGATTTTCTGGTAAAGGAACGAAAAGATTGGGAAGAGCATATCAAACCTCTTTTAAAGCCCGACAGACGGCGGATCAATTTTGAAGGTTACCGGGAAGCTAAAAAGAAGGCAGCGGAAAACAACCGCTTTTTCGCTTGGTCAGGGGTCAATGTATTCGAGCTGATGCATCCTGTTGCAGGCCATGAATATATGTTGATGGGGATGGCCCTCGATCCTGATTGGGTCAAGGACATGGTAGAAACCTACGCCCAGCTGACCATCGATCTCCAGGAAATCCTCTTTTCAGAGGAAGGCCTTCCGGATGGAATCTGGTATTATGAGGATATGGGCTTTAAAGGACGGCCTTTCATGTCCCCCGCCATGTACAAGGAAATTATACAACCCGGGCACATAAAAACCATGGAATATGCCCACCATCACAAGCTCCCTGTCATTGTACATTCCTGCGGCATGGTGGCACCCCTGGTACCCGGTTTGATGGAAGCAGGAATGGACTGCCTCCAGGTGATCGAAGTAAAAGCCGGGATGGACCTGCTCAAGTTGTACAAGGATTACGGAGACCGTCTTTCCTTCATGGGAGGGATTGATGTACGAGTCCTCTATACCAATGACAAGAAGAAAATCGATGCCGAGCTGGAAGCCAAGATTCCAACAGTGATGGGAAACTACGGTTATGTCCTCCACAGCGACCACTCCATCCCCAACACCGTGGATCATGATACCTACCAATATTTCATAAAAAAGGGATTGGAGCTGGGTACCTACAAATAATAGATATAAAAATTCAAAGATCCCCTACCTATCCGCAGGCGAGGGGATCTTTTTTCTTATTCATCTGAGCCTTCTTGCCTTCGGCTTTCCAAGGATTTCTGAAAAGATAATCCCTTGGAGAACCTTTTGACTGTCAATTTCCAGTACGTCGGACCCTCCTCCAATCTCCCCTTCCCGGATGGGTGAGCTTGGAGCTCTCCTCTCCACCCGAGGCGATGGAGAGAAATCGGGGATTGGCTCCGACTCAGCTGTTTCATCCGTCTCCGGAATGGGCGGCATCATATCAGACATCATGACATTTTCCTCCGGCTGCTGAGAGATTTCGATTTTTCTCTTCTCAGTTCCTTTCCGGGGTTCAGCCTTTGGCCTGCTGACATTGGGGGAATTGACCTTCTGGGCCAGCCTTCCTATCCCTTGAATGCCAAACAGAACAGCCGCAATGATAAAGATGATTTCCACGGGAATTTCCCCCTTTTATCAAGATTGCTTCACTTCTTATCCGGAGAGGTGGTATCGGGTCTTCCTAACCTGGAGATGGAATCCCTCATCTGGGTGTCAGCCGCCACATTCTGCAGATAATAATAATCCATAACCCCAATTTTGCCTTCTCTGAGGGCTGCAGCCATCGCCTTGGGCACCTCTGCCTCCGCTTCCACAACCTTGGCACGCATTTCCTGTACAGCGGCCTTCATTTCCTGCTCCCTGGCAACCGCCATGGCACGACGCTCTTCCGCCTTGGCCTGGGCAATACGCCTATCCGCTTCAGCCTGATCCATCTGCAGCTGGGCACCAATATTCCGGCCTACATCCACATCGGCGATATCGATGGAAAGGATTTCGAAAGCCGTTCCCGCATCCAATCCTTTGTCCAGTACTGTTTTGGAGATCGAATCAGGATTCTCCAATACTTCCTTGTGGCTTTCAGAGGAGCCTACCGTCGTAACAATACCTTCACCGACGCGGGCGATGATGGTCTCCTCCCCCGCACCTCCGACCAAACGATCGATATTAGCCCGAACGGTTACCCTGGCCTTCGCCTTCAACTCAATACCGTCCTTGGCGATGGCAGCAACCACCGGCGTTTCGATCACTTTGGGGTTTACGCTCATCTGGACAGCCTCCAACACATTCCGGCCGGCCAGATCAATGGCAGCCGCTCTTTCAAATACCAGCGGGATATTTGCCCTTTGGGCTGCAATCAGGGCATTTACCACCCTGTCTACATTTCCGCCGGCCAGATAATGGGCTTCCAATTGATTGGTGGACACATCCAAGCCGGCTTTATTGGCCTTAATCAAGGGATTTACAATACGAGATGGAATGACCCTTCGAAGCCTCATCCCAACCAAGGTAAAGATTCCCACCCGGACATTGGCCGCCAAGGCAGAGATCCACAATCCCAGGGGAACGAAACTGAAGAAAATCGACAGAAACACAATAACCAAAACGACAATGATGAATATGCTGATTACTTCAGGCGTCATCAAAGCCAACCCCTTTCAATTATTTTATTATATTGAAAAACAATATAACCACGGTTAAACTTTGCGAACCACAATCCGTCTTCCGGCTACCTGAACAACCCTTACCTTGGAGCCCTCCGATATATATTCTCCTTCTGAAACGACGTCCAGTTTTTCACCGTCAAATACAGCCGTTCCGGCCGGACGCAACACGGTCACGGTAATCCCTTCCTTGCCCAGATAACCATCCAAATCCTCCGTTCCGGTATAACCCGATTCCTTTTTAAAGGCATCCGACAGAACCAGCGTTTTGGACAGACGTCCCTTTTTGACGGAGCGAAGAACAATTACAAAGGCCAATGCAAGGATGACAATAATGACGAAAATCAAAAGAAGGGCTTCAAAAACACTTTTAGCTGTTAGAATCACTCCAAGGAGCAACAGGATAATTCCGGTAATGCCGGGGGCCCCGAAGCCGGGAAAAATCATTTCGACAATAACCAAAGCTATACCAACAATAATCATTGCAGCCTGCAACCAACCCATTCCGGCAATAATCTCCACCAATTCCATTGCAGCCACCCCCTTATCTTTATCTGAAAAAGGATCAATAACAGTATAATATATTCAAGGCGACGATAAAATAGCAGAAAACCCATCCGAGGATTTTTCAAGATCGTGTCCGCTTGGACAGAATCAACACCTGATCACCCCAAGATGTGCTTTCCACCGTATCCTGTAAGGCTTTATAAGGATCCGGCTCATGTGAAATGTCTGGTGTCTTTATCCATTCCTCGATTGGCAGTTTATCACCGGCCTTGCGGTAAAGCCGCTGATCCTCGGATACGAGAACAACCCGGTCATTGTACCGGTCCAACAGTTGCCCGATCTCCTGATACTTCTTCGGATCCAGGTCTTTGCAACAAAGAACGGTAATGATCTTCCCCCTTCCCTTCTCCAAGGATACCTCATACCATTCCTTGATCTTCTCCGGTTGGGTGATGTCCTCCCCATGAATGGTCACATCCTTGGGGAGATGCAATGATGTAGGGGAAATGCCCGGAATGGTCCTGATATTCTCCAAAGCAGTCCGGATGGTATCCAGTGGAATGTTCTCTCCAATCCCCCAAGCCACTGCCCCAAGGCTGTTATATACATGATATATCCCGGGCAGGGAAAGCCGTATCTCCGTACTGCCCTGATCCGTCTCGATAATGAAGCGGCTCCCCCGTTCGTCCAAGCTTATACCCCTTGCCGTCACATCGGCTGGATGAAAAATACTATAGGTGATGGCATTGGGATGTACAATCTGCCGGACATATAGATCATCCAAATTAATAATCACCGGGCTTTTCACCGTCTTAAGGTTATCCAAGAGCCCTTTCCTGGCTTCCAGATAGACATAATCCATTTGACGGTTTCGATCGTTGGTATACATGTCTGTAAAGATGATGCTGTCAAACTGGAGATATCGCAGATAGTCATTCCGTATACCGGTAAAAGAGCATTCCAGCGCTGCCCATTCGACGCGTTTCCGTATCCCTTCCCGAAGAAGCCAATTGGTAATGGGAGGTTCAGGGGTATCACAGTCCATCTCATAAATTGTTTCGCCCACCTTCTGATGGGCCGATCCAATCACAACACAATCCCGTGACGTAGCCTTTAAAATCTCATGTACCATCCACAATACCGTTGTCTTGCCGTGGGATCCGGTAACTGCGATCAAATTCATATGCTGGGTTGGGTTTCCGTAAAAATTCCGACTGATGACAGCCAAAAACCTCTTACAGTTGGAGGTCCTGATGAGCACTACTTCAGGAAACGGGATCTCTTCCTCTGTTTCCACACACACTGCAGCCGCTCCGTTCTCCACAGCCTGTCGAACCACATCCAGATAATCCTCTTCGTACTCGCTGCCGCAAACAAAAATAAAACCGGGTTTTACCCCCTCGGGACGGGAGGCAATGCCTGAAATATTCACCCTTCGATAGTCCTCTAATTCAAAAAAAGACGCATTAAATAATAATCTCCTCAACTGCACTCCATCACACCCCTGTTTACTGCGGTAAATCCTCTTCTACACCTTCAAGCTGCGCCAATTCTGCCGATAAAACCTCTTTGTTCAATCCAGAGGGGAGCTTCAAGTCCCATTGACTGCGGGTCCATCCTTCTTCACTGCTATCCAATTTAATATTTAGAATGAGTACATTGAGCTGCCCAAGGACTTGACCAATTTTCCCGATTTGTCCCGGTTTATTTTCAAAATAAAGTACTAGTTGCGTTCGGGGTTGTCTTTTGGACATGAATTGTTCAATATACTTCAGTACAACCAAAATAATATAGATCACCGCCGAAGCCGCCATCGCCACCCAATAGAAGCCTGCTCCGACAGCCAGGCCTACACAGCTCACCGCCCACAGGCTGGCTGCTGTTGTCAAACCCCTTACAGAACCTCCTTCCTTAATGATCGTTCCGGCTCCAAGGAAGCCGATGCCGCTTACCACTTGGGCTCCCAGTCTGGTCGGATCCATGTTTGTCAGATGATGAAAGTTTCGAAAGACATATTCACCCGTTACCATGATCAAGGCTGACCCCATACAAACCAACATATGAGTACGGAATCCGGCCGGACGGTGGAGGCTCTCCCTTTCAATACCAATTAAGCCCCCTAGAAAACATGCCAATAAAATACGAACAATGTAAATAATTGACACATCACACCTCCTGCCATGAGGGAAGCCAAGCCCCCTTAAATGATCCCGGACTTAAGCAAGCTTCTTATTATCATTATAGCATATAATACCGGCTTTGTGGAAAAAAGAGAAACAGCTGATAGTGTCAAGATACTATGGGTTTTAAAAATAAAAGTAATCTCCTGTTTACCTGCTACTTTAAGCATCTCTCACTGACTTAAGGAACTGGGAAGCCCAAGTCCTTTTGCCAATATTCAAAATGGTTATGTTACCGATGGTTTCGCGCGATGCTGTAAGCTTTCTCTTCCTGATAATCTCCCGGTCTACTTTTACCTCACTTGCTTCATTTATTGCTGCTTTTTTCTTTCGCATAAATATATCATACACATCTCCGCCATTCGCTACAAAGACCCTTAACCTGGCCATCTGGTCCACACCCGTTCTACTCCAGCCCAGAGCCCGTGAGCTTAACCTGGACGACAAGATATGGCTAACATGACCTTCTGCACTGCAGCCGATGTAATCCGACGCACACTGCCGCATTATCCCTTCCCAGTTGCCTAGTATATTTCTTCTTGCTTCCTGCACAGCTCTCTTCTTTGTTTCCGGCTCAGTTGTACTTATGATTGCTTTAAATAGCTCTTTTACTCTTCCCTTGTCTCCAGCATTTATATAATCCCACATAATTGGTGTGGTGTAGCTCATTTGCGCTGTAGCTTGAGTTACATACTTTGATAAGTGATAACGGTCCAGTACAAAGATGCTGCCCTTTATCCAGCCTAGTCCATTCTTTATCCATGCAGCACCATCCCCTGATAGGTATATCTTTTCAATAGAATCCATATCTTAAGTCTTATCTATGTAGTCCAAAACTTCCACCCATAGCTCATCACTGTTTGCATAAATACCGCTGAAATACCTTGCATTTATTAACCTCCACCGATTTTCCCCATCCTGTTCCCTACCCTCATGTACATATACAAGCTTTGGTTCTGCGTAGCCCCCAGTCTGAAGTGGTACATGATCTTCATCAGCTTCTATGTACAGTACCTTTACCGCCTTTTTATCTTGCTTAACCTCTACTGCGTCATTGTCTACACTGCCAAGCTCACGGATACTGTTCATTACTGTCTGTGATGTTAGATCCACAGCTTCAGCTGCTTCCTTTGCACTCCTACTATAGGGCATAAATACTGCTCCCTCTATGAGCCTTGCCTTTAGTGAAGCATCCATTTTATCATGGGCTTTTATGCCCACAGCCTCATCTGACAGGTAGCTGTATTCGCCTGTCTTTTTATTCTTGTAATATGTCCTTTCATACCTGACTTCGCCAAATATTGTCATAAGGGTCTTTTCAGCTGCTTTCCCCTTTACTGTCCAGTTTCGTTTCCGGTCTTTACTGTTTCTATACGCCTCGTCTATTGTTTCCAAGGCTTCGGCCACTAGGGTTACTCCAATCTCGTCCAACGTCTTCTTAGTAGCTAGAATAAATTCGGATATGTCTCTTCTTTCACGTATCAGATTCTCTAGTTCCTTTTCAAAACTACTGCTGATTTTTTCTATGATTCCCTGTATAATTAGTTCCATAAGAGTATCTCCTTTCCTGTGATTATTGTGGTTCAGTCAAGTCCATATTAGTGTGTAAATTTCCTCGGTTAAAAAAACTGCACCAAAGCGTTTATGCCGCGAAAGCTGTTGACGATGAGTACATGGCATGTTAGGCTGGTTAGCCGGGCATCACTACACCAGCGTCAGGTCTACCTATCATTGTGAGGTGATGGCCTTGATGCCTTTAAACATGCCATGGGAGGCTCATGGTCAACAGACCGTGGAATAAATGCGGTTATCCAGGGAAAGCAATTAAAGCAGCTGTGCCTTCTTCTGAATCATTACTCCCGACAGTTTGGTAATAAAGTTCCATATCAAAGTATTTGCGCCCTGTCTGCCATTTTTCGTCCTGCTCCATTAAAAGTGCTCCCATGAGCCGGATAACAGATGCCTCATTGGGGAAGATCCGAATGACCCGTTCCCGGCGTCGGATTTCCTCATTAAGTCTCTCTACTCCATTGGTGGTACGAAGCCGCTTCCGGTACCTGAAAGGCAAAGCTAATACAGCAGTAATATCGTCAAAAGCTTCGTCCAGCAAACTTGTGGCTTTTGGTGCCCTGGCTTCATACTTTGCGATAATCTGGTCTCGAACCTTGCGGGCACTCTCGAGATCGACAGACTCGTATAGCCGGCCCAGGTCTTCCTTGATTTCTGGCTGCAATGCCTTAGGGGGCATGGTCCAGCATGTTCCTGGAGAAGTGGGTTTGACAACGCTGCCAGCTAGCTTCCTGAAAGTGTTTTCTGACAGCATTTACAAGGCCTTTGTGGTCATCCGAGGTCACAAGGTGGACATCTTTCAGCCCTCGTTCTTTTAAGGATCCAAAGAACTCGCCCCAGCTGTTTTCGGATTCACTGTTTGCCAGCTGAAATCCAATTACCTCCCGATATCCTTCCTCATTGATGCCGATGGCAATAAGCAGTCCTCTGGATTGTATACGCTTGTTTTCACGGACTTTTACATAAATGGCATCCACCATTACAAAGGGATAATGGCTTTCCAGAGGCCGTGTTCGAAATGCATTTACCATTGGATCCAGGTTCTTGCATAGAGTGGAGATGGTCGATCTTGAAAACTTCTTACCACAGAGCTCTTCAGTAATCGACTCAATCTTTCGGGTAGAGACTCCGTTGATGACCATCTCCATCATTGCCAGCATCAGTGCCTGCTCGCTCCGTTGATAGCGCATAAATAGCTCGGTGCTGAACTGACCATTGCGATGACGGGGTACCCTTAAGGTAAGTGTGCCAACTCGAGTAGTTAGTTGCCTTTCTCTAACGCCATTACGATAGGCGGTTCTTCCTTCCGTCCTTTCATATGGGGCAGCACCTAGCTGTTCTGTAGATTGGGCCAAGAGTACCTGGTTGAAGATTTCCTCCAACAGTTTGGAAAATGCTTCATCCCTGCCATTTGATAAAAAAAGTTGATGCAAAAAGTTCCTCGGTTATTGTAATATTAAACTGAGCCATGGTTCATCCTCCTCGGTTTGGTATTTGTCGGGTAACTTATATTTTAACCGAGGTATGAGTTATGGCTCAACTCATTTTTACACCATTATATAGACTTAATCTGTGGTTCTTCACAAATTACATGATATCACAGGAGAGATACTCTTATCTTTTATTTTTTGGTTTTTTCCCAAAGTAATTTTACACTAACGAAACAGCTTAATGATTTCTTATTCGAGAGAATTCTTCCTCATCGGAAAATTTGATTTTTTCTTCCTGTAAACGGGAAGACAGCCTTTGACAGCTGTGCTTAACGGCTAAAGGAATCAATGCAGCACCATATACACAAAGCATGGCCAGGGCAACAATCATCAACCAGCAAGTTACTTCCATCAGCCCGATAAAAAAAATAAGTTGAAATAGATTCATTTCTCTCACCTCTTTTCCATGTTTCCCATATTATTCCCAGTTTTTTCTTTGTTTCATTCATGAAATATAGGATGGGACAAAATGATCTATCGAATGATTGACTCCTTACCCATGGAAAAATAAAAGCAGCCCTGTGTTCCGTTACAGGACTGCTCCAAACATGGTGAAAAGAGTAATGAATCTGTTCATTAACTGTTATTCACTTTTGAACACATTCGGCTCCCCGACGAAGGGCCTCCCTATTCACGGAGATCAGGTGGGCTTTTGACTCGCCTAATACCTTCGTTAAAGATTCCAATACAGCTTCTACAGATACGATCTGGGTCTTCGCCAGATACGCTCCCAGCATGACCATGTTCGCTACCCTGGCATTTCCCAACTCATTGGCAATATCATTTGCAGGGATATAATAAGCTTCCACATCCTTCCTCGCCGTTTTCGCTTCAATCAAGGAGCTATTGATCAATAAAAGCTTATTCGGGGCAAGGCTGTTCTCAAACTTATCAAGAGAAGGACGGTTCATGGCGATCACCGCTGTTGCTTCCGTTACAATTGGCGAACCTACAGGCTCATCGGAAATGATCACATTACAGTTTGCAGTGCCTCCCCGCATTTCCGGTCCATACGAAGGCAGCCATGTGACATGCTTATCCTCCAGCATACCTGCATAGGTCAGCAGCTGCCCCATGGACATCACTCCCTGTCCTCCAAAACCGGCTATTATTACCTGTTCAGTCATTCATACCAACCTCCTTTTTTACCCCAAGGGGATAATAAGGAATCATGTTTTTCTGAAGCCACTGCAGGGCTTCAACGGTGTCATTCCCCAGTTGGTAGGACAGGTTGATAAAACCTCGACCAAGGAAAATCCTTTGCCGGCGAGCTGCATCTCAAAGGCCTTTCGAATGGACTTCTTCGCCCGCATAATATGCTTGATGTCATGAACAGAAACCCGTTCGATGAAGGCTGCTCCCTCAAGGGTAGCCAGCATTTCACTCATACGGATGGGATATCCGTTGGCATTTGCATCCCTGCCATAGGGCGATGTGGTGGTTACCTGGCCTATGAGACTGGTGGGAGCCATCTGACCTCCCGTCATGCCGTAGATGGCATTATTGACAAAGACGGTAGTGATTTTCTCACCACGGGTAGCGGCATGAACGATCTCGGCAGTACCGATGGACGCCAGATCCCCGTCTCCCTGATAAGTGAACACCACTTTATCAGGATGCACCCTCTTTATACCGGTAGCTACTGCAGGGGCACGGCCATGGGCTGCCTCCTGCATATCGCAGTTGAAATAATCATAGGCGAAAACGGCACATCCCACAGGAGCAACCCCGATGGTTTTGTCCCCAACCCCTAACTCTTCCAGTACCTCCGCCACCAAGCGATGGATGATGCCATGGGTACATCCAGGGCAATAATGGAAGGGCTTGTCTGTCAGCATGGAGGTTTTTTGAAATACCTTTGCCATTATTCAGCACCTCCCTTTATTTTCTTGATCTCGTTCAGGATGGCCTTTGGGTCAGGCACCATACCACCTGTTCGGCCATAGAAGGCAACGGGCTTTCTGCCGTTCACGGCCAGCCTTACATCCTCCACCATCTGTCCCGTGCTCATCTCCACGGTTAAAAAGCCTTTCAGATTCTCGCTTTGAACAACCTGATCAAAGGCTTGGGAAGGGAAGGGCCACAGGGTTATGGGACGAATCAACCCTACTTTTATACCTTCCTTTGCAGCCATTTCCATGACATTCTTCACGATCCTGGAGGTGGTTCCATAGGCCACGACGATGACCTCGGCCTCCTCGCATTGGCAGCATTCCACTTTCACTTCATTCTGGATGATTTCATCATATTTTCCTCTGTATTTTTCGATTGTGATCCTCCAACTCCTGGGCATCGATAAACAGCGAATTGATGACGTTCCTCTGCCGGTCACCCTTCCAGCCCGTAGTCGCCCAGCTTTTCTCCGGAAGCTGGCGTTTCACCGGCTCCTTGAACTCCACAGGCTCCATCATTTGACCCAGCATACCATCCCCCAAAATCATCACAGGATTTCGATATTGGTCCGCGATATCGAACCCTTCTATTACTAAATCCACAGCTTCCTGGATCGAAGCCGGGGCCAGAACCACCATGCGGTAACCCCCATGCCCGCCTCCTTTAGTAGCTTGAAAATAATCGGATTGAGCAGGCTGGATGCCTCCTAAACCAGGGCCTCCCCGAACCATATTCACGATCACGCAGGGCAGTTCCGCACCGGCAATATAGGAGATACCCTCCTGTTTTAAGCTGATGCCCGGGCTTGAAGAAGAAGTCATCACCCTCGCTCCCGCTCCGGCAGCACCATATACCATATTAATGGCTGCCACTTCGCTCTCAGCCTGCAAGAAGCATCCCCGGACCATAGGCAATCTTTTTACCATATAGGCAGGGATTTCATTCTGAGGCGTTATGGGATATCCGAAAAAGAAACGGCAGCCTGCCTGAATGGCAGCTTCAGCGATCGCTTCGTTTCCCTTCATTAAAACCTTCGCCAATTAAGACCCTCCTTTATTTCCCAACCTCGATGACACAATCGGGACAGATTCTTGCACAAAAAGCACAGGCAATGCATTTATCCTGTTCTATGACTTCAGCGGGATGATAACCCTTTTTATTGATTCTGTCCGTTGCCATCACAACTATTTTTTTGGGACATACAATGGTGCAAAGCTCACAGCCCTTGCACAATTCTTCATTAAAAGTAACCTTTGCCATGATGAATACCCCCTTTCCACAGCCCGTCCAAGATCTCCGCTCCCCTCATCCCATAAAACAAAGGGGCCTCCGTCGGGCCCAGCATTTCACTATACCTTTCCCTCGAAGTTTATTCTATAGCTGCCATGGTGGTGTCATATAAATATCGATAGGGAAAAAACTCTCCTTAAAACCGTCCGGCAGTTGATCCAGCATCTTCCTCATCCCTGAAACCATCCGCACAGGGATATCCAGTTTTTTAGACACCTTCTCCACCAGGGACTGTCCTTTTATTATATCATAAACCTGGGTCTCATAAGAAAGATTCGTATTGTTAATTAATCCCGTTACCTTTAGCCGGGAATGCCTCTCCACAGCCCGAAGCATGTTCACCACATCCTCTTCCGTACCGGATAAGGGACGCAGAGCATTCACCACATATAACATGTCGTAATCCTCCCGGCAAAAGTAAGGGTAATATCTGCCCAAGGCTGTGGCCCCTACTTCATCTCCGCCTACATCAAAAACCACCCATTGATCCTTTGCGTCAAATACCGAATACACTTCCGCCGGCAGAGAAGGAACATCCACAGAACTGGCAGCAAAGATCGGGGAAATCACTCGAATCCCTTTCTCCTGCAGGAAATCCCTTCGTTCAGTGGTTCTGAAGAAAGGGTTCACAATATCCAGATCTACGATGGTAACCTTCCCCTTCTGTTGCTTCAAATATATGGCATAATTGATAGCCAATTCCGTTTTTCCGCTTCCGAAATGTCCTGTGAAAATGGTAATTCTTTTCAAAGATAATCCTCCTGTCAAAAATAAGACCAGCAAACAATCCTGCTGGTCCAGTCCCTATAGAAATTATGATATAGAGGATTGCAGACAGCTTCCTAGTCGATTTCCACCTGAATGACGCTGGGACGGATGGAAATCACCTGTATCCCATAGGGAACATCCGCCTGAACGGGAACGGTATGGGTTCCCTTTTCCAGACCCTGTAAATCCAAGTATAATATGATGCTCTCTTTTTTTATCTCCTTTACGATACTGGCATTGCCTTTGATCTCTACCTCTACATCAGCCACACCCCTGGAAACCTGCGAACCCCCTTTTACATTTCTTTCCTCAATCTGTTCAACGACGAGTTTCTTTTGATCCTCTTTTTCGCCAATGAACACCACAACCTCCACCTCTGTTCGGTCCACCAATTCCACACCTTTTGGAGGTGAAAGCTTCACAATCCTTTTTACATCGTGCTTGGCATCCTTGACATTGACGGATTCTGTGGTGATATGATCAATATCCTCCAGCAACTTCCTGTCCCCTGCAATCACTACATGGGAGGGCACCGTCTCAACCCCTTTTATTTCATATCCTGCCACTACCTTTCCCACTATGGGGGTTCCCTTCTGCAGTCCCTTCTCCAAAATATCCTGACCTACATCGATCGGCACCTTTTTCTTTGGATAAACCTCCATATTCACAATGACAGAGCTGTGGGAGCTGCTGAATTCTCCAACAACTTCCTCCCCATCCTCTCCTACGAAAGTTAGAGGTACTGCATTCTCCAAACTGCGCTTTAAGCCATCCAAAGACACCGTGATCAAGGCCTGCTGTACCTTCTCCACATCCGTCTTGGCCCCTGTTAATTCAATCACTTCAGGCGTTGTCTGAACAGGCCCATTCCAATAGCCCTCCGGTATTTCACCGGTTATTTGCGGCGTGACAGGAATCTGTCTTTTGATCAGGGGATCTACATCCAATTCCAGGTAGCTTGGCGATACACTGTACACTGTTCCCAACTTAGATACCGCTTCCACCTTCACCCTTATTTTTTGACCAGCTTCTCTTACCTGGCTCAGATCCAATCTAGCTTCTACCCCGTCTTCACCCAACGATTTATAATCCTTTTGACGGATCTCCACCGTTACATTCACCTTGCTCTCCCTCAGTTCGGCATCATCTTTTAGCACAAGGTTGTTTTGCCGCAGGGCGGCTTCCCCTGTAAACACCACCGGAACGTTGCGGATCGTCTTTAATCGATATGGATTGGTTTCTCCTATTACCAGACTCCACAGGACCAGGGCGAAAAAGAATGATATCAATTTCAGAGAAAAATTTCTGCGCAGTATATTAATCATTCCGTGTCCTCCATTTGATCAGGTTCAAAGGTTTCGTTTCCTTATCCTTCTCATATATCTTTTTCAATATATCCCGCAATCCCTTGGAATCCAAGTAACGGGTCAGCTTTCCCCCTTGGGCCATTGAGATAATTCCTGTCTCCTCCGATATAATGATGACAACGGCATCTGAGTTTTCGGATATCCCTAAGGCAGCACGGTGGCGGGTACCCAGTTGTTTGCTGAGGTTGGGGTTTTCGGTCAGAGTTAAAAAGCAACTGGCAGCAACAATCCGATCTTCCCGTATAATCACTGCCCCGTCATGAAGGGGCGTGTTGGGTTCAAAGATATTCTCAAGCAGCGCGCTGGAAACCACTCCATCAATTCGCACGCCGCTTTCGACTACTTCGGAAATACCCGTCTTTTGTTCGATAACAATCAAAGCTCCGATTTTCTTCTTGGAAAGATTCTGGGTAGCTCTTATCAGCTCTTGTATGACCCAGGAAATATCCTTCTCCTCCTGCTGAATGAATAGGGATTTCTCAAAAATCTTCCCACGACCGATCTGCTCCAATGCTCTTCGCAGTTCCGGTTGAAAAACAATCACAAGGGCAATGGCTCCTGCATTGATTGTCTGCCTCAGTATCCAGTTGATAGTGGGGAATCGAAGCCATTCACTGAAGCTGGAGGCCACCAGAATAATACCCAGTCCCTTCAATACTTGAGCCGCTCTGGTCTCCCGAGTTAGCATCAACAGCTTATAGATAACATAAGTAATAATAATCAGATCGATGGCATCTCTCCATGTAAATTGTGATAATATATTCCAAAGCTGCCCCCAAACATGGTCCACCCCATTCACCTCACCGTTATAAATGGTTTTATCCATATCCCGAAACGAATATGATGCTTCTGGGCTTATTATCCTCTTTCTAATAGATTTATCGGACAATTATTCCCTTCTATAAATTAATTATATACAATTTTGCTATGATATGAAATGACAATCTGATCCATAAGCCCATGATTTTGGAGAGGCTAAAATTGACGATTCAGTTCATTCCTCTTCGCCCTATAGCATCCCTTCGCAAAGGGAAAAATATTACTAAAAAGCCGGCATTCATTACCGGCTTTGCTTTTTTCAGGCATTTCTTACCCTGTCAATGAGCAGCATGGTTACATCGTCCTGAAAGCCTTCCTTTCCATTCTCTCTTTGGATCATCTCATAAATATGGTCAAGAATAACCTTCTTTTCCATGCTGCGGTTATTTTCCATTACTTCCCTAATTCGGGCAATGGTCTGCTCCACCCGGCACCTTTTTTCCTCCACTAAACCATCCGTATAGAGAAGGAATCGGTTCCCGGGTTTCAAAGTAAGCTCTCCCTCCTGAAACTGTCCGGAATCAAGCCAGCGGCAGATGGGGATTCCGGGTATCTCGATGGGGAAGATCCCCTCCTCGTTTTGAAAAAAAGGAGGAACGCTGTGACCGGCATTGCTAAAACGGAGTTTTCCCGACCGGATATTCAATACTCCATAGAACAAGGTGATATAAAAGTGTTCTTCGAGATCCACCTGGTTGAACCGTTTGTATAATCCCTCTAACAAACCAGCCGGTGACAGAACTCTGCCCTCATCCTTGACCAAGTGCAGAATGGCCTCCTTCAGGAATATCGTCAGCATCGCTGCCGTTACCCCATGACCGGAAACATCCGCCAGGTAGAATCCGATATGCTCCTTATCCAGCCAGAATACATCATAGATGTCTCCGCTTACCGATTCGCAGGGTTTGTAAAAAGAATGGAAACGGAAGGGGTAGGCATTGGGCATCTGACTGGGGAGAAAGCTGTTTTGAATCTTCTGCGCAAACTCAAGATCTTCCATCATCTTCCGGTTATGTTGGAGAATTTGCTCCCTAAGGATCCGTTCCTCCGTAATATCCCGGAAAACCTCGACGGCTGCCGTGACATTTCCTTCCTCATCCATAATCGGTGAGCTAAGAACGGAATAGATGCGACCGTGGAGAATCTCTGTCTTGTGATATGTCCTTCGATCGCGAATGGCATAGAGGGAAATGCATTGATCACAGGGACTCTCACAGCCTAAAACGGAGTAGCATTTCTGGCCCACCATATCGCCTACGGCTTCCTTCATCTTTTTATTCATCAGCAAAATTGTACTATCGGTATCCACAACCCTTACCATATCCACCATGCCGTCCAGGACACTGTCCACAATCTTTCGCCACGCTGCCATACTAATTCTCCTCTTCTCCAACTTAGGCTTATTTCATTATATCATCCCGGGAAGGCCAAATACTACAGGAAAATAAGTTCATTGGACTGCTTCTCATGAACCACCGAATAGGTCTCGCATCCCCCGCTCAGATTCCTGACCTTTTTAAAACCTGACTGCTTTAATATTCGGCATGCCACATAGCCTCGAAGTCCTGCCTGACAATACACCACGATCCCCTTATCTTCCGGTAGTTCGTCCAACCTTTGACGCAATTCATCCAGCGGAATGTGTATGGAATTCGGCAGACTATACAGATGGTGCTCCTCCCTTGTTCGTACATCCAGCAAAAGGGACTCTTCCGGATCCAGCTTATCCATTTCATCCCAATGGATAACCGCCATATCCCCGTTGATGATATTGGAAGCTACATAACCTGCTATATTCACCGGATCCTTCGCGGAGGAAAACGGAGGTGCATAAGCCAGCTCCAGCTCCTGGAGATCGTATACCGTCATGCCGGCCCGAATGGCTGTAGCCATGACGTCTATCCGTTTATCAACCCCATCATGCCCGACGATCTGAGCACCAAGGATTCTACCGTCATCGGGCTCAAAAAGCAGCTTGATGGCCATGGGCAAGGCTCCCGGATAATACCCCGCATGGGAGTCAGAATGGGTATAGGATTTTTCGTAGGGGATTCCATACCGCTTCAGCGTCTTCTCATTATTGCCTGTAGCTGCCACAGTCAGATCAAATATCTTTACGATGCAGGTCCCTTGGGTTCCCTTATAGCCATCTTCCCCGCCGGCAATATGGTTTGCAACGATTCTGCCCTGCTTATTGGCGGGTCCTGCCAGAGGAATCAGGGCGGGCTCTCCGTTGACAAAATCCCGAACCTCAATGGCATCCCCAATGGCATAGATATCAGGATTGGACGTTCGCAGTTTTTCGTCAACCTGAATGCCGCCGGTGGAGCCTATGGCCAGGCCTGCTGCCTTTGCCAGTCGGACATCCGGCCTTACACCGATCCCAAGGATAATCAGTTCGGCCTTTAGTTCCCTACCGCTTTGGAGTTCCACAACCGTAAAGCCCTTTTCATGACGAAAGGCCTTTACTCCATCTTCCAAGTAGAGTCCCATCTCCTTATCCCTCAAATGCCGGTGGACGAATGCCGCCATCTCCGGATCCAAAGGTGCCATGACCTGGGCTGCCAGTTCCACTACAGTAACCTGAAGGCCTCTTTCCTTGAGATTCTCAGCCACTTCCAATCCGATAAAGCCACCACCTACCACGACAGCCCACCGGGGTCTTTTCTCATCCACATAGTCTTTGATGGCATAAGTATCGGGTATATTTCGTAAGGTAAACACATTGTCCGCTTCCACACCGGGAAGGGCCGGCTTAATGGGCTCCGCACCGGGAGATAGGATTAGTTTATCATATTTTTCACGATAGCTGCGGCCGCTTGTATGGTGGACGACCTCTACTTCCTTCCTGTCCGCTAAAATATTGACAACCTCACTGTTTGTCCGAACGTCGATATTGAATCGCTCTTTCATCATTTCCGGTGTTGTAACCACCAAGTCGCTTTTTTCCTTAATGACTTCGCCTATATAATAAGGAAGACCACAATTGGCAAAGGAGATATAATCACCTTTTTCGAAAAGAACAATCTCCGCTTTCTCATCCAGCCTCCGGAGTCGGGCCGCTGCGCTGGCTCCCCCCGCTACCCCTCCGATAATTAATACCTTCATGGCTTTTCCTCCCATCATAATATTCATATTATTATATTATGTTATTGCGATGTTTGTGTCAACATTTAGTTATATCCCCATTGCCAGCAGGATAGCTTACAGGTGTTATACGGGGAAAAAAGGGATTCATGAACCCGAAAGCAGGCGAAAGGTTTGGCTTTTGTCCGGTAAAAAAAGGATATCCCCACCCATAAGAGATATCCTTTCCTGAAAGGCCTGTTTACACTCCAGGCCATTAAACCAGTTTCCACCGTACTCCCTGGGGCGTATCCTCCAGAATAATCCCCTGGGCTTTTAGATCATCCCTTATCTTATCTGCCAACGCCCAATTTTTTTCCTTACGGGCTTGCTGGCGCAGCTCAATTAAGGCCTCGATCTCTTCGTCCAGCTCGACAGATTGCTTTTGAAGAATACCCAGGATACCTGCCAGCTCCATCAGGAGATCATACGTATACTGAACCGTCCCTTTGGATCGTTGGGGATTCAGAAAGCTGTTTGCTTCCCGTACCAGATCAAACAGCACACCAATAGCCCCAGCGGTATTGATGTCATCATCCATGGCTGTAATGAACTGTTCCTTCAGTTCAAGAAGCCTGTTCTTAAAGCTCCGCTCCTCTTCGTCGGGTTCTCCATCCCGGGTTTCCCTCAGAAGATGCTCTAAATTATACTTGGCATTGTATAGCCGTTCGAGGGCGGTTTCGGACTGCTCCAGGAGCTCCCTGCTGAAATTGATGGGATTCCTGTAGTGGGCCGATAACATAAAAAGCCGAACGATCTCCAGATCGAACTCCTCCGCAATTTCCCGGACGGTAAAGAAGTTTCCCAAAGACTTCGACATCTTTTGATTGTCTACATTGATATACCCGTTATGCAACCAATATCGCACGAAGGGTTTCCCGGTAGCCCCCTCGCTCTGGGCTATTTCATTTTCATGATGGGGAAAGGCGAGATCCTGTCCTCCGGCATGAATATCTATGGTTTCCCCAAGGTATTTCATTGACATGACTGAACACTCAATATGCCATCCCGGCCTCCCTTTTCCCCATGGGCTATCCCATGCAGGCTCTCCGGGCTTTTGGGCCTTCCAAAGGACGAAATCCATGGGATGACGCTTTCCTTCATTTGCATCAATCCGGGCACCCATTTCCAGATCCTCCGGACTCTGCCCGCTCAGCTGCCCATAACCTTCAAATGCCTGGGTATCAAAATAGACATCACCGTCCAGCCGGTAAGCCAGCCCCTTTTCTTCTAATTTTTTAATCATATCGATGATTTCCTCAATATGCTCCGTAGCCTTAGGATGGATGGTGGCCCTTTTGATTCCCAGGGCATCGGCATCCTTGAAATACTCCTCAATGAATCGATCCGCCAGCTCTTTTACCGTGATCCCTTCTTCCTTTGCCTTGCGAATCATCTTATCATCGATATCCGTAAAATTCTGTACAAAATTCACTTTATATCCTTTGTACTCCAAATACCTGCGTAGGGTATCAAAGATAATAAAAGGTCGTGCATTGCCGATATGAAAATAATTATAGACCGTTGGACCACAGGCATATATGCTAACCTCGCCCGGACGCAGAGGAACGAATTTCTCCTTCTTCTTGGTTAACGTGTTATAAAGCTGCATTTTGGCTATCCCCCCAATTATCTCGTGAGTTACAATTTTTCATAATCGATTACATTTGTCAAGCATACCGACATACTTCACATTGGCAGTTTTCTTCATGGTGTTCTTCTTGCTTTTCACCATTCTCCGATCCCATTCCGTTGTATTCAATGTCATCCACAACATTGAAAGGTTTTTTCTGTTCCTTTTTCTTCACCACAATCTGGATGATGACCTCATCGTCATTCTCGTCACTGTAAACATTTACTGACTTGCCCTTCAAATCCAAATCCAAGGTATCTGTAGACATCAGCACGTTCTGACAACGCAGGGCTTTAAAGTCCAAAGCCCTTTTTAAACGTTCGCCTTTCCACAATCCCACCACGGTGCAATTGGGAGGTACCTCCCTCAACACAACGGCTCCGGCACCGATCTTGCTGTTATCCCCTACCTTGAAGGGGCCCAGCACCTTGGCACCACTGGAAATGATTACATTATTCCCGATGGTAGGATGACGTTTTCCCGTATCTTTACCTGTCCCTCCCAGGGTCGCTCCCTGATATATGGTTACATTGTCTCCAATCTCCGTGGTTTCGCCAATCACGACACCCATTCCATGATCGATAAAAAGTCCTTCTCCTATTTTTGCGCCCGGATGGATTTCTATTCCTGTAAAGAATCTGGATATTTGAGAAATGATCCGAGCCAACAAAAACCATCTATGGCGATATAGAAAATGGGCAACCCGGTGGGCTAAAATCGCATGAAAACCCGGATAACACAGGATGACCTCCAGGGCGTTCCTGGCAGCGGGGTCTCTATCCAATACCGCCTGAACTTCTTTCCGAATCCGTTTTAGCATAACATTTGCCTCCCCCAAAAAATAACATGAATGATTACTCTTTTTCGTATCAATTATTCGTACCCCTGATTGCAAGTACTTAAACCTCCTAAATTGCTCCCTGTTCGTAACAAAAAGACCTTCATTTCCTTAATTCAGAAACGAAGGTCCTCCGCGGTTCCATCCTGATTGGGCATAAATACCCCCCTCAACAAGCCTTAACGCGGCTGAACGTCATATCCTAATGGGCATGCTCCATTGAGCGACGCCTTTCGGAATAGAAGCTTCCGGACGCACTTCGTTCCGCCATGGATCTGTAGCAACTCTCAGCCTGTCGATTGCTCCTCTCTGGAGATATAACGGATCTACTCTTTCCGATCATTGCATTTTCTTCTTCACTTTTCTTTGAATCCATTATAATATAATATGCCTTCGATCGTCAAACTGTGAAAACCCTAAGGGAACAGTCTCCCCAAGGGCAAAGCCGTCTAGCGGAGAATCCTCTGGATCCATTCCACAATCTTCTGGAAGAAATTCCGAATCTGTTCCAGTATCCCCTTGGCCTCCTCCTGGGATCTCGCGATCTTGTCCAGATAGCCCTGGATATTCTTTAGCTGGGTTTGAATATCCGCCACACTGATATCCAGTTTCGCGATTTTCTCCATGAGGGAAACCAGTTCCTGGATTTGCTTTTCTGACAGGTTAATGTTCAGGTCACCGGCGATTTGAATGATGATCTGGTATATCCGATCCGGGTCCTTGACGCCGTCTTTAATAACTTTCTCCTTAATCTCCTTTACCAAGGCAGCCGCTTTGTCCTTGCCAATCTCATCACCAAGCTCGCCTGTCTTCACCAGCTCCTCATTAGCAATTTCCTTGGCATCCTTGCTCAGTTTTTTTCCGGATATCTCCTCAAAGGCTTTGGTAATCCCGGTTAATGCAGCGGTACCGGATACCTTGAAAGGAGCAGCTGCGATGACCCTGGCATCCTTGACTCCTGCAGTTGTCAGCGCGCTGGCGTACATTTCCTCCGTGACCCAGTCAATATTATAGGTCTCGACGGTAATTCCTTCCCCCTCATCCATCAGCTCAACAAATGCTGATGAGATGGCCCGGGTGCCAATTTTACTCTCCGGAGCAATCCCGGCTAAATATTCCCTCTCTTCCTTGTTGGTGACTGTTATGATTTTGACATCCTCTTCATCCACATCAAAATATTCCAGCATCTCACTTCTTTGGGCTTTGCTCAGATTGCTGCCCAAACTGACCACCTTTTCTCCGGCTGCCAATCCCGATGACGCAAACAGGACGGAGAATACCACAACACCTATAAGCAGACTCAATACTTTCTTCACCATGCCTCAATCCTCCCTTTTTCGGATGCCCTTCGGCGATTCCCCAGATCACTTCCTCTGATGTCAGGTATACTAATTCTATTTTACACCATTTTTCCGGGATTATCCATATTGGAAAACTCAGTTTTATCCACGGAATGCTCCCTTTTCTTTCTTCCGGAGAACACCAGCTGCTCCAGGAGTAGAGCGACCAGGGTGCCCATCAGCATCCCATTGGAAACAAGGCTCCGAATGGCAGGATGGATCCCCTGAAAAACCTGGGAGGATAAAAACATGATCCCGACCCCGGTGCATACACTCATAGCCGTGATCAGCATGTTTTCTTCCGTCAGACCGGCCTTTTGAATATTCTGTATCCCGAAGCTAAGGGTTTGGGCGAAGACCACAAAGGCTATTCCCTGCCCTACCACCAAGGGAATAGAAGTAAAAAAGCTCCCAATGGGATTTAGAAAACCCGAAACTATCATGAGCAGACAGGCAATGATATAGGGAAGCCGAGCTGCGCTCCCGGTGATATGGATAAAGCTGACCGCAATGGTGAAGGGTATGGTCCCTATCCCGGAAAACAGGCCTGAGAGGATATTCGACAGGCCATTCACCATGCCGCCCCTCCGGTCGATGGGTGATAGCATTTCCTTTTTCTGAAGGGGCTTCATGATTTCCAGGGAGGCATAAAGATTCGATAAGAGGATCAATGAGGAGATGATGGATGTTAAAAGGATGCCCCCATCCAACCGAGGAGGTCCCCAAGCTAAAATCCGGGGAATATGAATAAGGCCCTCCATTCCCCTTCCCACGGCACCGCTGCCCCGAAGCCCAAGGAGGGTATGGACCAGCCATCCTGACACAATGCCGCCCAAGGCTGAAAAGCTTTTCATAAGTCCCTTCCCTTTATAGGACATCCAAAGGGTAATGGAAACAGTTACCAGGGCTACAATCAGGATCCTTTCGTCCAGACTGCCTTCTGTTGTACCTGTCATTCCCGGAATCAAGGTCCCGCTCATTTGAATGGAAAGAAGCATCAGGTAGATGCCAATAACTAAAGGTGTAAATAATCTCCTGATGAGCCGGAAAGCGGGAGTCATGCAAATAACCAATAAGAAAAGTCCGGATACCATAAGTCCCCCTTCCAACTCCGGCAAGACGGACAGGGCATCCCTCCCCGACCCTATGGCGTTTTGGGCCATGAGGATATAGACACTCCACCATAAACCTGCCACTCCCTCTATTAAAGGTAAACGATGGCCGAGGACAGCTTGGAGCAGGGAAAGCAGTCCCACCAAAAAATGGTTCTTTGGACAAAGCCCAAAATTTCATGAGGGGCCATGCCGTACATATTCCCTACGGCTATAGGAGGAACGATATTGTTCAGCATGATAAAGATAAACCACTGAAGGGATGAGGCAACGGTAACAGGCAGTGGGGGCCGGTCCTCCAGTCCATATCGAATCCCTTTGCTATTCATGGAAAATCCTCCTGCTCATTTGAAATCGACCCAGTCCTCTACACAAATATCATATGAGATGCCATCAATCTTCATGCGATATTCCCTTGAAGCTGGTGAAGGCGGCCAGTCCTTCAAACGCTGCAGAAGGGCCTCCTGTTCTCTGAGGAGACGGTGGGCCTCTTTCAGGGAAATGACTGAAAAGCTGATCTCATCTCCAGGCTTCATCTGTGCCAGCTTTGGTATATCCACGGTAATGACCGTAGCAATCTTTGTGTAGCCCCCTGTGGTCTGACGATCAGCCAGCATAACGATAGGCATCCCATGACCGGGCACCTGAATAGCCCCCAAAGCAATCCCGTCGGAGATGATATCCGGACCTTCCAGATGCTCCAGCCTCTCCCCCTCCAGCCGGTATCCCATCCGGTCCGACTCTTTTCCGATTCTGTAAGGGGTTCCTAAAAACTTTTCGAGGCTCTCTTTGGTAAAGGCTTCGTGCTGAGGCCCTAGAATGACCAGGATTTCACAGCCGGATGGGTATGAAGGAATGCAGGAAACGGGCATTCTTCTGCCCACCAGCTCATCCCAGCCTGTCCTGTCGGAAGCCAAATGCAGGATATCTCCGGCTTGCAGCTTCCTTCCTTCGAATCCGCCGATTTTCCCACGCAAGTAAGTGGATTTGCTTCCCATGACGATGGGCACATCGATGCCTCCGTTGACTGCAAGATAGCTGCGGCATCCCGCTCGCAACTCCGTGAAGATCAAGCGGCTGCCTTTTTGGGCTCGGTAGCTTTTCCACATGGAAATATACCGGCCATCCAGCTTTGCCCCCAAATCACCGCCGGTGACGGCAAAGACACAATCGGTTAAAAATTCTGCTTCAAAACCTGGATAGGTGATTTCTATAGCAGCCTCTCCCCTCTCGTTGCCTACCAGGATGTTGCCCACCTGTAAGGCAAAGGAATCCATGGCTCCGGATACCGGCATGCCGTACTTCTGATATCCTCTGCGACCCAAATCCTGAATGGTTGCTAAAATTCCCGCTTGTATGATCCTAACCCCTTCCATGATATCCTCCTGTCATCGCAGCTGTCCCCACTTTGATCTAATCTTTGTATCACTATTGGTCGATTATCTCTATCTGATAGGTTCCCTGTTCGATCTCCTGGGAAATCCGTTCATATTCATCCTGACTAACGGAAAAGTAACGGATATAATCCCCCACCTGCATAAGGACCGGCTGTTTTTCATTATCAGGGTCAAACAGCTTGATGGGGGTTCTTCCTATCAACTGCCAGCCACCTGGGCTGTCAATCGGATACATGCCGGTCTGATTTCCGGCAATCCCGACAGAACCCGCAGGAATGCGCATCCGTGGCTCCTTCAGACGGGGAGTGGCAATCCGTTCCGACATTCCTCCCAAGTAACAGAAGCCCGGTGTGAAACCCAACATATATATGAGATAATCCCTTTCCGTATGGATTTCAATGACTTCCTCCTCTGATAAGCCATTGTATTTGGCCACATATCCTAAGTCAGGGCCGTACTCCCCTCCGTAGCGAACCGGTATCCGGTAGATCCTGGGGGCCGGCAGGGCCATTTCACCAAGATTGTCCTCAAGGGCTTTGATCTGCTCCAACATCTCGTCTCCATCAATCCGTAAAGAATCATAATGGACCAGGAGGGAACGATATGTGGGGATGACCTCCACCAATTCGTCCCCCAGCTGCTCCTGTAAAACCAGGAAAAGGCCCCTCACCTTCTTATGGATATCCAGTGAAATGACATTTCCGAATTCCACCAATATATATTGATCTCCAACAGCTAAATACTTCGTTTTCTGATACATGTTCATACTCCTTCTGCGCATCGGATAAAGACCGAATAAAAAACAACTGGAAAGCGAATCGCTTCCAATTGTTTCTTATCAGGATTCATTTTCAATCACATTTCCAGAGAATTATCCCAGCATGATTTTTGCCTGTTCCACAAACAACAGCATGGAGCGATAGCTGACCATAAGAGCCACCAGTATAACGAGGATCCCCAGGAGATTGCTGACTAACTTGTTGCGGTATTCGCCCATGGTCTCCTTCTTATTCAAGGTGAACATCAGGAATATGGCGATAATAGGCAGAATGATGGCATTTGCTGCCTGGGCGAACATGATTACTTCAACAGGACTGGATTGGCCAAGCGCGGAGAGAATGATTCCAACGGCCAGGATAAACATCCAGACCCCTTTGAACCGCATATCATTTAAATCATCTTTCCAGCCCAAAGCACCCGTCGTGGCATATGCTGCAGCCAGGGGAGCGGTAACGGCTGAAGAGAAACCTGCCGCAAACAAACCAATGGCAAAGAACCATTTTGCCCAGGTACCCAGCAGGGGCTCCAACTGGACAGCCATCTGACCTGCGCTCGTAATTTCCGTCCCCGAGCCATAAAAGGCAGCAGAAGCTGTAACAATGATGGCCATGGAAATCAAGCCGCCCAAACCGATGGAAATAATGGAATCTATACGGGCGATCTTCACATCCTCAGCATTGGCCCACTTTTCCTGAACAGCGGAGGCATGGAGGAAGAGATTATAGGGCACCACCGTTGTCCCAATCAGACCTACCACCGTCAGCCAGGCCTTCTGGGTGTCCGGAACTTGGGGGATAAACAAGCCTTTGAGGATAGCTCCCCAGTCCGGTCCTGTCACCAAAGCGGTAGCAAAGAAGGTCACACTCATGGTGATGACCAGACCCACCAGTACCTTCTCTATTCTTTTATAATTCCCGGACCATAACATAAAAAATGCAATAATTCCAAGGATCGGTCCCCAAACCTGAGCACTTATGGATGGGATCACGGAGCTGAGCGCCATGGCCCCTCCCATAATATTCCCCGTCTCATAGGCTGAGTTTCCAATAAAAATAGCCGCAATGACTAAAATAACTGTAAGGGCCTTCCCCACTGGATTGGAAAACTGGTTTCGAAGGGCCTGTCCCAAGCCTTGGCGGGACACGATGCCCAGACGGGCGGACATTTCCTGAAATACAATGGTGGCAATGGTGGAAAAGAGCATTGCCCACAAAAGGGTGTAACCAAAGCTGGCTCCTGAAACGGTACAGGTCGTTACGGTACCGGGTCCGATAAAGGCGGCTGCTACCAAAGCGCCTGGCCCAATGTTTTTTAGCCTCTCCATAAATTTGTTCACAAAAACTCCCCCTTATTCATTTTCTTTGTTTATATTGATGCAATCTCCTCATCGGTCAAATCGGTGATAAACATATAGCCCGGAGCATGGGTAATCATCAGTGGGGGCTTGGCAGCCATGGCCACAGCCTGGGGCGTCACACCGCAAGCCCAGAATACAGGCACCTCCCCTTCCCGTATGGTCACCGCATCACCGAAAGAAGGCTTGGAGATACCGGAAATGCCGATGGCTTCCGGTCTTCCGATATGTACCGGTGCCCCATGGACGGAAGGGTACCTTGAAGTAACCTGTACCGCTTTCACCACCCTCCTCTCATCAATGGGTCTCATGCTTACCACCATTGGTCCTTCGAAAATTCCCGCGGGTTCACAGGTAATATTGGTAATGTACATGGGTACATTCCGCCCCTCTTCGATATGCCGGATTGGGATTCCAGCGTTCAACAGGGCATTTTCAAAGGTAAAGCTGCAACCGAGAAGAAATGCAACAAAATCCTTACGCCATATGGATACCAGATCCGAAACCTCATCCTCAAGGACCCCATATCGATAGATTCGATATTTGGGCACATCGGTGCGCAAATCTGCCCCCGGGGCAATCCTTTTGGGCTCCCAATCCCCCACATCCGTTACCTCCAGAAGGGGGCAGGGCTTAGGGTTTCGCTGGCAGAAAAGGAGAAAATCATAAGCCAGGTCCCTGGGAAGGATGGCCAGATTAGCCTGAACGGCTCCCGGTACAAGGCCTGCCGTAGGCCGAAACAGGCTGCCCTCCCGGATTTGCCGTCGAACCTCCCAAAGAGTCTCGTAGAACAAACTCTTATCTGTCTTCATGAAAAATACCTCCCAAGGGCGTAATCTTTACACCGGCTTTCTCCAGATCTCTGCGAATCCGCTGGATGAACTGCACAGCCCCCTGGGTATCGCCGTGGACGCAAATGGAATCCACCTTCACTTCAATGTCCTTTCCGTCCACCGCCTTTACCCGGCCTTCCGTAACCATCCTGACCACCCGGCGTGCCACTTCACCCTCGTCCTTTAAAATGGCATTGGACAGTTTCCTGGATACCAAGGACCCATCGGAATTATAATTCCGGTCACCAAAAACCTCACAGGCGGTTTTTAAGCCCAGCTCCCGACCGGCTTTCTCCATCTCAGAGCCTGCCAGGACCAAAAAAATAAGATTCGGATCCACGCCATAAACAGCTTCGGCAATGGCTCTGGCCAGCTTGGAATCTGCTCCGGCATCGTTGTATAAGGCGCCGTGGGGCTTTACATGCTGCAGGGGCACTTGGTAATAATCACAGAAAGCCTTCAGGGCACCTAGCTGGTAGAGGATATAATCCTTTACTTCCGAAGGATCAATATCCATCCTTCGCCTTCCGAAACCCAGCAAATCCGGGTATCCGGGATGGGCTCCCACTCCCACTCCAAATTCCTTGGCCATCTTCACCGTTTTCATCATGACATGAGGGTCTCCGGCATGGAATCCGCAGGCTATATTGGCGGATGATATGTACCGTATGGCCTCTTCATCCAAGCCCAGCTTGTAGCATCCAAAGCTCTCCCCCATATCGCAGTTCAAATCCACCCTCTTCATATACATGTCCTCCTGTCTTCCTGCACCCTTGTATACAATCCAATAACCTTATTTTACAGGCTTGTCTATTCTCTGTCAATTTAGATGGGAATATTCCATCATAAATTCTAGAAAAAACTGCACCCGGTTCAATACCGGATGCAGTCTTGAAGTGAATACAGTTCACTTTTCAATTATATTTTTCATTCATTGTTCGAAATTAATCAATGGGCTTTGCATTTTCCAGCAGATATTCCTCCGCCTCGGCATTCCACAGGCCGTTATGCCTCTCAACGATTTCAGCCAGCTTTGCAAACATGGGATCCGTCTTCCCCTTTTCAGCAAAGTCCTCAATGGCCGTCAGTTCCATCGAAATGTTGGTGTATACCAACTTCTTCATGCCGGGTATCTTAGTATAATTGATGGTCGTATCCGCAACACTGTCCAATCCTCCGATATGGGTAATCATAGCTGCGGGATTCAAAAGACCCCTGGCCATCATATCGAGGGATTCAATCATGTCGTCGGTATTACCTCCACTGGTTCCGACTATGTGAGTGGAGGAATAATGAACATTATAGAAATTCATTTCTGCAGTAAATTTAGGATCCGTGGGGCCTGCAAAGAAATTCAGACAGCCGTCCCGTCCAAGGATTTTGTCCCCTTGCTCGACTACAGCTCTTACAGGTGCAAAGACGAATACATCATCGTAGCCCTCTCCATCCGTATAGGACAACAGATGTTCTACCGGATCCTCCATATTGGCGGTATTCACATATACCAGCTTCACGCCGTTCTTCGCAGCTTCCTCTACGGTCAAAATGGAGCTTGCCCTCTTCAGCCGTGCCTCATCAATATCCGTGACAACAACCAAACTGGGTTTCCGATCACAGTGGATGGCATAGTCAATGGCTCCTAATCCCATTGGTCCCGCAGATGCCAGAAGGGCCACTTTTCCTCCCTCTACGATTCCCATATCATGAACATAACTTCCACTCCGGGTATGATAATTGGCATGGAAGGCACCTACAATACAGGACATCGGCTCTGTCAGGGAGCCATGGAAGAAAGCTTCGCCGTTGTATTCCAGCAAACAGCCCATTTCCATTACTTCATTGGGGATAATGACGTAGGTGGCGGCTCCACCGATGTATGGATAAGAATATCCGGGAGCAGCAAGGCTGCCTTTATAGTTCAGGGCAGGCTGTATGGTAAATCTCTGACCGGGTTTGAATTGATCCTTCCATTTGCTTCCTACTTCTACGATTTCTCCACAGAATTCGTGACCAATGATAATGGGGTTCTTATCCACGTCATCGGGAACCCTCTTGTGATCCTTCCCCTGCTGAACCGCTTTGTAGGAAGACATACAGATACTGTCCGAAATAATATGGGCCAGAATCTCGTCATTCTTAATGGGAGGAAGCTCAAAATCTTCCAACCTCAGATCATATTTCCCATAAAGTCGCACTGCTTTGGTCTTCATCGTTCTCCTCCTTATTTATTGGAAATATTTGGATGTTAACAACTTATATTTATACATAACCTATTTCGCCATTATTATAACACAAGTTTTGTGGAATTTGGGGACATCTTTCTATATGAACAATATTAGTATATTTCCACCTGGGCTTCCCTGGCTGCGCGGACGATCCCGTCCCTTAATGTCGTATTGCAGACCAGCACATCAATATCCTCTAAAGTCGCAAAGGTGAAGGGCATATTCTTGTCTATCTTCCTGTCATCCATCAGCATGATCGTCTTACGGGCTTTCTGGATGATGCTCTTTTTCAATTCGCATTCACTGAAATTACCGCTAGTGAAGCCGCTTTCCAGAGAAAAACCCGACGTCGCCATAAAGGCTATGTCAATGTTGATATTCCGTATAAAGTTTAAAGAGGTTATTCCCGATGTAGAAAGGGTGTTTCGGCTTAATTGGCCGCCGACTATCACCACCGAGGGCTTATGAAGCTTAATGATCTCCAAGGCAATATTGGGTCCGCTGGTAATGATGGACAGGGGATCATCAGGAAGCAACTTTGCCAAGCACATCATGGTGGTCCCAGAATCAATAAAAATAGACCGACCCGTTTCGATCAATTCGACCGCTTTTTTTGCAACCTTCATTTTTTCATCGATGTTTTCCTTAGCCCTGAGGCTGTAGATATCTTCTCCATTTCCTGCCACACGATTGACAGGTATGGCTCCCCCCCGTGTCCGGATGATGTAACCCTCATTTTCCAGGTAGGCTAAATCCCTTCGCAAAGTCATGCTGGATACATTGGGATATTTTACTTCAAGCTCCTTGAGCTGGACTTCTCCCTTCTCCAGAATATATTTGCGAACGGATTCCCTTCTCTCAGTAGCCAATATCTATCACATCCCTGAAATATTGTCTCCTAAAAACAGCAAACTCAATGGCTCGAGCCTGCTGTTCTCTCATGACAGTTCATCTTTTCTCATCCATGTTTTCAATGTGAAAAGAAAAGGAAAGTCTTAGGATAATTCTATTATAAACGTTTTGTGTAATAATAACAATATTATTGTTTGTTTACAACATTTTCATGTTCGTTTTTTCGCATTATGTTACACATTTTGTGCATATGACGGATGCTCAATCAACATATTCACAAACTGCCTGGCTGCCCTTCCTGATTTTCCGTTGAACCGCATTTCCCACTGGGTCGCTTTCCGGATCAGTTCCTCCTTGGGAATATGCATTCCCTCTTTCTTCAGCATCTTCTCAATCATATGAATGTATAAGTCTCTGTCCGGAGCCAGAAAGGTAAGGGTAATCCCAAAACGATCGGACAGGGAACGCTTTTCCTGAAGGGCATCGCCACGGAAAATTTCCTCCTCTGCATTGTAAAGATGCTCCGGTCCCCGGTCATTAAAGGTTTCCTTGATCAGATGTCGCCGATTGGAGGTGGCATAGATCAGTACATTGGAAGGTCTCGATGCAATTCCGCCTTCCAGCAATGCCTTCAGACTCTTATATTCCGTCTCGTTGTCTTCAAAGGAAAGGTCATCAATGAAGAGAATAAAGCGGTTGGGCTGCTTCCTCAATATCTCTATGAGCGGTAAATAGCCCTTCAAATCATCCCTTCCCAGCTCCACCAGGCATAGATTTTCCTTATGAAAGTAATGGATAAGGGCCTTTACCATGGAGGATTTCCCGGTACCCCGATCGCCATAGAGGAGGACATTATTAGCCGGCAAAGCTGCCAAAAATCGCTCTGTATTATGGATCAGTTCCTTCTTCTGGGATTCGTAGCCAACCAAATCCTCCATACGGATGGGATCGGGTGAAGGGATGGCCTCCAGTCCCCTCTCTCCGGACCATCGAAAGGCTCTGTACTGAACAAAGTCCCCACAGCCGTATTTCCTGTGAAAATCCCAAATCTCCTGAATCAAGGCATCCCAGCCCTGTAGCCGGCTCAATTTTTGTACCATGCTCTTCAAATGATCCGCAACCGGCGTCATATCCTCTTTCTCTCCGGACCAATCCATCCATGCCTCCACCCTCTGGTGGACAGAGGGCGGCAGTACTTCCTTGCACCATTCCTTTATCAGTCTGTTATCCAGTCGAAACAATTCTTCTAATATAAACAAATCCCTATGCATAGCCTTCCATATAACCCGGTCCGGTTTCCCCGTCCGGGCAGCCGCTGAAAAGGGATTCTCCCTCAACAAAAGAAAGGTCAAAATGACATCCTTCCATTTATCCGTTACGAATCCACCTCTCGGGAATCGGATGAGGGAGGCAAGCCATTCATGATAGGCTTCGGCTATCCGGCTGTAGTCAGCTTCATTTTCCAAGATACTATTGCAAAACTCAAATAGACAGATGACAGGCTTCTCTTTCAGAATTTCCCTCAGTACAATCAATTCCTTCAAGGAAGCAACCAGGCTGACTACGGATGATAAGGCTTTTTTCTCCCGCCCCTCGTCTCTGAATTCGATCATCTCTTATATCCCTCCAGTCAAGATATCCATATCCGGTTCATGATTGATACATTATTTTACTGTATCCCGGGATTCTTTTCAATCCGAATTGCCAGCAAACAGCCCAATCCTCACGAAAAAGAACCGATAATTTGTGTTTGACAGGCTGTATAACAAATTGTATCATATTCCTATGATTAAAAAGATATAAAAATTTGGGGGGGTTCGCATGATGAAAGTAAAAATTTTTACGGACAGCACAGCGGATTTGTCCGAAGATTTATTAGAAAGGTATCATATTTCTGTCGTTCCACTCTATGTTGTTCTTGGAGAGACAAGCTATCTTGATGGGGTACAGCTAATCACGAAGGCTTTATATGAATATGTGGATGAACATCAAACACTGCCCAAAACCTCCGCACCAACGGTGGGAGATTTCTATAAAGCGTTCAAACCCTGGTTAGAGGATGGATATGATATCGTGTATATTGGTCTTTCTTCAAAGCTTTCCGCTACCCATCAATCCGCTCTGCTGGCAGCTCAGGATTTGATGGGAGAAAATAGGGTGTATGTGGTGGATTCGCAAAACCTGTCCACCGGCATTGGCCTTCTCGTTTTGGAAGCCGCCGAGTTGGCCTTGGAAGGTCTCGATGCGGAGACCATTCATCAAAGGATAACGGAGCATGTAGCGGATATTCGCAGCAGCTTTATTATCGATACGTTGAAATACCTTCACATGGGGGGACGCTGCTCCTCCATCCAACTGCTGGCCGGCTCCCTTCTCAGCATTCGCCCTCAAATCATTGTAAAAGACGGTGGAATGATCGTTGGAGAGAAATACCGCGGGAATCGCAAAAAATGCCTGGATCGTTTCTATAACGACTATGTCCTGAGCCAGCGTGACCTCATCGACAGGCATCGCATCTTCGTTACCCATTCCGCCGCCCCTGAGGACGCCCTTTACTATAAGGAAAGGCTGATGCAGGATTTTGAATTTGAAGAGATTCTCATTACAGAGGCAGGAAGCGTTATTTCCAGCCACTGCGGCCCAAAAACCATCGGCATTCTTTACCGAGTGAAGGATCGTACTTAGAAAGGCCCTATAATCAAGGAATTTTTTTCGCTGAAATCGTCAAAAAGAAAAAAACAGCGTCATCTCAGCTTTTTCGCTGAGATGACGCTGTTTTGATTTTCTATCTTTCATGCTGTCCCATCTCCATAATCAGATTCGCCACATCCCGGGCAGCATATGGCTTGCCTACGTCAGCCAGCAAGCTCTTCAGGTAAGCAATTCGGTTATTGTTCGTCATCAGTTGAAAAATAGCCTCATCAATCGGATAAGTATTGCTGATCTTTACGGCAAATCCGTTGTTTACCAGAAACTCCACATTTCTGTCCTCCTGACCCGGAATCGGATTGGCCAGTATCATCGGCAGCTGTTTGGCCATGCTTTCAGATATCGTCAACCCTCCGGGTTTGGTAACAATGCACGTAGCTGCATCCATCAGCACGTCTACGTTATTCACGAATTCAAAGTTGTAGACCTTCTTTCTGGTCTTCATGATATCGATTTTCCTTTTCAACTTTCGATTGTTTCCACATACAGAAACAATCTGGAGATCCCACGGCAGCCTGTCAATCTGTGCGATGGTAGAAGCAAGATTCCCGTACCCCATGCTGCCGCTCATGACCAATACCGTGGTTTTATCCTCAAAGCCCAACGCCTTGCGCGCTTCCGATGGGCTCCGCTTTATGGAGAATTTCATGTCAATAGGAATGCCCAAAGGCTTGACCTTGCTGAGATCAATTCCCTTCTTGCTCATTTGATGGTTGAGAAGGGCATCAGCCGTAATATAATAATCCATATCGGCCTCTTCCCAAAAAGGGTGTACCGTAAAATCCGTAATAATGCCCACGCTTTTGGCCTCCAGACCTTTCTGTTTCAAATAGGATATGATCTGTGCCGCAAAGATATGGGTACAGACGATCACATCGGGGTTATATTCTCTCAAAAGATTAATGAGCTTCTTGGACAAAACGGAACTGATCAGCTTAGGGATGGATACACGGCTTAACGACTTTTCCCTTTTTTCAGCAGCTCTATATATTTTCCCATAAACCACCGGTGTGAACTTGGTGGAGATCTGATAGCCCTTATCGATGGATTCACCCAATATGGGATTGATATATTCAAAAGTATCGATCAATCTGCAGGAGACGTTCTGTCCTTCTAAATAATTCATGACAGCTTTTGCCGTCCGGTTATGACCTTGTCCGGCCGTAACGGACAAAAACAAGACTCTCATGGTTTTCCCCCATTTGCATTATTTGTAATCCCATTATATTGTATCTCAATACCAACATTTTAGGCAATGTCTTTTTAGGTCGAAGGAATTACCCCTCCATTCTGCTCCTTTCTTCAAGAACCGCCATCACTCCGACAGATGAGGATGCCTCCACGATATCATCATCCAACTCTATTACCCTGCCCTCAGGATATCCCTTAAGAATTAGGGCTTTCCGGAACATTTGCCGCAGAAGCTTTCTCCCTCCTATCAGGAAAGGAATGTCCCGGGATCCGGCCATACCGGCCTCCAAAGCCCTGATATCCTGCTCCAAGAGGATCCCATTCAGAAAATTGGCCCTGGCATTTTCCTGGGATTCCGTAAAAAGATGCAGGGACCGGACCATGAAGCAAGCCCTGGTGAATCCAAAGCTGCGACAAGCCTCCATCCCTTGCCTTAAATAGTCCTCCTCCATTTCTTCCACCAAGGTTTCCGGAATGGAATCGGCTAAGATGGTTCCCCGTGAGATGGCCCATAAAAGCTCTCCCCCCATGGTTGTCAAGGACTGGACGATCCGATTTTGCTCATCAATCAATACATATTTCATATGGGAGCCGGGAGAAACAAATACCAGGGGACCTTTTTGCCCAGTGAGTTTCAATGCCCCCATGGCCTCCACCTCTTCACCCCGCATAAAATCGATACGACTTATATTCATTTCTTCCGTGGCTGTAGAGTTCTTCACCCCCGGCACAAACCAGATGGGAAGGGGGGCTATCTCCGGGAACAAGCTTTTTTGACAGCCGGATGCCAGTTCCTTCAGACCGGCAGGCGTTTCCACATGGGGTACTTCCCACAGGCCCAGATTGGAGCTGATCATACCGGAAGCGGCGATGCCCTCCAACTGTTTGAAGCTAACAGAGCCTTTTACCATACACTCTCGAATACAATCTCTAGGAGCCTCCTTCAAAGGTTCCTTGCTTCCCGACATGGCCGTATTTCGAACCCCAATATTGCGCACTGCCTTCACCAGAATATGGCCGTCTTGGATATATCGGCAGCGCATATTCGTCGTGCCTACGTCAAGGACGATCCATCCCATCTTTCCTCTTCCCCTCCTTTACCCGACATACGAATGCCCGGGCTGTCCTCTCCATTCCCTGGAAGTCCTTATTTTTTATGACATTTGGATTTACCAGATTGCTGCCAATCCCAACACCCATACAGCCGGCCTGAATAAAGGATGCTGTATTCTCCAGGTTAACCCCTCCCACTGCCAAAATGGGGATTTGAGGGAAAGGCCCCCGGATCTGCCGAATATAGTCTGCCCCACCTATACAAGCAGGAAAGAGCTTGATGATATCGCCCCCCCAGCTGTATCCGTTGATGATCTCTGTGGGCGTATAGGCTCCCGGTATGGATACAATATCCTTTTCCCGTGCTGCATCAATGACCTCCCGGTGTAGGCTGGGACTCAGCAGGAAACAGGCACCTGCCCGGATATATTCCCTGGCGGTACGGGCATCAAGAATCGTGCCCGCCCCGATGATCATGCGATCTCCATACTCCTCCGCCAAATGGCTTACCATGGAAAGGGCTCCCTCAGTATTAGCCGTTACCTCTATACAGCGAATTCCTCCTTTCCATAAGGCCTCCACGGTAGGCTTCAATGCTTCCCCGCTGATATGGCGCATGATGGCGATCACACCTGTATCTTCTATCGTTTCTATGACCTGCGAACGATTCATCGACCTTCTCCTCTCCGCTGTGATGGAGGATATCCCATATCAGGACAATGGGCATCCTATATTATTATACATCATCCTTGGGAAGGATGACGGAAAAGAAAGGGAAAAGCCGGAGAAAATAAACCCCGGCTTTTGGTTTTCTTCCTTTTTTATGTTAAGAATTCAATATCTCTTCAACGGCTTCCATGGTATCCTGATAAAGCTCTACCCCCACTGCTTTGATATTCTCCTCAATCTGCTCCGGTTTGGAGGCCCCAATGATGACGCTGCTGATTTCCTTGCGCTGCAGGATCCAGGCCAATGCGAACTGGGCTACAGAAAGGCCGTAATCCCCGGCGATTGCGGAGATCTTCTCTACCTTATCCAGGATATCGTCCGTTAAGTAACGCTCAATATAGTGGCGTACCTTTTCGTCGGCAGCCCGGCTGTCCTCGGGAATTCCCTGGCCCTTTTTATATTTGCCCGTCAGCACGCCCTGGGCCAAGGGACTGAATACCGCCAGTCCGATGCCTTCCCTGACACATACAGGGATGACTTCCTCTTCGATGTAGCGGTTGAACATGTTGTAGACGGGCTGGTTAACGGCAATGGGATGCAAATTGAGTGCCCTGGCCGTATGGGCACCGTCGGCAATCTGAGTAGCGCTCCATTCACTGACACCGGCATAGAGGACCTTGCCCTGCCGGATGAGATCATCCAAAGCCCGCATCGTCTCCTCCAAGGGAGTCTTGGGATCATAGCGATGGCAGTAAAAAATGTCTACATAATCGGTTTTCAGCCGCTTCAGGCTGGCATGGCACTGTTCCATAATGTGTTTGCGAGACAATCCCCTATCATTAGGTCCGTCCCCCACGGGCCAGAAGGTCTTGGTAGCCAGCACATAGGAACTCCTGGGAAAATCCTTCAGCACACCACCCAACACTTCTTCAGCAGCCCCCGGATAGGTCTGACCGGAGCCGTATACATCCGCTGTATCGAAGTAGTTTATTCCCAAATCATAGGCTTTCTTGATGCAGGCTTCCGTTCTCTCCTGTCCATAGGAGCCACCATAGGTCAGCCAGCTTCCCAGGGAAATTTCACTTACCTTCACCCCGAATTTCCCCAGCTTTCGATATAGCATATCATTCCCTCCTCTATGTATTGACTTACTATACTCTTACCCAATCCTTCCAAAAATTAAACAAACCTATGGAAAAAACAGCCCACCGGCTTGTTCCGGTAAGCTGTTTTTCTCGACTAGAATGCAATGACGGCTTTCACCATATCCTGCTTATTATGGATATTGTACGCCAGGGCTTTCCCGATATCCTGGAACGGGAAAATGTCCGTTACAATTTCCTTTAGGGGTATCAGACCGGCAGCAACTGCCTTAATCGCTGTGGGATAAAGATTGCGGTATCGGAAAACCGTATGGATGCTGGCTTCCTTGTCAATCAACTGTCCCAGGTCATAGGTTACCTTGCCCTCCGGCGCCATGCCTACCAGAACGATATTGCCTCCCCTTTTTACCAGTTCTACCGTCTGCTGGGTAGTCAACCTGCTTCCTGCCGTTTCGAAGACCATATCGACTCCCTGACCGCCGGTGAGCTTGGAAACGGCCTTCACCACGTCTGTCTCATTTCCATTGAATACCTCCGTTGCTCCAAGCTTTTTAGCCATCTCCAGCCTTTTGGGGATCAGGTCTGCCACATAGATCTCCGTTACCCCCACAGCCTTCAGGACCATCAAGGTAACCAGACCTATACAGCCTGCTCCCAGCACAACAGCACTCTGTCCAATCCTCGCCTGGGCTTGATGGACTGCATGAAATCCTACCGCCAAGGGTTCAATCAAAGCCCCCTCCAGGGTATCCATCCCCTCGGGCAGCTTAAAGACCATGTCCCGTGGGTAAGCAACATACTCCACAAAAGCCCCGTCATAGGGTGGGGTTGCCATAAAGACCACATCGGGACACAGGTTATAGCGCCCTGTCTTACAGAATTCACATGTACCACAGGTGATACCCGGCTCCAGAGCAACCAAGTCCCCGGGGCGAAGATCCTCTACATCCTTGCCAGTCTCCACAACCTCTCCTGCACTCTCATGACCCAGGATCATGGGATTTTCCACGACATAGGATCCAATCCGGCCATGCTCGAAATAGTGGAGATCCGAGCCGCAGATCCCTACATGCTTGATCCTTACCAACACTTCATTGTCCTTGGGAACGGGTATTTCCCGCTTTTCCATACGTATTTTGCCTACCTCCGGCATGACGGCAGCCCACATTTCCTTTTTCATCCCTCTTCCTCCTTTACAAATTCTAACTTTATGTACCTAAGAAGCTGTCCTTCCTCCCGGATATCTTCACCTCCCTTTTCTTCTCTCCAAGAGGAGGCGGGTACACAGCTCCAGCTCTTCAGGAGTATTCACCCCATAGATTTCATCCAACCTTTCGGTTGTGTAAGTCACCACCCGTTCACCTTTTCCCAGCAGAATACGGGGGACATCCGTCAAGAGATATTCACCCTGGGCATTCTGATTCCCCACTTCGTGGAGGGCATCAAACAGCTTGCCACTCTGAAAAACATAGCTGCCTACATTCAGTTCCGGAATGGCAGCCTGCTGCGGAGTGCAGTCCTTCAGCTCCACAATGTCCACCAGCTCACCCTCCCGGTCCCGAATGATCCTTCCATAGACCGGGGGATCCTGAAAGACATTGGCGGTTAGCAGGGTGGCAGCGGCCTTTTCCTGCTGATGAAGACGGATCATATTCCTTATCGTATCGGAGCTGATCAGGGGCATATCCCCGTAAAAAACCATCACATCTCCGTCATATCCCTTGAGGGCTTCTTCCGCCGTCAGAACAGCGTGACCTGTTCCCAGCTGCTCCTTCTGCTCCACATAAGTATATTCAGGGCCCAGAGCAGCCATCACCTTCTCCCCCTGGAATCCGACTACAATGCATATATCGGAAGGGCTCAGGAAGGACAAATTGTCCAGAACGTACCGAATAAGGGGTTTGCCCAGGATTTCCCTCAGGGCTTTTGGCATGTCCACTTCCTGGGAATGAAGTCGTTTACCCTTCCCTCCGGCTAATACAAGGGCTTTCATTCTACATATTCCTCCAATTCTTTCACAGCTCCTCTGTCAACAGACAGCTCCATCACCGGGTAACCCATGGCAGCAATCCCCTTCGTGACAGCCTCCGTATCTTCTTTCCTTGCATACAGATAGCCGCAGCCCCCTCCTCCGGAACCGTTTATCTTACCTCCCAGGGCCCCCTTTCGGTAGCCTTCCCTGAAAATCTCCTCGATGAGGGGAGTCGAAACACCCAAACCGTCCCGGAGATTAGCATGATGCCTTCGAAGCAGTTCCCCCAAAGTTGCCTCGTCCACAGGGCTTCCCTGGAGGGTACGAAGTCCCTTTCGGAGAATCTTATAGTTATCAATATTGGCTGCGAGCTTCCGCTTCTCTTCCTCGTCAAGGGTTCTGAGACAGGCACCGCTTTCCTCCATGTCCATCAATTCCCGAATGTTTTTGATCCCAAATTCCCGGGAAAGCTTCTCCATAGCCCGTAGAACGGGTATTTTGCTGTTGGCTAGAACCCTGGTGGTGTCCTTTTGCTGCAGGGAATCGAACAGAATGAAGCTTCCGGGAATTTTTGTCTCAATGGATTCCACCACAGGGGATTCACCAAAGGAAATATGCAGGACGCCTCCATAGGCGGCACAACAGTGATCCATCATGCCTCCCGGTTCGTCAAACTCCTTCACCTCTGCCAAAAATCCCAGTTTCGCCAACTGGAACGGATCGTCCTTTTCCCTCGCATCTACCATCTCCAAAAGAAGCTTGATGAAGGTCACAATCATGACCGAGGAAGAAGACATCCCCTTTCCGATGGGTACATTGGAATCAATGGTAATATCAAAGCCCTTATCCAAAGGATAACCAAGCCTGCGGATCACATTGATGGAACTCTTTAAATAATCCCGATTATTTTCGTATACAATGGGTTGGAATAAGTCAATCATGATATGCTGATATCCATGATGCCCCGATGGGACGCCCAGAAAGTTGTCCTTCTCATCCCGTATGCGGATATGGATCTGGGAGTCCGAGCGTTCAACGGCAGTGGCTGTGTAGCGCAGGTTTATAGCTGCTGCAATTACCTCCAGCCCCAGGTAGTCCTGATGCTCACCAAAAAGACAAATACGGCTGGGAGCTGATACCCGAACCTTTTTTCTCATATAATCCACCCCTATTTATGGCATTCGTACTGTTTTATTTTAACCCATTCCCATCCATTATTCAATTAGGGCTTTGTTTCAGATATCCCCGTGGAGACTAGCCTTTTGTTTCATCAGCCAGACGAACACAGAAAGGGCATGGATGCATCATCCCTATGCGTCCATGCCCTATGCCGTCCAACGGCACCTTTACATATCGAATTTGAAGGGAGGATATTTCACCGTATAGCCGTCGGGCAGGAGGGTCTCCCGCTCCCTGCCAAAAAGATGATCCTGGAAGAGCAGTCCCTCGTCGGGGTCCTCCGGCATCTTCCTCTTGGGATACTTTCGCCATTCTTCTCCGTCTACCGCCCCATCCTGTCCGCTTTCACGAAGGACTCTGATCAGCTCCTTCTTCAGGTCAGCAGCCTCAGGGCTTCCTTCGGATGACATCAGGTTTTTCGTCTCCATGGGATCTGCAACATTATCAAAGTAATATTCCTTATCATCAGGAGCTGAATAGAAATACTTCTTGTCCTCCGTAGCGATCATATACAAGCCCAATCCGTCCTTTTGGAACTGGGAAATAACATACTCCCTCCTGGCTTCTCCGGAAGCAATCTTAATAAGGCTTTCCCCATCCAAGGATAGATCTCCCGCATCAATGCCGGCAGCATCCAAGGCGGTAGGCATGACATCCACCAGGCTGACAGGTTTGCTGCATTGCATTCCCTTTTCCATCTTGACAGGGAACCGGACAATCATGGGAATCCGGGCTGCAGAATTCAGCATGGAGCGTTTTCCGAAGGAATTGTAGTCCCCCAGCAGCTCCCCATGGTCCGCAGTCAGGATAATCAGGGTATTATCCAACTGTCCCAGTTCCTCCAGCTGTTGTAAAATACGCCCGATCTGATAGTCAATGAAGGAGATACAGCTGTAATAGAAAGCCTTCTGGGTCCGCAGCAAATTCCTATCAATGCCCTGGTCCCGATATTTATACCGATTTTGGAAGTGATTCATATAGGTCAGGCAATCCTCATAGTTTTCCGGAACATGGGCATGGGGCATGTCCTTGGCTCTGTAGATCTTATTCCAAGGTGTTGGGGGGGTAAAGGGCGGATGGGGATGGATAAAGGAGCTCATCAGGAAAAACGGCTTTGAGAAATCGTGGTTCCTGATAAATTCAATGGAACGATCCCCTACCCACTGGGTGGGATGATCCCGGGCAGGAAGCTGGGATAGCTGGGGTATATAATACATCTCACTTCGCTGACCATGGGGATCAAATACATGAGTGTATCCCTTCTCCAACAAGTACTGAAGATAATCATCATCCTCTGCCCTTGCAACACCTTCTTCTTGGCGTTCCCGGGATTGGAAGCCACATAGGGCCTGGCCATCGGGGGAAAAATGCATTTTTCCGATGCCATGGGTCCTGTACCCTTCCTTTGTCAGAAGCTCCATCATGGTTGGTCTGTCCTTTGGCCCGGGATCGCCATTATCCGCACAACCAGTGTGGTGGGGATATAGACCATAATACATGCTGCAGCGCCCGGGAACACAAACCGGCGAGGGAGTGAAAGCCCTCTCAAAGGCTACCCCTTCCCGCACCAGACGGTCCATATTGGGGGTTTCAATGATATCGTTTCCCAGGGCATGGATGGTGTCTCCCCGCTGTTGATCTGTAAAGAAAAGCAGAATGTTCACCGGCTTTTCTTTCCTATTTGACAATTCAATCACTCCTCCGTCTTATCTCCTCTAAAAATAGAATTTACAATTAGGGATTGAGTCCGGCTCTATAATGATTCAAAAAGCACTTTTTCCGTGTAATCCTGTGTCCGTGCCAAACAGCATATGGACCTCCCATCGGTATAAACATCGATATCCTGACACTGGTCCGATCTGAAGATTTTAGCACCATGCCTGGTGAATTCATGGAGATTCTGTATGAAGGAAGGTCTCTCCTCTACTACCAACCAGTTGCAGGGAATCAGGACCAGTTTGGGATTGCATCTTCGGATAAACTCCACCGTGGTGGATTCGTCACCCCCATGATGGGCAGCCTTCAACAGGGTGATATCCCGGATGGTTTGCTCCATGGGGGATCGCAAAATGGTTTCGGCCTGCTTTGTTGCACAGTCACCCGTAAAAAGGGCTGAAAAAGCGTTAAATTCCATTTTCAGTATCAGGTTAAAGTCATTTATATTGAGTTCACCGGGATCCTCTTCCCATCGCTTTATAGGCGTTGCGACTATGGTAAAGGAAAAGAGGTCATCAAGAGTTATTCTACAGCCTACATCCTCTTCGGTTATTTTGACCTCCTTTACATTCCTTTCCTTCATCACCGCCTTCAATTCTTCCCACAATCGGGGGCTGATACCGCTTCGATCTCCTCTGGAAATGGTATCTTCCGACACAGGTGCATAGATAAGCTGCTCCACCTCTATATACGGATCCGACAGGAGATCAATGAAGCCACCAAAATGATCAAAATGCATATGGGAGATAAATACCATGTCCAGCTTCCGGATTCCGACCTCCCTCAAATAGGGAAGGATGATCTTTTCACCATGGCCTTTTTTACCCCCGTCCAGTAATATGTTCCATTTCCTCTGTCCGTTCCTGTAGCGAATCAAAAAACCGTCTGCCGGATTCCCAGGGGGGTATCCCACTCTTTCCGTCTCCCGCCTGTTCAGGTCGAATACCTTAATCTGGCAATCTATTTCCCTGTACTCTGTCTCCATAGCTCTGCTCCTTTATTATTTCGAGTCATTTCCATATCAACTACCAATTCATATGTCCCTTTTCTGATTACAACTTGGGGAATTTAACGGTATACCCCTTCGGAAGAACTGCTTCCCTGTCTCTTGAAAAAGCATGGTCCTGAAAAAGTAATCCTTCATCAGGATCTTCCGGCATTTCCTGCAGAGGATACTTCTTCCATCCATTTTTATCTACCGCCATATGCTGTCCGCTACAGTGTAATAAACTCAGCAATTTCTCCTTCAAAGGCAGGGCTTCCTGACATTCTCCTACGGACATGAAGTTCAGGGTCTCTCCAGGGTCTTTGACGCGATCAAATAAGAATTCCTTATCATCAGGTGCTGAATAGATATACTTCTTATCCTCAGAAGCAACCATATACAAGCCCAAACTTTCCCTTTGATATTGTGAATACACATAATCCCGTTGGATCTCACCGGATACGATTCCAAAAAGGTTCTCTCCATCCAACGCAACATTATCTGTATCAATACCGGCGGCTTCCAAAGCAGTAGGCATCACGTCCACAAGGGTAACCGGACGTGAGCATCGGACATTGGCCGGTACCCTTGAAGGATACCTCACAACCATAGGAACTTGTACAGAAGGATTCAACATGCACCGTTTTCCAAAGCTGTTGTAATCTCCCAGCATTTCACCATGATCAGATGTCAGGATAATCAGGGTATTATCCAACTGTCCTGATTTCTCCAACTGTTCCAAAATGCGTCCAATCTGATAGTCGATAAAAGAAATGCAACTGTAATAGAAAGCCTTCTGAGTCCGAACCAGATTTCTGTCAATTCCTTGGTCCCTGTATTTATATCGATTCTGATATCGATTTACATAGACTAGGCAATCCTCATAATTATCAGGAACATGGGCATGGGGCATATCCTTAGCCCGATATATCTTGTTCCAAGGTGTAGGAGGGGTAAAAGGAGGATGAGGATGAAAAAAAGAAGCCATTAGAAAGAAAGGTTGAGAGAAATCATGGTTCTTCAGGAAATCAATTGAACGATCCCCAATCCATTGGGTTGGATGGTCACGTTGAGGTAGTTGCGATAGTTGAGGTATATAATACATTTCGCTCCGTTGCCCATGGGGATCATACACATGGTCATACCCTTTTTCGGCTAAATATAGAAGAAAATCATCATCCTCCGTCCTTTGTGCTCCTCCCTCCTGTCTCAGACGAGTCTGAAAACCTCGGAGGGCTTGGGAATCAGGAGTAAAATGCATTTTACCAATCCCATAGGTCCGATAGCCAGATTCCTTCAAAAGATCCATCATACTGGGAATATTTTGGGGCATGGGATCCCCATTGTCTGTACACCCTGTATGGAAAGGGTATCGGCCATAGTACATACTACATCGACCTGGTACACAAACCGGCGAAGGACTAAAGGCTCTTTCGAATGCCACCCCCTCCTGACACAATCGATCCATATTGGGAGTCTCAATGACTTCATTTCCCAGAGCATGAATGGTATCTGAACGCTGTTGATCTGTAAAAATCAGCAGTATATTGGGTCTTTGATTTTTGTTTTTTATCAGCATCTTTATACTCCTTAGCAAAACCATCGATAATATTCATAAAACACTATTACTCTCACCACAAGTCCGTTGGCAAGCAGCAGATAAAATCAGGCACCTTGTATAATAACCCGACACCTGATTTTATCCTTTGCACTATTGGATTTTATTTTTTATTTTTTAAGAAAATACTCTTCTCCTGCGAAGTTAACCGCAATGGTCGTACCACCATGTCCGACATTGGCAAGATTCTTATTGATAATTAAAGGCTGCTTTGCATTTCCTACTACACAGATGAAGTATAAATTGTTTTTATTCGCATTCTGTATGGCCTCAACCGCCGCAAGGGCTTCTTTCGGACTTGCCACTGAAATTTTTCGCATGTTCTCAAAGAACTCTAGTACATCTGCCGGCGGCTCTTCACCTGTTTTCCCGTTGGAGTTATACCAGCTCCACCATAGGGGGCTAAAGTAATTCGCCCTGTAGCTGGCTATTCCATCCCACCAATAATGGTTCGTCCTTTCCACCGTTGCAAATAGCCCATTAGCGTTCAAACGGGTACCCCATAGCGCACTATCAATGGTCTTCATTGAAGTTTTCAATCCCAAATCCTTCAGGAATTCCACCACCAGCTCTGTTTCAGGTATCGTTTCCGGAACCCTGCTGGATACCTCAAAAAAGATTTCAAAGGGCTTTCCATCAGGTCCCAGCCGCCAACCCTCATCATTCTTCTTATCCAGTCCCATTTCATCCAGTAGTTTGTTCGCTTTTTCTACATCATACTCGCTAGGGTTCAATTTATCAGGCAGCTCTGCACAGCCATAATAAACAGAATCGATGATCTCCTGGCGATTGATCCCTAAACTGATTGCCTGGCGGAAACGAACATCCCGAACCACTTCCCGCCATACGGGATCCTCATTTGTCAGGTTAAAAAAGATATCTCCAGGTCTTCCGTGTGTATCCAATAGTACTGTCTTGAAACCGCTTCTTTCCTCATTTTCCTTGTAAAGAGGCAGTTTGGGCAGGGCTGTTGATTCACGGGTATAATCAACCTCTCCAGCCAAAATCTTTGTGTTCAAAACTTCTGTATCGGGTACGAGGATGTTTTCAAGGACATCAATATAGGGTAGCTGATTGCCCTCAGCATCTACCTTGAAGTAGTATGGGTTTCGCTTAAAGGTAAATTTCTCTGCTGAAGTTTTGGTTAGGTACCATGGCTGAAGATTCGGGAAGCCTACGGATTTTGTCTGACACATCTCCCAGTTAGTAATATCCTTGTCATTGAAAAGGTTCCACCATTCACCTGGTTGAAAGCCTGCTTCCGCTATCTTGGCTTCCAGCTCCTCTTCATTGACATACTTCTTATGGAACTGCTGGAGATAATGTTTAGGCTTTAATAGATCCGTATAGGATATCCAACCTTGGATGGCAATCCGCAGGAGGAAGCCGCCATAAGGTTCGTTAAATGAAATCTTAAAGGTATAGTCATCGATGATTTCCAGTTTCATGGGCTGTCCGTCCGGTTTACCGCCATCTCTGTACTTTTCGGGTACAGCTGGAGTAAGCTCCTCATTCATCAGCACATCCTCATAGGTGAACCGAATATCCTCTGCGGTAACGGGCTCCCCATCAGACCATTTCAAGCCTTTACGCATATAGAAGGTGAATTCCTTTTGGTCATCGCTCACCTCAAAGTTCTCTACCACGTTTGGCGTCACTTCGTTACCCAATAACCCTGGCGTATTGATCAAAGGTTCATTTGCCATAACGAAGATATCCGGATTCCACTCCGGAACGGCTGAAATTAACCGCAGCATACCACCGTATTGGCCGATCTCATAGTCCAGCTGGCTGGGATCCATCTCATTGGAAATTTTGGGTACCTCCGGAAGTCTCTCAGCTACAGGAGGCAAACCTTTCCCCTCAAAATAGGGAGATTCCTTGTAGACGACCTTTGGTTCTTCTGGCGCTTGAGATTCTTCAGGAGCCTGGGTCTCCTCCGGGGCCTGGCTCTCCTCGGGTGTGGCCATCGGCTCTGTTGTGGGTGTGCTGCCACAGCCACTCAATACCATTGTTAAAAGTAGTACAATGGTAATCGTCAGTAACACCGCTTTCTTCATCATTCATCCTCTCCTCCTATTCACACTAAATAAAATGAAGCAACTACTTGGATAGCGAAGTATAGAGCCTCCTTCCCATGAATTTTTTCAATATGTCTCTGTCCTTTCATGTCAAGAAAGAACATTTGACTAGCAAATTTTGAGCCAAAAAGCACTGTCTATATGGGACAAGCTGATTTCACATCTTTTATACTTATTTCATGAATATAGTATGATTGGAGTTCAAGCCAGAGAATAGATTTTTGTATGTGTAGAGTACATAAATTATTATGAAGAGCGCGTCGACTTTTGTCCGTTTAGGATTGATGTCAAATAGACAATACGAATATTTTGACGTTTTATGTCATTTTCTAATGATGTTGTAGTGCTATTATTATATGCCTATCATCCAAAATTGTCAAAAGTAAAAATTGTCAAAAGTATTTATACATAAAGCAGAAAGCATTCATGGATGTCCGGTACACAAGCGGATGTATAGCACTGATATACAGCTGCTTGTGCACCTTTCCATGTCTTAAATTATCGAGGAGTCACCATACACCTTTCCGGCAGGGAATATCCCCTGATGAACCTGCAAATTGCCAATAGAGAATGAAATAAAGGGGAGTACCCCGACTATAGCTCGAAAACGGCACCGTCGTAGGTCACTTCGAATCCATAGGGCGCGGCCATTGCTACCAATTCATCATAGAGCAATCCCCCATTATGGGAAAAATGGGTAATGATAAACAGGGTATCCTCCCCTGCGGTTCCCTCCTCCAGCAAACGTTCCTTTACCCTTCGGTTGTCCGGGAAACCCATGTGATAGTTCCCTTCCTTCATAAGGCCGGATGTGCAGTCCAATATCACACCATCCAGGTATTTTCCCTTCAGAAACTCCCAGGTCTCTTCCGGAAAATAGCCGGTATCATGGCCGTACAGTACATGCTTGCCTCCCATTTCAATCAGGTAAATCAGGCACTTCTCATTGGGGTCGTGGCGTGCTGTCATGGGCGTCACCACAGCTTTGCCTGCCCTGAAGGATTGAAATGGACTGATTTCATGGAATTCAATATACCCTGACATCGTTTCCATATCAACCCTTTGCCGCAGCTTTTCCCCCACCTTGTCATTTCCGTATACATGGAGAAGCTCCTTCTCCTGGAGATGGGCAAAAGGAGGTTTTCGCATATACAGATCTTCCGGATAAAAATGATCCTGGTGGGAATGAGTAACGATCAGATGACGGATACTGCCCAAATCCAGGCGGTTATGAAGGACGTGCATGTATGTGTCCGGCGGGAAATCCACCAGAAGCTCCTTATCAACGAGACAGGATGAACGGGTGCGGATGTTCCTCCCTCCTGCCTGACGGGCCCTTTGGCAGGCGTCACATTGACAGAATAGCCCCGGCCATCCTTCCGCAGCAGCTGTACCTAAAAATTGTAGTTCCATATCAGTACCCCCTATCATGTTATCTATATATTGCAAACCTTAAGCCATTCCGTTAAACTCCCTGACAGCTTCCAGCATGGCCAGATAGCTTTCCACCGGAACATAGTTGGCGATGGTATTGCCACTTCCTGCTGCATATCCTCCTCCGGGAGCACATGCATCCAGAACCTTTTTGGTATATTCCTTGATCTCAGCGGGCGTATGACGACATAGGTAATCCACATCGATTCCACCCAGGATAGCAATCCGGTCTCCCCACCGCTTCTTCGCTTCCGCTACGGGCATGATCACATCCTCATAGGAATGCTTGGCATCAATTCCCACATCCTCAATCAGATCTTCCATGATCATTTCCAGATTACCACAGCTGTGGAGGACGAAGGGCTTCCCCGCTTCATGCACCACCTCAACCACCTTTTTCTGCCAAGGGAACACATATTTTCTGAGGATTTCAGGAGAAAGCATGGTGGCTGTCTTGAAACCCAGATCGTCCCCAAAACGATAGGCACCCACAGCATCCAATTTTACAAGTCTCTCCGCCACCCCTACCAAGGTTTTGCCAATCTTTTCGAAGAAACAGGCTACAAAATCCGGATCATCATATATCGCCATACACAGCTTCGTCAAGCCCATGAGAAAACTGGCATGCTCAAAAGGCCCACCTGAAGCACCCCCAATGATCTTCATATCCTTCGGAACCAGATCGGCAATGGCTTGAAATAGCTCATAGTCAAAGGCTTCTTCCACATCGGGCCAGTATTCCTTCCTTTCAAGGTCTTCCCAACTTTGAATCGGCCCTCCATGTTCATCCACCCATCCCCGTTGACCGCGGGAATACAGGGCAGTATCCTCCCCTATCAAGGTACCTCGGCTGGCAAATCGTGGAGCCATCTCCAGAGGCACATAATCATATCCCATCTGCCGGTAGAATTCAATGATCTTCTCCCAAACCTTCAACTCACCTTCCCGGGTGCCCCTGTCCATTTTGGAAAAATCCCAGCCCATAACGGCTTCAATGATTTCCTGGTCTACAAAGTGTTCATACAGGGGAACCCTGCATGGAATCCCCTTTCGAAGAAGGACATCCTCTAGCAGTTGAAAATCAGGCTGCATTTGATTCACTTCTCTTCTCATTCGTAACGTTCATTCCTATTCCTAGCTGGTCTGGTTTCCATTTATCCATGGGACAGATTCAATCATCCCTTATTGGGCAGTAAAACAACCTTGAGGGAATCCCGTCCTCGCTCACATACCTCAAAAGCCTCCCGGAACCGGGATAGGGGAAATTGATGGGTAACCACTCCATCGGTGCCCAACTCACCCGATGCAATCCCTTCAATGACTTTGGGATAGCAGAAAGGACTCAGGCTTGCACCAAGAATATCCAATTCCTTACCGTCTCCGATGATGCTCCAATCGCATACAACAGGATCATTGAATACACTGAACTCCACAAAACGTCCCAGCTTCCGGATCATTTTTAAACCCTGGGGTACGCTGTCAGGGTGCCCGGTGGCTTCGATATAGATATCGCAGCCGTATCCCTCCGTCAGGTCTTCGATAATCTTGTATACATCATCCTTCCCGGGATTCAAAGCCAGGTCACAGCCCAGGGCCTTGGCCTTTTCCAATCGAGCATCGAATAGATCCAGGGCAATCAACTTGCCCGGTTTTTTCAACCTGGCAGCCGCCACCATGCCCAAACCCAGGGGGCCGGCTCCGGAGATCACCACCACATCTCCCGGCTGGATATCCGCCCGCTCGACGGCATGCATGGAGCAAGCATAGGGCTCGATCAGCACCGCCTTTTCCGCGGGAATATCATCCGGCACCTTATGGATGATCGCTTTGGTGGGAAGCTTCATATATTGGGCAAAGCCGCCGTTTAGGTAATGTTTGAAACCATACACATCGTGGATTTGGCACATCCAGTACTGTCCTTGTCTGCAGAAACGGCATTCTCCACAGGGAACCACCTGTTCGGAGATAACCCGATCTCCGATCTTCAAATCTTGCGTGTGGCTGAAGCCCTCCCCTATCTCCACAATTTGACCGATAAACTCATGGCCGGGTACCGTAGGAGGCTCTACATAGCTGGGTACCCCATCTCCTCCCCAAAACCTGGGTCCCCCCTGGTAGGCTTTTATATCGCCGGCACAGATGCCACAGGCTTCCACCTGGATCACGACTTCACCCAGGCCTGCCCGTGGGGTATCCATCTCCTCATAGCGGTAGTCCCCGGGCCCATAGGCCACCACTGCCATCATTTTTTCCGGTATTGACATCATCCTTCCCTCCCTGTCATCGCCTTCTTCAATTTACTTCCCCCAGTTCCAACCTTCCTCCAGCATAATCAGATAATTTTCAAGGGGGATATAGTTGGTAACGGTATTTCCGGAGCCCAGTGCATAGCGTCCTCCCAGCATGCAGGTATCGAGAATGTCCCTGATATAGTTTCGAAGTTCCTTCTCCGGCAAACGACAGAGACAGTCTACATCCACGCCCCCCAACACACCAATGCGATCGCCGTACCTCTTCTTAAAGGTTTTTACCGACACAGCCGCATCCTCAAAGGAGTGCTTGGCATCGATTCCCACGTCCTCAATCAAATCTTCCATAATGCTCTCCAGATTGCCACAGGCATGGAGCATGTATAGTAACCCATGGTCATGGGCCAGCTTAGCCAGTTTTTTATGCCAAGGCAGGACATACTTTCGCAGTACGTCAGGAGAAACCAGGGTGGATGTTTTAAAGCCCATATCATCTCCCTGAAAGAAACCTGCCAGATTGGGCAGACCGATCAGCTTCTCATAGAAGCCATAGATCAGCTGTCCCACCTTTTCAAATACCGCTTCCACCAGTTGAGGGTTATCATAGAGTAGGTAGCACATGTTCTCATAGCCCAGAAGGATATCCAGAGGGATTTCCAGAAAACCGCTGGTGGGACAGACAAAAACCCCCATCCCCTCCGGCACCCGTTGAGAAGCGTATTCATAGTACCAAAGATCCACCTTGTCCAGGGAAGGCCATGGATACTTTTCGAAATCCTCCCATGTGGCAATCGGTCCGGTGCCTTCCTCCGCCCAGCTTCGGGTTCCTCTGGACAGGGCTGCCGTGTCCTCGGCAGGACGGAACTTGCCTGGGAAATCCAAGCCGCCGGAAATGCGTATATAGTCATATCCTGTCCTGTAATACACCTCGATATAGTTATCCCAGTAGGCCTTTTGACTTTCCCTGTCCCCGGAGGGAGCTACCCATTCCCTTCCCAGACATTTCTCAGCAATGGCTGCCGTCACTTCATAATCCAAAAACAATTCTGCAAAGGGAGGTCTTTCCGGTACAATCTCCCCGGTAATGACCCTCCGAAACCATTGGATATCCGGGCTTGGTTTATCGATTGGCAATTTCATACGATTGCACCCCCTGCTATACATTACAAATCTTTTCTTCTTTTCCATATGTCATCCACGCGCTTCCTCCATTCCTTCTTGCTCCTATCAGCCCCATAGCCGATGTCATCCAACAGCCAATCAGCTTTTTGGGCATTAAGCCAGCTTCCGGAGGATGCCTTTCAGGTAATCAAGGCCTTCCTTTACCCCCTGATCGGAGCCCATCCTGTCCCAAGCCTCGAACTCATAACAAACGGCACCATTGTATCCCTTTGATTTGAAGAAGCTCAGGCATTCCTCTACAGGTATTACTCCTTCCCCAACAGGGCAGGCCTCATAACCATTCTCCATCCTCACAAGATCCTTGATATGGATATGGCCTGTATAGGGGTACAGGATGCGGGCTGCTTCCATGGGATCCTCTCCACCCGTTCCCAGGAAATTGCCTGCATCGAAGTTCACCTGTAACCAGGGAGAGCTCACTCCCTCCAGGACCTGCTTCACCTCAGAGCTGATTTTGGGAATTCCGCCGTGATTTTCAAGCACCAGAGTGACATCGTATCTCCTTGCCACGTCGATACACTGGCCGATACAATCCACAATGATGTCCAACCGCTCTTCCTCCCTGACTCCTTCAGGAATGGCGGCAGAACCACCGAATATCCGCAGCTTGCGGGCTCCTAACCGGTCCGCTGTCATGATGCCATCCTTCACCTTTTCAATCTCTTGCTGCCGAGCCTCTTGGGTAGCCTGTACAAAGTTGTTCCCAATGCAGAAGGCACTGATCTCCAGACCTGACTCCTTCAGAAGACCGGGAACCTCTCTGATTTCCCTTTCCTTATCCACCCAATAGTACTCCAGCAGATCCACAGCGTCCAAGGGATACTCCCTGCATCGCCGGATAAAATCAGCGGTGGTCATTCTCCCTTGGCGAATTTGATCGGCAAAGCTCAACATGGTCAATGATAGTTTCATATCCGTTCCCCCTTTCCCTTATCGAATGATCTCAACCACTTCATCCGCCAATATGGATGCACGGGTAGCCTCCAGGATATCCTCCCCTGTAAGGATGCTCTCCCCTTCTCCTGTAATCCTTTTTATAAAATCCTCCGTCAAGGTCCTGTCAGGAGCTTGCAGCGGAAGGCGCTCGGTTTTGCCGTCTTTGGTAACCAGCGTTCCAAAGGGCTGTCGATCCACAAGAAAATCGCCCGTGGTCCGTATCTCTGCCCGCCCTTCCGTACCCACACAGAAAATCCGTCCATCTCCCCAGGTCCAATGGCTGTCGGGCATCCACCAATCCGCCTCCAGGGATGCCACCACCTTGTTTCTCATCCGTACCAGGAGATGGACACTGTCATAGAAATCGGGAAATTCCGGATGAGCTGTTTTTTTCAGATAGCCTGAACAGTACTCCAGCTCACTGCCGGTAAACCAGCGCAACAGATCGAAATCGTGGATGAGAAGGTCGATAAGAATGCCTCCGTTCTGTTCCTTGGAAAAATGCCACCGGGGTCTTTTAGCCTTTTGGAGCTTATGGGGCTTGGTGATGGTCAAGCTGACGAGCTTTCCCAAATCCCCCTCCTGGATCCTCCGCCACAGGGTATAGATGGGAGGGTTGAAGCGTTCTGTCAGCATCAGCCCTACCTCGATTTGGCCCTGATCCATGATCCTCTCCAGTCGCAGGAAATCTGCCCTGGATGTAACAATGGGCTTATCCGCCATGACATGGATACCCCGGTTGCTGCATTCCTCAATCAAATCGATTTTTGCATCGTTAATCGCAGAGGTCCCCACCACTTCAGGTTCTCCTTCAAACAGCTGGGCCTTTTCCTCAAAAAGGGGCACCTGGTACTTTTGTGCCATTGGAGCAGCCAGGACGGGATCCTCTTCCCATATCCCAATAAAGGTATGGCCCAATTGAAGCATTTCCTGAACAAACATCTCTATATGAGCATGTTGACAACCCAAAATACCAAACCGCATGAAAATATACTCCTTTCAAACCATCCATGGATCCAGCCGACTGATTTATATATCCAATAGAGACGCGGAATCCTGATCGAGATATAGAACAGCCCCAGGACACCTTCGCAGGATGGATGCAGGGCACTCTTCCGAAACAGGACCCAGCAGGGTCCGCCGAACAGCCTCAGCCTTCTGTTTGGCCGGAACAATGCAATGAATGGCCTTCGGAGCCACCAGGACAGGAATGGTCATGGTAAAGGCATAGCGGGGCACCTGGTCCAGGCTGGCAAAGCATCCATCATGGACTTGCTGGGCCCGGCAGGTTTCGTCCAGATCCACCACCTTCACCATACAAGGATCCTGGAAATCCGCTACATGGGGATCATTAAAAGCGATATGCCCGTTCTCCCCGATCCCCATGCAAGCCATGTCCAGGGGGTGGGCTTTTAGGCAAGCCTCCATCCGCCGCTGCTCCTCATCCCGATTGGCCGCGTTACCATGGAAATAGAACACATTCCGGAAGGCATGCTTGTCAAAAAGGCGCACCCTCAGGAAATTCCCAAAACCTTGGGGGGCGTCCTCCGGTAGGCCAATATATTCATCCATATGAAAGGCATTGATCTTCTCCCATGGCAGCTCCTCCTGATTGAAAGCCTCTAAAAATTCGTTTTGGGATGGAGCGGCGGCAAAGACCATGTTGATCTCCTTCCTGTCAAGGGCCAAGCGTCTGACATTTTGAGCGACATCCCATGCTGCAGCCTGACCCATTTGCCTGCGGTCACGATATACTTTCACCCTTAGCTCCTCCACTTTCCACTCTTTGATAGGCTGAATCTTCATCCCTGCTTCTCCTCCTCCATAACCGGCCACCTCATGGGATGGCCGGATTCATGTAAAAGCTATTCATGGAAATCGTGTATGGGACCTCTTAAAACGTCCCCAAACTTTTCAATCAACTCCCCCCTGCCCATTCCAAGGAAAATATTCTCCCAGCGTTTCCGCTGGTTTTCATGGACCAGTAAGGGGCGAAAGCCCAGCTTCAAGTAGGTTTTGATGGCGGGTATCCTGAAATCATCGGTCTCCAGGACAGCCGAGCGTCTCCCCTCCCTCAGCATTTGATGGAGGGCGGCAAGGCTCACCTGATACCCCAAACCCCTTCCGACATGGGAAGGTCTGGTCCCTACCATATGGAGATAGCCCGTATCCTCTCCCCATTTGGGGCGGTGCCATGCCGATGCCGTGGCTGCGATTTCATCCCCCAGGCATACGAACCATACCCGTTCAGGCCGGAACGTTCCATCCGCCTTCATGGTCTCTGCAAAGCTGCACTGCATACCAAAGCTTTCTTCAATGGTTATCTCCCATCCTTTGTCATCCCCGGATTGGTAATGACGGATTTCATATCCTCCGGATGGTTCCACAGGCGGCAGCCCTTGGAGATCCCCCCGATACATAACCAACTGGGGCTTATCCGTCCTCGTTTCCGGATTTCCCATCCTGTCAAGTCCTCCTTTTTCATATAAACGATCATCAAAGAATTCATGTCAACCCTTTCCCCGGTCATCCAAAGGGCTATTCAAGGGCATCTTGATTTCGGCTTTTCCATATCTCCCTTACCCGTTCATATACTTCATCGGGTATATCCGGAGTCCCGAAGGAGCAGTGGGGAGCCAGATCATCTCCTGCGATGGCAGGATTCGTGCACCAGTTATCATTCCGGTATTTCTCCCTGATTTCCTTATTGCGAAAATCGGGAACCTCTATGGGGATATTCCCATTGCAAATGGAACGATAGGCCAGAATTCCCGGGAGCGCCATATCCAGAGCCTGATAAACATCGATGCTCTCCTCGCCGTCGGGCCGGTCTAAAATCTTTTCCAGGAAATAATGCATGGTATAAAAATCACTGCCGGCATGACCGGTGATAAGCTGGGACAGCTTGGTCTGTATCCGCTGCTTTGGGGCATAGCTGATCTGGGTATCCGTCAGGGGATGATCATCCTTATATACATGGATCCGGGATACTCCGCCGGTCCAGCGTTCCGATTCCATCATGCCCTTTTTTCCATAGATGGAATACCAGACAGAGCTGGGTTCCCTCTTCAAATTACCATGAAGGCTCTTCACGGTAGCCCCATTGCTCATCTGCATGATTTCCATGGCGGATGTTCCCCCTTTATAGCCCACGTTGGCCATGTACTCCACGTTGGGGGTCTCGAAGCCTACCACCTTGACCGGACGGGTGCCGGTAATGGTAATGATGGGGCCGATGCTGTGGGTACAGTAATAGGAGGAGTATTTATTGTTCCGCCAATGGTCCTTCTCGCCATAGGTGATATCCGGCCATATGGGTTCACAGTTATGGACATACTCTCCTTCACCGTGCATGAATTCGCCGATTTCCCCCTGACGATACAGCCGTTTCATTTCCTGGGTGGCGCTGAAATAGCAGTAGTTCTCTGCATAGGCATACACTTTGCCGCTGCTCTCCACCGCCTCCACCAGGGCAACTGCCTGGGCCAGGGTCTCCACCGGCAGAACCTCGCTCACCACATGCCTTCCTGACTTTAGGAGCTTTATGGCATAGGGAGCATGCTCATTGGCATAATTGGCCAGAACCACGGCATCCATATCGTGGTTGAAGAAGGAGTCAAAATCCGTGTAAAAGGTCACTTTGCTCCCCGTCTCCTGCGCGATCTTTTCACACCGCTTCAATAGGGGCTGATACTTGTCGCAAATAGCCACCAGCTCGGCATCGGGATGCCTGGCCATTACATTGATCATGGTCATGCCCCTGTTGGCACCGAATACACCTACGCGAATCTTTCTGGTTTTTTTCATCTTCATCCTCCTTTGCGCCTTCTTTTTCCTCCGGCTAAGGTATCTACCGGACCTTTACCTCTTGATCGCGGTAAGCCTTGATCATATTCCCTTCCCGGTCTGTTGCAAACAGGATCACCCGGTCAGCAGCTAGCATACATTCATATATACGCCCGGTCTCCATATCCCTGACGGCGAGCTCTTCATCCTCGCCGTACTCCGATACGAAAATGTATAGGTTACCCTTTTCAAAGGTTAATTTTTTGGCCAGGATGCCAGGGTTTCTGCCTCTGATCCACTCAATGGGACAGGAGATACCGGCTGCCTCCAAGGCTAAGGCATATACTTCCCTTATAATCTGCTCCTCTTGATTCATTTCGATGGGAAGGGGGCACCAAATGACTTTCCCCAGCCCATAAGGAATGGTCTTCAAAGCGGCTGTTCCCGATGTCTCCAACTCCTTATCCACCCAGGCCAGCTTATCCCCTCCAAAGGCAGCTCGGTGAGGCTTTCCATCGATATAGAGGGTTTCCTCCCGGGAGATGTTCATAATGCGGGTATCCAAGCCTAGCAGGACCTTCCGTTCTTCCACCTCACCCCAGTATTCATCTTCACTGAAGGGACCGGTGATGAGCAGAACACTTCCCTCCTTCACCTTGTCCATGACGGTCTTCCAGGCATCATCCGTGAGGACCCTTGGGGAGGGAAGGATGATCAGCTTTTCCCTGCCCAATTTCTCCAGATGGTATTCGCCATAGGCCTTGAAGGGAATATGCATACCATAGCCCAAGATTCGGGACAGCTTTTTGGTGGCTTCGTTGGCGTAGTCCCTGACCGAAAAGTCGTTGGCGTAGGGATAGATAACCGCCACCTCCGCCTCCCTTCTGCCCTGAAACAGATGGGAAATGTGGGTTATAAAATGCCCAAAGTCATAGCTGACATCGGCCTCCGGCTTTTGGGTGCCGTCCGCCCGTACCGCGCCGATATTCACCTCATTGAGGCTCTCCATATAGATGTTGATGTTCCAGATCCAATGGATGGCGCCGGCATTGTCCCCTGCAAAAGCCAGGGCGTATTTCCGCTCCAGGATATTCCGCAGCTCCTCCTCACTGCGTCGGGCTGTTCCCCTGGCATTCTGTGTATACATGATGCCCGTTTCCTGGATCAGGTTTGGCTTATCCGGGCTTTTGGCAAAAACGCTGTCCCAATAGAGGTCGTCCATCTGCCACCAGGAATGATTGGTGGTATAATCCACCTCTTCCTGATAGAAGAAAGGGGATGGCCGTTTGGCATGCAATGCCTCATCCTGGCCGATGGTCACAAGCTGTCGGGATCCGGTGGCCCGTATTGTCTTGACCATCTCTGCAGCCCAACGATTCATGACATATTGGGTGAAAAGAATATAGTCATGGGCTTTCTGGCCCTTCATGGGTTCAGGATTGTCCTTCCGGGTCGAGAAGTCCTCCTCCGCCGGAAGTTGAACTTCCTGGAAAGAAGAAAATTCCGTAGGACTGCAATTCCATCTTTCCTGCAGCGCTTCGATGGAGCCATGCCGCCTTTGCAACCATTTCTGCCATTCTGCCAATTCATAAGGGTCCCGGTTGGGAGCCGGTCTCCAAAGGTTCCTGGGATTGGACACAGAGGGCTCGTTGATCAAATCCCAAGATACACCTTTGCTTTTCACATGACGGCTGACAATGCTGCTGATGAAGCGCTTTTGTGCCTTTATACTGCGGGGATCTAGATAGGGGTTGATTCCTTCCCACATTTCCGGAGCGAAAGCGAAGAAGTTAAAGACCACAGGGATATCGTATTTCTTTGCCGTCAGGAAAAAGGCATCCAAGGCCCTTAGGATTTCTTCGCTGGCAATCCCGTCATTGAACATCACCGTTCGATGGCCTGTCCATATGCCCGTCCTCACCATATTGATGCCCGCCTTTTTCATCTCCCCAAAATCCCGGTCCCATCGATATACATTGGGTAGGTAGATAAACTTACGATGGACATCCGACTGCATATAGGTCATCCCCACGACCGGCATGGGTTCGTTCCCCTTATAAAAATAATCCTTGCCACAGCTGATGGCTTCTCCCGACTCCATCAGCTCCCTGTCATAGCCCCAAAATCCGTTTCGAAGGATTCTTTCCCCTTCACCCTCGATCCGCACCAAGGCCTCCATTTCATACAGGCCCTTATCGACGGTCAAGTCCAAGGGCAGAGAGCGGTAGATGATCTCATCGGATAGCTCCATCTCCACATCCTTTTCATAGACCTGTCGGCCCTCCTTCAAAAGCCTCAGCCGGATGGAAGCTTTTTTCACACCATGGCGGAAGCTCTGACCCTGCAACAAAAGGGTGGGCTTTTCTCCAAGATAATAGGAGGCGTAATTGGGACGAAGGATGATTTCATGGGCTCCGCGGGCTGCATATCCCGCCAGGCTCTCCAGAAGAAGGATTCCTCCATTCCCCCAGAAGATCTCATCCGCATCCTGATTGACGAATATCCACTGTCCCCCTTCATAGATGCCTTTCGTATTTTCAATCATGACCACAGGGGCGGCTGTTTGCCTGCCATCAGCCGACAGTCCCGTCAAAAGGGGCAACAGGACTGCATCCATAGGGCCACTGCTTCCCAGATCTGCAGGAATATCTTTGGTATGGGTAAATTGGACAATGAAACCCAGGGTATCCCTGCAACGGAAACAATCCTCAAAGCCCCTTAAGAGAGGCAGATCAGCGTTTACCTCCAGACGGGTGTAGCGTTCTTTTTTTATGACATGGCCATGGCGTATATGAAGCTCCTCATGGTAAGCCGTCTGGGGCCTTTCCCTCCTCCATTGCCAATCCTTCATGGATACGGGAAGGGAAAAGGGGGTTTGCCCCCCCAGGGTCACCAAACCCTTCCCTGCTTCCAAATGGGCTTTGATATAAGGCCAGGCCGGCTTGATAAAATAAGGGCCATGGAGGTTCACCAAACAGTCGAAGGATTCAACCAGCCTTTGGGAATAGTTCTGGGTATTGATCATCACACCGGTTTCCTTCATCCGGCATATATCCTCATCCCCGGGCCTTACACCGGAAAAGGGAAGTCCAGGATCATACAACCATCCGATTTTCATGGATAATCTCCTTTCCTATGGATTACAGGCTTGACAGGTTCTCCAATTCCTCCAGGAGAAGCTTCCTGGCTTCCTGATAATCCTTATAGTTCAGACTGTAGAGCTCTTCCCGCTTTTTCTCCCGGTCAGGATGGAACTCAGCGATATCCTCCGCCCTGAGAATCATGGAATAAGCCTTCTTCAACACTTCATCGGGATTGGGATGTTCCCTTTCGATTCTTTTGATGAGCTCAAAATCCTCAATGCCCCGTTTCAAAAGCTTGTAGCGGAGAGTCAAAAGAGGCCGTCCGTCCCTGGCCGGGTAAACAAAGTTGGTATCCCCTGCTGCCCAGTGGGGAAAACGGTAGGCAATTTTCTCACGGGGATTCTCCGGCCATACCGTATAATTCCAGCGCAAGAATCCATCCAATCCCATATAGCCTGTCAGCCATCCAATCAAACAGCTCTCCGGCAAGGGAGATCCGATAAAGGTGTTGGGCAAGGGAGGCCAGCAGCAGACATACCAGCATATTCTCCCATCCATCTCCTTCTTCAATTTCTGCACCAGCTCCCACTCCTGGGCGACACAGGGCAGGACAGGCACATAGTCCTGGACCTCGTCCTTAAACTCCTGGATAAACTCTGCATGGTTGATGGCCGTCTTGAAGGTGAAGGAGGGTGCAATCCTCTTCAGCAGGGAAATTCTTTCCCTGTAAAGGGCGGTGTCTGCCGGTTCATCCGCCACAATCCGAACCCGATCCATCCAGCCCTTTTGGATGAAATGGCTTTCCAGGGCTTTGATGTAGTCATACAATTCCTGGGATGTTCTCATATACTTATACGTACCGTCCTCCTCATCCAGGTAACGGACCCGGCAGCCATCGGGAAAATCCTCGATGAGCTTGCCATATCCCGCTTCTGGGAACATCCAGATGTTGCTCAGACCGAAAACCTCAATCTCCTCATCAATACCATAGGAAAAACACAGCTCAATATATCGATCCATGACGGAGAAGTCGTATCTCCATTTTCCCTCTTTACCCTTATACACCCTGGCCATGTTGTATTCAAAAAGATCGGCCAGATCATCCCGGGTATTAAAGCAACCCTGGCCTGACCAGGGGATCTCCGTGGCAACAATTGTCACTGCCTTTTGGCCCAATTCAGCCAGGCTCTTTACATAGAATTCCACGACACGAAAATGCTCCTCACTCCACAAAGGAACCTCATGCTTCCGGGAGATGTTGGACAAATGCTGCCACAGATCCAAAAAGAAGGTATAATCCGCCGGATCGGGAAGGACCACATCCTTCACGTCCAAGGTCACATCCAGCTCTCCAATCTTTATCTCATCCTCGAAAAGCCGATGGCCATATATCTGAACCTTACCATTCAGGACCCCGGCCACCCCTTCTTTGGGAACGGCAATTTCCACCCAGACCGGTTGAATCTCGCCTTGCTCCACGGTAATGCATTCCTGATGCAGAAGGAGATCCGCCTTCATATCATGGTCATCGTCCTCCACCATGCCTTCTAGATACATGGAAACCCGACAGCCCATTTCCTCCATGCCCGTCAGCTGCAGCCGAAGACACGGCAGGGGGCCCCTCGGTGAAAATACAGGGGCATCCGTCACGGACAGAATCAAGGCTTCCTCCGCCTTCACCAGCACCTGAAAGGCTATGCTTTGATTCCTGGCTCCCACCAGCTGAATAGCCTCTTTGCCTGGCCACCGGTCGTTCAAGGCCTTTGTATGCTTATATCCTTCATCTATTAAACCAAATTGATATCCCATGTCTTTCCTCCTTATGTGCGTCCTGCTTTTCCATTAGCAATATATTCGATAAGAACAGATAAAATCCTTTATATCCTTCATAAAGCAACGAAAGGATACCCTATCTAAACGACAGGATATCCTACAAAGGCTATTCACCCAATATGAAATCTCCAAAGCACTCCGGGCGATGAAAATCCGGAATCAGGCTGACCACACCGTTCCAACAGCCAAAGTGGGGCTTTGGCGTATCATCGCCGCATTTATAAAAATTTCCCTTCATCCGCCATCCCGGCTTGAAATCCAATGGACCATAGAACCTTTGGATGAAAGAAAAGGGAATGGCATATTCCACGGTCCAAAAAGGTCCTGTGTAACTCTTCAGGCTTTCCTTATCCACCGAGGTGGAAATTTGGAGCAAATCTCCCGATACATCCGATACCAATATCCGGTCATGTCGATCCTTCCCAAGACCCAGAAGAAAGGTCCCGATGGGATTCATTTCAATGTTCATATACCGGTTATCCTCCTCGGGATTGGGATTGAAAAAGAATTCCACACAGCTGTCCCTGCATACAGGATCATTGAGTTGGGAATACACAGCCCGTATCTGGTCTTCATATGCTTGAAAAAACACATGAAAATGGCTATCGGTATAAAAGACCTTCGCTTTCGCCTTGGGCATATAGCCATTGTCCGCCCAGGGATAGCAATCGATAACCGCCTCAGGGATGGTCTCCCATACCTCCTTAATGTCTTTACCTTCCAGCTTTACCCTTTTGATTGTATAGCTTTTTCCCATAATGTCCTTCTCCCCTCTTATTCACCATTCCATCTCGCCTGACCTCATTCATCTGAGGCTTCCAGCACGCCTCTGGAGCCTTATTCATTTCTTTACGAAACGTTAATGGCTTGCCGCAACCGGGCTGCCGCTTCTTCGATGCCAAGCTTCCGGTCAAACAGGCTGGAGGAACCGGCTACGAAGATGTCCGCCCCCGCCCGGCTCATTTTCGCCGCATTTTCAAAGGAAACATTTCCATCCACTTCAATTTCAATGGAAAACCCCTTCTCCCTGATCAGCTCGCGCAGCTCCACGATTTTCTCCAAAGTGGCCGGTACCAGCTTTTGGCCTGCATAGCCGGGATTCACCGTCATAATCAGCACCATCTCCACATCCGGCAAGACATGCTTGATCATACAAATGGGTGTGGCCGGATTGATGGCGACAGCCGCCTTGGCGCCCGTATCCTTGATGCGCTGAAGAGCCCTTTGAAGATGGACGGTAGCCTCCTGGTGCACGCAGACCAGATCTCCCGGCCTGGGATCAAAGATGTGAATATAGTCCTCCGGCTTTTCAATCATCAGATGGATATCAAAGGGTATATCTGTGATTTCCCGGACAGATCTCATCAAATCCGGTCCCATGGTGAAATTGGGAACAAAATGGCCGTCCATGATATCAAAATGGAGGTATTCGGCTCCCACCTTCTCCAGCAGCCGGATATCCCTCTCCAAATTACAAAAGTTCGCACACATAATCGAAGGTGATAATTTCTTGTTCATGGGACTCCTCCTTTTTACATGCTGCCATCCCGCAGAATCTCCACAAGGGCCAGAATATTCTCCGGGGGGACATCTGCAGGTACCTGATGGGTGGGAGAAGCAATATAGCCACCACCCACCGAGAGCTTGCCAATGATATCCCGGACAGCCTTCCTAAGACCATCGGGTTTTGCATAAGGAAGAAGCTGCTGGGTGCTGATTCCTCCCCAAAATGTCAGATGTTTGCCATATTCCCTTTTGATCCTCTCGACATCATAAACCTCCGGCTGAAGGGTTTGGTAGATATCCAGCCCGATATCGATCAGGTCTCCCAGAATGGCCTCAATGTTTCCGCAGGAATGAAGGGCGATTACTTTGCCTGCGCCTTTTACCCGTTCAAACATCTTCGCCAGGCCGGGCTTGATAAACCTCCGCCATGTTTCCGGACTCATCAGCAGGCCTGTCTGCTGGCCGTAATCATCCCCGAAATAAAAGCCGTCAATATCATATTGTACTGCGACATCGATCACTTTCAAATTATAATCCAGGATGGCCTCCAACAGCGCCTCAACAAAGGAAGGCTCCAAATAGAAATCCATCAAAAGATTTTCCATCCCCCGAAGGCTCCAGGCCCTTTCAAAATAGGTCATCCCGATTTTCCCAAGCTTAAAGGTATCCCTGCCGTTCTCCAGAAGCTTTTCCGTATCCCTCTTCACCTTCTTCAAATCCGGTTCCGGAAAGCGATAACCTTTTACACTGGGGGCCTTCAGGATGATGTCATCCACAACCCCTATATCCTTATCCGTTCCGGTCCTGTTCCATACCACACCAAACACATCACGGAAAAAGCCCTCCCGGATATACTGACCGCTCCCATTGTAGGCAAGCTTCTCGATATGGTTGCCGGCCCAGTCAAAAAAAACTTCTCTGTCAATGCCTGCATAAGTACATACCCGTTCCAATTCTTCACCGGTCAGTTCGATGTTATATGGAACCCGTTCCCTTTCCACATGATGGATGGCTTCCCACACAGCCTCTCGCTTCACGGTATTCACTCCCTTATGGATTTACAACCACACGCATGCCTTTCTTCCCTTCCGCGGCAGCGAAGGCTTCCTGGATATCATCCAGCGAAAAATGGTGGGACACAAACTGCTTGGCATCGATGACTCCCGCCGCCAGCAGGTCGACCGCCTTCTGGTGATGTCTGGGCATGGCACCATGGGCCCCATGAACGAATAACTCCTTATAATGAATGATGTTTGAATCCAGGGTAATGGTGCTTCCCTTGGGAAGACCTCCAAACAGGTTTACCCGGGCCCGGTTTTTCGCCATATGAATGGCATCCACCTGAGCTTCAGGGGATGGGCAGGAGGTGATAATCACATCCGCACCCAGACCGTTTGTCTCTTCGAGTACCCTTGCGACAGAATCCTCTTCCGAGGAACAGATGTATACATCCGCTCCGAACTTCTTCGCCAGCTCCAGCCTGGGACGGGAACGCTGTACCACGATGATCTTGGATGCTCCCATCTTCCTGGCTACCTCAATGATCATACAGCCAATGGGACCTGCTCCAATGATGACCACCGTATCTCCAAATTGAATATTGGATAATTCCAAGGCATTCAGCACACAGCCTAAGGGTTCGGCCAGGGCTCCTTCGTCATAGCTAAGATGGTCCGGCAGCTTATGAATGGGTCCATAATTGACAGTGGTAGCGTTCAAGGGAATGTATTCGGCAAAACCCCCTTGGAATTGGTAGCCAATGGCGTAATTGATTTGGCAGTTATTCCCGATCCCAGCCTCACAGAAAGCGCATTCCCCACAGGGCACATCCGCGCCGATGGCCACCCGGTCCCCTACCGCAAACTTCTTCACATTCTTGCCTGTCTCTACCACTTCCCCGGCAATTTCATGCCCAATAATGGCGGGTAAGGTTACCCGGTTGTTGCCGTGGTGAAAGATCCTGATATCCGAACCACATACGGCACAGGATTTTACCTTTACCAGGATACTGTTCTCGTCAATGACGGGGGTGGGAACCTCCTTCACCACAATCCGATTCAATTCCTCCAAAACTGCTGCTTTCACCTGATAGACCTCCTTGTATTTTCTATTCCATGACAAACATGACCTTATTGAAAAATTCCTTCCGATCCCGCATCATTTCAAAGGGTTTTATCCCCGCATCCAATGAAAAGCGATGGGTGATGAAGGGCTTCACATGGATACGGCCCAGCTCCATGGCACGTATGGCCAGTTCCCAGTCATTCTTGGGAAGGGAGGTGAAGCTGGAGTTCCATGTTCCCATGATCTTCAGCTGCTTCCGCAGAAGCTCCCAATAAGCATGCTGGGATAGCTTCATGTCTCCCATAGGGTTCCCCATGGCCACCACTTTCCCGAAGGGACGGGTTGCTTTGAGGCACTGCTCCAGGGTCTGGGATACTCCTGCCCCTTCTACAGCAATATCCGCTCCCCGGCCTCCCGTCAATTCCTGAATCCATTGGACGGGATCCCCCTCCTGGCTGTTCCATACATGCTGGAAACCCTGTCGGCGGGCAAATTGAATTTTCCCGGGGTCAATGTCCACCAGCATGACCCGGTCCGCTCCCCAGGCAGAAGCCCACTGGCCCAGCATCAAGCCAATGGGGCCTGCACCAAAGATGACCACATGATCCCCCATCTCAATCCCTGCCTGGCGCAGGGCATGAATGGCCACCGCTGCAGGCTCCGCCATGGCCGCTTCTTCGTAGGACAGGCTATCCGGTACCATCACCAGGTTCCACAGGGGGACGGCGATATATTCGGCAAAGCCCCCATCACAGCGGGAGCCGAAATAGTTGTAGCTTTTACACTGGGCATACTCCCCGATCTGGCAGGCCTCACATACTCTGCAGGGGAGCAAAGGGAAGATGGCTGCCTTTTTCCCAATCAGTCCTTCTTCCATGCCAGCCCCTACCGAGACAATCTGTCCCGAAAATTCATGGCCGGGGATGGTGGGAAAATGATAGGTACCCTTGGCAAATACCCTGGGAATATCCGAGCCGCAGATACCCGCCGCCTTGATTTTGATGAGCACCTCCCCCTTCCCCGGAGAGGGCATGGGCACATCCTCCACCCGCAGGTCACCGATGCCATGGAGTACACAGGCTTTCATCCTTCTCCCTCCTTATTCCGTCACATAGGGACGCCAGTATTCCACGGAAGCCTTCAGGTCATCCACCACCCTGAAATCCGTATCCCAATGCTCCCGATGGCTGATCTCGAAGAGCAGCAGGGCTTCCTGGGCTCCGGATTTTTTCAAGGCGGTGATCACCGGCTCCGGATGGATGATGCCCTGGCGATTGTATTCATCCGTAAAGGGCCAGTGATTGCTCTTATGGAGTACCGTCTGCTGAAGATGAATAATGGGGGAATAAGCCCCGAGCCGCTCCAGCCAGGGATAAGGATCCCGCTGGTCCGGATGGGGGGCATGGCCCACATCCAAACAGATCCGCATGGGCACACCGCAGTCCTCGTTGACCCGGTTCATCAGTTCCAAGCTCTCCTCAACGGTATTCCCCATTTCCCTGGGGACGGACATGGGCTCAAAGATCAGATACTCAAAGCCGAGGTCCTTAGCGAACCAGGACAGCTCCTGCCAGCTTTTCACGGCTTCACGGATGATTGCCTCCCGTTTCCTTTCATCCTCATAGGTGGGAAAGGTCATGATCCCAAAATGGCTGCCTCCACTTTTGGCTCCTAAACGGGCGGCAATGGTGAAGAAATCCTTAAACCACTGGAGCCATATCTTCCGGGCCTTGGCTTCCGGATGCATCAGGTGATTCACCCGGGTAAAGGCACTGGTGAATACGGATTCCACCTTGATATTGTACTTCTCCGTGTAGATCAGGATTTTCTCAATCTGTTCCTCGATAAAATCCTTGGGCAGAAAGGGATTGAGCAAATCCGCCACAAACTGTACATAACGAAGACCGAGTTCCTCCCCCACTATACGGGTCCATTCCTCCGGTTCCATATAGCGGTTAATGGCAAACCCACAGTTGATGCCCAATTTCAGTTTCATATGAGACCTCCTGTCGTTCAATCATGATGATCCGATTAACCCGCCTTATCTAAAGTAAACACTCCCGTACCATTATAGCATCATTGGGATGAAGCTTCCAGGGAGTTGATAACAATGTCAAATCAGCATAAAAACTATCTCTGTGAAAAAACATTAAACACAAATAAACCTATGAAATACCTCTTATGGATTCATTAGTGTAAAATTACTTTGGGGAAAAAACAAAAAATAAAAGGAAAGAGTACAGTGCCCCCCTTTGTCAAGACAAATTTTTTTAGTCGCTTAAGTTAGATGACCTCCCTTCGTTTTAGTATTATTTGGTACTAACATGTCAAAGCTAGGTGCTGTCAAGGAACTGTGGAATAAATGGGAGAGACCTGGCTGTTCTTTGCCGGGAGGGCTCCCGTTTATGCCGTAAAAGGCCTTTACAGCACTTGCTATTAACATCCTCTTGCATGACCGGTGGGTGCTGCCCGCGAAGACCGGCTTTTAAATAAAGTACACACCGGCCTGCCTTCCGGCGAGGACAGGTGCCAGGGGACAGAGTCCCCGTTCTAATGCTTTTACCTTTGCTTAAACCGCTTTTTCAGTACCAAGTGAACTGCCATAATAACTGTCAGCAGGAGTTTTGTAGATCAGTGACTCGTGAGGCCTCACATGATTATAGTAATCCACGTACTCCTTCGTTATTTGCTTCAACTGGTGCCCTGTTTCGCATTCCTCAAGATACAGCTTCTCCCACTTGTATGACCTGAAAAACCTCTCTATCCTTTGATTGTCTAATGCTCTCCCCTTCCCGTCCATTGATATTTTTATTGAGTTCGCCTTTAAAAGGTTCACATATTCTTCACTCGTAAACTGTGGTCCCTAGTCGCTATTCATTATTTCAGGCGTACCATGTTCCCTTATTGCTTTTTTTATAGCATTTATTACAAAGCTCTTTTCAAGTGTATTTGAAAGGGAATACCCTATTATATATCGTGAATACCAGTCAATTATGGCAACCATGTACATAAACCCATGATTCATCCTGCAGTAAGTTATATCAACCGACCACACCTGATCCGGATGATCTATATTCAAACCCCTAAGCAGATATGGATAGAGGTATTTTCCATGGAGTTGTTTGCTTAGATTGGGGCCAGGACAAAAGCCATGAATACCCATTTGTCTCATATACCTTCTTGTCCGCTTCCTGTTTATCTTTATGCCATAGTCCCGGTTTAAAAATACTGTCATCCTTCGGTAACCCAATTCAGGATGCTTCGTATACAATTCATCAATTATCCTCTTGATATCGAGCTCTTCTTTGCTTATCGGAACAGGCACATAGTATAAACTTGACCGACTTATTGTAAGCAATTCTGCCTGTCTCGACAAGCTGAGTTTCTTTTCATCAGTATCAATCATGCCTACTCGGGTTTCTCGGGGACAGGAATCGGCTAGATTTTTTTTTTAAGCCAGGACACCTCATATGATAGTTGCCCTATTTGCTTAAGCAGTTCGTCCTTCTCCTTTTCATACGACTGTTTAACCTTTTCCACTTCATCCGTCTCTTTGCTAAAAACTCTTGATGCATTCCGAATGAATTCCGCCTTCCAGCGACTTAGCTGGTTTGGGTGAACTCCATAATCTGCAGCTATCTCGCTGAGCGTTTTTTCTTCCCTCAAAACTTCGAGTACTACCTCTGCTTTAAATTCTGGTTTGAATCTTCTTCGCTTTTCCATAATCCAATTCTAACTTATTTTGACCTGCTTGTCTGTACAAATTCCTGGGGTCATTATAGTCTGTCGGGATAAGCTCTGATGCAGAACTTGTTAACAGTATGCTCGACCGTGCAGCAAAAATTCTTAGAGATGACGTACGTCCAGTGATTCATTCAGACCGTGGCGGTCACTATCTTTGGCCGGGATGGCTATCAAGAATAGATAAATATGGTCTTAAGCAATCAATGTCTCAGAAGGCATGCCCCAAGACAACGAAGCCTGTGAGGGATTTTTCGGAAGAATTAAGAATGAAATGTTCTATAACAGGTCTTGGAATGGAGTCAGCATGAAAGAGTTTATAGAAATTCTTGATAAATATCTTGTCTGGTATAATGAGAAAAGAATTAAATTGTCACTAGGTGCCATGAGTCCGATGGAGTACCGTAAGAGTCTTGGATTCGCAGCTTAAGTAGTCCAAGAAAATGTCCGTAGCCCCCTATTTGAAATAATAAAGAGTCAAAAGTAATATAGTTTATAGAATTGAAAAGAATTTGCGTGGATAAAATGTTTTTACGTTACAAAAATTGTTTAAGCTATACTCGTACATTAACATTACGTTTTCTTCTTTTAGGTTTATAAACGTTTTCTTCTGGGCGATACCATTCAAAAAGACGGTCACGCAGTTCTTCAATTATGCCTTTCATTCCAGGGTCATTAATGAGATTGCGGTCTTCTTGAGGATCCGACTCCAAATCATATAGTTCGTGGCTCGCGCCCTCATGGTGTATATATTTATATTTGTGTGTACGTATCATATATTGACATATATCTGCCTTTAAGTTATATTCCGCAAAAACAGCATCAGGTCCTTGGGCATTCTCATTAAATAGCATTTCACTAAAGCTGGAAGAATCGATTTTCTTTGGTGCCCCTTGCATTTCTACCAATGTAGTTCGCGTATTCATTTCTGTTTCCGTTAATTCTGCCAAGGTTGGATAAAGACCTATGTATTCGATTAGGGCATCATTTACCTTGTTTTCCGGCAAATGCTTTGGGTAGCTGATAATCAGTGGCACCTTAACTGAAGGCTCGAACAAGCAAAATTTCTGAAATAATCCATGGTCACCATCCATTTCACCATGATCGGATGTATATACGACAATGGTGTTTTCGAGCAGCCCTAATTCTTCTAAAGCATCATATACATAACCAATGCAAGTATCAACGAAGGCTAGGTTACCACGGTACCCTGCCATATGAGCCTTTCGATTTCTTGGTTTAACAGACTGGGTAATGCGTATCCGTTTTTGAATATGCTCAGGATATTGCTGTATATCACCCACAGGAGGTAGGATCATGTCATCTATCGGGTATTTCTCAGCATATTCCCTGGGTGGGAAAAATGGTGTATGGGGTTTCATAAAGCTAGTCACAAGAAAGAAGGGATGCTCAGCATAGCTCTTGAGGAATTTTACTGACTCACGGGCAATAAACATATCCAGATGATCTTCAGCCTCAAGCTCTGAAGCCATGGTCCGCATAGTGTCAAAATCAAAACGTTTTACCTGACCTACCCAAGGGCTTCCATGCTCCCATAAACCAGATACATCTGGAAAGCCTGCTCCATCATCGATCATGGTGCTGAAGAAATGATCCTGGCTGGTCGGATGGTTCGCAATCTCATTGGCATATAAAACCGATTTCGGCCCCAGATACATTAACCAATCATTAATGGAGAGATAATATTGAAAGCCATGCTTGTGGGCATCATTGAAATGCATTTTTCCGATCAGTCCTGTCAGGTAGCCATTGTCGCTAAAATGGTGGGCTATTGTTCTGTATCGCCAGTCCAGTCGGTCAGTGTTGTTTACAGCGCCTGTATGATGAGCATATAGGCCTGTAAGGAGACTGCTTCTGGAAGCTAGACAAACGGGGTATGGGCAATATGCATTGGTAAAACGTGTTCCCCGAACTGCAATCCGATCAATATTTGGTGTAGGTACATCCCATCTTCCCGCACAACTCATCATGTCTGCACGATGCTGGTCTGTCATAATCAAAAGAACGTTAGGTTTCCTTCTTGTCATGTTCATTTCATTCTCCCTTCATGAAGTAAGTATATTTACCATGGTGCTATTCTGGGCATCCACAAGGGTTCTTTTTCCATTTCAGCCCATATATACTTCATAAGAAGATCAGCTTTTAAATCTGCATATTTGGGATCATTCCAAAGATTATTTATCTCTTCAGGGTCATTAAGGAGATCATATAGTTCTCCATACTCTTTATTATAGTAAATCGTTATTTTATACCGTTCATCTACATAAGTCTTTAGATGCACTGTAGTTGGTTCATGATGGTTTTCACAAATCACATGTTTTCTTTTTTTCTCTATGCAACCGGACCATACCATGCGCTGATCAATTCCGCTCATTTCTTTTGGAATAGGGATACCTGAAAAGCTTAAAAGGGTTGGAGCGAGATCAACTAAAGATTGCATAGAATGATTAACCCTTGCATTTGGAACATTACCTGGATATCTCACAATAAACGGTACCCTTATCATATCCTCATAGTGAAAAGGGCCTTTAGCAATTAAGCCGTGGTGTCCATAAAAATGTCCATGATCTGATGTAAATATCACAATTGTATCTTCTACTAATCTAAGATCATCTAGTTTATCTAGAATTACACCAATATACTTATCCATCAGGCTAACCATTCCGTAATAAACGGCTATATCCTTTTTCAAGTCATTCTGTTCATGTAAGTGAGATCCGAATCCTTGTATGCCATTATTATTCTTTCCCCATAAATCATTTCCGTCAATAGGAAATATTGATTCCTGATATGCAGAAAAATCGGGTCTTTCTTGTTGCGTTAATTGATAATGCGGTGGATTCTTGTCATGCTCTCCTGGGGTAATCTGTGGAATAGTGATTTCTTCAGGCCTATACATAGTATCCCATGGCTGTGGAACAAGATATTGGGGATGAGGGTCAAAGAAGCTTGCCCATAAGAAGAAGTTTTCATTATTCTTTTTATAGTTCTCAAGCATGGAGGTAGTTCTGTCTGCTATCCAGGAATCATAGTGGAATTCTTCAGGGATAGGCCATTTGTGATTTATAGAGCCATCCATTTGACCTACTGGAGGCAGGAAAAAATCTTTCCAGTTTTTGCAGCCATTTTCTTTCAACCATAATAAATAATGTTGTCCTATAGAATTCTCGTTTGTGTGATTCCTTGCCAACTCAACATGCTCAAATCCATAAAATGGGCCATTGAAATTCTTCCAGTATTCTAAATCAAGGAATTTGTCATAGGACTCTAGTGAAGGGTACTTTTGACTGGAATATATAGGTTGAAAATGAGCTTTGCCTATTAGTGCTGTCTTGTAACCTGCTCTTTGAAATTCTTCGCCAACTGTATGCTCCCACTCAGGAAGCTTGGTACCAAGTGCATATGCACCATGCTGGCTAGGATACTTACCTGTAATAATTGAAGCCCTGGATGGTGTACAGGTAGGGTTTGTGCAATAGCAGCGACTGAATGTTGTCCCTTCGTTTACCAGTCTATCAAGATTGGGGGTCTTTATTTCATCATTAAAAGCTCCAATTGTATTCCAATGTTGTTGATCGCTTGTAATTAAAAGGATATTCGGTTTTCTACCCATAGTTACTCTTATACCTCCATTATCTATGTTCTGAAAGATATGTTTAGGCATAGGCTTGAATACCTAAGCCTAAACATATTTCCTAATAGGAGAAGGGGATAATTTATTCTTTAAAGAACCATTGTTCAGCAGCAAAGTTATTAGCGATTGCATAACCAGCATCAGGATAATTGCTCAGTTTTGAGTTTAATACTACAGGCATGGTTACATCCCTGGTAAGAATGAAAAACCAGCAGTTCTGCCCAAGATCACTTAAAATCTCTTGTGCTCTTTTATTTGCCTCATCTACTGATAGCTGATAAATTTCATTTGACATTATAATAAAGTTTTTGACCTCTTCTGGCGGCTCTTCTCCTTCTTTACCATTTGAGTTGTACCATCTATCCCATAGGGGGCCAAATATAGGCAACGACCAATCATTCCATATTCTAAGTACTGGCCCATGGCACCATAGGGTTGAACACTGCAATTCATTTGCAGCATTACGCTGGCCGTTTAACGTTGAATCTGTTTGTTTGGCAGTAGTTTCAATACCTAATTGCTTCCATTGTTCTACTACCAGCTCAATTGTAGGAGGATGATCTGTTGTATAAGCTGCATACTCAATTGGAATTGTGAATTTCTTACCATCCGGACCAATTCGATAGCCATCTGTTCCTTTTTTCATACCCATCTCGTCTAATATTTTATTTGCTTCATCCAGGTTGAATTCTGCTCCATAAATATCATATGCCGGTTTGGCATATCCATAATATACACTATCGGCTATCTCTTCTTTATTCAGTGCTAGATTCAATGCTTTTCTAAATTGGACATTTCGAACTACCTCACGCCATACAGGATCATCATAGGTTAAATTAAGATAGATATCATTAGTAGTTCGATGTATTTTAACCCCAGTCATTACTTTGGTACCATTTTTACTCTCATTTTCTATATAAAGAGGAACTTTCGACATAATGCCCCATTCAGTAGAAAAATCAACTTCACCTGATACAATCTTCATTTGTACCATTTCCATATCGGGCACCAAAGTGCTTTGAATTTTGTCTATATAGGGAAGTTGGTTACCTTCAGCGTCAATCTTGAAATAGTATGGATTTCTTTCTAATTCGCAAATATCACCAGTTTTTCTGGTCACCCAAGGTGATAGTACAGGAAAATCTACTGCATCAGGTTGTATTTTTTCAGGATGTAAAATGTCTTTTTGGTTAAATAGGTTATTCCACTCTTCAGGCTGAAAACCTGCTTCCAGGATTAGAGTTTCCAATTCTTCCATTGAAGTGTACTTTTTATGGAACTTTTGCAGATAATGTTTAGGTTTTAATATCTCGTTATAATTTCTCCAGCTTATTATTGAAGCTTGAAGCAAAAAGCCTCCATACGGCTCATCAAACTTCAGCTTAAAGGTATAATCATCAACTACTTCCAAAACAGCAGGTGTGCCATCGGATTTCGCACCAGACTTGAGCCATACGGGGAATCCTGCAGGACTCAATTGCTCGTTCAGTAGTACATCTTCGAATGCAAATTTTACATCATCCATGGTCACTGGTTCTCCATCAGACCATTTCAAACCTTTCCGGAGATAGAACGTGAATTCTTTCTGATCCTCACTCACTTCAAATTTTTCTGCAACATTGGGGGTGATTTCGTTTGCCATGAGACCAGGAGAGTTAATCAAAGGCTCACAGTTGGAGAGATTTATGGCTGCATCCCATACAGGGTTATTCCTGACAACTCTTATGGTACCTCCATATTTTCCAATCTCATATTTTAACTGATCTTCTGGCATCTCATTGCTGATCTTCGGTTTTTCAGGTAACCTTTCTTTTACTGGAGGTAAATCCTTTCCTTCAAAGTATGGAGATTCTTTATAAACGACTTCCTTTTGATCCACATCTTGTGTTGCTTGAGGCTCATTTGATTTCTCTGGTTGCACGGATGTCTGGGGCTCTTGCGGTTCTTCAGGTGTTACTGTATTTGGGGAGTTATTGCACCCGGTTAAGGCAGCAGAAATACAAAAAACAGCAACTAAAAGAGTTAACATAACTTTCTTCATTATCCTTTCCCCTTTCTTTATTTTCTATATGAAGTGTGTATAAACACTCACCGTTAAAACATGATACTATCACCTCTTTTACACTCTTATCATAAGTCATAGGTAACTAAGTGTATTTCAATTTCAATGCACCTGTGTTAATATTAATTACCACTTTTTCTTCTTGTTAATAGGTATGGTAGGCCGAATCTATCAAAATCTATTAATAGGGAGTTTTTTATTTTTCATACTTCTAAAGAAAATCCGTAACCAAGAAACTATAATTTGTGGATATGGTATAATAAACCATAATCAGATAGGTAAGTAATATGCTTATGCAAATTTGATCCTTATATCTCTCAATTCATCTATCTTTGCATATTTCTGGTTATTGTGTCAACGCCGGAATGTTTTTGACCGAATCGCCGGTTAAAAATTGACCCAATCGCCGGTTTCTATTCGCCGGTTTTAATAGTCGGATTTACCTCACACTTAGTTCTCCTTTATTGGGATATCAGACGGGGGTACAACCCTAACACCGCCTTTTAGCCTGTCTTTTAACCTATAGCTCTCACCCCTTATATTTATGATATGTGCATGATGTAGCAACCTGTCCAGTATAGCTGTAGCTATTACTGTATCATTCATAAGTTCACCCCAGTCCCCGAAGTATTTGTTGCTGGTGAGTATTATACTGCCGTTTTCATACCTTGAGCATATAACTCTGAAGAATAACTCCGCTGATTCACGATCCAATTGCATATATCCTACTTCATCAATAATCAGTATGTCAGGTCGGGTATATACACGCCATCTGCGTTCCAGCTTGTCTTGCTGTGCTGCCTTTTTTAGATCTGCTATGAGATATGCCAGGCTGACATAATATACCGTCATACCAGACCTCAAGGCTTGCATTGCGAGACCTACCGCAAGATGGGTTTTGCCAACACCGGGAGGACCTAACAAAATTACGTTCTCATTCCTTGCTACAAATGCAAGGGTGGACAATTCTTTGATTTGCCTTGCATCTATGCTGGGCTGGAAGCTAAAATCAAACTCTTCCAGTGTCTTTCGATGTGGCAGTCTTGATAGTTTAATCCTTGTTTCCTCACTGCGACGCTTTTTCTCCTCCAGTTCAGCTCCTAATAGTTCGTTTAAGAACGATAGATAAGTAGCATCTTTATGTATTGCATCTTCAAGCTTTGCATCTAAAAGTTCAGAAGCCGTATACAGTCCAAGTTCAGAAAGGATGCTGCGGGTATGCTCTAATTCAACCATTCGATATCACCCCGGCCAATGCATCGTATACGCTTAAAGATCGTATCTCTACTGACTCTGTTTCTTTCTTCCAGGCAAAAGGGAGAGGTACGGCTATACCATCTTTTTCAGCAAGACCCCGGTACTGGCCTTTCAGCCATACAATCCTGCCTGATGCATACTCTACCTTATGGCGTGCTATTCTTACCTCACCGTAGTAGGCTTCAAAAAAATCACCGCATATCCTTACCCTTACTTCCTTGCCGCTGTACTGCCAGGGTATACCGTATTTGGCACCGTCATAACTTACAAACCCGTCCCTTGTTGCTTTCCTTGTCTCCCACCTATACTTATCTCGAACAGCTTTATCCGGCAGAGGCAGCAGCGCTTCTTTGCTTAAAGCTTCAAGTGGTATCTCGCCGGTAGTTCCGTGTACTTTGCTGTCTACCCTCCTGCACCATTCAAGTACCTGAGAGTTTAAATCATGCAGATCCTTGAACTGCCTTCCTGGCAGGAAGTTATCCTTTACATAGTCCACCAGGCGCTCTACCTTCCCTTTTGTCTGAGGCTTTCCTACACGGCATACCTTCGGTACAAAACCCATGTCTGCAGCAAAGTCTTCAAATCGGCTGTTCCATATCGGCTTTCCTGCCTCACTGCCATTGATGACAGTTTTCATCCTATCCGTCAGAACTACCTCCGGAACACCGCCGTAATACTCGAAGGCGTTTACCATGCACCTTACGAGACTATACAAATCACAACGCTTGGTAAACTCAACATATTTGCATCTTGAATGGCCCAGTATCATTACAAAAACCGGAGTCTTATGAATGCTCCCCTTGTCATCTATGTAGTGAACAACACCCCAGTCCATCTGTGCCTGCTTACCGGGCAGAGTTTCATACCTTTGCACTGCCGGAACGCTTCTTGCAGGTCTAAATGGCTTTACATAGTCCTTGATAATGGTGACACCACCGGTATAGCCCATTTCCTTCAGCCTTTCATAAATCACCACACAATTAAATATTCCTTTTGCCATCATTTCATTTATTTCAGGCTTGTATGGATCAAGCTTTGATCGCTTTGTTCTTCCTTTAAGACCATGCACTGATTTTGGCTGGTTTATATACTTCTTTGCAGTGTTTTTTGATATGCCAAGCTCCTTGCCTATGGCATATGCACTCTTCCCTTTTTGTGCTTTTTCACGTATCATATTAATTAGCCCACTCCTTATCATACGGTCATCCTCCATAAAAGTATTGGTCGTACTCTTATGGTAACCGTTGGTTTGGTGTGGGTCAATTTCTATCCGGCTATATAGGTCAATTATATCCCGGCGGTAACAATTGTTATAAGATTCTGTATAGATACCTATATCTTAACACTATTATAATGTTTAAGTTCAACATATTCTAGTATGGTGAAAAAATAGTATAATATACATATATTTCTGAAATTCTAAAATAAATTGAACATGAATGAGCATAGGAGAGTGAGATTATGTTTGCAATTGAAAGACAACAAGAAATTATAAACATCTTAAAAGCAAAACGATCTGTTTCTGTTGTCGAACTCAGCAAGAAATTCTTTATTGGAGAAGCGACTATCAGGAGAGATTTGGGAAAACTGGAGAAAATGGGTCTTTTAAAACGGACATATGGTGGTGCCGTATTACTTGAAGGGCTTGATTTGGAGATTCCATTGTCTGTCCGAGAATCGGAACAAAAAAAAGAGAAGGACAATATAGGTCGTTTGGCTTCTCAACTGGTACAGGATGGAGATATTATAATTATGGATTCCAGTAGTACTACCCTTCGTATGGTTCCCTATCTACAAGGAAAGAGTGCATTGACAGTAATCACTAATGGAGCGAAAACTGCTATAGAGTTGGGTGAACTGCTACGCATTAAGGTATACAGTACTGGGGGAATGCTTAGGGAAAACTCTCTGTCCTATATCGGTGAGCTCGCACGTAAATGCATTGAAGGGTTCTATGTGGACACAGTATTTTTTTCTTGTCGAGCCCTTTCCATGGAAAAGGGATTAACTGACTCGAATGGGGATGAAGCAGAATTACGGAGGCTGATGATTCAAAACAGTCGAAAGGCAGTTTTGCTCTGTGATCACACAAAACTCGATAAGATATCTTTCAGTAGAATCGGCGACTTTGCAGATATTGATTATATTGTTGTAGATCAAAAGCCCTCTTATGAGTGGATCAACTTCCTTCAGGAAAAGAATGTACAAATTATTCATAATTCATAAACTATTCTCTCTACAAATGCTATATTCCAGTATGTTATTTGCCAAAGGTTTGTTACATTACAAAAGTGTAAAACATATTTGTAATCTTGTGTAACACCATCAACCACTGATAGTTTTCGATCAATATACATTCGTTAAATTCATATTGTGAGGCCAAGTTGTCTAGCAGATAAAATCGCTTTCCTTTGCTCTTTCCTTTCACAAGAAATTAAAGTGAATTCCTTTAAAACAATGAGATATTGCAGGTAATGATCAAAACTTTCTTGAACAACACCGAGTCAAGTCCAAATTAGTGTGTAAATTACCTCGGTGATGGTGATATAAGGTACCTAATCAGCCAATAGCCATAAGCGTTTATGCCGCGAAAGCTGTTGATAATGAGTGCATGGCATGTTAGGCTGGTTGGCCGGGCATCACTACTCCAGCGTCAGACCTACCTGTCATGGTGGAGTGATGGCCTTGATGCCTACAAACATGCCATGGGAGGCTCGTTGTCAACAGACCGTGGAATAAATGCGGCTATCCAGAGAAAACGTTTTAAGCAGCTGTGCCGTCTTCTGAATCATTACCTCGGACAGTATGGTAATAAAGCTCCATATCAAAATATCTGCGCCCTGTCTGCCATTTTTCGTCCTGCTCCATTAAAAGTGCTCCCATAAGCCGAATAACAGATGCCTCATTGGGGAAAATCCGAATGACCCGTTCCCGACGACGGATTTCCTCATTAAGTCTCTCTGCTCCATTGGTGGTACGAAGTCGCTTCCGGTACCTAAGAGGCAAAGATAGAACGGCAGTAATATCGTCAAAAGCTTCGTCCAACAAATCTGTGGCTTTTGGTGCTCTGGCTTCATACTTTGCGATAATCTGGTCTCGAACCTTGCGGGCACTCTCGAGATCGACAGACTCGTATAGCCGGCCCAGGTCTTCCTTGATTTCTGGCTGCAATGCCTTAGGGGCATGGTCCAGCATGTTCCTGGAGAAGTGGGTTTGACAACGCTGCCAGCTAGCTTCCTGAAAGTGTTTTCTGACAGCATTTACAAGGCCTTTGTGGTCATCCGAGGTCACAAGGTGGACATCTTTCAGCCCTCGTTCTTTTAAGGATCCAAAGAACTCGCCCCAGCTGTTTTCGGACTCACTGTTTGCCAGCTGAAATCCAATTACCTCCCGATATCCTTCCTCATTGATGCCGATGGCAATAAGCAGCCCTTTGGATTGTATACGCTTGTTTTCACGGACTTTTACATAAATGGCATCCACCATTAGAAAGGGATAATGGCTTTTCAGAGACCGTGTTCGAAATGCATTCACCATTGGATCCAGGTTCTTGCATAGAGCAGAGATAGTCGATCTAGAAAACTTCTTACCACAGAGCTCTTCAGTAATCGACTCAACCTTTCGGGTAGAAACTCCGTTGATGACCATCTCCATCATTGCTAACACCAGTGCCTGCTCGCTCCATTGATAGCGCATAAATAGCTCAGCGCTGAACTGACCATTGCGATGACGGGGTACCCTTAAGGTAAGTGTGCCAACTCGAGTAGTTAGCTGTCTTTCTCTGGTACCATTACGATAGGCGGTTCTTCCTTCCGTCCTTTCATAAGGTTCAGCACCCAGCTGTTCTGTAGACTGGGCCAAGAGTACCTGGTTGAAGATTTCCTCCAACAGTTTGGAAAATGCTTCATCCCTGCCATTTGATAAAAAAAGTCCGTGCAAAAGTTCCTCGGTTATTGTAATATTAAACTGAGCCATGGATCATCCTCCTCGGTTTGGTGGTATTTGTTGGGTAACTTATATTTTAACCGAGGTATGAGTTATGGCTCAACTCATTTTTACACCATTATATAGACTTAATCCAAGCCTGGTTCAAGAAAGATATAATTTGCAATAGCTTTTATTCCTCAGTTGAAAATATCTTATGATTGAACAAGAGTTCATTTGCAGGATTAACTATCATGTCGTTATTAATAAATTATGCGTGTCGATGTAGAACTTTTGGCTTTATATATAGATTCGCATTCAGCTCTGCTTCCAGCATCTCTCAAAGAATATGTTTGGAATAATATCCTCCATAAGTAAAATATCATCATAATTTTGAAGCCTTTACTTTGAATAGCTTTCTTTAAACGCTCTATGGTAAATCTAAAATAGAGAACTCTTTCTTATATTGTCAATTCCCTCTAATATTCCCTCTTTTTGTACAAAGCCTGCATGGTCTTTCGCTGACCGGTTCACTCCGTTCCATGTCATTCAAGAGCTCGATGAGAAGTCTATTCTTGACATCCTGGTAGTCCGGATGGCAGAACAGATTATGCTTTTCTCCCGAATCATTTCCCAAATTATTCAGCTCGCCAAAGATCTCCCCTAAATAAGCGACCAGCTTCCATTGAAACCCACGCTGTCGAAACGCTGTTGGTCGGTGGTAATGAGAATGACATTGGCTTTTTGATCCATGCTGCTAGCTCCGTTCTGAATGAAATAACATCCTGTGTACATGGCTGTTTTGAAAAAACGATCCTATCCTCCAGAGGATAGGATCGTTTGATGAAATAAAACAATTGAAATTAGTCTTCTCCCAGTTTGATGGCTTGGTTGATCTTTATCCTGGTGAGGATGTTGCCCAGGACCAGCAAGCCGATAAAAATCATTATCCCAAGCATGACGTACAACTTAATCCGGTCACCCATCTCTGAAATGACCCGGAAGGGCGGTACCTGATTGGAAGCATTGTATGCAACCTGCAGGAAGGGAACAAAGATCTTGCTGGTCATCCCGCCCACAACGATTCCTGACATAATCGCAACACCCGATGTGAGCAGCTGCTCCCAGACCATCATGCCAATCAACTGGGGAAGGGATATTCCCATGGCCCGCAAGACACCGAATTCATAGATGCGGCCCTTCATAGCCAATACCCAATAGAGCAGGAAGCCCAGGAAGGTAATGGCGAGGGAAATGATAAAGCCAAGGGTCATGGCTCCGTTCATCCCCATTTGGGATGGGTTTGTTCTGATCTTGATAATTTCCTGATTGGCATCCACGATTTCATCAATGCGAAGGTCTTTCTCTTCAATCCCCTTGTAGAGCTCAGCGCTGGTAGCGCCGGGCTTTAGCTTCAACCATATTTGATAGGGTTCCAAAGCCAGATTGTTCTGCACATAGGGAAGGTTGCCCACCACCAGCATCGGCGGCTTCTCCTGCCTTCTCCCGCTCTCCGGAGAACCTAATGGATTCCAACTGGGCCAATAATCAATCACACCAAATACGATAAAGCTGGCATCATCCACTCCCGGCCAGCCCAGGTTGATGGTATCCCCCACCTGGACCTTATATTCCGTGCTGATGGACTTGGATATCAATACAGCACTGGGCTCCTGGGCAATCAGATTCAAATAGGCATTGATATGATAGGGAGCCAACAGATCGCCCCTGAACCATGCCGTATTGCCAAAATCATAGGGATCAATGGCCATAAGCTGGACGCTGTCGGTAAAATTGTCGCCCGCTCTCATGTGGATACCCTCACGGATATACACTTTTGCAGCATGTTCCACCCCAGGCAGCTGTTCAAAGCTTAAGTAAGGAGGTTCCTTGTATTGAATAGACCCGGAGGGAAGATCGTTGCCCAATTGCTGACCGGCTTCGGTAACCGTTGCCGCAGGAGCGATATATTCGGCCTGCCACACAGGCATGATCACGATGTCGCTACCCACCTGGTACAGGATTCGCTCTTCCATATTCCGATTCAGAGTACGGGCGGCATTGGCGCTGAACAAGCCAATGGCAATGGTCATGACCAGGAAAGTCATTAAAAACTGATATTGTCGGGAAGAGCGGCCTACATGGGTTAAGGTTTCATACAGGGGCGGCGACCACCAGCGACTTCCCAAACGATAAACACCTTCCACCAATAGAGGATATATTCTCAGGAAGAACAATCCAATGCCCAGGGCAAACAGGGTGGAAGCAAAAAACAACAAGGGACTTACCTGAACCGATGTGGCATCGGCTCCTGTCACCATCAGGATCTGCTGATGCTGATTAAAGCTGTAATAGCCATAGCCCGCAATCCCCAACAGGACAAAATCAATAAAGAATCTGCTCCACCAGACCTTGCCCGTATACCTGGCCAGCTGCTGCTTGTGCCCTACAATCGTCGTCTTTGATGCCCCATACGCAGGCATTAGCAGCATGACAATAAACACGGCCGCTCCAATAATTCCATATTGATAGGCATCCCAATGCAGGGAAACGGGCAATGCCTTCCGATTGACAAATTCCATAAATCCACTGGAAGTGCCCAGGAACCTCGTCAGAAACAGTCCTACCAAAGGTCCGAGGAGGATGGCAATTCCTGCCAGGATCACTCCTTCTATCAGATACTGGGTTACGATATGCCAACGGGCTGCTCCCCTGCTTCTCAACAGGGCAATTTCATTCCTGTCGGCCTCCACAATAAGGAAGGATACCATAAACAGATAGAAACAGAGTAAAAGGAGCACGGGCACATTCAGGGACAGGAGCAGGACGGTAATCTGCTTCTGCTGCTCAATATACTTTTCAAGGATCTCCATCATGGGAGCATTCACTCTAAAACCGCCGTATTTGCCGTTTGTATTCCTGATAATGGTATCCTGGGCATCCAATATGCTCCCAATATTATGAACCTTAATCGCCCTGTAATCCAAGGCATAATACCAGTTATAAGTCTTTACCAGGGGGCGATCCTTGTTGATAAAATCCTTTTTAAAAAGATCTACATCAATGTAAAAGCGCTCATCATAGATGGAGGAAGTTCTTGACCAATACAGATCATCGGTTTCCTTGGGGATGAAGACACCTACCGGTTTGACTTTCAGATGGATGACGCCCCCTTCTACGGGAACCCTGGCAACGAAAACATTGCCCAGAACCATCTTCAGCTTGCTTAAAGCCCCCTCCGTTACCAGGGCTTCATACACACCATCCACCTTTTCCTTGGCCGGCATTCTCCCATCCACCACTTTCACATGGCTTTCAAAGTCGGACAAAGCCTCGATTTTAGCCATCCGATTGGGGGTAGGGTCCACCTTGCTGGGATCTTCCGGTGTCAAGGTGTAGGGCTCCGATTCCATATCCTCCACCAAAATAGCCGTTGGAATACCTAAAAGCTTGGGGATCTCTTCCTTGACATACCTATCCATTCCTTCAAAGATACCGTATTTTTCCTCGGTCTTTGTTTCGGATTTGAAATAAAGGCTGGCATGGTATGCTCCCGGAAAACGATTGGTTTCTATCTGGTAATTCTCCAATTCCTTAATCAGCATCCTGTGGAGAACACCACTGCTATACATGGGAATACTGCTCAGCAAGGCAATGGAAATAATCAAACCAAATAACAGACATAAAACCAGCCACCGGTTTTTCAGCATCTTGCGCAATACGATTGTAATAATTGCCATCAAAACAGCCTCCTACCTTAATATAACTTGCTGTCCTTCTTCCAAACCTGACACGACTTCGATTTCAGTAGCTGATTTAATGCCAACTTCCACGTTTACTTCTCTCTTGCTGCCATCTTCCAGGATATACACATAGTTTCTTCCCATATAGCTTCGCAAAGCCTGGAGGGGCATGATCAGCACATTCTCCTTCTTCTCCAGAGTTATGCTGATGGAGACGGTGTCCCCCATCTCTGCATCCTCAGGAAGCTTGTCAACCCTGAAGATGATGACATCCTTATTCTCCTCATCCACTTCGTCGGGAACGCTGGACGGAGAGGATACCACTTCTCCTTCCAATTCCTGCTGATTGATGACCAGTTCAGCTTTCATACCCGTCTTCACAATATGGGGATCGCTCAGTCTCTTGGCATCCAAAACAATTTCAAGATCATTGGGATCCGCCACCTGGACCAAGGTTTGATAGGGTTGCACCACATCTCCTTTTCTTACCTTTAGGTCCACAAATACTACCTTTCCGTCAATAGGTGATTTCAGATCGGCATTCTCAGCCTGCTTCTGCAGCTTATCCAGGTTGATTTTGGCCGCTTCAACACTTAGCTCTGCCCGCTCTACATTATACTCGTGATCCTTTACTACATTCCTGGCATTCTCAATGTCCTGGGGCCCATTGTCCACAGCTTTCTGAAGATTGGCTACCGCTGCCCTGGCAGCATCCACGGCCCCTTGGGCATTTTCTACCTTTTTCTCAGCGGCTTTGGTTTCTTCGCTTTCCGGATCTATCCCTTTGGCCGCTTCCCACTCCTGCTGGGCCTTTGCCAATTCCGATTCCGCCTTCGCAAGGTTGTCCTTGGCAGTTTTCAGATCGGATTTTGCTTTTGAAACAGCGCTTTGCACGTTGCTTAGATTCTTTTTGCTGCGGTTGAGCTTATCCTTCGCCTCCCGTAAGGATACCTCAGCTTGAGCCACGCTGATTTTGGCCTGCTCAATTTGGGTCTCCAGGTCCCCCACATCCAGCCTGGCTACCACATCCCCCTTTTTTACCGTATCACCGTTTTTCACCAGGATCTCATCCAGACGTCCTCCTTGTTCATAGGACAGGGGATGATCCTTGGCAGCCACCAGGGAACCGGTTACCTGCAATTTATTGACAATATCCCCCCGCTTGACTTCCACCAACTGATATTCTTCTTCCTTAGGCTTTACCAAAGGAGGTGCGAGAACTTCCTCCTCTTCGGGGAACAAACCGCATCCTCCAAGGCTTGCTGCAATCATAACCAACAAAGCGATTGACAACAATTTTTTACCACTGATTCTCCCCACTTTCGAAAGCTTAGCCATTCTATTACGCGATAACATGCTGCCACCTCCAAAATAATTGGCTTATGGAGTCTGCTGTGGATTTCATCCATCCTTTGTAGAAAAATTGCGAAAAATGAAAGAAGACCCCCTCCATATGTGTATATTATACCGGGACATGTATATAAAGTAAACCTTCAACCTTTTTTTGGCGATCGATTCCACCAAAAGGTTCGGAATTTTTCCAGCGCCTCACACAATGCATCCACATTTTCAGGAGGCGTAGGTGGATAAATTCCGGCGATAAATTCCAAGCCTCCCCTTGGATCTCCCAGCTTCCTGACTGCTTCCTCAATCAATTCATGGATTTCCCTTCGGCTCCCATACGGTACGATTTTTTGCCGGTCGATATCCAATTGGATGCAGGCTTTCCCCTTGATGCGCCTGGCCAGATTGTCAATACCGTTGCACAAATCCTGGGGATTGACGATATCCACGCCGGCAGCAATCTGGTCCTCCAAAATATCCAGGGTATAGCCATCACTGTGCAGGGCTACCAACACTCCCGCTTTTTTACACGGCTCCATCAGCCGGCGATAGGCAGGAGCAATCCATCGGCGAAAATCCGAGGGACTCAAAAGGGTAGAAGTCTGGCTGCCCAGGTCATCGCCAAAATTCATGGCATCAACGCCCATCCGCAGGTATTGTTCCACAATGACCCGGTTATGAGCCAGCAGGCGGTCGATCAGGATTTGAAGCCTGGGCTCCCCAAGGGCAAAATCCATCATAGCATGTTCGAATCCCCTCAGATACAGGATCCGCATAAACAGGAAACCATGGGGCAGTGATCCAACCGTCAGCTTCCCTGCAGCCCGGGTTTCCTCCATCTGTCTTTTCTCCGCTTCCCAGTCCCGCGGTCCCCTGTCTCCCTGGGTATAGGGATCGGGAAAAACATAGTCGTCCAGGTCATCCCAATCCTCTAAAGGGGCATTCTGGACCACGCCTTCAATTCCATTGACGGCCGTCAGCCATGTACAGCCCCAGGCGTCCGTGAAGAGCTCGCCCCGTCGATAAGCAGGTCCAAAATCAAAATGATCATAATCCCGCCATCCCTTCCGTACGTAGGGGAAGAAGGCCGGATAGCGAAGAGCCACCTTCTCCATTTCCTCCCTGTATTGATCCCATGAAGCATTGCTGATGTGAACCTGCATAGGGATCCATTGAGGATAGCGGAAGGTGGCATTGCGAATATAATTCTCCCTCTCCGTCAGCATGGAGTGATCTCCCTTCCGGATATCAGATGACTTCCAAAGCGTTCTTATCCGGCAACTTCGGGAAAGGAGCGTGGGGTTCCCGCTGATACCAGAAGGCTGTGGAAGCGATATCATCCTGCAAGGGCAGATAACGCCCCTTGGAACGCCATCCCAAGGCCTGGATGGTTACCCGAAGGTCTTCCTCGAACCGTATGGGATCCATGATATGCCAGCGGTACATGCCAAAGCGCTGCTGGCTTTTATACAAACCATCGGGTTTGATCACCTGATGCAGTCCGGTAAAATGGTTGGAAAAAACACCATACTGCCCCTCTGGGAACTCGAAATTCCAGGCACCCCCGAAATAATCCTCCGTACCGGTACCGCAAATGGTGGGAAAATCCTTGTCCCTATCCAAATAGAATTTAATTTCGCCTTCACCCCACCATCCATTGTTGTTGACTCCCCAGGCCAGGTATGTGCCCACATAATGGCCGTGCCCTTTGACGCCGTCCAGGATGGTGTGGACATCCATATATTTTAATGGGTTATTTCTCCGCCACTGGGCATGGAAATAGGCCATATCCTCCGGCACTTCCGTCAACGTATAGGTAATCTGGTAGTATAGCGTGGCCTCCTCACTGTCCAGGTTTTCAATGGTGATTCTGGCCGATTTGCGGAAGGGCATCTCCCAGTAACAGTTCATTCCCCCGGCCGGATTCACGGCCACAGGTACGGATGTTACATTGGATCTCTCGCACCAGCCATTGCAGAAAAAATCACCATAGGGTGTCTCTACCGAAGGCGTTTCCTCTCCGTCCCAATACATCCGCAGCACCAGACTCCGCCACACACCGGGAAAACAAGTCATCCATATATGCTGAATGGCTCCGGGGCCTTCAATCTCTGCCAAGGTTACGGTTGTGTTGCCGGGTACATTGATGCAGGGATTCACCTTCCAGCCCTGTCCCAATTCCCTGGCCGCCTTGGCACCTGTTCCCTCCGTCGCCATACCCCCCTTGCCTTTCTCACCGGTAAAATTCTCCGCACTGATGGATCGGGTTTTCGCCCTGGACAGTCTGGCCAGATTGCCCAATCCCATTCCCAAACCATTGAAACTCTCCATATCGCTCCCCCTTTTTTTTTTCTTTTCTTTATAGTTCACTATCTCCTGTCCACTATCATCATATGATAGCGAGAAGGATATATTATACCTATTCGTCTTAGGTATCGAAAGTCCTCTAAAAATCTACAGAAAAGCCTGTCTAATATGCTTTTTCCAATCCAGTTCAAAAGCGGGTGAAAAGCCAAACAATTGGCATGATTTAACCTGGAAAAGCAGGCAATTGAACCAGAAGCCCAATTAAGCATTAAAATACTGGTAAATGGTAGGATTTCCCCTTTGACGAATCCCCGAAATCCTTTTACTATTAACTCAATACATAAAATCAAGCTTTCAACAAAGCTGAGGAGGTATTTCCCTTTGGATATCCTGAAAAGAATATTTAGCCTGATGGGCAGGTACAAAAAGAGGACTGCATTGGCGGCAGCCCTCTTAATTATTGTGATTATAACAAGGCTTGTCTATCCCTATCTCACAAAAATCGTAACGGACGAAATCATACAAGGCGGCAAAACAGAATTACTGCCCGGCATTATCGTTCTCATTCTTTTGCTGACCGTCGTGCGCGCTACTGCGGTATATACTCGAGCATATCTGTTTGAAAATATATCCCAGAGCATTATCTTTGACCTGCGATGTCAGCTGTACACCCATCTCCAGACCCTCCCCTTCAAATTTTATGATGAAAACCGGATAGGGGAAATCATGTCCAGGATGACGGGTGATGTGGAAGGAATCCGGAACTTCCTGGCCGGTGGGGCCATTACCATGCTGGAAAATTTCATCTATTTTATCGGAGCCATTACCATCCTTTTCTCCCTGAACTACAAGCTGGCCCTGGTGGTTCTGGCGGTAGCCCCCTTCCTGGCCATTGCAGCCCGACGCTTTGATAAGGTCATCCGGCCTGCATTTGGAGAAATAAGAGAGCAGAACGCCGTCCTCAATACCCGGGCTCAGGAAAACATAGCCGGCGCCAGGGTAGTGAAGGCTTTTGCCAGGGAGGACTATGAGAAGGACTACTTCAGCAAGGAAAACCTAAAGCATCTCGAAAAGAATATCAAAGTAACCTACACTTGGTCTAAGTTTTACCCCGCGATTGAATTCATCAGTCAATTAAGTCCCATCCTGCTCCTCTGGTTTGGAGGCCGTATGGTGGTCAGACAGGAGATTAGCTTGGGAACATTAATTGCCTTCACCGGCTATATCTGGATGATTACAGGACCCATGCGTATGGTAGGATGGCTGGTCAACATGGTCGCCCAGGCCATCTCCTCCGGTGAGAAGATTTTCTATTATCTGGACCTGGGGCCCGCTATTAAGGATAAGGAAGGGGCTGGCTTTCCCAAAGACTTTAAAGGTCATGTGCGCTTTGAAAATGTCAGTTTTAAATACGCAGACAACCTTGTTCTTGAGGATATCAGCTTTGATGTTGCCCCCGGAAAAACCCTGGCCATTATGGGCGCAACCGGGAGCGGCAAGACCTCCATCGTTAATCTGATCGGCCGCTTCTATGAATGCAGCAAAGGCAGGGTAATGATTGACGGTATGGATGTAAAGGACATGAAGCTGAAAGAGCTTCGCAGGCATATCGGCTTTGTCATGCAGGAGACCTTCCTTTTTTCTGAAACCATTGCAGCCAATATTGCCTTTGGCAAGCCCGATGCTACGATGGATGAAATTATTGAAGCGGCCAAGATTGCCCAGGCCCATGATTTTATCATGGAAATGTCGGATCAATATGAAACCGTCGTAGGGGAACGCGGGATGGGATTATCGGGAGGACAGAAGCAAAGGGTAGCCATCGCCCGAGCCCTTCTGAAAAATCCTACCATCCTGATCCTGGATGACAGCACGTCCAGTGTAGACATGGAGACAGAATTCGAAATCCAAAAAGGTCTGGAAAAGGTCATGAAGGATCGTACGACCTTCATCATAGCCCATCGGATATCCTCCGTAAAAGATGCGGATGAAATCATTGTCCTGGATGACAAGAGGATTGCAGAGCGAGGAACGCATCAATCCCTGATGGAGAAAAAAGGCTTATATTATCAAATGTACATGGATCAATACAAGGACTTTGAAGAAATCAATACCGGAAAGCAGGTGGTGTAAATGGCGCGAACAAAGCTGATAGAAGATGAAGCCCTGGAGAGACCTTTTAATTCAAAGCAGTTTATACGTCTGCTTGGCTATTTAAAGCCATATCGTATGAAAATTTTTATCGCCTTCATGTTGGCAGCTACCGCTTCCGTTTGCAGCCTTTCCGGTCCTTATTTTATTAAACTGGCCTTGGATGATTATATCGGCGCCGGTAAACTGGACGGACTGCAATGGATTATTCTCCTGTTCATTGCAGCCAACGGCATTGGCGCCATATGCCTACGCTATCGTGTCCGGATTATGGATGTGGCGGGACGCTCAGCCATCGCCAAGTTGCGTCAGGATTTGTTTGACCATATTCAGGGGCTGTCCATCTCTTTTTTTGACACCCGACCTGCCGGAAAGATCATGGTCCGGGTGATCAACGACGTCAACTCCCTGATGGGTCTTTTTACCGATGGCATCGTGAATGTTCTGATTGACTGTATCACCCTGATCATTGTCATCGTCCTGATGCTGACCATACACCCCGTCCTGACCATGATCTCCCTGTCCACCATCCCCCTGCTTCTGCTCGTTGTCTGGAAGCTGAAGCGAACCATCCGTCTCCGATGGCAGACAGTGCGGCGTAAAATTTCCAACATGAACGCTTATCTTCACGAGAGCCTTGCCGGGATGCGCGTTACACAGGCTTTTGTCCGCGAAGAGGAAAATGCCCGGACCTATTATGGTATCAACGAGGATATCAAGACATCCTGGATTGCCGCCATCAAGGTCAACAACATGTTCTGGCCCGGCCTGGACCTGGTCTCGACGATTGGGACCGTCCTGGTCTACATTTTCGGTATACGCATGATCGAAGGACAAGGGGTCACCATCGGTGCCCTGATGGCCATCATCTGGTACATGGGACGTTTCTGGGAACCCTTGAACAATATGTCCAATTTCTACAATTCGATTCTGGTCGCCATGGCATCCACCGAACGCATATTTGAAATCATGGATACACCGCCAGATATCAAAAGCATCGAATCGGCTGAGGAAATGCCCCCTATCGAAGGAAAGGTGGAATTTGACCATGTCACCTTCAGCTACGATCGGGAGAAAGTGGTTCTGAAGGACGTCAGCTTTACCATCCAGCCCGGTGAGATCGTTGCCTTGGTTGGCCCTACCGGAGCGGGTAAGAGCACCATCGTGAACCTGGTGAGCCGCTTCTATGATGTGACGGAGGGGGAAGTACGGATCGACGGACACAATATCAAGAATGTTGAGCTTTACTCCCTGCGGAAGCAGATGGGCATCATGCTTCAGGATCCTTTTATCTTCTCGGGTACGATCATGGACAACATCCGATACGGTCGCCTGGATGCAACGGATGAGGAAGTCATTGAAGCGGCCAAAGCCGTCCATGCCCATGAATTTATTATGGAAATGGAAAAGGGCTATGACACGGAAGTGAACGAACGGGGCTCCCGTCTATCGGTTGGGCAGAAACAGTTGATCGCTTTTGCCCGTGCCCTGCTGGCAGATCCCCGGATCCTTGTATTGGATGAGGCCACTTCCAGCATCGATACCCACACGGAAATCCTCATCCAAAAAGCCTTGGAAAGGTTGCTCCAGGGAAGAACCTCTTTTGTCATCGCCCATCGTTTATCGACCATCCGAAAGGCTGACCGCATTATGGTGGTGGATGACGGCCGGATCAAAGAAAGCGGAAACCATGACCAGCTCATCGACCTGAAGGGAATCTACTACCAGCTCTGTCAAGCTCAATATCGTTTCCTTAAGGCAGGCTGATGAAAAGCTGAGATTCTACTAGCCATAGAAGGTGCCAATATTGTGACCTGCGTCATAACAATATTTGGCACCTTTACTGTATAAAAAAACCCCAACCGTCCAACGGTTGGGGTTTTTTCTGCATATTCACGTGGACTATTTATGCTTTTCCACCAGAGCTACCGCGCGATTTACGACATTCTCCACTGTGAATCCAAATTTCTCGAACAGGATTTCACCGGGAGCGGAGGCACCAAAGGTATCAATGGAGATGATGTCTCCATCCAAGCCGACATACTTATGCCATCCGTAGGAGGTTCCTGCCTCTACGGCCAGACGGGTCCGTACATTGTCAGGCAGTACGCTGTTCTTGTACTCTTCGGACTGTTCTTCGAAAAGTTCCCAGGAGGGCATGCTGACGACCCTTGCATCGATGCCTTTTTCCTTCAGAACCTTTCTCGCTTCATAAATCAGTTCCACTTCAGAGCCGGATGCCAGCATAATCAAATCCGGTGTCTCCTTATCGGAATCTACCAGGATATATCCGCCCTTCAGAGCATCCTTACCGGTTTCCTCATACAGGGGCAGATTCTGACGGGACAGAATCAAAGCTGTGGGACTGTCCAAACGGGTGAGGGCTGCATACCAGCCTGCAGCAGTTTCCTTGGAATCCGCCGGACGGAATACGGTAAAGTTCGGAATGCTGCGCAATCCAATCAAGTGTTCAACAGGCTCATGGGTAGGTCCGTCTTCTCCGACACCAATGCTGTCGTGGGTGAGGACATACACCACAGGCAGATTCATCAGGGCAGAAAGCCTCATGGCATGTTTCATATAATCGCTGAATACGAAGAAGGTTCCCACAAATACCCGGAGTCCTCCATGGAGGTACATACCATTGGCGATAGCTGCCATGGCGTGCTCCCGGACACCAAAGTGGAGATTGGCTCCGGTCCTGTCTTCAGCCGAGAAATCACCGGCATCGTTAATGGTTGTCTTGTTGGAAGGAGCAAGGTCTGCAGAACCACCGATGAGGTTGGGAATTACCTTCGCCAGGCGATTGATGACTTCACCGGAAGAAGAACGGGTGGCATTCTTGCCTTCAAACTTCCAGAAGCTTCCATCATTCAAGAGATCCACCGGCAGTTTCTTATCAAACCATACCTCCCACTCTTTGGCAAGCTCCGGATATTCCTTGGCATAGGATTCGAAGAGGGCATTCCAATCCTCTTCGGCCTTCCGGCCCTTCTCTATGATGGTATTCATATGGGCTCTTACTTCCTCGGGTACAAAGAAGGGTTCATCATAGTCCCAACCCAGCGTTTCTTTGGCGCAAGCCAGATTTTCCTCTCCCAGGGGTTCTCCGTGAGCAGATGCCTTACCCTGCTTGGCGGGACAACCATATCCAATCTCAGTGATGATAATGATCAGACTGGGCTTTTTGCTTTCAGCCTTTGCTTCCTCGATAGCCTTAGAGATAGCCTCGATATCGTTTCCGTCCTCTACTTTGAGAACCTGCCAGCCATATGCTTCAAAACGTTTCCCCACATCCTCCCTGAAGGCAAGGTCGGTGCTACCTTCGATGGATATGGAGTTGGAGTCATACAGAAGGATGAGTTTATCCAATTCCAAAGTACCGGCTAAGGAAGCCGCTTCTGAAGCGATTCCTTCCATCATACAGCCGTCACCGGCCAGTACATAGGTGTAATGGTCAACAATATTATAGCCCGGGCGATTGAACTTGGCGGCTAAATATGCTTCAGCCAAGGCCATACCTACCCCATTGGCTACTCCCTGTCCCAAAGGTCCGGTGGTGGTCTCCACTCCTACGGTGTGGCCATATTCCGGATGGCCGGGAGTCTTGCTCCCCCATTGACGGAAGTTCTTTATGTCTTCAATACTTAAATCATAACCGAACAGATGAAGCAGTGAATATATCAGCATCGAAGCGTGTCCGGCTGACAGGATAAAGCGATCCCGGTCTTTCCAGTTCGGGTTGCTTGGATTGTGCTTCACATGCCTAGCCCAGAGAGTATAAGCCATAGGAGCAGCTCCCATAGGCATACCCGGATGTCCGGAATTTGCCTTCTGTACTGCTTCCGCTGATAGAATACGTATTGTGTTAATACTTAACTGTTCAACTGAGCTCATTTTTTTTCCTCCTTTGTCATTAGAATTGATATGGCAAAGCAGCATAGCATAATAATGCAATGATGCCATAACGGCATAAGTAACGGAAAACACTGGACGTTTTTATTATAATATCTGTGTCCGAAAATAACAACTATAAAATCGATTTTACAGTTTTATGTGTGAAATTTACAAAATTATGTTCATTTTTGCCCTATCATGCTATATCCATATCCTTATGGTATGAACTTGGGCCTGCTTCCATCCTGCCACTTTCTCCTTTTTTTCAGGATCTGCTTCATCGTTTCTTGTTCTTCCACTCCATGACCGTCATCATCCCGTCTATTCGACATCTTTCCACGGAAATCCTTCTTCTGTCCCGGACGCGAGGTAAAATTTGCTATTTCGCAATCCTGATCATAAAAAAGCACCCTGATCATCTCAAGGTACTCTTTCGTATAAAAAAGCCTATTTCATTCCGAACATTTCTTCCTTCAAATCCAAATAATACAGGTAATCCTCCGGCTTGACATTTGGAGGGCAGCGATGGTCGCAGAAGGGGATATAGCCTCCCCGCTCCACCAGGGGCACCAGGGTCTCCAGATAAGCCTTGATGGCTTCCTTACCCTTCCCCAATTGAATCTTATCCACACCTCCCATGATGCGGAGCTCTTTTCCATACTCATTCAGGAGTTCTGCCGGATGGGAGCAACCATTGACCTCGAAGGGGAAGAGGCAGTTGATTCCTACCTCCAGGAAATAGGGAAGAAGGGGCCTTACGTCACCGTCACAATCAGTATACCATATATCGATGCCCGCATCCCTTAACTTCTTACTGATCCGTTTATAACGGGGCATGACCACATTCTTGAAAAAATCCACAGAAACGATCGGACCGTTCTTGAAGCAGATATCCTCCCAACCCGAAGCAAAATCAAAATCAAAGCGGGGAAGCACCTGATCCAGGAAATCCTCCACCAGTACACAGGCCGTCTCCACCATGTCCTCTACCATATCAGGATAATCGTAACAGGCATAGGCCAGCCCCTCGAATGTTAGCATATCCCTGATCTTGCCAATCATGGAGCCGCAATAAACCCCAAGGGGATAGTCGCGATCGTCAGGATGGCGTTTTTTTAAGGCATCGATGTCGACAACTCGAGCGGGATCATCCCGACGGAATCTTTCTTCCTTGCATGCTTTCCAGTCCTCGGGGGTTACAATGCTGGCTTTCATAAAATGGGGAATGGTATCATGACCGTCCTTGGGCACTTCCGCCAAAAGCCCGTCACTGTTCATGATGATCCTGGTGGTCTCCGTCTCGTCGATCACCTTGTTGGGGAAGCCGGGACTCATCCAGATATTTCCTGATATCACATGAATACGGTCGAAGTTGAAGAAAATATCCGCTTCCTCATTGTTCTTTATGCCATTTTCGTAGAATAAAGGCCATTCACGGAAATTCTCATCCCAATAGCCGAACTCCATGTTAAAGCACCGGTCCACCGGCTTGTAATGCATCTGATTATTGAATCTCTCCCGATCCGTCATGGTACCTTTCCACTTTTCCCGAATAGGCTTTATTGCCATTCTCATCCCTCCCTTTTCATATTGGATATTCCTCTTTCATGAATAATATGCTGATATCTCTCCAGAGCACAGCATATTGCTTCAATGTTTTCCAGAGGAACATCCGGACCGCATTCCGCCGTCAGCATCAGCCCTCCCTGGGGAGAGCCCAGCTTTCGGACCGCTTCCTCCACATGCTCTTCAATATCCTTCGGTGTACAGAAGGGAAACATCTGTCGATCCAGATCCAGATCCACACAGACCTTTCCCTTACAGACCTTTACAAGATTGTCAAGTCCGTTGGCCCTTACCTGAGGGTTGATGATGTTTACACCACATTCAATCAAATCCTGGATGATGGGATATATCTGACCGTCGCTATGCATATAGACCCAGCGGTTATCCTCATGACAGCGGCCATAAATACGGGCATAGCAAGGCTTGAGATACTTGCGCCATTTTTCCGGACTGATGGGAAGGCTGTGCTGCATACCCAGGTCATCCCCGAAGTACAGGAGCTCCGATGAATTGCTCTTCAAAAGCTTTTCCAACTGATCCATGTTATAATCCAGGACGATATCGATGAGCATCTGCAGTTCAGGAGGCTCTTCGGCAAAGTCCAGCATGAGTTCTTCAAAGCCACGCAGATCCGCAAGACGAAGGTACATAAAGCCATGGGGAATCCCTCCGTCCACCTCAGGCGCTTTTAAACTCCTGACGGCCTCCCTGGTAGGCACGGGGTGATGGGTCACGATGGCTTCGCAGCCTTCATGGATATTGCTCCATACACAGCCCCAGGGATCCACATGCTCTCCTTCCCTATAGGTCTCAGGCTTTTTATTGATGTCATGACTTCCCTTGACATAGTTGCCAAAAATAGCGGGATGACGAATCAGGATATCCTCTAGCTCTTCCCTATATTTCATCCAGGTAGCGGGAAGGATGCTTACATTAACCGGAATCACGTCGGGACTCTCAAAGGTCATGGCCTTTCGAACATTCTCATCCATTGAATCTCCCCCCAGATCATTCTTTCTTTGATTTCCTTCTATAATTATATACGACATTCAAAAGGGAAACCCTGCCTTCTTCTCTTCCTCTTGACTTTTTTCCGGCGGATCTATATAATTTTTATCATTATAATTTGACCTGGTATCTACTGCCATAGAGATTCAAGCAACAGGAGGTAACACCTATATGCGTATAAAAGTAGCAAAGTTTGGCGGCAGTTCCCTGTCCGATGCTAATCAGTTTCGAAAGGTCCTGTCCATCGTCCGGGAAGACGAAGGTCGGTGGTATATTGTCCCTTCTGCTCCAGGAAAACGCAACAATGGCGACCATAAAATCACCGACCTGCTCTATCTCTGCCACGCCCATGTTCAACAGGAAATCCCCTTCGATGATGTTTTTGAAATCATTTCCAAACGCTATCTGGATATTATTCGGGATCTCGGCCTTTCCCTGGACCTGAATCCTTATCTTGAAGAAATAAAAAGGAACATTGCTTCAGGTGCATCGGCGGATTATACCGCCAGCCGGGGCGAATACCTGAGTGGCCTTATCCTGGCAGAGCTTCTAGGCTATGATTTCGTGGATCCGGCTGAACTCATCTATTTTAATCATAAAGGCTGCTTTGATGCCGAGCGTACCCAACAAAGCATCCGTGAAAGGCTGTCTCGGCATCAGCGGGCAGTCATTCCCGGATTTTACGGTTCCAATCACAAGGGAGAGATCAAGACCTTTTCCCGGGGCGGATCTGACATCACCGGCGCCATTATAGCCAGGAGTGTAGAAGCAGACGTCTATGAAAATTGGACGGATGTATCCGGTTTCCTCATGGCAGACCCCCGCATCGTAAAGAATCCCAAACCCATTGAAAAAATCACTTACCGGGAATTGCGGGAGCTGGCTTATATGGGAGCCACCGTCCTTCATGATGAGGCCATCTTTCCCGTCCGGGAGGCGGGCATCCCAATCAATATCAAAAACACCAACAGGCCCGAGGATCCCGGCACCTTCATCATCAGCGATGCAGAAGCTACGGTTTCAGCCGGAACCATAACCGGTATAGCCGGCCGGAAGGGATTCACCGTCATCCATATTGAAAAGAACATGATGAACAGTGAACTGGGCTTTGGCCGGAGGCTTTTATCCGTTCTGGAGGAAAACGGCATTTCCTTCGAACACCTTCCGTCAGGTATCGATACCATCTCCGCAGTTGTGGCCGATTGTCAGCTGGAACATAAGCTGGAAAGGGTACTGGAGGGTATTCGACACCGCTGCAAGCCCGATTACATTGATCTACATCCCAACCTGGCCTTGATCGCCACGGTAGGTCAGGGAATGGTCAATACTCCGGGTATCGCCGCCAGGCTTTTCGGAGCCCTTGGCAGAGAAGGAATCAATGTCCGGATGATTGATCAGGGTTCCAGCGAACTCAACATCATTGTCGGAGTAGATAATGAGGATTTTGAAAAGGCAGTGGAAGCCATCTATCGTGCCTTTGTCGAATAGGAAATCCCCGACCTTAACTTTCCGTTCAGTATGAAAAAACAGCCCACCTTTGTCCATTAGGAAAAAAGGGGCTGTTTTTTTGCTGCAGATCAACATTCATTTCTTTTTGTATTTTCTCTCATACAGCGTTTCATCATAGGGACTTCTTCGGCCTGGGCAGTTCTCTCTGGGACAGAGCTGGCAGTTCTCATAATTGCTCTCAGTGGGAAAACGAATACCGGATACGGATTTTACCGGCAGCATCAGAAAGCTCTCCGTCAACTCCACTCCCGTTTTTTGGAAGTCATCCCCGAGAAGGGCGAAGAGAGACTTCTGTTCTGTGATCGGCCAATCCTCCAAGGATCCTGGGTTCATGCTGGCTGTCAGCCCCACAGGACAGTTCTCCTTGAAATGGGCATCAAAGGCCCTGGTAGCAGATGCAAGGGCTGCCTCCATGATCTTGTCCGCCCAGAACCTTTCCAGAAAATCCGCCAGCTTATTTGCCCAGTCCTCCAATTCCCTGCCGCAGGTCAACACATAGGGAAAAACACGATACACCGGATCCAGGTTTACCCGAAGCACACGGCTGGTAAATCGAATACCCTCTATGGTGACGGAATCCTCCCCCTTCTCATCGATGTAAGCCGTTTTATACAGGACTTTTAGACGGGCAATATCCTCCGCATCCCGGATTAATTCCTCTAAACGCTTGGCATCCTCCGAATCCTCCTGAATGTGCAGCATCCTCATCAGAGCCGCTCTGTCCGCTTTGAATTGAACATCATCTAAGAATACGACGTTTTCCATCCTGCTGCCTCCTCCGTATATTATGATCTCCTCATCTTCGGTCTACAGCTTATCCTATTTTAGCTCCTGGGCCCCTTCTACAAGAGCTTTTACATCCCGGAAGGACCGGATGACATCTCCCAAAGGTTTGTATTCCAGTCCAATATAGCCGCTGTAGCCGGAAGCTGCAATGGCCTTCAGGACATTGCCATAGTTGATTTCCCCCGTACCCGGCTCATGCCTTCCAGGGTGGTCGGCTACGTGAAAGTGGCCTATTTTATCAATATGGGCGGTAATATTGGGGATCAGGTTCCCTTCTGTAATCTGCTGGTGATAAATATCAAAAAGGACCTTTACCAGCGGGCTTCTCAGCTCCTCGATGATCCCAAAGGCTTCATCGGAACGTTCCAGATAATATCCCTTGTGGTCCACTAAAGTATTTAAGGGCTCCAGAAGCAGGGTAATACCCTCGGTCTCCAGGAGGGGAAGGCATTTACGGAGACCTTCCACCAGGTTTCGGCGTTGCTCCTCACGGGACATCCCTGGCATAGCCTGCCCCGTTTGAGCAATCAAACGATCACAGTTCAGCGCCTTGGCCACATCAATGGACTCCTTCAGACCTTGCAGAAATTCCCCGTGCCGGCTGCTGTCCACCAGGGACGAGTTTCTCGCACAGAAGGTGGATACCGACAGTCCAAGTTCATCCTTGACGGTTATCAACCGGTCAATATCCTTATCCCACCAGCCCCAAAACTCAAACACATCAAAGCCCGCCTTTTTAACCTCCCTCAGTCGCGCTTCCATATCCATCCCGGGAAAGAGTATCTCCACACAAGGTGAAAGTTTCATTGTATTCCCTCCTTTTAAATCAGGATCCCTGCCGTCTTCGCTTCAGCGAAAAGACTGTGAAACGTTGGCTTTTCCCTGAAGCTGTATATGATTATTTTATATTCTATGCCAAGGAAAAAAATCCTTCAAATCTTCCTCTGCAAAAAGCTCCTCCTGTCCTCTGTCCAACCGATTCCCGAGAATGCTTTCCAGCCTGTTAAGGCCCCTATATGTGATTGTAAAGCCATGGGATTTTCATTATAATAAAAAGACGGTTTGAAAGGGGTAAGGAAATGGACAAAAAAACCCTTTATACGGAAGCTTATCGGATGCTGGAGCGATCCACTCCCCTTGCCATCGACTGTGGAAGCTTGTGCGGAAAAGCCTGCTGCCAACCGGGGAAAGAGGAAACCGGTATGTACCTGTTTCCGGGAGAAGAAATCATGTATGAAGAAAAGCCGGACTGGATGAAGATCAAAAAAGTCAACGGTTTTGTAAATAACAGCAACAAAATCAATCTGTTGATTTGTCAGGGCCGCTGTGAGCGCAGCCTGAGACCTTTGGCCTGTCGTATTTTCCCTCTGACCCCTTACCTCAGATCCAATGATATCCTGCAGATCAGGATGGATCCCCGGGCAGCAATCCTCTGTCCCCTGGTCCGACATTCCAATCCCAATCGTCTTCATCGCAGGTTTAAAAAGGATGTGCTGGTCGTGTTCAGAATGCTGATGGCCGACGGAGAAATCAAAGAATATATCGAAGGACTGTCCAGGATGCTGGATGAATACACCCAATTACTGCGGTAGCGACTTTAGCAAACTCCGTGAGCTGCTGTGTTCCATGCATATAGCTTAAAAACAGCAGATCTGTATAGTATTCTGTATAGGAAGCCTTTATAATGGAGGAAGAACATCATATGCATCGGAGGATTGCCCTTTATGAAAGAGCAACAACTGCGTAAAAGAAACTTTATTTCTCTTACCTTGGAGGGAACTTTTTTTCTCACCGCTTTGGCCTTTTTGGACGCCAATGCCGTTGTTCCTGTCTTTATCGATACCTTTACCGGAAGTCTTCAGCTGGCCGGTTTAGCCACAACGTTGCGTACAGCCCTCTCCATGCTGACACAGCTTTTATCGGGACCCTATGTGCCAAAAATAAAAAATGTGCCTGCCTATATTCTTTGGATTATGTTCCTTTTCCGCCCCCTCCCCTTTATCATGGTGCCGGTTCTTTTGGGCAATCTGAATCCTTTCCTTACAGTCGGCATATTTTTGGCCATTTATGGGCTTTTTTGGGCCAGCGACGGTTTAGTTGTGATCCCATGGTCGGACCTTCTGGGTCGGACCATTCCGGCAAACAAAAGAGGAAAACTCATGGGTTATCAACAGGTCACGGGAGGAATTGCCGCTCTGGGAGCAGGTTTCCTCATCAAAATGATCCTGGCCCACCCTAACTTGGAAAACCTCGTAAAATACGCCATTATTTTCAGCGGTGCCGGGGTCTCGTTAATGATCTCCTCCATCATGATGTCCTTTGCCAGGGATCTTCCCCGGAAGCTAAGCAAGGAAAAAGTAAGTTTCAAGCGCTATTTCTCCCAGATGCCCCATTATTTGCTGAAAAACAGGGATTTTGCATCCTTGACTGTCATCCGGATCATCTATAGCTTTATCGGAATGGTCTCGCCCTTTATCATCCTCTTTGGGAAGAGTGCATTTCAGCTCTCCCCCAGCCAGGTATCCAATCTGATCTATATCCAGATCATCGGCAATCTGCTGGGCGGACTCCTATGGGGAACCGTCAGCCACCGTTGGGGGAACAAATACGTCATCCTCATTGCCCAGCTCATCGGCGCTTTCATTCCTATACTGGCCTTCACGAGCCTGATTTTCAACGGCTTAATCCTGCCCATTTTCTTTTTATGGCCCATGACCTTGCTGACAGGGATCAATATGGGCAGCTGGATGGGCTTTCTCAATTACACCATTGATATTGTAAAGGAAGAGGAACGGCCCATCTATCTTGTACTGGGTAATTTGACGACCTTTCCTCTGACCTTCCTCCCCTATTTGGCAGGCTCTATTGCTGATCGATGGGGCTTTCTTCCCCTGTTTTTGATCTCCCTCCTCGCCGCTGCAGCAGGAACCGTCCTGTCCATGCGCCTGAATACGCCTCAGATCTCTTCATCGGAGGAGTCAGGGCACTAGTATCACTGATATCTTTCCTTTGCATCCATGCTTATTTCTGATATAATGGACCTAATTTTACAAAACCAGGAGGCAGGGAGGTTCTTTTCATGCTGAAACTTTGGGGCATACTGCGAAAAAACAACAAGATGATCCGGGATCTGGTAGTAGAAAATGAGGATAGCAGCCTTTCGCCGGAAGAGCAGCTGAATGCCTGTATTGAAGAAATTTGCTACCAATTCGACATTCCCAAGCCCATATGGCTTAACAAACACCAAAACGAATTCGAACGATTTCATCGTACCGTTTTCAAGGCGGACCATTTCATAGAAAAGATTGACTTCGATGCCTTTGAAATCGAAGCCATCATCGAAAAAAAGAAAGAATGATTTTTTTAGCGATTCCTATTATATCTCCTCATAATATGGACATAATAGTAAATAATACATGGAAGGAGATGATAGGAGTATGCTAGATCGGATAGCACTTATCCTCGTAATCATTGGAGCTTTGAATTGGGGCCTTATCGGCCTGTTCCGTTTTGACCTGGTAGCCAACCTTTTTGGCGGACAGGATGCTTTTATAAGCAGGGTCATTTATTCATTGGTTGGCTTGGCCGGCCTATGGAGTATCAGCCTTCTGTTCCGCGAAAGGGATACGGCAAAATAAGATCCTTAATAAATATAAAACCGGCATGAAATTCAGCCGGTTTTTTTATGCATGCATCAAGGGGAAGCAATGTCAGCTCCAATTTCCCTGGAAAAAAAGATGCATTTGAGGTACTATATTCCTAGAGCTTATAGTAAGGAGGAATCTTTATGGAGAAACTAAACTATGATACATATTGCAGAGAAGTCCTTGAAAGGTTGACCAAGGGTGGAATTTTTCTCAGTTCCGGAAAGGAAAAGCCCAATTCCATGACCATCGGATGGGGCAGCATCGGATACTATTGGGGAAAACCTGTCTTTATTGTGCCGGTACGTAAATCCCGATACACCCATGGATTGATTGAAGAATGTGGGGAATTTACCGTCAGCATCCCCTTTGATGGCATGAAGGAAGCCCTTGCCTTCTGTGGATCCAACTCCGGCAGGGATGTGGACAAGTACAAAGCCCTGAACCTGACACCTGTACTGGGCCAGGCCGTCCAGGTACCCATCATCGGAGAATGCGACCTTCATTTCGAATGCAGAGTGATCTATAAGCAGGATATGGATGGTACCATGCTGCTCCCTGAACTCCAAAATCGATGGTATAGGGACCATGATTACCACACCATGTACTATGGGGAGATTCTGGCCTGTTATAAGACAAAATAAAGGACCGAACCGGTCCTTTATTTTTTTAGCTTTCATTTGTCAAAATGTCTTTCTATTCAAACCTGTCCCTGCTCACCCAAAGTCCCAGAGCCGGATTGGAAACATAAAAGATTTCCTCCCCATCCTCCAGCACATTAAAACCGTCCACCAGCTTATCGGGATGATATTTGGCATAAGCCTCCTCCAAGGGCATATAACGGAAGTTGACTCCCTCGACTTCCTCTCTGGTCAGCTTATCCACGGCATAAGTAATGTGAAATCGTCCATCGGAGGAACCATGGATCAAATGGGCTGCCGCTGACAGGTTATTCAGAAGGTCTTCATTCTCCTGAGTGAGGGCGAGCACCTTATTCCTTCCCACATATCCATATTTTCTGATCAGGGCGTCAATCTGGGCATCTTCCCCGAACTGTTTCACACCGGGGGCTAAAATGAGAAGCTCTCCCCCATCTGCAATAGCCATCCTTGTCCGGTATATCGCCTTATTCCCCAGCCAGGTGCTCTTGAATTCCTTTTCATCCAGAAACACGACCACTTTCTGCAAGGGACGTTCCATGAAATCCAGATTCCTGACCTGACTTAAGGCTACCGCTTCCTCAAACACCTTACGATCCCTGCCGATAAACAAGCCGTCAAGGGAGGTTTGACCTTCCCTTTGGGTGGTAACGATCAGGACATATACCAGGGACATATCTCCGGCGAACTTCTCCTGGGCATAGTCAAATACCTTCCGAACAGGAGAGTGGTCCTTTCCCATCATTCGTTCCAGACCGTAAACGGCCCCCAGGAAATGGGTTTTGTTGATCATATTGCTTCCGCCGCAACCCACAAAGACATTCTTGCTGTAGTTGGCCATCCCCACCACCTCGTGGGGCACCACCTGTCCGATGGACAAGATCAGATCATAGCTTCCGTCCGTCAGTCTTTTATTAACTTCCACATCAATGGAAAAGTCCACCAACCCATCGGAAACTTCCTTGACAAAGTCTCCGGGCACCTCACCGATTTTCACCACATCATTCCGCCAGTCATGGACTAAAAAGGACTCCAGAGGAATCTGAGGACCGAACATGGCCCGTATTTCCTCCTCCGTCATGGGCATATGAGTTCCCAAGGCAGGCATGATGTCCACCTGACAACTCCCATGAAGGAGCTCATAGTATAGGGCGGTGATCTTCCCGGCCATAGAATGGCTCCTTGTAAAGTCAGGCGGGAGAAGAAGTACCTTCTTCAAATCTCCCTGAAATCCCTCCAGCGACTGTTCCAGGGCTTTCCGCAAGGCGATATCGTCGATTCCGGTATGCTCTGTCCCCTTTAAAATAATATTATCCATTTCAGTCATTTCCCTCCTCCGTTCTCTCGTACCAGTTCCGGTACAGTTGGAATCTTTCCTGATAGAGTTGGGCCTTCAGGGGATCGGGTATAATCCTTTTCCCCACCTGAGGCAGAAAATCCTCCAGCCTCTCCAGGCCACCGACAGCCCTCAAAGCCAAGGCAGCAGCCCCCATGGTGGAAGCATGCTCCATGGTGCTTGTTACCATTCCCTTTGAAATATATCAGCTGCCATCTGGAGCCATCGGGTTGAATTCTCAATTCCCCCGGATATTTGAATGACCTTGGGAGCACCGCCTACCCGGACCAGAATTTCATAGCACTGGTAGATATTCATCAGTACACCCTCCAGGAGGGCATAGTACAGATGTCCAATGTCATGGCTGCCGTCCAGACCGCAGAAACCTCCTCTTCTTTGATCCTGCCATCCCGGGCACCGTTCTCCGTAAAGAAAGGGCAGGAATATGGGAGCTGTCCGGGGATCAACGGCATCCATCATGCTTTCCAGTTCATCGTAACTGATCTTGCCCCGCTGGATCCTTTTCACGAACCATTCCACACAATTACCGGCTCCTGATGTGGCTGCACCGGCAATCCACTTCCCTTCCGCCAGATAATAGCACCAGGTGGAGGGATTCTCAGGCAGGAGGGGCAGGTCGCAGGGGATGCGGATGGCCCCGCTGGTGCCCACGGAAAAGGTCATATGCCCTTCCTCCATGCAACCACCGCCAATCTGGTTCAAGGCCCCATCGGGTCCTCCAATAATGACCGGAATGCTGGCATCCAGTCCCAAGTCACGGGCTGCCGTTTCTGTCAGAGCTGCGCCATACAGGGGCTCCTGAAGGGGGGCTACCATGTCCCTTGATATGCCTGCCAGCTTCAGAATGTCCTCATCCCATTCCAGGGTATGGATATTCATCATCCCGCTGCCTGCAGCCGTACTCCTGGAATAGGCCCACTCCCCTGTGAGCCTTTCAAAAATATACTGGGATTGGGAGGAGAGGTAGGCCGCCTTCTCCAGCCTCTCCGGCTCCTTCTCCCGAAGATGGATATATTGCCACAGGGGATAAAAGCTGTGAATCATACAGCCGGTGCGACTGTATAGCTCCTTGGTCAGCCCCTTATCCTTTCGATATTTGCGGGCTGTTTCTCCGGCTGTGGTGTTCGCCCAGGTGCTTATCCTGCCTAAGGGTTTTCGTTCCTTATCCAGCAAGAGGAGACTGTGCCAGATGCAGCCCAGTCCAATGGCGTCTATTTTTCGATTGTTCCGATCGATTACCCTTTTCCCACAATCCACCAAGGTTTGATATACCCCTTCCGCATCCAGGGTAATGACATCCCCTACCTCCTCAGCGTAGGGCAGGCTGATAACATCCAGCACTCCCCCTTTTGTGGAATAGAGGATGGCCTTGGCAGATGCTGTGCTGGCTTCCAAAGCCAGTACCTTCATGCCAACCCCTCCTCGCAGTTTGTTATACGCCGGAAAAAGCGGAGAATCCTCCGTCAATGGGAACGACAATCCCTGTTACAAAGGATGCAGCGTCCGAAGCCAACCAGATGACGGCCCCTACCAGCTCGTCAGGGCTGCCGTAGCGTCCCATGGGAGTATTGGCCTTCACCGCTTTACCCCTTGGGGTATCCTCTCCGGTTTTCTCATCCGTCAGGAGAAACCTGTTCTGTTCAGTCAGCAAAAATCCGGGAGCAATGGCATTGACCCGAATCTTGGTGGAATAGTTCTGGTTGAATTCCACCGCCATCCACTGGGTGAAATTATTGATGGCTGCCTTGGCGGCTGCGTATCCTACTACCCTGGTCAAGGGTGTAAGGGATGCCATGGAGGAAATATTGATAACACTGCCCTCTCCCTGCTGGGCCATTACCTTGCCAAAAACCTGAGTAGTCAGAACCGTACCCATAAAGTTCAGGTTGAACACCCACTGAAGGGCATCGACCGGGATATCAAAAAAGCTCATGCCGTCATTGGTGGTCGCCTCCTTCTTGTTGCCTCCTGCTCCGTTGATCAAGATATCCACCCTGCCGAAGCGTTCCAGGACGGCATCCTTAGCTTTCTCCAGACTTTCCTTGTCCAGCACATCCACAAACAGACCAATGGCTTCCCCACCATTCTCCGTGATGGTCTGGGCAAGCTCTGCTGCCTTTTCGCCATTCAAGTCCAGCACCGCGACCTTGCAGCCCACATCTGCCAGCTGTCTGGCCATTTCGCTGCACAGGATCCCTGCTCCTCCGGTGATGACCGCCACTTTACCTGTCAGATCAAAACTTACCTTCATCTTTACCTCTCCTTCCTATTTCTTGATTCACTCTTCGGAAAGCCAATCGGTATGGAAAACACCTTCCTTATCCACCCTTTCATAGGTATGGGCTCCGAAGTAATCCCGTTGAGCCTGAATGAGATTAGCCGGAAGGGTTTCCCTCCTATAGGAATCGTAATAAGCCAATGCAGAACTGAAGGATGGAACGGGAATCCCCATCCGTGCCGCCGTAGCCACGACATTCCGCCAGCTGGCCTGGGCATCCTCGAGGACCCCTTTGAAATAGGGATCCAAAAGAAGATTCTTCAGGTCCCTGTTTGAGTCATAGGCTTCCTTGATTCGATTCAGGAACTGGGCCCGAATAATACATCCTCCCCTCCAGAGAAGGGCTATATCACCCAGCTTCGGGTCCCAGTTATAGGCCTTGGACGCCTGCTTCAAGAGGTCAAAGCCCTGGGCATAGGAGCATATCTTGGATGCATAGAGGGCTTTTCCGATGTCTTCTATAAATGCCTCCTTATCTCCTTCAAACTGTACCTCAGGACCCTTCAATATCTTGGATGCCTCTACCCGTTCCTCTTTGGCCGCCGACATACAGCGGGCAAAGACCGCCTCAGCAATGGTGGCTGCTCCTACCCCCAATTCCAATGCTTCCTGGGAGGTCCACTTTCCGGTGCCCTTTTGACCTGCCTTATCCAGTATCATATCCACCAAGGGTTTCCCCGTCTCCCGGTCCACCCTGCCCAGGATGTCCGCTGTGATTTCGATCAGATAGGAATTCAGCTCTCCCTCATTCCAGCGACTGAATACCTCTTTCATCTCCGGGGCTGACATCCCCAAAAGCTCTTTCATCAGGTAATAGGCCTCACTGATGAGCTGCATATCCCCATATTCGATACCGTTATGGGTCATCTTCACATAATGGCCTGCCCCATCCGGTCCTATGTAGTCACAGCAGGGAACGCCCCCATCGACCTTGGCCGAAATGTCCACAAGAATCTTCCCTACCTTCTTCCAGGCCTCCCTGGATCCTCCCGGCATGATGCTGGGACCCTTCAATGCCCCTTCCTCTCCGCCAGACACACCTGCTCCCAAGTACAAGATTCCCTTTTGTTCCAATTCAGCGGCCCTTCGGACCGTATCCTTGAAAAAGGAATTCCCTCCATCTATCAGGACATCCCCCTCATCCAGCAGTGGAAGCAGCTGCTCGATGACGGCATCGACAGGACGTCCCGCCTGAACCATGAGCATCACCTTTCTGGGTTTTGACAGGGAATCGATAAAATCCTCCAGGGTATAAGCGGCTGTGATCTCTTCCCTTCCCTTTGCAGCAGCTGCCATAAATTCATCCGTCCGAGCCCTTGTGCGATTATATACGGACACACGATAACCCTTGTTTGCCATATTCAGAACAAGATTCTGACCCATAACCGCCAGGCCAATTAGACCGATATCTGACTTCACCATACCACGGCTCCTTTCTTCATACGCCCTCATTTTTTACTGTCATTGGGCAGTTTTTCCTTCATATCATTTCCAAAACCTGCACATTTATTGATATGTAAGCGCTTACAATCATATTGCTATAGTCTCCATATCCCGTCAATAGCAGGTCCTTTCTTCTTTCATGTCCTCGTGTTACAATAATATTTATTATGTATATCTATGCAAGGAGGAGACTATGGATATCTTTATCGGGCTATTACCTGAATCAGTTCCCGGGAAAGTAGAGTGGCCCTTTATTTCAAAAGTTCCTCGATGCGGACGCAGCGCTTTTCAACGATGGAACGATTGGCCGCAACCCCTACCAGGATGGACATGGCCCCTGCCCATGAGCCAGCCTGATGCCCCAGGGGATCGGGGATATCCCCCACAAAGATCATTCTTCGCAGCCTTTCATCACCGCCGCCATGACCGCCTGTCGCCTTCTCCATATCGTACGTCACGACTTCTCCTCTCCGATTATACAGCTTAATCTGCTGGATAGGCTCCTTTACCCGGTGTCCGCTGTGGTATTCCTCCGCCTCCAGCCTGCCCACCGTCCCATTGATGGCTGCCCGCCATCCCTCGTAGGGGCTGTGGGCAATCAAGGAATAGCTAAGGAGGGCACCCTGATCGTATTTTACGTTCACCGACATGGTGTCATAGATATCGATGTCATCGGCGAATACACAGCGATCCCGGAAATAGCCGTCTTCCTTCTCCGCTTCATAGTAGAATTTCCTGGTGAAATCATTGGCTGTGATATCCCAGTAGAATTCACAGCTGTTCTTATATTGGCAATTGAGGCATCTTTCACCGCGATTCTCCCGGGTCGGGCCATAGAATCGCCTTGTACCGAAAGCATATACCTCCTGGGGATCCTCTTCCAGCCACCAATTCATGAGATCGAAATGATGGGTGGCTTTATGAACCAGGAGGCCACCGCTCTTTTCCATGTATCGATGCCATCTCCTGAAATAATCAGCGCCGTGACGGGTATCCAGAATCCATTCAAAATCGATGCTCAGGATCTTCCCCACAGCTCCTTGCCTGAGGAGCTCCTTGATCCGGGTGACATAGGGGGCAAAACGATAGTTGAAGGTGACAATGACCTTCTTCCCGGTCCTTTTTTCCGCCTCCAGGATAGCCCGGCATTTTTCGTCATCGATGGTCATGGGTTTCTCGGTGATGGCATCGCAGCCTGCCTCCAAGGCCTTGATGATGTACTCATGATGGAATCGGTCCACCGTTGTCACGATCACCGCATCGGGGTTGGCCTCTTTAAGCATTTGATCGAAATCCCTATATACCGGTATCCCTCCACAGGACTCACTGACAATTCCCGCCCTCACAGAATTGACATCATAGATACCCACCAGATCTGCATAGTCCTTCAGCTCGGTGGCCAATGGCTTGGCATACATATGCCAAGCCCTGCCGCTGGCCCCTGCAAAAGCATATCGCTTCTTCATTGATATCCTTCCCCCTTATATCTCGTATGGAATCTCCATTTTCTCGAACAAACGAATCAAATAGTCCACGGACTCCTTGTATTGATCGTCAATATCCTCTACATTTCCCACGTCTATGGCTACATAGCCATCAAAATCATGCTTCACCAGAGCAGAGAAGATGCCCTCAAAATCAACATTTCCCCTTCCACAGGCCAGATGTTCATTGGTCCTTCCGTCATTGTCCGCCACATGCAGGTAGAAAATCTGCCTGCCTACCTTGTCCGCACTGTAGGGCAGAATCTCCTTCTGGGCATTCTGATGGGCGGTATCCAATACCATGCCAAAATTGGGATTCCCTATGGCGTCATACAGTCGCAGGAAGGCATCGGTGTTGCTGATGATTTCTCCTACCCTCGGTTCCAGACAGAATTTCAGCCCCGCTTCTTCTGCCAGTTCGGTGCATCTCCTGTAGCTGTCCACGATGATCTCCCAGTGACGATTCCAGTCATACCCGGGATCGATCCGGACCGTAAAGGCTTTCCCGTATTTCAAGGCGTCCTTATAGGGGACTTCTCCCTTGAATTCAAGGGGAGGGATGAAGCTGTCCGTCTGAACCGTTTCAGCACCGAAATAGTGGGCGGTTTCAATGCCCCGCTTGAAGGCATCAAAGGCCTTGTTCCGCTTTTCCTCATCCAGGCTGGCAATGTCTGGAAGGATCGGACAGAAATTAATGACCTTTAACCCCAGATCCTCGCAATGCTTCTTTAATTCCTTCCTGTGGGCATATACTTCCTCCATTCCCTCATTTCTGACACCTTCCAGCTCCACATAGTGGAATCCAAGATCCTTCATCTCCCCAAGCACTTTAAAGGTGTCCTCCATGGAAGGGGGATAGCCGTATTTGCTGATGGCATACAGCCAACAACAGCTGATTTTCATTTTAGCCATTGCTCTTCCTCCTTATTTCTTCATTCATTTTGTATATGATCATGTAAATCAGATCGCGAACAGATATCGTCAAGGCATGATCACATTGAAGAGGCTCCCAGGCCGTCCACCCTTATGTCTCCCTTTACGATGACCATACGGATCTGGATGCCTTCATCAAAGACCACCACATCCCCATCCTTACCCGCTGCCAGGCTTCCCTTCCGTCTTTCCTCTCCTATGACCCTGGCCGGGGTGTATGTCATCATCCGCACTGCCTCTGTCAACGGGACATCTGCCAATTCGACCATGGTTCTCACCAGGCGGTCGGCAGTAGCCACACTGCCCGCAAAAGCCGTCCTGTCCGGCAGCTTGGCCACTCCATCCTCCACAATGACCCTTTCCCCCTTCTTCAGGCTTCCAAGGACGCTTTCCCCTTCGGGCAATCCCGCCGCCCGCATGGAATCCGTTACCAGACATATCCGATCGGCACCTTTGATCTTGTAGATGAGCTTCAACAGGCTGGCCGGCAGGTGTTTCCCGTCGGCGATGATCTCCACCGTCATGTCATCCAGGAGATAGGCGCTTTCCACCACACCGGCATAGCGGTAGGCATTGATCCGCCTTACCATGGACATGCCCGAGTATAAGTGGGTCACATGGGTGTAACCCCATTCAAAGGCCTCAAGCACCTGCTCATAGGTGGCATTGGAATGGCCGATGGAGGGCAGGATATGCCTCTTCTGCAGCTCCAAGCCCATCTCCAGGGCTCCCTCCAGCTCCGGAGCCACCGTCCAGCGCTGAATATGCTTGGACATGCCCAAAATATCCAAGTATTCCTCCGGATCGGGATTCCGGATATACTTAGGATCCTGGGCTCCCCGCTGTTCCATGGAAAAATAAGGGCCCTCCAGGTGGATGCCCAAAAGATCAGGGCCATCCCCCGACTGTTTCCGGGCTTCTTCATAGCTTTGAAGCACCCCGTATATTTCTTCCCTTGTGCTTGCTACCGTTGTGGGCAGGATGGAGGTTGTGCCATGGGCCATATGGGCACGGGTCCCTTCCAAAACAGCCTGGGCGCTCCCATCCATAAAATCATGACCCCCGCCTCCGTGGCAGTGGATATCAACGAAACCCGGCGCGATATAGCGGCCTTCTACATCGATGAAACGATCCCCTTCATCCTTGGGCGGGGGTGGACCCTCAAATACCAGGTCGATTTTATCGCCTCGGAGCCGAACCCCACCGTTCATCATGCGAAAGGGGGTAATGACCTTTCCATTATACAGGACGATCCCCATCCCTTCAACCTCCTTTCTCAAAATCGGATCAGCCTAAACCGGCTATGTAGCTCTCTTTCCATTATACATCCAGTATAATGCAAAATCATATAGATTGCACTGCTTGTTCCATATTCCATATAAAATGCATATCCGGAAGGCAAAAAAAATCATAGGGGAAGGTGTACCTTCCCCTATGACCTGGCTTTAGGTGCTGAACCACCTATTCTTCTCAATCATGACGACCATCTCCTTTCCGCCAGAGAATTAGCCGGCTATATGAATATTATGCCATATCCGAAAGGAGTGCGCCAGGTTAAGAATATTTATACTTATTTTTGCCTACTCCTCTACATAGCTTCTGATAGAGGAAATATCCAAATCCTTATAGTTCTCCAGGAAGGTCAGGAGCTTGGCTGCAATCACCTTGACCCCCCCGGCTGAATCCGATTCGATATTCAACGGAATTAAAGGATCATGTAGGGACAAGCGAAGCAGGAACCATCCGTCCCCGTCATCTTTTCCGAAGGCCACCCGTATACCCTCATAGTTATCGGGAGCTACCATCCATCCCGGCTGCTCTTTCGCATATTGGGTCAGGTCATCGATGATCTGATTTCCATATTCCTTGAAATTCTCCACCAGGATATTCATACGGAATTCCCTGTCCTCTACCGGTTCCGCCAGATCTGCAATCAACTGATCGATGCTTCCCTCGCCCTTCAGTTTCATCCGGGCCATTTTTACCAGAATCTTGGTCATCAGATATGCCCCGTCATCCAAGAAATAATTCTCCTTCAGGGCGCCATGGCCGGAAGTTTCGATGGCCAGATGACATTCCTGGCCCTCCTCATTCAGGCGGATGGCTTCATTGATGACATTTTTATAACCTCTCTTGAATCGATGATGGATTCCCCCCAGCTTCTTCTCAATGAACTCTTTCAAACCACTGGATGTGATGGAGTCGGTCACAATGGTGGTGCCGGGATGCTCTTCCAGGATAATGGCAGAGATCATGGCAATCAATCGATTCCGATTGATCTCCTTGCCGTTCTTATCCACGGCTCCCGCCCTGTCCACGTCCGCATCAAAGATGATCCCAAGATCCGCCTTATTTTCCAGAACAGCCTTGGTGATCGCTTCCATGGCTTCCTTATCCTCGGGATTCGGAATGTGATTGGGGAATGAACCGTCGGGTTCCAGATACTGGCTGCCTGTTACGTCAGCCCCCAGAGGAACCAGAACCTTATCTACGAAGAAGCCACCGGCTCCATTGCCTGCATCCACCACAATCTTGAAGCCTGCCAAGGGTTTTTCCTTGTTTTGGGGATGATTGACTTCATTACGGATCTTTTCGATCAGTCCCTGGGCATATACCGAGATGAAATCCACCCCCGTCACCTTCCCGGGAACCGGTGCATACGGGAAATTCCCTTCCGCAGCCAAGCTGAGAAGATCGGTAATATCCCCTGCTTCCAAGCCACCCTCCGCTGTAAAGAACTTCAGTCCGTTACGGTTGAAGGGAAGATGACTGGCAGTAATCATGATACCTCCGTCATAAGCATGGCCTTCCGTTACCGTTGACATGAACATGGCGGGCGTAGAAGCCATACCGCAGTCGAAAACCTGGCATCCCATGGCTGTCAGACCCTTTATTACAGCAGCCTTCAGCCTGGGTCCGGAAAGACGGGAGTCCATCCCGACAGAGACTCTCAGCTGATCGGCAGCCATATCCTTCTTCCGGCTCAGCCAAAGGGTAAAGGCACTTCCAATGGCCTTCACCACATCATCCGTCAGATTCACGGGCTGACCTTCCACTCCTTCCAGGGCATAGCCCCTGATATCGCTACCATTCTGCAATCTCATCCATTCTTTGGTTAACATGCTTTACCTCCTCGTGTATCTCTTGGATCTTTTATATCTATATCTTCAAGGAAACCTTTCGTCCCGTCCTGGCACTCTCCAGGGCGCCAAACACCATGGCCATACTTTTGATGTTGTCCCGGCAATCGGTTTCTGCTCTTCTTCCTTCCAACAGAGCCTGAAACATCTCATCGAAGCAGCCAAAATGGCCCTCCTGCCCCTTCCAGTTCAGAGCAGCATCCAGCCTTCTGTATTCATTGATAAACCTTTTTTCATCGGAAGGCACGACCACTTCTCCATATGGAGGATTGGTCCCATCCCAGAGGGCTGTTCCCTTACTGCCTGTGATGCGCCAGGAGGATTCCCAGGATGTCTGGGCTCCTTCCGCACACCAGGAACCCCGGTAGCAGAAAACGGAACCATCAGAAAACTCAAAGATACATACCGCAGACGCATTTCCCTTGTACCAGGAACCCGCCGGGTTGAACTCATGGCAGTACACCGATACCGGATCCGCACCCGTGATGAAACGGGCCTGATCAAAGGTATGAATGGCCATATCCAGAATCAAAGGACTGTCCATGACATCCCGGAAGCCTCCAAAATGGGGACCCAGAAAAAAGTCCGCATTGATAAATCCCGGCTGCCCGATAGCCCCGGAAACAATGAAATCCCGCAAGGCGCGGATCTGTTTCAAGTACCTCCGATTCTGCATGACGGCATAGCTCTTTCCTGTCTCCTCCGCCGTCCTGACCATCTCCCGAGCCTCATCCATGGAAGAAGCCATGGGCTTTTCTCCCAGTACATCACAGCCCATCTTCAAGGCCGTAGTGACAATTTGCATATGGGCATCGGGTACGGTCACATCAAATACCAGGTTGGCGCCCGATTGTCTTATACCCTCTGCAAGATCGGAGTATATGCCGCAGGACAGGCCATGGCGTTCCGCCATGGCCTTGGCATTTTCCTCCACGATATCGATCAAAGCAACGATCTCCGCATCATCCCTTGTCAAGGCATAGGCCACCCACTGGTTTGCCATGCTGCCACATCCAGCTAAAGCAATCCTAAATCTTTTCATCGAATGCCGCCTCCTTATACGGGATTGGGGACAAAGCTGCAACCCCGGCATTCCTTCAGGTAATGAAGGGCCCGGACCTGACCGGTCATTTCCAGCTCTCCCCGGTACACGGGATCGTGGAAGCCTTCAATGTCTATGGTTCCCCGGTAGCCTTCCTGGCGGAGAATGCTAATGATATCCGCCCAGTTGGAATCCCCAAAGCCCGGAGTCCGATGCCATGCAAACTCCTTGGGCCCGTTTATGCCGTATTCCTGGATAATATCCCAGGCGACAGTCGCATCCTTTCCATGGACATGAAATATCTTCTTTGCCCATTTCCGCAGCTGGGGAATGGGATCAATCAGGTTTACCATCTGGTGACAGGGTTCCCATTCCAGACCAAGATTATCCATGGGTACGGCATCAAACATCATTTCCCAGGCCATAGGATTATGGGCAATGTTCCAATCCCCGGTTCTCCAGTTCCCGCCCATATCACAGTTCTCAAATGCGATCCGAATCCCCTTGTCCTCCGCCCTCTTTGCCAGCTCACCGAAGACTTCTTTGAAACGGGGGATAGACTCGTCAACGGGCCGATCCACAATTCGTCCGGTAAAACCCGTTATCAGGTCCGCCTCAAAAAGATGGGCATGGTCAATCAGGCGCTGCCAGCTGGCCAGGGTATCCTTGTTGTCCCCATGACCCGTCAGGGGATTTCCATAGATGGAAAGACAGGAGATGATCACATCATGGCCTGCCAGGATGTCCTTTACTTTCTTTGCCGTCTCCTCTAAATCCACATCCCCCGTCGTCTGCCAGAAGGTCAAGCTGAAGGATTCAAAGCCGTGGGGAAGGATCTGGGGTATCACCCTGACTGCGTCCCCACCCGAAACCAACGTGCCGATCCGCAAACTATCCATCATACTACCTCCTTACTTGCTCCCGCTTCCAAAACCCATGTATGTACCCTACCTTTTATTATAGTACAACGGATTGAGCTTTGCCATCCCCTTTCAGCCTATTCCTCAATGCAGCAACGTACATAAGCGATCCGTTCCCTTTTCCAGGTATAGGTGATGGAAAAACCCCAAGGGGCGGGAATGATGGCAGGATAGGAATATTCGCCCTCCTGCTGCTCCAAACAACAGGTGCAGCCCCAGGTTACTCCGTTATCCCTGGACAGGCTTACCACCAGTGGTGTACGTTTTCCCCAGTTCTGGCCTACCGGATTATATACCAGAGCCAGGATCCCTCCCTCCAGGCGTGTCAGATCAATGCCACTGTTGTTATTGGGAAGACCGGTATCATAGGGAGGGCACCAGGTATAGCCTCCGTCCTCTGAATCGCTGCGAAGGATTTGACCGCAGGTGCTTCTAAGGAGCATATGAACATGACCGGGTCGGGATTCCCAAAGGGTGGGCTGAATGATTCCCTTGCCATCAAATTCCTTGTGATCCAATGGGACCCTGGCGCTGGCGGTCCAGCTTTCTCCTTCATCCTCCGAGAGGTCTACAAAAGCATCCCAGTATTCCCCCTCCAGGGAAGCCGGTGCCGCCCAGACCCCATTATGAAGGATGATGGGCTTGTTCTTGACAGGTCCGCGCCCTCCCCTGTCACCGGATACCAGGTCCCGGAAGGGAGTCCATGTCCTTCCTCCATCATCGGAGGTCATCACCCGGGTGAACCAGTCCTTGATCTCCTTCCCCACCTTATAAAACAAATAGATGGTTCCATGGGAGGATTGGAAGAGAACGGGATTCCAATGGGGCATTCCCTCCTCATCGGCCACTTTAACAGGCGGCTCCCATTTCCCTCCGTGGCGAAGAGAACACCATATGGCTACATCATCGGCCTTTTCCCGGGTACCGCCAAACCAGGCAGCCAGGGTATCCCCGTTTTCCAATTCCAGAAGGGTGGAGGCATGACAGCTTAAAAAGGGCCTGTCATCTTCAAAAATAAACTCCTTGTCCATGATCCTGATTTCCATTTACTACATCCCCCTATTCGTAATATAATTGCATCTACGAGTGCCATTATCCTTCGGCAGGTTTCGGGACGGGACTCTATTCCCTTTGTTTTCGATTCATTCCTATAACGGCACTGGCGATAGAACAACGAACATTATCTATTCTACTATTATATTACAATATAAGCCATATTCCACCATGAATTTTGTCGATTAGTTGAATGAAAAAGCAGGTACCGATTAAACCGGTACCTGCCATGAAAAAGGGTATACAGTTATTTCCTTATTCCGAATAATAGAGGGTCTCGCCTCCCAGGTTGACGGCAACAGCCGTACCGTCCACAGGGATGTTCCCCATCTTGCCATTGACGATCAAGGGCTGTTTCACCTTTTCCGCAATGGGCATCTGGAATATATTGTCATAGTGGATCTTGTAGATCTCTTCATATAACTTGACATCTTCCGGGCTGTTGGGATAAACTTTCATGATCTCCACGCCCAATTCAAACAGCCTCTTTGCAGGTGCAGGGGGCTCCTCTCCTTCTTTACCGCCGGTGTTCCACCATTGCTGCCAAAGTTTACCCTCTGCTGTTGTGGGCATAAAGTCTAACCAACCGCCGGACCGCCACATGGGCTGCACATTCCAAAGATTTGAAGCCTTCAATTCATTCGCTGCATTTCGAGTTCCCCACAACCCGGTATCGATTGTCTTCATGGTGGTCTTGATGCCGATATCATTCCACATCTCTGTCACCAATTCCGTTACAGGCACGATATCCGGGGCATGCATGGCGACTTCAAAGGGAATCTCAAAGACCTTTCCATCGGGCCCCAGACGGAAGCCCTGGCTGTCCTTCTTATCCAGGCCCATCTCATCCAGGAGCTTCTGAGCCTGCTCTGGGTTATATTCGCTGGGAACCAGCTTGGGAAGCTCTCCAAATCCATAGTATATGGCATCAATAATTTCTTCCCTGTCGATGGCCATATTCAGAGCCTGGCGGAAGCGAACATCCTGAACCACCTGGCGCCATACGGGATCTGGATGGGTCTGATTCAACCAAATACAAGTGGGATCCACATGCATATTCAATGGAACTGCTTTGTATCCGCCCGTTCCCTCATTTTCCTTATACAAAGGCATCTTGTTGAGGGCGGCATCCTCCCGCATGAAGTCCACTTCGCCGGCGATGACCTTATTGGTAGCCAGCTCCACATCCTGGACCAGTTCGCCCCGGATGGTGTCGATATAGGGCAGCTGATTGCCCTCCGCATCTACCTTGTGATAGTAGGGGTTCCTCTCATATTCCTTGGTGGTTTCTGTGGATTTCACCAGAATCCAGGGATACAGCATGGGGAATCCGATAGCCTTGCTGTTGGTCAGCTCCCAGTTGGTGATATCCTTGTCATTGAAGAGATTCCACCATTCGCCCTTTTCAAACCCAGCCTCCTCGATCTTCTTCTCCAGCTCTTCCTCCGACACATAGTTAGGATGGAAATCCTTGAGATAGTGCTTGGGCTTCATCAACTCAGTATATCCCCTCCAACCCGTCAGAGCCAGCTGAATGGGGAAACGACCGTAAGCTTCCGTAAAGCTGATCTTGAAGGTATACTCATCGATAATCTCCAATTTTCCCGGTTCTGCATCATTGCTGTTTCCAGCCCTCAACCATGCCGGAAATACCGGTGTCAATTGTTCATTCATGATCACATCATTAAAGGCAAAAGCCACATCCTCGGTGGTCACGGGCTGGCCATCGGACCATTTCAGGCCCTCCCGCAGATAGAAAGTAAATTCCTTATTGTCCGGGCTCATCTCAACGTTCTTCACGATGTTGGCGGTCACTTCCGCTCCCATGCCTCCCGGGGTATTCATTAAGGCTTCGTTCAGCATCAGGAAAATATCAGGATTCCATTCCGGATCGGGGTTGACAAACCGCATCATCCCGCCGTATTTCCCGATTTCCAGCTTGCCGTCCTTTAAGTGTTCAGCAGGATATTCGTTGACAAGCTTGGGCTCCTTGGGCAGTCTCTCGGCTACTGGAGGCAATCCCTTTCCTTCAAAAAAGGGCGACTCCTTGTATACAACCTCTTGTACAGACTCGTCCGTCTCTTCAGGAGCTTTTGTCTCTTCCCCTGCAGGAGCCTTGGACTCCTCCGGTGCCTGAGTAGGCTCAGAGGTAGGACTGCTGCCGCACCCGGAAAGAGTCACGGACATCAGTAGGATAAATGCTAAGGCAAATATCACATAACGCTTCATTGTTTCAACCTCCTCAATATTCGCATGTTTTGTATCCCCCTAAAATCATCTGCGTGAACATTCTTGAAGATATATTTCCACCCAGCACCTCCCTTCCCACTGCCTCTATGGCAGGGTAATCCAGTAAAGCATCATAAAATTCAGGATTCAAAGGATCTGTCAAAAAATATTTACTTTCCTGAGGATACCATAAATTTATTATATCAATACGGGAATATAGAAGAATAGGACAAAAAAAATATTTATTAGCACAAAATGTGCAGATTTCATAATAGTCGGAAACTTTTGATGTCTGCATAGAGAAGGGAAACAAGGCTTGCATCCTGCACATTGCGTGTAAGGATGGGGTATGTTTTTTACACATGAAATGTGATAGTATAATACCATATAAAAAGAGTACAGGAGTTGATTCCATGAATCATGGTTATATAAGGGTGGGGGCTGCAACTCCCCAGGTGAAGGTGGCAGACTGCCCCTATAATATGGATTCTATTCTTTCATCCATTGCCGCTGCCAGGGAGAAGCAGGTAAAAATCCTTGTCTTTCCTGAGCTCAGTATCACTTCCTATACCTGTGGGGACTTGTTTCAGCAGCAAGCCCTTCTGGACAGTGGGGAGGAGCAGCTGAAACGGCTGGTCGAATATACCCAGGGCTTGGATATGGTGGTGGTGGTGGGTCTTCCGGTTCGCTGTGATCAGCAGATTTTCAACTGTGCCGTTATGCTTTCCGGTGGAAGGATTCTGGGGGTTGTACCCAAGACATTCATTCCTGGCCACAGTGAATTCTATGAGGAAAGGTGGTTCGCTTCCTCCGTCAATAGCCTCAGTAGTTCTGTTACATTGGGTGGCCAAGAGGTTCCCTTTGGAGGGGATTTGCTTTTCCAGTGTACCGAATATCCCGATCTCTGTATCGGCATTGAAGTATCTGAGGATCTTTGGATGCCCATTCCTCCCAGCGCCTCCCAATGTCTCCATGGCGCTACCCTGATTCTTAATCCTTCGGCCAGCAATGAGACGGTGGGAAAACATGAATACCGAAGGGCCCTTGTTCAACAGCAGTCGGCACGCTGCATGGCTGGTTACGTGTATGCCTCAGCCGGCCAGGGAGAATCTACAACGGATATGGTTTTCAGCGGCCACTCCATGATCGGTGAGAATGGTGTGATTCTGGCGGAATCGGAACGGTTCTCTGCTCCTCCCCAGCTTGTTTTTTCTGAGGTTGATATCGACCGCCTTGTAAGTGACCGCAGAAAAAACACCAGTTTTATGGATCTCATGGGGTCTTCCATGTTTCAACGCCAAGAATACCGCATCGTTCCCTTCCATTTAAAACCCCATCCGACGCCCCGGCTCTCCCGTTTCATCGCACCCTACCCCTTTGTGCCGGAGGATCAAGAAGAACGGGACGCCCGATGTGAAGAGATATTTGCCATGCAGATAGCCGGATTGGCAAAGAGGATGGCCCATACGAAGGCCTCAACCGCAGTTTTGGGTGTGTCCGGTGGCCTGGACTCCACCCTGGCTCTGCTGGTGTCTATCGGGACCTTTGATAAGTTGGGATTGGATCGAAAAAACATTCTTGGCATCACCATGCCCGGTTTCGGAACCAGCGACAGAACCTATCAAAATTCCGTTCAGCTGGTGAAGTCCCTGGGAGCAAGCTTGCGGGAGATTTCCATTCGGGATGCCTGCCTCCTGCACTTTCAGGATATCGGTCATAACCCTGATGTCCTTGATGCGACCTATGAAAATACCCAAGCCCGTGAAAGAACCCAGATCCTCATGAACATTGCCAACCAAACGAATGGCCTGATGATCGGTCCGGGAGATCTGTCCGAGCTGGCCTTGGGATGGACCACCTATAACGGCGACCACATGTCCATGTACGCTGTCAATGTGGGAGTCCCCAAAACCCTTGTGCGTCATCTGGTAGCCTGGGCGGCAGACAGGATGGCAGAGCCCTCCGTGAAGGCCACCCTGCTGGATATTTTGGATACCCCTGTCAGTCCCGAGCTGCTCCCGGCAGCCAACAACGGAGACATCGAACAGAGAACGGAGGATATCATCGGTCCCTATGAACTCCATGATTTCTTCCTGTACTATATGGTCCGCTTCGGATTCCGTCCTGCAAAGATCTTCTTTTTAGCCTGCCATGCCTTCCGGAATGTCTATTCGGATGAAAGCATCCTGAAATGGCTGAAGGTTTTTTACAGGCGTTTCTTCACCCATCAGTTTAAGCGTTCCTGCTTGCCCGACGGCCCCAAGGTAGGCTCCGTCAATCTTTCACCCCGAAGCGACTGGAAAATGCCCAGCGATGCTTCCTATCGAATTTGGATGGAAGAGCTTGACGCCCTTCAGCTCTAATGAGACAGCATACCGGCCATCCCTCGGATCATTTGTAAAAAATTAAGGGTAGAAGTGAATCTTCTACCCTTTTTGATGTCTATTCCTTTACTGCAGGTCGTTGTTCCCGGGGTAATCCTCCGGGCGGTATCTTCTCCTGCTCCTGCCTTTTGCCTTTGCTTTTGCTCTCTTCTCCTGGACCACCAATATGACCAGGGCTATCCCAGCAGCGATGATCAGGAAGGCGATGATTCCCAATATGGTAAAGAGGATGGACATCCTGTCCCCTACGTTGCTCTCTTTACCCTCCTCGCCCTCAGGGTCTTCCGTGGCTTCGGGTTCCTCGATGGCTTCTTCCGTCTCCTCGGGAGTGCTTGCTCCCACAGTGATTTCTACGGGCGCGCTTTCCTCCACGACTTCATTTCCCATAGCATCCCTTGTCCTGACCTTGAAAACAAAGACCGTTGTCTCTTCAAGCTCTATGGTTTTCTTAATGAGCTTATCGCCCATTTCCAATTGCTCTATGCGACCTACCTCACCCAGGGATTTTTCCTCTACGACTACATCCTTTAACGGTGCTTCACCATAATTGGTTACAACGATATCAAAACTAACCGTCCCCGGCTCCTGAAGTTCCGTCACATTGGCAGAAACCTCTATGCCCAGACGGATCTGTTCGGATGACAGGATGGTACTGACGGTGACTGGTTTACTGTTCTGTGAAAAGGGATTCCCCAGCGCATCCTTGGCCTTTACCCGAAAGGTAAAGGTCTGATCCTTATCAATGGTCACAACCTTTGTAACGACGCTGGTTTTTCCTACAGGCAAGCTTTTGTCCTTCAACACATCGCCCAACATATCATCGCTTACATTCAGATCCGTAAAATCTACGTTGCCCGTATTTTTCAAGGTACAGGTCAGCGTGACCCTTTCTCCTACCTTCACCTCATCTTTGTCCGCCTTCAAATCCACCGTCATGGAAGCCTTGGCCAGCTTTACCGTCAAGGGATCCAGTTCGCCACTGTAGGAATCCCCCCCTGCAGTATAGCTGAGGGTAGGTTTACTGGTGAGATCTTTTGATATCTTGATCTTTCTGGTGAAGGTTTTGGTGTTGCCTACCGCCAGGTTATCCACCCAGCCGATATTCCCTCCCAGGGCCTTGTCCTCAATCTTTACCGACTGGACATCCACATTCCCTGTATTTTCCACAGTGTAGGTGAAGGTTACCTCTTCATTTTTAGCCGCTATCTCTTTATCGGCGGTACGGGTAAATTTTACCGAAGGGGCCGGAGCCGGTGTAGGCTTTGCCTTTTGTACCTTTACAAAGGCCGGTGCCCCCTGGGGATTTCCGTCCCATTTTACCATGAAGGTGATGTCTTTGTTGAGTTCATTTTCCCTTACAGAATAATCAAAGCTGATCTCCGCCGTCACGCCAGAGTTGATTTCTCCAATGGACTTTTTGGGATTATCCCCGGAAGCATCATGCACCACAACGCCGGTTACCTTTTCATCGGTGACGTTTTCCAGTTTCATCGTCACCTTCACGGTCCCCGCTCCTTCTAATTGCGAAGGGTTCGCTGAAGCCGTGATCTTCAGGTCATCCGGTCCTGCTGCCAGCACCATACCTGTTCCGATCCCCGTTTGAAGGAGAAACAATAATAATATCATAAGTGCAAGGAACTTCCTCTTGACCATATCCATCCTCCCGACGAAACACTATCGTAATGGTATTCTCTTATTCTCTCCTTTTGTCAGTGCTATTTAATATTTTCAGTATATACATTCTCCCTGGGAAATGCAAGGAGATTGCATAACTGTTCACATTTTCTTCACAAAAATGTCTTATTTATGAAGCCTTGTGTCACATTCACTGTCATTATTCATAAAAAAAGAGTCTCTTTTGAAGAGACTCTGAGCGATTACTATAACACCGTTAGCCAACCGAAAGGATCCTCCAGATGACCGAGCTGGATACCCGTTAATGTATCATACAGCTTTTGGGACAGGGGACCCATCTCCCCTTTATTGATCAGAATACGGTTCCCTTTCCAATTCAGCTCTCCCACAGCTGAAATCACCGCAGCTGTACCCGTTCCGAAAACTTCTTCCAATGTGCCGTCGGCATGGGCTTCATATACTTCCTGGATGGTAATGGCCCGCTCATGGACCGGAATGCCCATCTTCCCGGCCAGCTTGATAACAGAATCCCGGGTAATGCCTCCAAGAATGGTTCCTTCCAGAGGAGGGGTCACCAGTTCACCCTTCAATTTGAAGAAGATATTCATGGCGCCTACTTCCTCAACGTATTCCTTCCGGCAGCCATCCAACCACAGAACCTGGGAATATCCCTTTTCCTTGGCCAATTCCCCCGCCAAAAGGCTGGCCGCATAATTCCCGGCTGTTTTTGCAAAGCCTGTACCGCCCTTCACGGATCGGGCATAGTAGTCCTCCACATAGATCTTCACCGGCTTTAATCCTTCAGGATAGTAGGGACCTACCGGCGATAAAATGATATAGAACAGATAGGTATTCGAAGCCCGTACTCCCAGGAAGGGATCCGTTGCAATGATGGTCGGCCGAATATACAAGGATGTGTCCTGAGCAGAGGGAATCCAGTCCTTCTCCACCTCCAGGAGCTCTTTCAAGGCTTTGAGGGCAAATTCCTCGTCAATCTCGGGTATACATAAACGTCGTGCCGATTGATTCATACGGGCGAAATTATCCCAAGGTCTAAACATACGGGCTTTGCCGTCATTTCCTCTATAGGCTTTCAAACCATCAAATACGGCCTGGCCGTAATGGAAAACCATAGCGGACGGATCCAGCTGAAAAGGTCCGTAGGGTATGATTCTCGCATCATACCAGCCCTTGCCGGCCGTATAATTCATGCAAAACATGTGGTCGGTAAAAATCTCACCGAAGCTGAGCTTGCTTTCATCAGCAGGCTTTTCCTTCGGATTTGTGCTAAGTTCAATCCTGATATCATTCATAAAAACCTCTGCCTCCTGTATATGTATTTCAGTGATCCGAAGGAGCTCCTGCACGCGCTATCCTTCGGCTGAGAATTTTCTATCATTATAATACTACCCTGCGGCCAGTTGTCAAGATCTGATGACCTTTCAAATCGTCCGTTTATGTCTCGGATTCCCAGGGATGGTAAAGGCTCTCCCCCTTGATGGGATGGACTTTCCCATCGCTCAATTCAGCTATATCCCGCAAAAAGGCTTCTTCTTCATCCTGTCTGACCAGCACCTGCATCTTCACATGCTCCAGATATGTAATATCCTCCAACAAATAACTTGAACTTCGCAGAAAATTCTCCATTTTCCCTAATAAGGAATAATCCAGGGGCATGGTATAGCGGCTGCTGAAAATCATACAGACAATCCCAGCTTCCCGTATGGCTTCGGAAGCGGCCTGGGAATACGCCCGCACCAAACCTCCCGCTCCCAGGAGAATACCGCCGAAATATCGGGTGACCACCACCACCACATTCGTCAGCTCGCTCTTCTTAATCACATCAAGAATCGGCATGCCTGCCGTTCCTCCTGGTTCCCCGTCGTCCTGAAATCGCTGAATCTCCTGGTGAAGGCCGACCACATAAGCATAACAGTTATGGGAAGCATCCCTGTACTGCTCCTTGATGTCGGCTATAAAACCAAGGGCTTCCTCTTCCGTTTCTGCAGGAAGGGTATGGCCTATAAATCTGGATTTTTGTACCACAAACTCCCTTTGAGCGGCCTTCGCCACCCTCCTGTAACTGTCCACCATTCAACTTCCACTCCAATGCTTTGTTTTTTTAGTGAATATGCAGAAGAACCCTAAACCGGGTTCTTCCTATAGAATCATCCCTCCAGGATGACTCGATGATATACTTTTTTCCCCTTTCTTAGCATCAGAGTTCCTTCGGGAAAATCCTCTTCGGAAAGCTCCTGATCCACGTCAGTTATCCTCTCATTGTTGGCGGAGACTCCACCGCCGCAGATCAGCCGTCTTCCCTGGCCCTTAGAGGAAGTCAGTCCGGTATATTGCAGTAAGTCAACTACCCTTTTGTTGTTCGCAAGGATCTCCCTGGTAATCACCGTTGTGGGGATGGCATCGGAATCTCCTCCTTTGCCAAAAAGGGCTTCTGCCGCTTCCATGGCTTTCGCTGCCTCTTCCTCACCATGGACCAGTTTTGTCACCTCGAAGGCCAGAACCTTCTTGGCTTCATTAATCTTCTCATCCTGCAAAGCGCCTAAACGCCTTACTTCATCCATCGGTAAAAAGGTCAGGAGAGCCAGGCATTTTTCCACATCATCGTCTGCCACGTTCCTCCAATATTGATAAAAGTCATAGGGGCTCGTTTTATCGGGATCCAGCCAGACAGCACCCGATTGGGTTTTACCCATTTTCTTACCCTCACTGGTGGAGAGGAGGGTAAAGGTCATGCCATAGGCCTCGCCGCCTTCTTTTCGACGAATCAAATCAGCTCCTGCGATAATGTTTGACCATTGGTCGTCTCCGCCCATCTGTAGCTTGCAGCCATATTTCTTATACAGGACCAGAAAATCATATGCCTGCATCAGCATGTAGTTAAACTCCAGGAATGACAGGCCTCTTTCCATACGGCTCTTGAAGCATTCCGCCGCCAGCATCCGATTGACGGAGAAGTGGACTCCCACATCTCTAAGAAAGTTAACATAATTCAAGTCCAGAAGCCAGTCCGCATTGTCCACCATCAGAGCCTTCCCATCGCTGAAGTTCAGAAAACGGGACAACTGCTTCTTAAAGGCTTCTCCATTGGCGCGGATATCTTCCCTGGTCAGCATCTTCCGCATATCAGTGCGGCCGCTGGGGTCGCCCACCATGGCCGTTCCCCCTCCTACCAGGACGATGGGTATGTGACCGGCCCTCTGCATATGGGCCATGACCATCACCTGAAGAAAATGGCCCACATGGAGGCTGTCTGCCGTGGGGTCAAAACCGATATAGAAAGTTACCTTTTCCTTTTCCATCAATTCAATCAAGGGTTCCTCGTGGGTCACCTGCTCAATGAAACCCCGTTCCTTTAATACCTGGTAAACATTTGACATCATCAAATCCTCCATTGATTATATTCCGACTGTTTCAACAACGATAAAAACCTTGTTTCTATTATACTTATATAAATATGTAAATCAAGCCAAAACGCTAAGGACGATACCGATCTGTACAGCCTTTCGGGAATTATATGTATAGGTAGATAAATTTCCTGGCCAGCATCGCGCAGTAGGCCACATTTACGCTATGGTAGATATTGTTCTCCACATTCCGGTAGAATTCCAGGATAGGGACCCGAACGACTTCCGTGAATCCATCCTCCTCCGGCTCCTGGCCCACCAGCCGAAGCCGACGCGCTAAAAAAGCATGAGCCTGCTTATTGCTGATTCCCGGCTCGGGATAATAAGAGCCTAAAAAAATCAGCTCTCCGGCACGATAGCCCGTTTCTTCCTCCAGCTTCCGGCGCGCAGTCTGTTCCGCTCTTTCACCCATTTCCATATACCCCGACGGCAGATCCACAATTACCCTATCAATTCCCGGCCGGTATTGGCGTATCAGAAGGACGTCATCCTTATCCTGGGCCAGTACGGTCACCACTTGAAGGCTGTCAATAAAAAGTTCAGCCCTTGTTGACCCGTTAGGCAGATCATAAACCCGGTCATAAACGGAGTATCTCCCCTCCAGGGTGTAAACAAGACGAGAAGATCGAATATTCCACTCCATATTATTACTCCTTTGTGATCATCATAGCATGGAAAAGATCGGGAATGCAGCATGTCCCTTGCCAAAAGCTGTTTTTCTTTATTATTCACCCAAACGCATGCCATGTCAAGGCAATCCTATCCCGTCCACTCTGCATTTTATCTAAAAAAACCTTTTCCGGTCTCTGTATGATCTTTCAAACGAGACAGGATCAAGCTTCAGAAAGGTCGAACTCTACCCGAATGCACTGCCCAATGATGCTAATTTCCTTTTCCTCCACCGTTTTCATCTCCAACTGACGGTCATGGGCCATCAGAATCAGCTTATTCCCTTCCACCCTTCTTATCTTCCGCAGCTGTCGCATCCCTCGGTATTCTACCATCATAATGCCATTGTTAACGGGCCGGTGGACGGGAATCACAAACAGCCGGTCACCTTTTAAAATTCTGAATCCGCTTAAACTATTGTCCGGTGCGATCACGTAAAAAACCTTGTCGGGATGATAGCCTTCAATCTTGCCCTCCCGTACCGGCATCATACGGAAGTCAACAGGATTCATGGCCATATCATACACAGCTACCCTTTTTATCAGGCTGGAAAGGGCATCTTCCCATCGTTCATTGGGCTTTGCCACAGCCGGGGAAGGCCTTCTTATGACAGCTGCCGGCGGACTTGTCGCTTCTTTCCTTCCTTTCTCCTCATCCTTTGGCTCTTCAAATTCATCGATAATACTGGCTGATGAGCCGATGATTTTTAAGATCCGGGAAGCCACTGCATCATTGATAATCTTACGGCCCGATTCCACCTCCATAAGAAAGGATACCGTCACCCCACTTTTCTTGGCCAGCTCCTTCAAGTCCACCCCTTTTTCGATTCTTTCCTGACGAATCCGGTCACCTAATCGGCTCATCGCAATCAAACCTCCCTGTATATATGCAGACGGATATAAAAATACAACTGAGAATTGAAAAAATCCATCCTTTATGTCTGTAATATTTGCCTCAATTCTCTCATACAAAAATGAAAAAATCAATGGGAGAGCAGGATCCCTCCATTCACATGGGAAAAGGACGCAATTCCATAATCCCCTACTATGGTGACTCATTTTATGTTATAATATTAACGATTTTGGCATAAAATAATAGTTTAATTGTAAGGAGGAGAAATTCATGGATTATTCCAGAGAAGTGGAAGAAATGATTTGTGTGGCCAAAGGCCCCCATCATGGACCCGCTCCCATCCCGCAGGAAGGAAAATGGGTAAAAACGAAAGAAATCACGGATATATCCGGCCTGACCCATGGTGTAGGCTGGTGTGCACCCCAGCAGGGGGCTTGTAAACTTACTTTGAATGTAAAGAACGGCATCATAGAAGAGGCCCTGGTGGAGACCCTGGGCTGTTCCGGTATGACCCATTCTGCAGCCATGGCAGCTGAGATATTGGGCGGTAAAACCATCCTGGAAGCCCTCAACACCGACCTCGTTTGTGACGCCATTAACACAGCCATGCGTGAGCTGTTCCTGCAAATCGTATACGGCCGCAGCCAGACAGCCTTTTCCGAAGGAGGGCTCCCCATTGGAGCAGGTCTGGAGGATCTCGGAAAAGGTCTTCGTTCTCAGGTCGGTACCATGTATGGAACTAAGGAGAAGGGTGTACGGTATCTGGAGATAGCAGAAGGCTATGTGTTGGAGATGGGCCTTGACAGCAACAATGAAGTGATCGGATATAAATTCGTTCATCTCGGCAGAATGATGGATGCCATCAAAAAAGGCATGGACCCCAAGGAAGCCTACGAGAAAAACATCGGTGCATACGGTAGGTTTTCTGAAGCTGTAAAAGTGATTGATCCACGTCATGAATAAACAAAGAGAGGTGAAAATGATGGTACGTTTTGAAGGATATGAAAGAAGAATTGATAAAATAAATGCCTGCCTGAAGGAATATGGTTTTGAGAACTTGGAGGAAGTACGGGATCTCTGCCTCTCGAAAGGGGTCGACGTTGACAGCATTGTCAGATCGGTTCAGCCCATCGCCTTTGAAAACGCCGTTTGGGCCTATACCCTTGGCGCAGGGATTGCCTTGAAAAAGGGATTTTCAAATGCAGCTGAGGCTGCCGAAGCCATTGGTATAGGGCTTCAGGCTTTTTGTATTCCCGGTTCAGTAGCCGACCAGCGAGCTGTAGGGCTGGGACATGGCAATCTGGCTGCCATGCTTCTTTGGGAAGAAACCAAATGCTTCTGCTTCCTGGCAGGACATGAATCCTTTGCTGCTGCGGAAGGTGCCATCGGGATTGCCAAGACGGCCAACAAGGTCCGCAAGGAACCCCTCCAGGTTATCCTCAACGGACTTGGTAAGGATGCAGCCTACATTATTGCCCGAATTAACGGCTTTACCTATGTCAAGACAAGTTACGATTATAGTACCGGAAAACTGAATATTGTAGAGGAAAAAGCCTTCTCCTCCGGAGAAAATGCAAAGGTAAAGGTGTATGGAGCCGATGATGTGTCCGAGGGTGTCGCCATTATGATCCACGAGAGCGTGGATGTATCCATCACAGGTAACTCCACCAATCCTACCCGTTTTCAGCATCCCGTTGCCGCTACTTATAAGAAGTGGGCTTATGAAAACGGTAAGAAATACTTCTCCGTCGCTTCCGGCGGTGGCACCGGCCGAACCCTGCATCCCGACAATATGGCAGCCGGGCCCGCTTCATATGGCATGACGGATACAATGGGACGTATGCACGGGGATGCCCAGTTTGCAGGATCCTCTTCTGTACCGGCTCACGTCGAAATGATGGGACTGATCGGCATGGGCAACAACCCTATGGTAGGTGCATCAGTGGCTATTGCAGTGGCTTTGGAGGAATCTCTGAAAAAGTAAGGAAATCTCAAAAAAAGATGGTCAACAATATGACCATCTTTTTTTTATGAGCTTTGTATGTTCATGTCCTTCTTATCGTCCCCAAATATCACGGCTCCTAAAAGCATACAGAAAGAGGCCGATGTATTCCGGCAGCAGCAACAATATAAACAGAAGGGCGGTTACCACTCTTTCGGCAACCGTCAGGGAAGGGCTGGCAAATGCAGGCGCAAAGAAGTTTACATAAATATCCCATCCCATCATGAGAAAAGCCCAGACTCCCCATATCCAGGGAAGCAGGAATTTCCGTTTGTATACAAACATGACAAAGCCGCTGAAGCCAAACATGGTCAGAGCGAAATCAGCGTAATACCATCCGTTCGGGAAGGGTGTCATGCTGATATAATTCCAAAACATCAAGGTTCCCAGCATCCAGGTGTATACCTTCCAAAGCAAATCATATCTTCTTTCGTTCATACTTTCCATAACCTCAATCCACCCAATTATCACCATTATAACGTTTCTGCCTTTTCCTCGCAATACCCGACCTTCCTTTGCGCTTCAGGAAGGAACGACCTTATCCGAAATGCCTGCATGTAAATCCCGGATATGCAAATACTATAGAACAGCCTTTGCTTTAGGAGGTAGCTGATGAAATACAGAAGACTGAAAAAGGCAGCAATGATAGGCGCCGGTGCGGCCGCAGCAGGCACTGTGGCCGCCAAATGGGCAGCCCGCAGACTGGTAGATAAGGTCCATGATGACGCCCTGACCATCCTCATGCAGGATTTGTATGAGGAAAACCTTTGGGAAATGGTCTCCTCCACCGCCCGCATAGGCCTTCAGACTGCTATGGAAACCAATCTACGGTCTACTATGGGCAGGACCATCGCCCGTCCTATGGGGCCTCCTAAGAAATTCCCCAGCCTGGATGAGCTCGTATTTAACATCGCCCAGTTGTATACCATGCCTACGCCCTTGGAACAGAAGATTGATACCCGGGTTATCATCGGCAAGAAGTCAGAAAAGCCTTTTACCATCGATATGCCTGTCATGATCGCACCCATGGCCTATGGAACTGCCCTGACCCGTAAAGCGAAGGTAGCCCTGGCCAAGGGATCCGCCATGGCGGGTATAGCCACAAATACCGGGGAAGGTCCCTTCCTGACGGCAGAGCGTCAAGCAGCCGATATCCTTATTTACCAATATAATCGGGGAGATTGGGGAAAAACCCCTGGAATCATGAGACAGTGTGATGCCATTGAAATCCAGTTAGGCCAGGGTGCAATCGGTGGCGTTGGGCATATCCTGAAGGCAGATCTCCTGGATAAGGAACTGCGGAATGCCTTCCACTATCCGAAAGGGAAGGATGTGGTAGCCCATTCCAAGCAACCCGAGGTTCAACAGCCCGAGGATCTTCGTGATCTGGTCATCGAGCTAAAAACCTTGGGAGAAGGCGTCCCGATCGGGGTCAAAATGGCAGCTGGGAAATATTTGGAGGCGGACCTGGATTGGGTCTGCCGCTCCGGAGTGGATTTTATCGCTCTGGAAGGGGCGGAGGCAGCCACCAAAGGTTCCGCTCCGATCCTTCAGGATGATTTTGGGGTTCCCCTTGTCTTTGCCATCACCCGGACCGCCAATTGGTTAAAGCAGCATGGCTTCAAGGACCGGGTATCCCTGATTGCCTGCGGGAAAATCGTCACACCGGGAGACATGCTGAAGGTATGCGCCTTGGGAGCTGATGCCTGCTACATTGGCACCATTGCCCTCTTCGCCATGTCCCATACCCAAGTCACAAAAGCTTTGCCCTTCGAACCTCCCACCCAGCTGATTTGGTACGATGGTAAAGAGGGAAAACAGTTTGACATCGACAAGGGAGCTGATGCCTTGTACCGCTTCTTAATGGCTTGTAAGGAGGAAATGGATGAGGGAATAAAAGCCCTTGGCAAAACCGCTCTCTGTCAGGTCGATCGTGAAGATCTAAGCGCTTTGAACGAAACGATCGCCCGGGGATGTAAGATCCCCATGGTATATGAGCCCTTTGTTTTTGAAGAGAAGGAAGGGCCGAAAAAGGCTCCAAAGCAAAAAAACAGACAATAGGGAAAAGACTCTGGCACAAAGGAAGGTGTATCCCTGTGTGCAGAGTCTTTTCTCTATTTCACTTCCGTATCCATATAATCCGCCTGTAATATTTCCACCATCAACTCCAGGTCAGCGATATGATGCCACATGGTTTGAGTGATTTTCATGGACTGAATTTCCTTCAGTTCCTTCTTGTAATCATCGATGGCATCCTTCGTCGATCTCAACATGGCCTGGGGATTTCCGCCGCTGTCGAGGAATTCTTCAATCTCTTCGCGAATTACCCGTCTCCTCCGCTCTTCATTCCGGATAACCAATGCAACCCCTACTTTCTATCCGTCAGATCCCAATATTTCATATGCATATGCTATCACATTTGCTTCCATTTTACAACATCGACAATGTCAGGATCCTTTCCTCATCCAATTATTCAACCACGATCACGGCGCTCTTGCCAATCTCCACCCAATCGTAAAGGAACTTGGCATGGCTGGTATAGTTCCGTACACACATATGAGAGCGGGGATCCGTTCCAATGGTATGCAGGTACTCTTTCATACCGGGATCCACTCTCTGGCCATCTATGGTCTGGTAATTCACCGGCACACCGTGGATGTAGCCCCCTCCTGAAAAGCGCACGGCGTAGGGGGCATAGCCCTCAATGATTGTCGTTCCGTCACCATAATATTGAAACCGATCCCGTTTTTGAATAGCCATATACATTCCAAGAGGGGTTTCAAAGGAGTAGGGGCCTTTCTTCCCGGTGGTTGCAAGGGTATAGGATACCAAGCGGACCCCTCCCGGTCCTATATGGAAGGCAGCCTGATTCTGCTGGCTTCGATCCACTACGATTACCTTTGTGATTTCCTGCATATCAGGGTAAAAACGAATGTACTTTCGCGGTATCCAGTATTGTCCCTGGAAGGAGGGAACCCATACCAATACCAGATTTTTCTCCTCCTTTAACACCTTGAGCAGCGTTCCGTCGGGAATATAACGAAATTCTCCCTTCGTGTCCGGCTCCAGATAGCCCGGAGCACTTTGACTTCTTCGGTTCCCATATTCATCCACCGTTTTCCCCTTCCACAGGGGAGGACTGCCCTTCACATTCTTATAGCTATGAACATACGCCATCTTGCCGGCTTCCACGTCCGTCATCAGCCTTTCAATGACTTCAGCCATCTTATCAAATTGAAAGCGTCTGACTTCCGCCAAAGGAGCCAATAGATACCCTGTTTGGATTGCATCTCCTTCCTTCCAATACACTTCGTACCAGGAATCCGTTTCATATTGCTCATGATACTCCCCTCGAACTTCCCGTCGAAGGCTCAATCGCTCATAACGCTGTGCTCCAGCTACAATTCTTGCGGATGTCGAAGGTTCTTCCCGAATGTTGGCAGAAGCAACCTGAATCAAAACATAGTCGAAGCCTATCGGATATTTATCGTATTCCAAAGCCTCCTGATATCCTGCGGGGAGTTGCGTCTCGAATTCGCGAATGACAGAAATCTCTACAGAATCAAGCTCATCAAATTCTTCATTCTCCGGGGCTACACCCACATCCTCCTGGGTAATATGATCCTCTTCCGCCCCTTCCGTCATCTCCTGATCTTCCTCCAGGTCATCGCAGTTTATATTTTCTTCGATTCCCTCCTGTTCATCATCCGCAGCATCCTGCTCCATTCCCCCCGGCTCCTCCCCTGCCTCCTCAAATTCTTGGAAGGATGCTTCATCAGAAGGTGGGGACAAAACGGAAAACGCCACGGTTATAAGCTCCTTCGGTAATCCCAGGCGATCGGTCACTATATATGAACACCCTGATAAAAAGGCGATGAACAATGCTATCAAAGCGATGCAGCTTATTCGACGTGTCATGGAAAACACCCTCTCGTTTCTTTTACCCTATATACCCTTTATATACACGAAAAAGTTTGCCCCAGCACGAAAAAGGTTGTTTTGACACAGAAACTTCATGAAAATGAAAAATTTATGTAAAAAATAGAGAAGGTACCGGTTCCTTTTCAGGAAAACCGGTACCTTCTCTATCCTGTCATTTATTTATATTTTCCATATGTCATGGCTTCCTCAACCATCACTTCTGCATTGCGGAAGGAAGCATTGGCCGGATATTCACAACCCGTTGCCAGAATGAAGCCTCCGTCCTTCTTATACAGGTCTATCTGCCTTCGGCATTCTTTTCTGACTTCCTCTTCGTCCGCGTCAATGATCCAAGTGGGATCCACATGACCAATCAGGGTAGTCTGATAGCCGTACTTCTCCTTTAGTTCCTCGGGAGTTCTGCAGTCGTCAGGCAAATGGAGGAAGGATATGGCCTCCGGCTTCATCATTTCAATCTGGGCATCGAAGTAGATACCGTTTCCACAGTTGTGGATCATCACCATGCATCCTTTGCTATGGATATGATCGGCCAACTCTTTCACATAGGCCCCTTCAAATTCCTTCCACATCTTCTTACTCATGATGGATTGGCTGGCGAAAAGGGTATCGATCATGATGGCATGCACGCCGGTCTCAATGAGGGCATCCGCATAATCTTTCAATGTTTGGGTGATGGCAGATACAGCATGTTTCACGGCATCGGGGTCACCGATAATATCCATATACATGTTGGCCTGGCCACGCAACATGCTTGCGATACCCAAGGGGCCGAACACAAATGCCACGATGGGGTACTCCTTCCCCTTCATTTTTACCAGCTTATCACAGAGCTTGATGTGCTCGCTCATCCGGGGGGTCTTTCTTGGATTGATCGGTTCCAAATCATAATATGCCTCAACGCGATCAATCAAGTGGTTGTGATGATCCGGATGGGCTGCCTCCTTTTCAGGAAAAATCAATTTTTGTCCAAAGTCCCCTGCTTCTACAGAGAGATCTGTCAAGGTAACAATGGCGTCCAGCTTGAACTGCTCCGTTACCCGGCAGTAAGCCTCTGCAGTAATATCAGCATTGGTAGCCCAATCCTTATAGCTGGCATCGACCAGTTTTCGGGATATCCCATTCAAAAGGGGATAAACAGGAACCCGGTCCGCCTCTTTATGTTGAAGGATCATGGACACCCTTTCCAACGAAGTCATCTCTTGATTTTTATTTAATGCTAACAAGCTTCTCCCTCCTGTATTGTTAATTTTTTAACGATCTTTTCAGAATCTTTTGCCGGTTTTCTTCTGCTGGTTTCATTATAACGGCTCCCATAAGCCATTACAATAGCTCGAAGAAATTGATGCAAGAAAATGCAAGAAGATAACAAGAAACCTCCAGTATCGGAGGTTCCTTCTTTTTCTGTCATAAAAATCGGGTATAAAATGCAATTCCCGACTCATAATTATGCAAAAATAACCTGTCTAATTAAGAATTAACAGTTTTTCTTATATCCTGTACGGCGGTTCGGGGAATTTTCCCTGTGAAAATAGAAAAATCTTGTTCTCCCATGTCTATTTTTGATAAAATCTTAACAAACTGTCCAAGAGGATCACCGCCCCTCCAACAAGAATATTGGAATAGTAGCTTACCGCCCGCCAAATCAGCATGGACACAAATAGGAGTTCTTTGGGAAAAAACATGCTGAAGAAAATGTAAAATCCCCCTTCGGAAGCGCCTGAAGTTCCCGGAGTGGGAAAAAAGGATACGGTCATGTACAGGACGGCTTGCATGGAAATGGTATCCAGGACAGTCTTTTCTGAGAGATCAAAGGCCCGGTAAATAAAATACGTAATGCTGAAATAAAAGAGAAGCTGCAGGAAAGTCATGAAACCGGCTATGGCGACTTCTTTCAAGTTTTTTCGGACAAAGCCGGCACTTTTATGAAAATCCTCCAAATGGCCGCTAAGGGCTTTCCAGGATTTATCCAAATCCTTGATCAGACGAAGGCGGTGACCTGTTCTGATCAGCTTAAAAGCCAGCTTCAACACAAAGGCTTTATTGACCATGACGAGAAAGATCAGGAGAATAGCACCTGCATTGATGATAAATCCCAGTATCGACAGCCATATAATCTGAGGATAATTGGTTATTAAAGAGGAGAATTTCAAAGCCATGACGATCACGCAGTAAAAGGACAGGATGACCTGATAAACGAGAAATTTCACCGTGAGAATGGAGCTAGCATAACCGATGGGAATACCGTCCTGCATCATATAATAGGCCTGTACAGGCTGGCCTCCACTGGCAAAGGGAGTTACAGCGCTATAATATTGACCGATGAGGCTGACCTTCAAGGAATGGAGGCGGTGCTTAGCCTGATACATGGAAGCGGTCAAATAGCAAAGTACAAAGGCATCTGCTATCCAATAGAGAATCATACATAGAAAAGCCCCTCCTACCCATAGGGGATCAAGTTTGAGGAATGCCCTACCCAAATCCTTGATATTTTTATCCATCACACCGATGAAAACCATCACAATGATGGTTAAAAGGATGTAAATAAGCGTAATAAGTTTTCTTTTCTTCATTTTACCTCCTGAAGGTGGATACGATAAGATACTGATATCCTACCATCAAAAATACCCCATAGCAAGGACTATTTGCCATTGGCTCTCCTTCCGGCAACGCTCCCTGCCAATGGGGAATCTGTTTGATTTGTGAACGGTAATTGTACATATCGCTCTGTTTTATGATAAAATGAGAAATAAAAAAGTAAATGAGAGGAATTATCATGAATCAACTTTGGCTACATCTTCTGTACAGTCTCCTGGCAGGATTGGCAACCACCATCGGCAGTATCATTGTCCTAATCTTCCGTTATCCCTCAAGAAAACAGATGTCTCTGTATCTAGGATTCGCAGCCGGTATTATGATCGGTGTATCGGTTTTTGAACTGCTGCCCCACGCCATCCAGCTTTCAAACACCTTTCATGCCGCTGTCGGCTTTGTTCTGGGCTGTATCCTCATGTGGCTGCTGGACCATTTCCTGTCCAGAACGTCCTATGGCCAATCCGGTTTCAAATATCAGAAGCTGGGTTACTATATCGCCTTGGGGATCGCTGCCCATAATTTACCCGAGGGCTTGGCTATAGGGGCTGGTTTCAGCGCTACCCCCACCCTGGGCTTGATCGTTGCCCTTTCCATTGGTCTACATAATATTCCCGAGGGTATGAGTATCGCCATGCCCTTGAAGGTCCATGGTGTGAACTGGAAAAGGATCGTCCTCATCACAACCCTGGCCGGCTTGACCACACCCTTTGGTACCTTGGTGGGAAGCCTGGTGAGTAATATATCAAGCGGTGTCATTAGCCTTGCCCTGGGGATGGCTGCCGGTTCAATGATCTACATCTCCAGCGACGAACTGATTCCCGAGTCCCATCACTGTCATTCCCATATGGCGAATCTGGGTATTCTAAGCGGTTTTCTTTTAATGCTGATTCTCTCTTAATTAATATTTGTGAATTTTCTTCCTCTTTATTACCAAGCCAAAAGGCGGCTTTACTGCATTTACAGCGATGTATAGATATCGGAAAACTCAATGTGAATTCGTTCTGTATGGTCCTGTTTTTCAGCAGGAGCGAGTTCAGCCGCCTGCTCCTCCTCTTCCATCCTTCTTACCGGCAGTTCTACGGTAAATGTGCTTCCCCGGTTCACCTCGCTGCTGAGGGTAATCTGTCCCTGGTGCATTTCTACGATGGATTTGATCAAGGATAATCCAATCCCGCTTCCGGTGTGATTCCTGGAAAGGGACTGATTTACCTGCTTGAACCGCTCAAAGATGAAAGGCTGTTCCTCCTTTGGGATACCGATACCCGTATCCTTCACGGATATCTGAACCCAATCCCCCCCATCGTGGATCGTGACAAATATACTTCCCCCTGATGGGGTGAATTTTATGGCATTGGACAGAAGATTGAGGATCACCCGTTCAATTTGATCCGGATCACAGGCGATGATCAGCTCTTCCATATCCGTATCAAACTGAATGGAAAGTCCTTTGTTATGGATATAATCCGCTACGGACATGGTAATGTTCTCTGCCAAGGATACAATGTCGTAGTTTTTCATTTTCAGCTCCAAAAATCCGGCATCAATCTTGGTGATATCGATGAGATTGCTTACCAGCCGAAGCAGTCGATTGCAATTCTGCTTCATAATGCCGATATACCTCTGGATACTGGCGGCACTTTCCGGAGCAACACTGTTCTTCAGGAAAAGGCTGAGAAGCTGCAAAGTCCCCAGGATCACATTTAGAGGAGTCCTGAATTCGTGGGACAGATTGGCGAAAAAATCCGTCCTCAATTTGTCATAATATTGGATTTGGCCGATTCGCTTGCGGGCCGTGACATCCCGTATGACGCCCAAAATCCCCTCCACTCCATTATATATAAACTGAATGGGGGTAATCTCCAAGGCCAGAACACATCCACAGGAGGTGGTGAATTCCTTTTCATAATACCCCGTATCCTGCCCATTGGGAATAGCCATATCCAATCCGCTCAGATATTCCATGATTTCGCTCCTGTTCTGGGTATGGAATATCTTGCCTACCGCGGGATTCATATACACGTTCTCTCCCTTTATATTCACAACGATCCCATCGGGCAATATCTCAAGAAGCTTTCGGTAACGTTCCTCGCTCTCTCCCAGCATTTTCTGGTAATAGCTAAGGAGGTATGCGGTCAGAAAGAAAACCCCAATAAGGATGAGATCCGATTGAAAATAAGGATTGGCTTCATGGAAAGGCATGGAGAAGAGATCAACGGCAGTAATAATGAGAGCGGAAAGGATGGCTACCCCAATTCCGTATCTCATGCCGTATTGAACGGTGCTGGTAATGACACAGAAGAAGAAAAGATCTTTATAATAACTGCTATGGCCTCCTGTAAAAAGAACAAGGAGGGTGTAAGCCGCAAGAAAAACACCGGTGTCCAGCACATCCATCCATGAGATCTCCAGGGCATTCCCCCAGTTTCGTGAGGTCAGGCGCCAGATCTCGAAGATGATGATGGCAGGTAGAATACAAAACACAAATACATATTTCAAGCTCAGCCAGTCTGTCTTCGCAATATTCATGTTGCTGAAAACGGCTACGGCACTGAAAAATAAAACAAAGATCTTCACCCCGACAATCAGCTCATTCAATTTGTTCCGGTCATTCTCCTCCAGCCAGTTCATGAAATCCCCTCTTCCATTAATAGTACAGGGTGTCTCCAGTCCTATCAAAGGATGGCTTCCGTCTTAGGAAAAACGTCCTTTATCATATTTCATTCTATCCCTCCCTTGAAAATCCTTCCTCAAACATAAAAAAATGAAAATCCTGGTTTGTCTAGACCACATACCACTGAGCCTGAGCACGATACATCTCCCTATATTTCCCCTCTCTGGCCATCAGTTCCTCATGGGTCCCCATATCTATGATTTTTCCCCTGTCCATCACCACAATACGGTCGGCAATTCGGGCGGACCCCAGGCGGTGGGTTACGATAATGGAGGTCTTGCCCCGGGAAATTTCAGCAAATTTCTGATAGATACGGGTTTCCTCTATAGGATCGATGGCTGCAGTCGGTTCATCCAGAACGATTAGTCCATGGGCCCGGTAAAATCCCCTGGCAATGGCCACCCGCTGCCACTGGCCGCCGGACAGGTCCACCCCGTCGAATTCCCTGGACAGCATGGTATCATAGCCATTCGGAAAGCTGTCCTCTTCCGTTTTTAAGTCTGCTTTCTCAACGGCTGCCGCCAGTTCTCGGCGAACATCATCTCCCTTCTCCCCGGCTTTAACATCGCTGATGCGTATGTTATCATCCAATGTCATCTTATAGCGCTGGTATTTCTGAAATACCGCTGATATCCCCCTGTAAATGGACGAAGGCGAAAACTCCCGGCTGTCCACCCCACCGATCTCCACCTTTCCCTCGCTGGGCAGATACAATCCGATCAAAAGTTTGACAAGGGTGGTCTTACCTGCTCCATTTTCACCTACAATGGCAATGGTCTCTCCCTCTTTAATTTCCAGGGAAACATTGGACAGGGAATTCCCTTCAGCCCCGGGATAGCGAAAGGATACTGACTTAACAAGAATACCCTTGCCGGCATCCACCGGCATCTCCTTTCCTCTCCGCTCCGGCAGATCGAGAAATCGAATATAATTGCGGACCGTCCCCAGGTTTCGGGTCATTTGGCCGATATGACGGCAAACGATTTCCTCCATGATGCTAAACATGGCTCCGATGGAGGCAAAGACCGCTCCAAAGGCTCCGATGCTGATTTCTCCCGATAACAGGGCTACGAACAGTAGATACAGGATCCCGAAGTATCCGACCAGGGTGAGCATCCGCATCCCCAGCTCCAGCAAACCGGTTTTTCTCTCCGCCTGCCAGACCTTCCGGGACAGAACCGCCAAAGTGCTCCGGTATAAATTCTGAAAATATCGGAAAGCTCCAAGCATCCGGGTTTCCTTGAAATACTCCCGATCCCCGATGCAACGCTCATAGTATTCAAATTCCCGTCGAATGGGGGCTGCCTGGTCCTCCAGGTGGGCAAACACCCTGCTCCGGATCAACTGGGTGAGGGCAACGGGCACAAATACCAGTACCAGGGACAAGGCCAGGATAGGCTTCAGGGTGTACAGATAGACGCCCATGAACAGAAAATAGGGAATATAAAAGGTGAAGACGGTGATGCCCAAAAACAAAAGGATCAGGCTGTTCCTTGCCCCTTCAGCCGCCTTGTTGATATCGTCCAGTATCGCCGGGTCTTCATAGGATATCGGATCGATACGGGAAGCCTTCCCATTGATCTTCATAAACAGGTAGCCCCCGGCCTTTTGAAAATAGACTTCGGACATAAAATTGTGGAGACCGTTCAATACCTGGGCGCCGATCACAACCCCACCCAAGGCAGCGGCCATTCCCAGGACCGGCCCAATGCCGGCATGGCTCTGGATCGCTTTGGATATCGAGTCGAAGAATAGTTGGGATACCCAGGTATTGGCTCCCCAGGAAGCCCCATGGATAACAGCCAACAGGTTCGTCCATAAAAATAGGCCTGGGGCAGCTTTGAAAGCCATGGGCAGCAACCTCAACAGGATGTTCCCCAGGGGGATATCCTTCTTGTTTCCTTTCTGGATGGCTTGACTCATAGATACCAGCTCCTCTGCTTTTCATACATCTCGGCATATACGCCCCCTGCTTCCATCAGCTCCTGGTGACTTCCCTTTTCCACTACCCGGCCGTCCCCAATCACCAGAATCTCGTCGGCCAGTTTGGTGGAACCCAAACGGTGACTGATGAAGAGGGTGGCCTTGTCCCGGCTGATTTCTTCAAACTCTTCATACAAGCGGCTCTCACTGATGGGGTCCAGGGCTGCTGTGGGCTCATCCAGGATGCGTATGGGAGCGGGATTGAGGACTGCGCGGGCCATGGCAATCCGCTGCCATTCCCCTCCTGAAACATCCTGCCCCTCCTGCCTGATTTTCCCCAAGGGAGTGTGGAGGCCTTGGGGAAGCTTCCGGGGCATTTCCTGGAGGTTCACCCGTTCCATGGCCTCCTGGATGGAGCGATCCATGCCTTCATCCTCCAGGCTCCCGGCCCGGCCAAGGGCTATATTGTCCTTCAGGGGAATGTGATATCTGGCAAAATCCTGGTACACCACCGAAAAAAAGGCCTTCAGCTCTTCCTGACGATACTGGGACAATTCCTTACCATTGAGCAGAATACGGCCTTCATAGTTGTCATATAGGCCTGTGATCAGTTTGGTGATGGTGGTTTTCCCGGCACCGTTGATGCCCACAAAGGCATAATGCTTTCCTGCTTCAATCCGGAGAGACAGACCGTCCAGAATATATCGATCGGTACCCGGATAGCGAAAGCGGACCCGATCCAGTTCCAGCGACTCAAAAAGCGGGGGTGGGGCGGCAGGAAGCTCAAGGGCTCCCTTGCTTTCCTCCAGGGCTGCGAAATCCGTTAAGTCCTTCATATATTCGCGATGCCTGGCCAATTGGTCCACCAGATAGGTAAAGTTCCAGGACATGGCCTGAACCAGCCCAAAGACGGCATTAACTAAGGAAATGAACATTCCTAAGCTAAGAACGCCGGACAAAACCGGCTGCAGCAACACCAGAACGATCAGGATGGAAATGAGAGCAGTAAGAATAACCCCCGCCTTCATCTTGATGTACCATTTCCGTTTTGTCCTCAATTCAATCTTTCGGGCTGTTTCGTACTGCTCATACCAGCTTTCATTCATCCGATCCCCATATCCGAACAGGGAGCGTTCATCCACGGCTTCCCGGCCTGTCAATACCTCCGTCAGATAGTCGGTTTTCCTTCTGTATTTGGTCACCTCCCGGCTGGCCTGATAATTTGCCTTGCCGCTCCTGACCGCCAAGGCAAAGAGGGGAACGGAGAAGACAAGGATCAACAGGGCTGCCCACCATACCTGGGTAATGAGGAGGACCAACAATCCAGCCACCCGCAGGATCCCCGCCGATAAGGACAGAAGGTCGTAAAGAGCCGTTTGAAGCTGGGTTTCCGGCGTCTTGGAAACCCGGGAGATCAGATCCCAGGTATCATGATTCTCGATGTGGCAGTAGGCCAGTCTGGCCCTCTTGTCGCTGATGGCAGTACGAAACCGCTCCCGGATGGAAAGCTCCATTCGAACCTTGGCAAACCTGGCCAGGGCTTCGGAAACCCAGGTATAGGCAATCAAGGCCACTACCCCTCCAAGGGACGGATAGATCAGGCTTGGATCCAAGGCTCCCCCTACAATCCTGATGGCGGTATCCAGGAAGGAAGCCGTCACCAGCACCTGGACGGTGGGAACGATCCCATCGGCCAGGTTTTGAACTACTGCCAACACCGTCAGAATGGGTGCACATTTCAGTGGAATCCTCAATATATCTGCGATCCCATATGTTCTCTTCTCAATGATCATCCCTCTGCCCCTTTCATCCCCGTATTATTTTGATCATCCAGCTGCTAATCAACAGAAATCACAACATGGCTGTCTCCGTCATGGACTTCCACAAATCCCTCTGATCGGCACTGGCCCAGCGAATCGATCAGGGCTTTCATATCCGCATCCGAAATGCTCTCCAAGCTATCGGAGATTGTCCTGATCGTTCCCTCCCCTTTATCAAAATAGGCTCCGATCTTCAAAGTGGCCTTCCCCAGCACGTAAGCTCCGTACACGAGAAAGAGGGGGAGGGGGATATGGAGACGCTGTTCCCCATCCCTGATCTTCAGCCTCATGATCCGCCCTCCTCCTCGCCGGGATCTTTGATTTTTCTTTAGAAGGGATGCAGCCTTTTTGGCAGAAATGTCTCCCCTCTCCAAAGCCTCCAGAATTTCCAGATTGGTCATTTCTACACCTCCGAAGCATTCATCGGTCCGCCAGCCGGCAGATAAATGCTGCGTTCAAAGTACCATTTGCTTCAGACAAAAAAACAATGGAACCGTGGTTGAATCGGGAAAATAACCGCAAATTCAACCGCTGCTTGCACCTTTACTCTGCATAGATTTCCACCGACTCATCCCCATCCTGTATATCCACCAGCTTTCCCCGGATTCCTTCCTTGATGGCTCTGGCCAGCTCCTCGAAATCAACGTCCTTTAAGCCCTTCAGCTCTTCTGCATACTGGGGACCGATCTTGGAAGCGATCTTCAGTCCAACATCCACCAATGCGATGGGGATATTGACCTTTACCTTGGTCTGTCCATCTTCGTTTACCCGAATCTTTAGAAATTTTGGGGAAGGTCTTCCTTCTTCAGCCAGCATTTCAGTGCTTCTCTCCGGCTGCAGCGCCTCCAAAAGCTTTTCCCCCTCTTCTGCAGTGATCTTCTGCTCCTCCACCATTTTGAGAATCTTTTTGATTTCTTCCTTCATGCCCATCTTCCTTTCCTTAATAAATTAAATAAACTACTCCTTGGGTTCCTCGAACTCATGGCTCATCCCTTCAGCATCCGGATGGCCTCGTCTGATGTGATCTCTCCCTTGCTCAGCTTATCCAGAATCTCCTTCCGGTTCATCTGAGGGCTGTCGACGGCAGTGACCTCATATCCCAGGCTTCGTATGACATCATCCAGCTTGCTCCGCACCGTGGGATAGGAGATATTCAGTTCCTTCTCCACCTCCTTGATATTGCCTCTGCATTTTAAGAATATCTCTATGAAAAACTTCTGTTTCGGTGTGAGGTAGCTGAATTTATCCAGCTTAAAATGCCCTTCGTATTTTGTCCTGCACCGCCGGCATTCGAGCCGGGTAATCTCCAAGGCTTCCTCACATACGGAACACCTGGTTATGACAGGATATGCCAATTTTTCTTCCTCCATTCCGTGTTCAAAATTTCCTTTCAATTCCATTATACGTCGATCATTAAATTCGTCAACATTAAAATTAATTTTTTTATATTTTATTTTGGTTTTTATTAAATTATTAAATTCCAAATTTAATTTTGTCCAGTAAAAAAGGATGCATCCTATATGCATCCTCTTGATCCGAACCCATTGAACCGGACTGCACTAAAACATTCCATAGCTATATATCGTATTGCAGGATTCCATCAAGGAAGCCAGGGAAGGACGGTAGTTAATCCGTCCCCTCAGGAAAGGAAAACGCACCCTGGTATGAAAACAAGTTCCATGGAGCTTGGGAAGAGGGTATACTGGTAAAATGCATCCCTTCCTTCCGCGTAGGATGTATCAGGCGAAGCTCTGACGACCACAGGGCAATCTGCTGCCCGGGTTGATTGACATGGGCCCCGTATTTCTGATCCCCATACAAGGGATGGCCGATCGTGGCGAATTGTACCCTGATCTGATGAGAGCGTCCTGTTTGCAGCCCGATACGGACAAGGGTAAAGCCATTTCTGCTTTCCAAGGAACTGTAATCCAATATGGCTTTTTTCCCTTTGGGATGGCTGTGCGGCACCACCCGTACCATGTTCCGCCGCCTATCCTTCAGCAGATAATGTTCCAGCCGTCCCGCCGAAGGAGCCGGTTGCCCGTGGACCACTGCCAGATAGGTTTTTTGAAAGGTCCTGTTCCTCACCTGCTCCGATAAACGGGAAGCCCCTTTGGAGGTTTTGGCAAAGACCATCAGCCCTCCTACCGGCCGGTCCAGTCGGTGCACCAATCCCAGGTACACATTGCCTTTTTTCCGGTATCGCAGCCGGAGATCCTCCTTCAGGAGAGTAAGGAGATCCATGTCCCCCGATGCATCCCCCTGGGAGGGGATGTTGACAGGTTTCTCCACCACCAGCAAATGATTGTCTTCATATAAAATGGGCACATGGGACGATGAAGATATACCTGTCATGGCTTTACCCCCCATCTTCCCGATCCACTGCAGGGCAGACCTGAACCGCTATAAACATACTCCTGCCACATCCCTTCTGCAGCCAGACAACGTTCTTCCATCATGTATTCATAAAGGCTTCAATCTCTTCTACGGTTTTGATGATATCCTTCGAAAGGACTTCACATCCGTTTTCGGTAACCAGCACATCATCCTCGATACGGATGCCGATTCCTTCCTCCTCAATATATAATCCGGGCTCTACGGTGATGACCATTCCCGGCTTCAGTTCCGTATCCCTGATGCCCACATCATGGGTATCCAAGCCAAGAAAATGGCTGACATTATGGTAGTAATAGCAGGAGATCTCGCTGTCCTCCCGGATCAGGCCTATCCTCCTGCATTCCTCGGAGTAGGTTTCTATGGTGATCTCATTCAGCCGGCGGTAGGGAACGCCCGGTTTGATGGCATCAATCACTGCCGACTGGGCCTTTAACACAATCTCGTAAATCTTCTTCTGCCTCTTTGAAAATTTACCCGAGACCGGGAAAGTTCGGCTGATGTCCGCGCTATAATAGTCATACTGAGCACCCAGATCGAATAGAATCAAGCTGCCCGGCTCAATCAGCTGATTGTTCTCACTATAGTGAAGGATGGTCCCATTCTTACCCGACGCTGCGATGGTCGTAAATGCAAAGTCCTTTGCCCCCAGGCTTTTGATGGTGTAATCAAAATGGGCCTCCAATTCATATTCCATCATGTCGGGGCGGGCATGTTTCATCAGGCTTTCGATCCCCGCTGCCGTAATCTGTATGGCCTTCCGGATCTTCTCGATTTCCTCCGGCGACTTAATGGTCCGTAATTGACAAATGGAGTGGTAGATATTCCGGATCTGGAGATGGGGAAACCGCTTCCGCACTTCCATGGCAAATGCCTGCCCCTTTGAATAAGGCTCATCCCATTCCATTCGTTCCAGGTCAAGATACAGGATTCTACGGGGATGGTTGAAGCAGGCTTTCGTAAAGGTATTTTCAAACTCCTCCAGATATCGGATGGATTCGATCCCGGAAAGCTTCTTTGCCTCCTCTCCGTCGATCCGCTTACCCACCCACTTTTCCAGGACGGGATCCGCCTTTTGTATAAACAAGGTTTCCTGCGTTTTGCTTCCCGTCTTTTCGATCATTAGGATGATGGAATCTTCATCAATTCCGGTCATATACAGGAAATTCCGGTTGGGTGTAAACCTGTAATACTCATCCGCCGTTTTTCGAGGGGCTTTCCCTGCAAACAGCACGAGAATGGAGTCCTCCTCCATTTGCCTAATGATCTCCTGACGATTTCTTTGATAAAATGTATGATTCATGATTCAGTCCTCCTGATTACACTTCATTCATTTCCTGACTGCCGGTCCCGGCAGCCTGTCACGGTGGATTCCCATCCCGGAACCCGTCGCCCAGGACCGAAGGGACTATTTCCCGGCGACGGAAAGCTCCTTGATCAAGAGGGTGGGACTTCCACAGCAGCCGCTGCCTGAAGGCAATCCAAACTTCAGGTCGGAAGCTACCGCTTCGATCTCTTCCAGCACCTTATAGAAATTTCCTGCCACCGTGATCTGCTCCACCGGCCTTTGGATTTTGCCCTTCTCTACCAGGAACCCCTTAGCCGCCAGGGAAAAGTCCCCTGAAACCGGATTGGCTCCGGAGTGGGTACCCTGAAGATCAGTGATCAAAAGCCCATCCCCGAGCTCCGCCAATAATTCGTCAAAGCCCTGCTCTCCCGGCTGAATGTAAAAATTGCTGGGCGATACATTGACGGGAGATTTAAAGGAAGCTCTGGATGCATTTCCTGTGGATTTCACCCCATCCTTTAAGGCCGTCTTCAGATTATGCAGCAGGGTCTGCAAAACCCCTTCCTTAATGACATCCTTGGTATAGCTGGCAACCCCCTCGGCATCAAAGGGTCTGGAGCAGGCACCGTCCTTCAGCAGAGGATCATCCAGGATGGTCACCTTCGGGGAAGCAATGGTGGTTCCCACCTTGCCTTTTAAGAGGGACATCCCCTTCTGCACATTGTCGGCACTGAAGATCCCTGCAAAGGTGGAGAGGAGCTGGGCTGCCGCACTGTTGCGGAGGGCAATTCTATATTTCCCCGATTCAACGGGTTCTCCCCCCAAATGAGCCAGGGCATCATCCACCGCCTCCCGAGCCAGATCCTCGGATCGGAACTCCTCAAAGCGCTTGGTCCCCTTAAAGGCTACGGCTGTATTCCTTCGATCTCCCTCCTGGACAACGGGAACCAAAAATCCATACATATAGTTGGATCGGTAGGATACATCCAAACCCTTGGAATTGATAATTCTGGAGTTGCCTGCCACCAACTCCGCGTCACAATACTGCACGGTCTTCACCTTATCACTTCGAGCCAGGGCCTTTTCCTCCATATCCAGGGTCAGACGGATGACTTCTTCGGCGTCCACCTGGGAAAGCTCCGGGTTGAAGCCATCCAATTGGGCATAGTGATCCTGCTCCCCGTAGATGACCTCCTCATCCTCATTCTCAATCAGGACCGCATTGGCCTTTGCATTTTTGATGAGTAACTCCACTGCCTCATCATCCAACACTTCCGTATAGGCATATCCCATTTTCCCCTGGTATTTGCCCCGAAAGCTCAGACCCAGGGTGGTGTTGACATCATATTTGTCAATCTCCTTGTTATAGACAGCAACGGCAAAGCTTTCCCCATCCACATAGTAGATTTCGTATTCCTCAAAGCCTTCCTGCGAAGCCCTTTCAAACAGTTTCTCTTTGAATTCATTCAATGTCATGCCCATTCCCCTCCTTACCTTCCACCTACTGTGATTTCGGACACACGGATCATAGGCTGCCCTACATTGGTAGGAATGCTTCCGCTGGCCGCACCGCACATGCCCTGGCCCAGCTTCAGGTTTTTCCCTACCATATCAATGTTCATTAATATTTCCGAGCCCTTTCCGATGAGGGTAGCCCCCCGGACTGGATGGTCGATCTTCCCGTTCTTCACCAGATAGCCTTCCGCTACTGCGAAATTGAACTCTCCGGTCACAGGATTCACAGATCCTCCCCCCATCTTTTTGGCATACAATCCATGGTTAATCGAAGCAATGATGGCTTCATCCTCATCCTCCCCGGCAGCTATATAAGTATTGGTCATCCGGGAAGTGAGTGCATACTTGTAGGACTGTCTGCGGCCGCTTCCCGTGGGCTCCATCCCCATCCGTCTTCCGTTCAGACGGTCGATCATATAGCCTTTCAAAATTCCCTTTTCAATCAGGATTTTCTTCCGGGCAGGTATGCCTTCATCGTCGATGTTGATGGATCCCCAGGCATTGGGAATGGTTCCGTCATCCACCGCCGTCACCTTTTCCGATGCGATCTGCTGACCCAGCTTGCCGGCAAAAACCGAGTTGCCCTTGGCCACCGATGAAGCCTCCAGGGCATGACCGCAGGCTTCATGGAAAATCACTCCGCCAAAGCCGTTATCGATGGCTACCGTCATCTTCCCAGCAGGACAGAGGGGCGCATGAAGCATGGTCACTGCAGTACGGCTGGCTTCCCTTCCGAAGTATTCCGGATCGATCTCTTCAAACAGTTCAAAGCCCTTCATCGCTCCCGGGCCTTCAAATCCCGTCTGGTTCTCATTTCCGTCACTGGCAACGGACTGAATAAACAAACGGGTCCGCACCCTGCGATCCTCGGTGAATAAGCCTTCGCTGTTGGCAATCTGTACCCTTTGGTCCAGATCCCCATAGCCCACCGTCACCTGGACAATTTCCGGACTGTAGGCTTTTGCCGCCCCATGGGCCTTCTTCATGATCCCCACCTTTTTTAAATTGCTGATGCCGGACGGTACCTGAAGGATGGGATGAATGTTTCGGCTGATCCCCTCCACCAGATCCAACGGGTCCGTCTTATTGGCATTTTTCAAGGCATAGGCCGCTTTTTCGGCCGTTTCCAACAGGGCTAAACGGGATGGATCGCTGGTATAGGCATATACACTGCGAAAACCCTGAAAGATTCGAATTCCGACACCAAAATCCCTTCCGGATACGGCATTCTCCATTTTCCCATTGATCATATTCAAGCTGTTACGTACCGTATCCTCTACAAATACCTCTGCAAAATCACCGCCCGTTGACAGGGCTTTTGTCAGGATTTCCTGAATGATTTCTTTTGACAGCATTCTTTCACCCCCATGTTCGCTTGCATAGGAATATTTTAGCACGGTTTGCGCCCTGCGTCCATCACAGATTGGAATAACATGGATGAAGTCCGAACTGCTCAATGCTCTATTGTAGCTTGTCCATTCCATAAAGCTCCTATGCCTTCCAGCCCTTTGAAGCATGGACAGGAATGGACCTGCCGAAAACAAAAAAAGAGGAGAAAGCTTTGATTTCTCCCCTCATCTTCATCCTCCGGGGCTATGAAATAGGCCTCGTCCAGTGCCTTTCCCAACAAGGCTTTTCACTTGAATATGGTGTTTTTCATCTGTTGAGGCAGGTCTGTGGAAGCCTTCATCACCGGTATGAGCTTGTATACCACCAGATAAAGGGGAAAAGCCAGGACAAAGCTCCAGAATACATCCAAAATGGCATGCTGCTTGATAAACACCGTAGAAAGGATAATGAGAACCATGCAAACAAAGGAGGACCACCGGGCCCACTTGTTCTTTCGAAAGGGCTTGTAATGAAGCAGCCCGATATGGACCGCCAGGGAGTTATACACATGGATACTGGGCGCTACATTAGTAGGGGTATCCGTCTCGTATATCCTTTGAATAGCCCGGGAAAACACATCCGTTTCGGTAATGACGGGCCGCAGCCTTTGTCCGTTTGGAAAGATCATATACAGGATATAGCAAATGGTCATCCCGCTGAACATAAAGAGGCACATTCGAAAAAACTCCGGTTTTGATTTGATCCCCAGATAGAGAAAGCCAATGGCCATGTAGACAAACCAGAAAAGATAGGGAACAATAAAATACTTTATAAAGGGAATATAGGCATCCAGCCGGCTCTCCATGGAATACCTGGGCACCACCTTGGCTTCCGTGTAATAATAGAGGATCTGCACAATGAAATAATAGGAAGCAAGGGCCAAATGCTTATATTCACGAAGATATTTTCTTATGGATCCCATCATGGGAACGACCCCCTCAATATTGCTGTGTCATATATTTTTATCATAATCTTATCACATAGAAAAAAGGTTACGCAAGCTCCGGCAAAGAGCAAAATTGACAGTTGTGAAAGATGGGGATATAATCAGGAAGGAAAAGAGGTGGATTGAAATGCTCCATTTACGATCTGTGGAAATAAAAAAAAGACCGGGTATGCAGGATGAATACCCCTTTTGTCTTCCCCTTATACAGGGCCTGACGTCCCTTTCCTTTCGCAGCCCCGTTACCTTTTTCGTAGGGGAAAACGGAACCGGAAAATCCACTATTTTGGAAGCCATCGCCGTTACCATCGGTTTTCCCACCATCGGCCATGAAGACGCCCGGGAGGACCCTACCCTGGCAAAAGTCCGCAATCTGTCCAAATTCCTTCGATTAGCATGGCAGCATAAAAGCCACCGTGGCTTTTTTCTGCGCGCGGAAGATTTTTTTAATTTTACAAGACGTCTCTCCTCCATGCGTTCGGAATTGTTGGCAAGGCTCCGGGAGCTTGATGAGGAATATGAAGGACGATCCTCCTATGCCCGTTCCCTGGCCAAGATGCCCTATTTAAGATCCCTGGCAGAGATGGAGGAAAAATACGGTGAGGATCTGGATGCCCATTCCCACGGTGAAAGCTTCCTGGAGCTTTTTCATTCCCGCATTGTGCCAAAAGGCCTGTATTTGATGGATGAACCGGAAGCCCCTCTTTCCCCCATGCGACAGCTCTCCCTCATCTCCCTCATCAGAGAGATGGTGGAACAGGACTGCCAGTTTATTATTGCCACCCATTCTCCCATTCTGATGGCCTTTCCCGGCGCAACCATTCTGAGCTTTGAGACCATCCCTCCCCAAGAAGTTCCCTATGAGGAGCTGGAGCATGTCCAGCTCACCAAGGCCTTCCTTGACCATCCTGAACTCTTTCTGCGACACCTCTAGGGGAATTATTGCCGGTGCAGGAATACCACGTCCCCAAGGGGAGCTTCTGCCACCTTTCCTACGCTCTCGCATTTAATCTTCAGAAGAAAAAAGGTTTTGCCCGCAGCCAAGGCTTCAGCCTCCAAGGATTCGAAATTGGCCTGTCCCTTGGCAATCACCAGTGAAGCTTCCTTCATCTCCTTCAGGAATTCTTCCGATGCATCATCCGGATTGACCCCCAAATAGCGGGAGCCCGTGGTGATCACCCTGGCGATCTGATCCATTCCCGTATAGCATGCATCTTCCATGGTACTGTCATTTAGGATGGGTCCATCCTTCACCACATAAAGCACCTGTTTTCCCAGTGCGCACAGTTCCTCCACCAGGATCTTGTCAAATACAATCTCTCCGGCATTGTCTCCCAAGAATAATACTTGGTCTGTCTCATCCAGCATCTCCCTGAACCGGCCGTAATGGTTAATGGAAAATCCGTCCTTTAGGCTGTGCCTTAAGCTCCCTTCAATATCAAAAGTCCGGCTGATCCCCAGATCAATGACATTGCCCGCTACGGAAATCTTCAAAGCGTCCAGCAGGCGATCCTGGGAGTCTGAAAGGACCTCCTTCACCTTTGGATATAAATCCAAAGCCAGGTCGTTCGAGCTTTTCTTTGCCTGATCATATGGGTCGTCGATCCCGATCATTTCATAGGTCTTTAACAATACTTTTGTAGAATTCAATGCAGGTGTATCCTCAGGATTCAATTCCTTTATCTCATCCATCAAGCGATAGACTACCCTGTGCTGTTCCTTTTCATCAATCCCATTTATAGTCATGCAGGAAACGGCCTGCTTCAGATAACAATAGACGCAATCAATCGTAGATTTCATTCGATCTGCTCCTCTCCCTACGTCTCCATCCCCATGATTGTAACATGAATCGCCTTCTCGGAACAAGGAGCAAATTGGCGCTTGGATTTTTTGGCTTTCTGCCGGTGGACAGCCGGTAGGAAGCCAATTCATGTCCTACCGGCCATTTCACGGCAGCTGTTCATCCACCTCAGCCCTGCATCCTCTGCCTGGCCTTGGATATAATCCTGCGAATGCTGTCTTCAGAAAGATGATATAGATCAACCAGGGTGTCAATGCCACATCCATCCCGGTATCGGTGGTAAATTTCCCAGTTCCGCCTTTCTATCAACTGCCGGGTTCCATTGACCTCTCCCCAGCCAGCCCTTCTCTTTTCCTTCTTGGGAATATAAATGATGTCGCCCTGGATATACTCCTGTAGCTCCTTCAGCAATCTAGCAGGTAAAACATCCTTTCCGTTTTTGTAAGCCACAGATGAAAACCTCCCTATCTTTTTCGTTATAACGAAATGTATCCCTGAACGTTTTCATCTTGTCACCTCCTTCTGTCATATTCCCCCGATGGGCACAAAAATCCCGTGGAAAGCTAACCATCCACGGGATTTTAAAAATAAAAAACACGATAAGCCATCGTGTTCCAAACCGACTATCACATATTGTTCGGATGATGGTTAAGCAAAAGACATCAGAAGCACAGCAAAAAGACCTCCGGACCATTTCCTATAAACAGAAAGGGAGGATGAACCCTGCTTTCGCTTCTGAACCATATAGATTTTATGGGATAATCACCTCTGTGTTGTATAGAATCTTTGCCATTTTTCCCACTCCTTTCATCCGAGATGATACCAATACTGTATTGTTGAGATTGCCATCGGTCAAGAAGACCGTTGGCATATACACAATTTATCATATCAAAAAAAGAGGGGAATTCCCATGGAAAGAATCATTATAACCATTCTTTCCATGGCTACTTCCCCCTTGGACTTATCCTTCCGGAAGCCGGCTGTCCAGCCAGTTGACCAGAAAATCAAAAACCATTTCCTTTTGAGGCTCGTTATGGATCTCATGATAGAGATGATCCCATATTTTTAAGGTGCATTCACAGGAAACCTTCTCGGCAAACTCCCGGGTGGCCTCCGGGGATGTAATCCGATCGGCACCGCCGTGCATCAACAAAAGAGGAACGCTACAATCATGGGCGTGATCAAGGGCCCACATACCGGCCTCCGTCATACCGATTCCCAATGGAGGCGTGATAAAATCATGATTTAAAGGATCTCTTTCTAATACTTCCCCGGCACTTGTGTTATGATGGAGATTATCCGAAGGAAGACCATTATGAAGCTTTAAAGTAGGCCACAGATGCCTCATCAGCCGCCCCAGGAAGATTTTCCAGGTTGGGGGCGGAAAGCCCAGCCTCAAAGCGGGTCCCGTAGCCACTCCTCCCCTAATGGCGGGCTGGCGGCGCAAAATATAGTTCAGCACCAAATTTCCCCCCAGGCTGTGACCGTAGAAGAAAAGAGGGACTTGAGGGAACAAGCGGGAAGCCTGATCCATGAAAACATCGATGTCCTGCATCAAGGCTTCATAGGAAGGCGTATATCCCCGGATGCCCTGGGATTTCCCGTGACCTCGGAGGTCAAAGCTAAGGATTGCATAGCCCTTTTCTGTTAAATAAGCAGCCAAGTGACCGTAGCGGCCGCTATGTTCCCCCAGACCGTGAATGAGGCCGATGAGGCCCTTGACAGGCCCTTCGGACCGCCATTCCCGGCCATGGAGAAAAAGGCCGTCCATCGTCTGCCATTGATATTCCCTGTGCTTCATCCTATGATACCTGCCTTCATATCATTCTTGTTGGGTCAGCATCCCTCGATAGATCCCGGGAACCGAGCCATCAATCGCCACAGCTCCCACGCTTTTTTGATAGAAGGATACCGGGCCTGCCCCTCCGATGATGGCATACGCGTAACCCATAGCCTTCATGGCCTCCATGGATGCCAGCAGTAGGGCTTTGCCAATTCCCCGCCCCCGACAGGATTCCTTGACGCCCATAGGGCCGAAAAAGTTCCTGCAGGTGGCTTCGTAGCAGGCAAAACCTACAATTTTACCCCTTTCAAGGGCAATGAAACAGGCTACGGGCTGATGGATAAAGGAGACTCCACACTCACTGGCCCATCCCTCGCTGAATTCCCTGCGGACCCAGTCCAGCACAATATGCTTTTCAGGAGGAATGGGATGGCGAATTTCGATACCGACCTTCCTCATCTCCTCCATAATCGGTCTAGAATCGGGCAAATCATATAATCTCACCAACATATCAGGCATATCCGCCATCCCCTTTCATGAGCATGCTATCCATCCGGACATAAGAGCTTAGGATTATTCCACCGCCGCAGGCCGTTTCATTGCCTTATCCGCTGCGGCAGCATTTCTGGTAGCGGCCTCCCTGTCCTGCTTCATCTCTTCCACTGTTTTTACAGGCAAACGGGCTGCACCGGCATAATCCTTGGTGGGAATGAGATTACCGGAAGCCAATCGCTCCTTCGCCTTGGCGATGGTCTCTCCATACTGGGGCAGCCATTGCTCCTGGGCTACCAGGAATTCATCCACCATCTGCCAGATCTCGGGCGGATTGCATACCGCACCGGTCAAGGGATCCATCATCATTGCCTGCCTGAGCAGCATATCATCTCCATGAACGGCTGCTTCCACAGCCATCCGCTGCACTGTAATGCTGGCATTGCATATGGCTGCACAGCCCAAGGGCAAATCCCCTACCCTGGGAATATTGATGCCGTTGGCGTCCACATATCCGGGCACCTCTACGATGGCATCATCGGGAAGATTGCTGATGGTACCATTGTTTACCACATTAAAATGACCCCGGTAGACACGACCGGTTTCCAGTCCCTCGATGATGTAGGAGCCATGCTCCTGTCCCCGTTGATCAGGACCAAATTTCAAGGGGGGTTCCTTCAGCCAATTGGGGAAATCCGTCTCAAACCAATCCCTTCCTTCGGTACAAACCCGTAGATAACCGCCCGTTTCACCATTGATCCAGCTGCCCAGATCAATCCAATCCTTGATCTCTTCGGGGCGTTTCCGATACCAGGGAACATACTCACTGAGATGGCCGTTGGATTCTGTGCTGTAATAGCCAAAGCGCCTCAGCATATCGATCCGAACCTTTTCGGTCTTGCTGTATACGTGGTGTTTTTCAAAGGCTTCCAGCAGCTTGCCCGTCATATCCTCTCCCTTGTGCTTGACCTGTATATACCAGGTTTGGTGGTTAATCCCGGCGCAGATGATATCCACTTCCTTCATGTCCAGGCCCAATACTTCCGCAATCTGCTTGTGGCCCCCCTGAACTCCGTGGCACAGACCGATGGTCTTAACCCCTCCGTATTTGTTACATGCCCATGTAAGCATGGCATTGGGATTGGCATAATTGAGCATAATACAGTCGGGAGTGCTGACTTCCCGGATATCCTTACAGAACTCCAGAACAGCAGGAATCCCCCTTTGCCCATACATGATTCCGCCGGCACAGAGGGTATCCCCCACACACTGGTCGATCCCGTATTTCAAGGGGATTTCCACATCCAGCTTGAAGGCGTCCAAGCCGCCAATACGGACAACATTGAAAACATACTTGGCATCCTTCAAGGCCTCCCTGCGGTCAGTAGTGGCAAATATCTTGATCTTCAAGCCGTTCGTATCAATATCCCTCTGACACAACTGGGTGACCATGTCCAGATTCCGCGGATTGATATCCGTAAAGGCAATCTGGATATCCTCAAATTCCTTCACGGACAGGAGATCCTGCAGCAGCTTTCGGGTAAAGCCGATACTTCCGGCACCGATAAAAGCAACTTTGAATGACATTGTTACTCCCCCTTCTTATTTTCTGTCTAAAATCATTATACTATGCTGTCCCATGAAATGGAAGAGGAACCATCCTCAGCTCTATATCATATGATATACGAGACAATGATATGAATCCTTATACGGGAGTGATTGTCATGCAGAGATCCAGCCCTCCGCAGGACTATGGAACGCCAGCCGTCAATCCGGCACCGGGACAGGGAAATTGGGCCTATTATCCCCAACCATATGCTGATACAGTCCATCCATGGAACAGGAGGGTCGCCGTGGCCTATATAAAGGGCGGACCCCTGGCTCCACAGATTTCGGGTGTTGTCTGGTTCTGGGATGTTCCCCGGGGCACCTGTGTCTATGCCTACATCACAGGCCTTCCCCCTTATCAGCCGGCCACCGACGGTGAAGATCCCATCGGTCCCCATGGTTTCCATATCCACGAAAACGGCAGCTGTGATGTGGGCGATCCGGAAGACCCCTTCCAGGCTGCCGGTGAGCATTGGAATCCTACCAACCAGCCCCACGGAAACCATGCGGGGGATTTGCCGGTGCTGTTTTCCCACAATGGCATAGCTGAAATGCAGTTTATTACCGGCACTTTCAAGGTGGAGGAGGTCATCGGAAAGGCCGTCATCATTCATCAAAATCCCGACGATTACCGGACCCAGCCCGCCGGCGATGCCGGAAAGCGCCTGGCCTGCGGTGTCATTCAATAGGCCTATCCCTATACCTTCCAGTCCTATGTCTATTCCTAGGCAGCTATATCAAAGGGGAAGTCACAGGCTCCTTCTTTACTGTGGCTTCCCCTTTGCGACTTTTTATGAATCAGCTGTCCTAAAAAAAATATATTTCAAAGCTTTTTTATGGAACAATGCATTTAAATCCTGCATCTATTAAGTAAAGACATCTTTGGATAAGCGGTTTCTAAATACCTGGCAAAAGCTTATTTCATGGAGGTGCGAAATGAGTATCATAAAAAAGTTATTCATTGTTGGAATGCTGTTCATTGCTTTATGCCTCTTTTCATCATGTGGATCAAGCAACATACATTCCGATAAAAAAAAACAACAATTTAGACCTTACCAAGGATGAGATCCAACACATCAATATTTCTTCTTCACCTTCTATTTATCCTGAAGTCAATACAACCGACAAAGATCAAATATCTATGATTGTTGACTATTTTACTTCGCTGCATTTTTCTGAAACAGAATTAGATCCTGCTGATTATTTAGGTATGAATTACGTCATCAGAGTAAGCTTGAAAAATGGGGATAAAAGGGTTTTTATACATGCCGGCAATATGTTTTTCATAGAAGTGGATAAATTTACATATGAAATACCATACGAGGAAGCTATTCAATTCGATATAATTTTTGCTAATATTCTAGAGAGCAATCAGAGCAAAAATGGTGAACCCTCAATCACAGGTACAGTTATCTCTGTAGAATCCGAAGTAAGCGGTTATAATATCAGCTGTACCATTAAAGATAAGAATGGGGTAGAGCAAAGAATAGTTGTCAAGGATGCGGATATTATTGACGCAACCGGGAATGGATGGTTGATTTTACATAAAGGAGATCTAATAAAAGTTTACTATCAAGAAGCAGATCAAATTAATGGCGAGTCCATCACTGTTTCAACTGTATACATAAAAGAAGCTGGGCAATAGGAAGGCTTTATTGTATGAACCGTTTTAAATAAACAGCACTATAAAAAGGGATCACTCGTGTACTTTTCTTTTCTTAACACTGAAATAGATAGCGAGCAAGATGACCGTTGGTATATTGGTCAAAAGAAAAGTGGTAATCATGAGGATAATCATTTGCCCAACATTTTCTGTCACTACTATATTTAAAACAAAATCAAAGATAATATAAATGTTATGATCGGCAATATAAGCCCTGCCCACTTACTTTCTTGCCTGGATAAAAATATTTGAAGCAGAATCCCCCCCTACAATAAATATTAGAAAGAAAACGATGTTTCTTATTGGCAACAACCTACAAACATCCCCTTTCTTCTTTTCTTCAGAACCCTGCCATAACGGACACCATGCGGCAGGATATGTATGGTTATAAAATGATATAATGCGATCCTGGATAGGGATTGGCGGCCCTGTCCATCCGAAGTAATTTATATTCCCAATGCTACATGGGTCGTTCCCCTGTTATTTCCCGAAGCAGGAACGGAACAGCTCTTCCCCTTGCTCTTTGGTGATTTTCATATTGATATGAAGAATGCCTGCTTCCATATAAGGCTCTCCGTAAGCAGTAAAACCCCTCTTTTCATAAAAGTCCCGCACCCCCATCTGGGCGTGGATGTGCACCTCATCAGCTCCCAGTTCAAAGGCCTTGAGCAACATCATCCGTACCACCAGGTCACCGTATCCCTTGCCTCTGAAATCCTTGTGGACAGCAATTCTTCCTATCATAAACCGGTTGCCATCAAGGTAAAGACGGCCTGTGGCTACAGGTGTATTATTATCATATACAAGGATATGTCGAGCATAGGCATCCATTTCATCCTTTTCCAGCTCCTCTGCAACTCCCTGCTCCCGTACAAATACATCATAACGGATGTCAAGGGCTTCTTTGATATCCTGGGTACCAAAAAGCCATTTTGTTTCAATCATACCCTTCACTCCTTTCACTTCTTCTGTGGATCCGGTAAATAAGCATATGAAGATTTCTTATCCATTTTATATCATTTCTTTCCCTTCGTCCATTTTTTCCATGTCAGATGAAATCATTTCTTCTGATTAAATCACGTCAGAATGGTTATATATGATAACAGAGCGTCAAAACATAATACATATTTTAAAGACGTGCTATAAAAAGTCAACAAATATTTAATTGTTCTTTGACAACCACATAGAGATTCTGGTACTAACGAGAGTTTGTGGGTGACCATTGATAGTTAGGGTCAAAAGGCCTGTTATCTTTCCATAGAGAGTATATCAAGTGAACCATACGGCGAGCTACGGCACCTGTTGCAACCAAGGTATGCTTTCCTTCACTGCGTTTTTTCTCAAAAAACTCTTTCATTTCCGGATTGAAACGTCTAGCGGAAACAGCAGCGAGCCAAATACTATGCCTTAGGACAGGAGAACCCCTTTTTGAAATGCGATTACGGGTACCCTCAAACTGACCGGAAGAGCGCACAGTTGCATCTAAACCAGCATAAGCCACAAGAGCCTTAGCATTAGGAAAGCGGTTAATATCGCCAATTTCTCCAATAATTGAAGCAGCTAAAACAGGTCCAATACCAGGGATAGTCTCTAAAACATGGCGATAAGCAGTATCCTTACTAGGCCGCATTTCCTCCATAACTTGGTCAATGGCTTCTTCTATAACACTGATTTGTTCTTCGATAAATTCAATTTGTTCGACTAATAATCGAAGTTCAAGAGTAAAAGTATCTAGCGCAATATTAATGCCAAAAGTGCCTTTAGCCAGAGCTTGTATCTGCTTTGCCCGATCAACTCCCAACCTACCCCGAAAATGCTTATTTAAAAAAGCGGTTAGCTCTGATAGATCTGCTTCAGCCAGGTCTTCTGGTGCAGTAAAAGACTTAAGTAATTCCCGGGATGTATTAATAAAAACATTAGAAAAACATTGCGGGTATTCAGGAAAGATCCTATCAAGGATACCTAGAACCCTGTTTTTCAGCCCACCCACTTGCCGGACAAATTCGAAACGAAGCCGGGATAGGTTTTGCAGCTTAAGAACAGTTTCTGAAGCAAGTTTGGTTTCAGAAATATGACCAAAACGAACGATGTCTGCAAGAAGGTGAGCATCCTTACGATCTGTTTTAGTTTTACGGACATAGAAATTACGTAAAGCATCGGATTGGATAGGGTTTATCACATGGATTTTATACCCCAACTCTGTAAGGTGGTAGTAAAGACTTAACCAGTAGTGGCCGGTAGCTTCCAAACAAAACTCAACATTACTCACCTCGATTTCTAATCGCTTCAAGTTATGAATGAGTTTATCAAGGCCATTTCTAGTATTATCCACAAAAATTTGGAGGATTACATTACCGCTTTCATCCACAATGCAAATCTCATGACGATACTTGGCTACATCAATACCACCATAGAACATGTTAATCCCTACTTTCTGATTATTTGGCAGGGTTTCCCGCAGCTCCCTATGAGTTTCAACCTTGCTCGTGACTCGAGGCATGCAGCAAGACGCATCCACAACGTGCTCATTCGAAACATCTCATAGGGGAGGGGCAACACTCTTTAAATCGGGACAGTTAAGCTTCCCAAGGAGGTAGATCGAAGCCCCCTGCCACTACGAGAATAATTTAGACAAAAGGTACCAGAATTCCTATGTGGTTGTCAAAGAGCTTAAAGTTGATTTTTCAGCACGTCGAAAAACTAACTATATTGTACAAGGAGGTTTTACGCAAATGAGTAGTGTTTTAACAGGTTTGGTCCAAACTGGAGATTGGAAAGGCGAAAAGCATGTACCCGTCATCCACTGCGCCGATAAAGTGAAGGCAGATACCGTCGTAGATATCAAAGTATCCATAGGGGATGCCATTGCCCATCCCAATACCTTTGAGCACCATATCAAATGGATCAAGGTGTTCTATCATCCTGAAGGAGGAAAATTCCCTGTAGAAGTCGCTGATTTCAACTTCACCGCCCACGGTGAGGGGGATGCCTTCACCTCACCCGTTGGTCTCACCCAGATTAAGGTAGAAAAATCAGGTACGATTATTGCGATAAGCTACTGCAATATTCATGGCCTTTGGGAAAGCAGCGCACCCATTACTGTCGAAGACTGACTTCTCTGATAGACTGACTCCTCCCGATCTATAGAACCCCCGGATGAATATCCGGGGGTTTGTATTTGGATGGACTCCTGCAGAATGCCGGCACGAAAATAAATGCAACCTTTTTCTTCGCCCATACATCTATATAATAGATGAAAGCCATGTTTAAGCCACTGCAAGAGTGGACGCAGGAGTGAATTGGATGTCCTTAATCGATCCTCTTCAACAAAAGAAGAGACAACAGTTGAAAACCTCAATCGCTGCCGGAATTGTAAATGTCTTCACGATGAGCCTGGGACTGCTGAACTGGCTGGTGCTGCGGGATTTTGTGATCTTCCTCAGCACGCATTTTGTACAGAACAAATGGGCATGGAGAGCCATTGACATATTCAGCTTCGCATTTTTCGGCATAGCCTGGCTCGTGGGCGTTTACTACATGCAACATCATTACGAAGCCTGGATTCACAGCAAAGCTTTCCTACCCAAATTCCTCCTGGTGACAGGAATACAGGTTCTTTTCCTGTTCATCTGTCACGCCATACCGGTCTTCACCGGCTATGTACCCCTGGAAAGCAGGGGAATTTTACTGATGGTGGGCGAATTTTTCGCCGCTGTCGTGCTTTTTCTTTTCTATGGCCGGATAACCAAAAAAAAATCATAAAACGATCATCCCCAGGAAGGACCGGGCCTGATATTGGATGATCGGTCGTGTATCATGCGTATTACTTCCTACCATTTGTGGCAAGGGGTTCATATGGATCCGAAACGGAGGGGGCTTTCCAGGATCCTATATGAACCCCTTTTTGGTACGGGTTTGTGATCGCAGCAGTGCCATCCCTTTTAATTCATGCCCAAACTCCCTTTCTGACCGTGGAGCCGCTGCCCCACAAGGGCATACCGTTTTTTAAGTTCCTCCTGCCAGGCCGGCAGCTGATCCGTCGACAGCAGTCCTTTGGAGACAACAAGGCATACCAGGGTGGCCAGAGCACCCAAAATGAATACCGGCCGAAAACCAAAGGCATCAGCCACCGCACCGCAAATCACAGATATAAAGGAAAAGGGAAAGAGCAGCGTGCTATTCATTACGAAATAGACAGCCCTGTTTTCCTCATCGGTAATATCGATCAAATAATTGCGATTGTACAAGAATGCCATCTGACAAGCACCGGCAGCCAGTGAAATCCCGCTGAGAATTCCCATGGGCGCAGCCAACGGATTATTTATAAATGAGCAGCCGATAACTGTCAGCATGAGAAGCAAAGAAACGGTCAGGGTAACACGAATCACACCGGTATTGCCCCTTCGCTTGCTCAGCTCACCCCAAAGCAGTCCTCCCAGCAAGGTTCCTATAATCTGAAGGAACACCAAGGTGGACACCTGGCCGTCATTCAAAGCGAAATGCTCTTTTTCAAATACAATCAAGTAAGGAATGGTATAGAACAGGACGTAATGAGCTGCCTGCAGAAGCAGTGCGCGGCGATACTCTGCATTGGCAGACAGCAGTTTTCTGAATTGCCCCATGTAGCGCAGGGGGGATCCTGTGGGCTCTCCCGGCTTTCGATGGGGGTCCTTGACCCGGGCCATGACCAGAGCAGAAAGCAATCCGAATAAGCCTACACCGGCAAAAAGAATCCCAAAGCGCAGTGGATCACCGATCCTTTGGCTGCCCAGGATGGCTTTAATGGCAACGCCGGTCACCAAACCGCCGATACCGGCCCCTATCTGCTGCAGACCAATGAGCCGTCCCCGATTTTCCTGGGGAATGGTACGCCCCATGATATCCCACCAGGAAACACCGATGATTCCTGTGGACCCGTTAAATATGGTATAAATCACCAGGAAAGCGATCACCGCCACGGACGGTGACGGCGTCCATATGACGATAGGTGCCAGTAGAAAAGGCAGTCCCCGTAGTAACAGCACATAGAATTGGAAGCGTGTCAGATCCTTGATGCGCCATGCATACATGCCGAACAGGAAGGCCATGACGACGGAGGCGCACATGGAAAGGGTGGAGGCCAGGCCTACTACCGTCATGCTCCCGGCATAGGCCGCCAGAAAAAGCGGGACAACCGTGGAAGTGTCCCAAAATTTAGCTGCGATCTGATAAAGACCCCCTTCTGCTGCCATGGAAATGAAATTGGTTCTCTGATACTTCTCCATATTTTTACCCCCCCATAATCGATGCCCTGCCAAATGCGGGCTCTGTCTATATTACTAATTCGGTACGGCAGGGAATTCTCCTGCCTCGTTCAACTTAGGTTCGATTCGTTTCTTCGTCGCATCAACCCTTCCCGCTTACTTCCATGGACTGTTGGATGCACGCCGGACATTGATCTCATCAATCACGGCACTGTTCCTGTGGGTAAGGAGAAAGCGAACGATCTCGGCAAAGTCTTCCGGATCGATCAGATTATCCGGATCGATGTCGGGGCGCATCTGTGTCACCATCTCCGTGGCCACACCCCCCGGGGACAGCACATACACCCGGATATCCTCTTCGAACAGCTCCTGAGCCAATACCTTTGTAAAGCCCATCAAGGCGTGTTTGGAAGCCGAATAAGCCCCTTGGTTTACATAGCCCTTTCTCCCTACCACAGAAGAGATATTGATAATGGTGGCACCGTCGGACTTCCTCAGATGGGGAACGGCTTCCCGGCACAAAAGGAAGGGGGCTCTCGCATTGATGGCCATATGATAATCCCATTCCTCAGTTGTTGTATCCATAAGAGGCTTGGGAATCCCTATGCCGGCATTGTTGATCAGAATATCCAGGCCTCCCAGCTGCCGCACGGTCTCCTCCACAATTGTTTGGGGTATCGCAGGATCCGCCAGATCCCCTGGACAGAGCACAGCCTCAGCTCCCATGGCTTTTATTTCCCTTTGAACAAGCTCAAGATGCTCCACAGAACGGCCGTTCAAAAGCAAGACGAACACCCTCCGCGGGCGAGCATCAGTGCAATCGTCTTTCCAATCCCCCGGCTTGCACCGGTGACCAAAGCTGTTTTTCCATGTATCGATACATAACTCATCCGTCATTTCACCTCTTATATCCTTTACAATTCATAGCGGCAAGCATGGTTATGCCTGCCGCTGTCATCCTTATCGTCCATATGATTTGCTATATCTTCATCAACGATCCGGAATCAACTGTCGGTAGTTAAGCTTTACAGGGCGGCCATTTCGTCATATAACCGGCTTCAATGCCGGGTACAACATCCGATATATCCGGTAATACTTTTCGTAAGCCTCCACCCTTGCCGGGTCGGGTGTATATGTCCGGTTATATTGGATCACGCGGGCCGCCGCCCGAAAATCCTCGAAGATGCACTACCGCAACTCCGGCAGCAATAGCCGTCCCCAGAGAAGTGGCTTCACCTGGATGTTTATGGATCTTTAGGGGTTTGTTGTAGACATCGACCAATCACTTCATTCCAGAATGGACTTTTTGCTCCGCCTCCGATAAGGGTAAGGTCCCGAATAAACAGTCCATTCTCCTCCAGACAGTCTATGACGCTCCGAAGGGCATAGGCCACCCCTTCATAAGCTGCCCGGAACAGATCACTCCGCTGATTAAAGAGAGTAACGCCGATAAAGCCACCCTTGGTATTCTCATCCCATATCGGGGATCTCTCCCCCATCAGATAGGGTAAGAAAAACACACCGTGGGAGCCGATAGGTGATTGTCGGGCCAGGGCTTCGATTTCATCATGGATCTTTCCTGAGGTCTGCTTCAGCTTTTCGACTTCGTACTTTCCGATATTTTCCACCACCCAATCGTAGGCAATGGCCGCACTCTGCACCGTTCCACAAACATTGCAATGCTCTCCGTCCAGGTCGGTAAAAATTAAACAATCTGGTATCCAGAACAGGACCGTCATTGAGGAAGGCAATCCAGGAGCTGCTTCCGATATAGTTGTAAGCCAGGCCTTCTTCCACAACTCCCGCTCCCTTGGTGGCACACGCTCCATCTCCACCCCCTACGGCTACAGGGATACCTTCCGGCAGACCCAGGAGGGAAGCCGCTTCCCCGGTAAGGGTACCGGCAATATCCACCGACCGCATAATGGTGGGCAGCTTATCCATATCCACACCCATTCCCGGATCAGTTCCTCCGCCCAGTTTTTCTTTCGAATATCCAACATACAGGTCAAAGAGGCGTCGGAATAATCCGTTATCCCAAGATTGCCCGTCAGCTTATAGGCGATATAGTCCTTGCTGTTTAAGAAATAGGCCGTGTTTCTGTAAATGTCGGGGTAATGGTTCTTTAACCAGAGGATTTTGGAAAAGGTATAATGGGGATCCACCCGGTTACCGGTGATATTGAAGAAGGCATCTCCATCAAAGACCTCCAGGATCTGCTCACATTCCTTGCTGCTGCGGGCATCGGAATGGATGATATCATTGAAAAGGACCCGTCCCTCCCGGTCTACAGGAATACAGCCATTCATATGGCCGCATAAACCGATCACGGGCTATAGAGGAAGGCCTTATACCGCTTCTTTCCAGCAAAGCCCGTGTACCGGTGATCACGCTTCTCCAGAAATCCTCCGGATCCTGCTCCGCCCATCCGGGCTTTGGGTAGATGGTCTTGTAGGCAACGGTTTCGGCGCAGATTTCCCGCCCCGTCCCGTCAAAGAGGGTACACTTATTTCCCGTTGTACCGACATCATAGGTCAGAATCAGTTCATTTCCTGTCATTCTTTTCACCACATTTAAAATATTCTTATGCCTGCCTTATTTTTTCACATCCCGCCCGGCTCGGCTTCATGCATAACCTCCTTAAGTCGACGAATATAATAACGATAATCCTCCAGGGAAGTGGACGGCGCCACCTGATGGTCACAACCCGGGATATAGCCTCCCTGGCGGATGACCGGCATCAAACGCTCAAATTCGGCATCGATGGCATCCCTTCCCTTGGCGATTTCCAGCTTGTTAAAGCCACCGATGAATTTCAATGTGGGATACATCTCACGGACGGCCACGATATCCATCCCGGCATTAACGTCCATGGGCAGGAAGCCCTCTATGCCGGCATCCATGAAATGAGGAATCAGGGCATTGAAATCACCGTCGGTATCCACGAAAATGTGACGGACCCCTTTCTTCTTCAGGAATGGAACCAAGCGTCTGTAGTAATCACCGACAAACTCGTTGAAGTGGTCGGCCGACAGCATAGGCCCGTTCACTCCGCTCAAATCCTCCTGAATATATATGACATCAGCGGGCAGAATGTCCAGCACCTTGCCCAGCCGGTCCAGATAGATCCAGAGAATAAACTCGTTCATGTCATGCATGATATCCGGACAATCATAGAAGGCAAACATATGCTGTTCAATCCCAAAAAGGGTTCTGGGTGTCCAAAAAAATCCCATAATGTTCAGACGGATGGAATAGTCACCCCTTTGATGGCCTTCGCGGAAAGGACTGTAGATCCTCAAGATATTCTCATCGGTATAATATTTCTCCAATTCCCTTTTCGCGTGCTCCTTCAGGGCATACCAATCCTCCTGGGAGGTGACCACGGGCCTGTGTTCCTCGACCAGATCCCGCTTCTTATAGTATTTTCTCTGCCATCCGTCCCCATCCTGCCGGATGATGTAGTCCTCCGTTTCTTCCAGATCCTTTACCTCAAAATGGCTGAAGGGAAGGTTGAAGGTGACCCTTTTCACCATATCAAATCCCAGGTAGCTTTCATAGCGGGATACTCCGTCCGCCATCAGGGTATTCAGATACAGCTCTCTTCCTCTCCGATCTCTCGCCCTTCCACCGTAAAGAGGTAATCGACCAAGGGGGCAGGCAGTCCCTCCCCCTTCCATCTCTCCACCGTCAGCGTCCAAGGATAGAAGGTTTCCTGGACGGCTCCTCTGCCCTCCGGCTTTTGAAAGGATAATGTTGCATGTTCCCGTTCCCGATTGTTCATCATGCTTCCCCCTCTCCATATATCAAAGCTATATACCAAAATTATATATGGACGAGGCAAAAAAAGATAGCACAAAAAAGGGAATCCTTCGTACAAAAGGAGGTTTTTCACTTCTCCTGATGTCGAAAAATAAAAATCCCAGCTCTCCTTATTCAGGAAAACTGGGATTCGTGCATCCGGTATTATTGGGCATCCACTTTCGCCATGTGGCAGATCAGGTCTACAACCTTGTTGGAATAACCCCATTCGTTGTCATACCAGGCCACGAGTTTTACGAAATGATCATTCAATGGAATACCGGCTT